>JAYRSY010000004.1:0-199020 GCA_041919915.1 Lysobacteraceae bacterium
CCAGACCGCCGAATCGATCGGAAACCTCGCGCAACTGGCGGCCGACCTGCGCCGTTCGGTCGCCGACTTCAAGCTGCCGGCCTGATCGGGCGGACGCACCGGCGGAGCGATTGCCAGATGATCCGAAAGCATTTCCATCGTGAATACGGGTGCGATCGCGCCCGCGGAGGCGCACGATGACCGCGCTCCACGATGCGATCGAGTACAGCGCGCTCGGCTGGGTCAAGCCCGAGCTCGACGAAACCCTGCGTCTGGTGCGGGTCGAGGTCGAAGGCTTCGCCGACGATCCGTCCGACACCAGCCGGATGCGGGTGAGCGCGGATCTGCTGCATCAGGTGCAGGGCACGCTGCGCATGGTCGAGCTGTACGCCCCGGCGATGGTCGCCGAGGAAATGGAGCAGTTGTCGGTCGCGCTGCAGAACGGCCAGGTCGCGGATCGCGACGGCGCCTGCTCCGCGCTGATGCGCGGCGTCGTGCTGCTGCCGGATTATCTCGAACGCCTGCAGAGCGGTCACAAGGAAATCTCGATCGTCCTGCTGCCGATGCTCAACGAGCTGCGCGCCGCCCGTGGCGAAGCCGGACTGAGCGAAAGCGTCCTGTTCAACCCGGATCTGGATCGTCCGTTGCCGGCGTCGTTGCCGCGCGCCGCGCCGCTGTCGCCCGCGGCCCGCGCCCACGAAGTCGCGCCGTACCTCGTCCGTCTGCGCGATGCGCTGCAGGCGTGGCCGGAACAGGGTGAGCCTGGCGATGCCGAAGGTCTGCGTTTCGCGATCGAGGCGCTGCTCGCGCGCACCAGCGACGAGTCCCAGCGGCGCATGCTGTGGGTGGCCACGATGGTCGCCGGCGCGCTGCGCGACCGCGCGATGCCGTCCAGCGCCGGCCTGCGACAGGCGTTCGCCAGCGTCGATCGCGAAAGTCGCGGACTCTTCCAGCAGGGCGGTTTCGACACGCCGCGCGCCGACGCCGCGCTCGAACCGACCCGCCAACTGCTTTATCACGTCGCGCACAGCGAGTCCGATCATCCGGCGCTGCTCAAGCTGCGCGAGGTGTTCGAGCTCGATGCGCTGAAGCCGACCGAGTCCGAACTCGACCACGCCCGCGGCAGCGTCGCCGGCCGCAATCGTTCGCTGCTCGACACCGTGTCGGCGGCGATCAAGGAAGACCTGCTGCGGGTGAAGGACGAGCTCGACCTCTACCTGCGCACCGGCAAGAGCAATCCCGCCGAGCTGCAGCCGCAGGCCGAGCGCCTGCAGAACGTCTCCGACACGCTGGGCATGCTCGGCCTCGGTCTGGCCCGCAGTCTGGTGGAACAGCAGCGCGACGCGATGCGCGAGATCGTCGAGGGCAAGCGCAAGGCCGATGAGAGCGCGTTGCTCGAAGTCGCCGGCGCTCTGCTTTACGTCGATGCATCGCTCGACGATCAGGTCGCGCGCCTCGCCAGCGGCGATGGTGCCGACACCGAGGAAGACCTCGCCGGCGCCGAAGCGCGCAAGGTGCTCGATGTGCTCGTGCGCGAGGCGATCGCGAACTTCGCCAGCGCGCGGCAGGCCTTCGTCGCCTTCGTCGAAACCGCCTGGAACCATTCCGAACTCGATCAGGTTCCGAAACTTCTCCGCGACGTCTCCGGTGCGCTGAGCATCCTCGAATTGCCGCAGCCGGCGCAGTATCTCGACGGCGTGCGCCTGTACACCGAAATCGAGTTGCTGGGGCGGCGCCGCATTCCGAATGGCCGCCAGCTCGACACCTTCGCGGACGCGCTGGCCAGCGTCGAGTATTACCTCGAAGCGCTGCGCGAACAGCGCGCGAATCGCGACGATATCCTCGACATCACCCGCAACAGCCTCGAAACCCTGGGCTATTGGCCGCTGCCGGCCGAACGCCCGGCGGTGCCGGCGATCGCGGACGTCACGCCTGCGGTCGAACGCCCGGTTGCGGAGGTCGTCGCACCGCCGGCCGCCTCCGCGGAACCGGTCGCGTTGCCGCCGGTGGTCGAACCCGTTGCGCCGCCGCCCGTGGCATTCGAGCCGCCACCGGTGATCGAGCCCGTACCGCCGCCTGTCGTCTCGCAGCCCGTGGCGCCCGAGCCGGCGGCCGTTCCCGAGTCGCCGAAGCCGGCCACGCCGCCGTTCGTGCCGCTGTTCCTGCCGCCGCGCGAGACCGCGGCGCAGACGCCGGTCGCCGCGCCGTCGCCGGTCGTTCCGCCGCCGATCGCTCCGCCGCCCGCTCCGCAACCCGAAATCGCCGCCCGCGCGCCCGAGCCCGTCGCTGCGCCGCCGATGCCGGCCGCCGCGCCGGTGTCGGCCGGTTTCGACGCCACCAGCGACGACATCGATGACGAGATCCGCGAGATCTTCCTCGAAGAGTTCGAGGAGGAGATCGGCAACCTCGCGCAGTTGCTGCCGCAGTGGAAGGCCGATCCGAACAACATCGAACTGCTGCAGCCGGTCCGTCGCGTCTTCCACACTCTGAAGGGAAGCGGCCGCCTCGTCGGCGCCAAGACCCTCGGCGAGTTCAGCTGGAAGATCGAGAACATGCTCAACAAGGTGCGCGATGGCCTGCGCCCGGCCACGCCACCGGTGGTGGCGATGGTCGATCAGGCCTTCGCCACCCTGCCGCAACTGCATGCCGCGCTGCGTGGCGATGGCACCGTGTCCGCCGATCTGCGCGCGATGGAGGCCTACGCCGAGCGCATCGCCGGTGGCGAGGACGTCATGCCCGCGGTCGCTGAGGCCGTCGTGGCGCCGGTCGCGGTCGAAACCGTGCAGCCCGAACCCGTGCAGCCCGCGCCGGCGGCGGAAGCCCCCGCACCGGCACCGGTCGACGATGGCATTCCGGCCAATGTCGATGCGGTCCTGTTCGAGATTCTGCAGGCGGAAGTCGGCGGCCATCTGGTGACCATCGACGGCTGGCTCTCGCGTGCCCGCAGCGCGCCGACCCGCGCCGACGAGCCGCTGGTGCGCGCCATCCACACCATGAACGGCGCCTTCGCGATGACCGAAGTGGCGTCGATCACCGACGCGCTGACGCCGGCCGAAGGTTACGTCCGCAGGCTGCTCGCTTCCACGGGTGTCGCCGATGCCGAGGGCGTCGACGCGATCGGCGAACTGACCGATCGTGTGCGCGCCACCGTCGCCGGATTGTCGGTCGCCAACGGTCGCGTGCCGCGCTGCGAAGCGCTCGCCGCCCGGTTCGTGGCGTTGCGCGACAGCCTGCCGGAATCCCGGCCGGTCGCGATGCCGGAAGAGCCGGCCGCGCTCGAAACACCGACGGCCCCGTCGGTCGAACGGCCGGTGGAGCTCACCGAACTCGATCTCAGTGCCTACGGTCATTTCGACGCGCCCGCACCGGTGTCCGTGACGCCGCCGGCGCCGGTCGCCGAGACCCTGACGCCCGCATTCGACGGTCTGTCCCTCGATGCCGAAGCCGAGGCCGAACTCGCGCGCCTCATCGGGCTGTCGGTCGAGTCCCCGGCCGCCGCGCCTGCGCCGACGACCGTGGCCGAAACCGGACTGCCGGCCGACGCCGATGCCGACGACGCGAAGCGTCTGCTGGCGATGATGGAGTCGTTCGACAGCGAACGTGCGGAAGCGGAACGCCTCGAAGCCGAGCGTCTCGAAGCCGAACGCCTCGAAGCCGAACGCCTCGAAGCCGAACGCCTCGAAGCCGAACGCCTCGAAGCCGAACGCCTCGAAGCCGAACGCCTCGAAGCCGAACGCCTCGAAGCCGAACGCCTCGAAGCCGAGCGTCTCGAAGCCGAGCGCATCGCCGGTCTGCGGCGCACCGAGCACGAGGACTTCCTGCGTCAGGAAATCGAACGTCTCGAAGCCGAGCGTCTCCAGGCCGAACGCCTCGAAGCCGAACGCCTCGAAGCCGAACGCCTCGAAGCCGAACGCCTCGAAGCCGAACGCCTCGAAGCCGAACGCCTCGAAGCCGAACGCCTCGAAGCCGAGCGTCTCGAAGCCGAGCGTCTCGAAGCCGAGCGTCTCGAAGCCGAGCGTCTCGAAGCCGAGCGTCTCGAAGCGGCGCATCGCGAGCAGGAACTGCTCGACCTCATCCGGATCGAGGACGAACGCCTCGAAGCCGAGCGTCAGGAGACTCTCCGCCGCGAGGCGGAACTGCTCGAGGCCGAGCGTCTGCTCGCCGAAGGTGCGCCGTCCGTACCGGCCGAACACGTCGAACTGCCCGCGTTCGCCGATTTCGTCGATACGCCCGCCGCACCGGCGGCGCAGCCCGCGTCCGTCGTCTCGACGCTGCTGGCCAACGCCGCCGTCGTCGATCCCGACGAATCCCTCGAAATGGACGATCTCGACGCCGATCTGGTCGACATCTTCGTCGAGGAAGGTCGCGATCTGCTCGACCATTCCGACCAGTTGCTGGTGCGCCTGCGCGCGCATCCGGACGAGCGCGACGTCATCGGTGGTCTGCAGCGCGATCTGCATACCCTCAAGGGCGGTGCGCGCATGGCCGGCATCATGGCCATCGGCGAACTCGGCCATGCGATGGAATCGCTGCTCGAAGCCGTGGCGGAACAGCGCCAGTCGCTCGACAAGCGCGACATCCCGCTGCTCGAAAGCGGTTTCGACCGTCTGCACACGATGGTCACCCGCGTGGGCGACCGCCGCGCGGTCGCGATGCCGGAAGCGCTGATCGCGGCGTTCGACGCCCGCGCGCTGGGCCAGCCGCTGGAACCGGTCGCGACACCGACGGTCCAGACGCCGGTCATGGCTCCCGTGCAGGAAGCGGCACCGATCCAGGAAGCCGCGCCGGTCGCGGAAGCGCAGCCGGTCGAGGAGACCTTGCCGGTCGAAGTTCCGGTCGTGTCCGAATCTTCGGCGACGACGCTGCCTGCGGGCTTCGAGGATTTCGAGATCGAGGAGATCTCGCTGGAGGCCGTTGCCGAAGCGCCCCCGGTCGCTGCGCCCGAAGCGGAACAGGTCGAGATCGAAGCACCTGCCGAGATCGAAGCACCGGTCGCCATCGAAGCTCCTGCCGCCGAACCTCTTTCCTTCGAAGACGAGCTCGCCGCCGCGCTCGCGGCCGAAGTGGTGGATCTCGGGGCAATCGACCTCGAACCGCCGGTCGTGGAATCGGAGGCGGTGGAATCGCCGGTGTTGGAATCGCCGGTGGCGGAGCCGCCATCCGTCGAAGTCCATGCCCTCGAAGCGTTCGCGATCGAAGGGATGATCGACGCGATCTCCTTCGACGCGCCTGCGATCGAAGCGCCTGCGCAGGTCGAAGTCGAACACGCTGTCACCGAACCCGACTTCGCCGATTTCGTTTTCCCGACGCAGGACACCGCGCCGCAACCCGCCGAGGTTCCCTCCGCGGAACCGGCGGAACCGCACGCCTTCGAAGACGAAGCCTTTGCGCCCGAAGCGCAATACGCCGGCAGTCAGCCCGCTCGCGTCGATGCGATCGAAACCGAAGCCGTCCAGTGGGATGCGGTCGAGCTGGAGGCAGTCGAGCTCGAAACGGTCGAATCCGAAACGGTCGAGGCCGAACAGGCCGATGTCGTGCCGGTCGAGGCCGAGTCCGCCGAAGCCGAGTCCGCCGAACAAGCGATGCCGGCAGCGCCGGTGTTCGCGCCGCTGCCCGGCCTCAGGCCGTTGTCCGCACCGATGGAATTCGGCGGCGACAACGAAGACGAAAGCGGTCTGCGCGGTGGTCAGGAGCAGGTCCGCGTCCGCGCCGAACTGCTCGATCGCCTGGTGAACTACGCGGGCGAAGTCGCGATCTACCGTTCTCGCCTCGAACAGCAGTTGGGTGCGTTCCGCAGCGCCACCTCCGAAATGGAGCAGACGACCGCGCGTCTGCGCGATCAGCTCCGTCGTCTCGAAATCGAGACCGAAGCGCAGATCATCGCCCGCTACCAGCGCGAAGGCGAAACCACCGAAAGCACGTTCGATCCGCTGGAGCTGGACCGCTTCTCCAACCTGCAGCAGCTCTCCCGCGCGCTCGCCGAAACCGCGACCGACCTGGGCAGCCTGCACACCACTCTGGACGATCTGACCCAGCAGTACGACACCCTGCTGCTGCAGCAGTCGCGCGTGAGCTCGGAACTGCAGGAAGGTCTGATGCGCACCCGC
Source organism: Lysobacteraceae bacterium (assembly GCA_041919915.1). Taxonomy (GTDB): domain Bacteria; phylum Pseudomonadota; class Gammaproteobacteria; order Xanthomonadales; family Xanthomonadaceae; genus Lysobacter_I. The sequence continues at coordinate 6,087 of JAYRSY010000004.1, forward strand.
ATGGTGCCGTTCGAGACCGTGGTCCCGCGTCTGCGCCGCGTGCTGCGTCAGGCCGGTACCGATACCGGCAAGCAGGTGCAGCTGAAGCTCGAAGGCGCCCAGGGCGAACTCGATCGCAACGTCCTCGAGCGCATGACCGCGCCGCTGGAGCACATGCTCCGCAACGCGGTGGCCCACGGTCTGGAAGCGCCCGACGTGCGCGGCCGCGCCGGCAAGTCGGAAGAAGGCACGGTCACGATCGCGATCCGCAAGGAAGGTTCGGAAGTCGTGCTGCAGATCAGCGACGACGGCCGTGGCCTGGATCGCAAGGCGATCCGCGAACGCGGCGAGGCCCGCGGACTGGTCCGCAAGGACGTGCCGCTGTCGAACGCCCAGCTCGATGCGTTGATCTTCGAACCCGGCTTCTCCACCGCCGAAGAAGTCACCCGGCTTGCCGGTCGTGGCGTCGGCATGGACGTGGTCGCCAGCGAAGTGCGCCAGCTCGGCGGCACCATCGACATCCATTCCGAGCTGGGCAAGGGCACCGTCTTCACTCTGCGCCTGCCGCAGACCCTCGCGGTCACCCAGGCGGCGTTCGTGCGCATCGGCGAGATCACGTTCGCGGTGCCGATCGCCTCGGTCCGCGGCGTCGGCCGCATTCCGCGCGAGGAACTGGCCAAGGGCGTCGACACCTATCGCTACGGCAACGAAGAGTACGCGTTGCACGATCTCGGCAAACTGCTCGGCCATGCTCCGGCGAAAGCCGAAGGCCAGTTGCAGATGCCGCTGCTGCTGACCCGTTCGGGCGATCTGCATGTCGCCGTGACCGTCGACCAGATCGTCGGCAACCGCGAAATCGTGGTGAAGCCGATCGGCCCGCAGGTCGCGTCGATCCCCGGCATCTTCGGCGCCACCATCATGGGCGACGGCAGCGTGGTGGTGATCCTCGACGTCGCGCCGCTGGTGCGTCGCCAGACCGCGCAGTCGGAAGAGATCCCGGAGGATTTCATCCCGGCCGAACAGCGCGCGGTGCCGCTGGTCATGGTGGTCGACGACTCGATCACCATGCGCAAGGTCACCGGCCGCGTGCTGGAGCGCAACAACTTCGAAGTCATCACCGCGAAGGACGGCATCGACGCGCTCGAACGCATGGTCGATCGCGTGCCCGACCTGATGCTGCTCGACATCGAAATGCCGCGCATGGACGGCTATGAGCTGGCGACCGCGATGAAGGCCGACGGCCGTCTCGCGAAGGTGCCGATCATCATGATCACCTCGCGCACCGGCGACAAACATCGCCAGCGCGCGATGGACATCGGCGTCAATCGCTACCTCGGCAAGCCGTACCAGGAGAACGAGCTGATGCGCAACGTGTTCGCGCTGCTTGAAGAGACTGCCGGAAGCGGTGCCCGCGGATGACCGAGGCCATCGCCAATGGACAGGCGCCGCGGGTCGTGCTGCTCGCGCGCGCCGGCAAGGCCGCCGAGCAACTCGCGGACGCCCTGCGTCAGGCCGGCGCGGCGTTGCTGATCGCGGTCGATCCCGCGAACACCGATGAGGGCGCGCTGCGCGCGCTCGACCCGCAGGCGGTCCTGGTCGCCCTGGAGCCGAGCATCGAACCGGCGCTGGACAAGCTCGACGGCCTGCTCTCCGATCCCGCACTGACCGTGATCTTCGACGAGGCCGATGTGGCCGCGCACCGCGCCGGTTGGGATGCCGCGCGCTGGGTGCGCCATCTCTCGGCCAAACTGCGCAACGACAGCAACGTGCTGCCGCCGGGGACCGAAAGCGATCAGGATCCGCGGCCCGCGTCCACCGCGGCCGAGGCCGATCTCTCCGCCTTCACCCGCGAAGCGGTCGCGCTCGCCGACAGCGTGCCGGTCAACGGGACGCCGACCGAACCGCCGCCGTCGCTGGCGCGGGTCGACAGCCTGCCGCTCGACGCCGCGCTGCTGGATGCGATTCCGGCCGCGCAGACGATGGCCGTCGTACCGCCGCCGTTGCCGCCCGCACCGCCGCCGGTCGCAGCGCCGCCGGTCGCGCCGGTGCTCTCGCTGGAACCGATGGCGCCGCCCGCGCCCGCGCCGGTTCCGTTCGACGATATGTCGATCGAATCGGTGTCGCTGGATGCCGTGTCGCTCGATGGCATGGCGCTTGAAAGCGTGTCGCTGGACAGCGCGCAGCTCGACGGGATGGAACTCGATGGAATGGAACTCGACGGCATGCAGTTGGACAGCATGCAGCTCGACGACATGCAATTCGAAAGCGTGCAACTGGGCAGCGTGCAGATCGAGGGTGTTCCGCTCGATCGCCCGTCCACCGGATCTTCCGCCGACGTCGCGCCGATGCGCTTCGACGACGACGCCTTCTTTCTCGAAGAACTGTCCGCGACCCGCCCGCTGCAGACCGCGGGCGATGATGCGACGGCCGGTTTCGATCTCGACTTCGTGTCCAGCCTGAACTTCGATGACGGCAACGAGACACCGGCCGCGACGGCACCGCCACCGTTGCCTTCGATGCGCGCGCCCGAGGATGTGCTCTCGTTCGAGGAACTGGTCGCCAGAAGTCTGGCCGCTGCGGCCGCTCCTCCGTCCGAACCTGCACCCGCTGCCGCGCCCGCACCGGAACCCGCGGCGAAACCCGCGTTCTCGCTGGGTGACCTGTCGCTTGCGCCGGTCGATGACGAGGCGCCGGCTGCTGCGCCGACCGCCGCCGCGCCGCGCGCGCCCGCGGCGGGTCACGATCTTTCCGTGCTCGAAGCGCGCATCTCCAGTCTGTCGCTCGTCGATATCGAAGAGAGCGCCGCGCCGCGCGCGGGCTCGCCCTTCACCGTCGCGACCGGCGTGGTGCTGGTCGAGGCCGGTCTCGGTGGCCCCGATCCCGCGCGGCAACTGCTGTCGGCGATCCCGGCCGAATTCCCCGCCGTGATCCTGGTCCGACTGCATCTGCAGGGCGGTCGTTACGACCGGCTGGTCGCGCAGATGGAACGCGCTTCGGCACTGCCGGTCGCGCTGGCCGAAGCCGGTGGCGTCGCCAGCCCCGGCACGATCTATTTCCTGCCCGAAGGCATCGGCCTGTCCGCGCGCGGCAGCGGCTTCGGCTTCGTCGCCGATCCCGCGCCCGCCGCCAGTCTGTTCGCGGCCCTTCCGGCCGGCGAGAGCGCGCTGGTATTCCTCAGCGGCAGCGATCCGCAGTTGATCGATACCGCGATGGCCGCCGCGGCCACCGGCACCCTCCTGATCGCGCAGTCGCCGGACGACTGCTACGACGGCACCGCCTGCGCCGAGTTGCGCAGGCGCGGCGCCACGTCCGGTCTGCCGGCCGAACTCTCCGGCCGTCTGGCCTCGCGCTGGCCGAGCTGATCGCAACCACCGTCGAACACAACGAGCACCGCCGTGAACACCACGACCGTCAACGACATCCGAGGCGTCCTCATCCAGATCGCCGGCTCGCAGCTGCTGCTGCCCAATGCCGCCACGGTCGAGGTGCTGTCCTACGCCGAACCGGAGCCGATCGAGCACGCGCCGCACTGGATGCTCGGACAGATCCGCTGGCGCGGCTGGCGACTGCCGCTGATCTCGTTCGCCCGCATCGCCGGCACCCATACCGAGGGCGCGTCCATCGGCACCAAGGTGATCGTGATCAAGGCCCTCGGCGGCGATCCGAAGCTCCCGTATTTCGCACTGGTGGCGCAGGGCTTCCCGCGCCTGGTCACGATCACCGCAGACAACCTGATCGTCGACAGCGCGCACATGGAAACCCTTCCCGAAGGCATCCGCCTGCGCGTGATGTTCAACGACGACGTGGCCCTGGTGCCGGATCTCGATGCCGCCGAAAAGATGATCGTCGACGTGCTGCGCCCGGCGGCGTGAGCCGCGAACGTATGTGGATCGAGAGGGCTGTCATGCGGCGCTTGCGCGTGTGAACAGGCAGTCGATGCGATGCGTCTCGTAGAACTCCATCTCCAGCATCGCGCTGGTATCGCTCCTCCAAATCCTGTAGCGGAATATGTCCGAATTCTCCCCCTCCCAAGGGTATTCTGGGAGCATAGGCCTTGTCGCCAAAATCCTGCGCCATGCGAATTCTCGTTTCGCTTTCTCGCTCCACATTCGTAAATCCCGCGCGGTTGTGAAGTTGTCCAGAAAGTGGGGCGCGATGTTCAAGTCACCTTGGAATTTTTCGCCGAACGCATGCCGGTAAATGGCTTTGGCAACGCTTGCCAGATAAGTCTTTATCCTTTCTTCGTTGACTGTGTAGCCGCGGCGCGTTCTGGACATTGCGATCATTTCGTGCCCCAGCTTCTTCTTGTGTTGGAGCGACCTGATTATTCTGCTCTCGAGTTCAGAGTTCAATGTGTTGCCCGCTGTTCCGGCGAACAAGACCCTCATATATTCGTCTTCGCCGCTTTTCTCGTTGTTGTGCTCGGAGCATGAGGGCACCGTGATCAGATTTTTTCTGAACCCTTCTTCCTTCGGGAAAAAACTTCTCGGAGGGACGTGCTCTTTCGTGTCGCCCGGTTTTTCGCACATGTAGCAGGTGATATTTGCGGCGTGATCTTCCATGGGGGCTCCAAGTTTTTGGAAAGGCTCACCAATCCCCGAACCGCGCCTGCAGCGCCGCGATCGCGGCGAGTCCGGCAGTCTCCGTGCGCAGCACGCGCGGGCCGAGGCGCAGGCCGCTGAAGCCGTGCTGCTGCAGCACGATGCGGTCCTTCTCCGACCAGCCGCCTTCGGGGCCGATGCCGATCACGACCGCGCCAGCGGGTTTCGCCAGCGTTTCGAAGCGGTGTTCGCCGACCGGGTCCAGCGTGAGCTTCAGCGCATCGGCTTCCAGTGCCGCCGCGGCCTCGGCCAGTCCGCGAGCCGCCCATACGTCGGGAATCCGCGCGCGTCCGCTCTGTTCGCAGGCCGAGATCACCACGCTGCGCCAGTGGTCCATCCGTTTCTGCAGGCGCTCGCCGTCGAGTCGCACTTCGGTGCGGTCGGCGAACACCGGCACGATCGCGTGCACGCCGAGTTCGGTGGCCTTCTGCAGGATCAGGTCCATTTTCTCGCCGCGTGCGATGCCCTGCAGCAGCACGATCCGCAGCGGCGATTCGTTGTCGACGAGACGTCTGTCGACGATCTCGGCCTCGACGCCGCGCTTGTTCGCGGCCAGCAGACGGGCGTCGTAGTCGTGGCCGTCGCCGTTGAACAGCACGCAGGCCTCGCCTTCGCGCAGGCGCAGCACGCGGACGAGGTGCGCGCCCGCGCTCTCGGGCAGGACCACGCGCGTACCGGAGGTCAGCGGCTGATCGACATGAACGCGGGTCAGGCGCATCGGGCGGCCTCCTTGATCTCGGTGGCCTGGATCGCGGCATGGGTGGCGTCGGCGAGCAGCGCGAGCTGCGCATCGTCGACGCAATAGGGCGGCATCCAGTACAGCACGTCGCCGAGCGGTCGCAGCAGCACGCCGCGTTCCAGCGCCGCGCGATACATGCGCAGGCCGCGGCGGCCGGCGATCTCGACCGCATTGCCGTCGTCGGCGTTCTCGGGTTCCGGCCGCAGCTCGATCGCGAGGATCATGCCGGTCTGGCGCACGTCGGCCACCAGCGGATGCGCGGCGAACGGTGCGGCCAGCGCGGCCATCTTCGCGGCGGTGTCGCGGTTGCGCGCGATGACGTCGTCCTGCTGCAGGATGTCCAGCGACGCCAGCGCCGCCGCGCAGGCCAGCGGATTGCCGCTGTAGCTGTGTGAATGCAGGAAGGCGCGCTCGCGCGAGTCGTCGAGGAAGCCGTCGTAGATCCGCTGTGTCGCCAGCACCGCGCACAGCGGCAGGAAACCGCCGGTGAGGCCTTTCGACAGGCACATCAGGTCCGGCTGGACGCCGGCCTGATCGAACGCGAACAGCGCGCCGGTGCGGCCGAAGCCGGTCGCGATCTCGTCGGCGATCAGGAACACGCCGTGCGCGTCGCACAGTTCGCGTACCCGCTTGAGATACTGCGGGTGATGCATGCGCATGCCGCCGGCGCACTGCACCAGCGGTTCGAGGATCAGCGCGCAGACCTCGTCGGGGTGTTGGTCCAGCAGGCGGGCGAGGGCGTCGGCGGCTTCGTCCGCGCGGCGGATGGCGGCTTCGGCGTCGTTGCAGCCGAAGGCGTCGGGCGTCGGCGCGAACAGCACCTCCATCAACAGCGGTGCGTACACGCGACGGTACAGCGGGATATCGCCCACCGACAGCGCGCCGACGGTCTCGCCGTGGTAGCTGTTGGTCAGCGCGACGAACTTCGTGCGCTGCGGGGCGTCGCCGCGGTTGCGGTACCAGTGGAACGCCATCTTCAGCGCTACTTCCACGCCGGCCGATCCGTTGTCGGCGTAGAAGACCTTGGCCAGCGGCGCGCGTCCGGGCTGGCGCGGCGCCACCGCCAGCAGGCGTTCGGCCAGTTCCACCGCCGGCGCATGCGAGAAGCCGGCCAGGATCACCTGTTCCAGCGTACGCGCCTGTCGGGCGATGGCCTCGGCGATCCGGGGTTCGGCATGGCCATGAAGATTGGTCCACCAGCTGCTGACGCCGTCGAGGGTGCGCCGGCCATCGTGACCGATCAGCCACGCGCCGTCGCCGCGCGCCACCGGCAGCAGCGGCAGTGCGTCGGGGTGCTCGCGCATCTGCGTGCAGGGGTGCCAGAGCACGGCGAGATCCCGCGACCGCCAGCGGTCGTCGTCGTTTATCATCCGGGGATGTGCGTTCATTCCCCCATTATCGCCCGTCGTGCCCGGGTCGGTGCCGCTTGAGCCGGACGCTGCCGATCATCCACGGGATCCGCCGTCGCGGCACGCCCGACCAGCCGATCGAGGAGCTGGATCTCGAGTTCGCCAACGGCGAGCGCCGGCTGTATCACCGCGCGCCGGCCATCGGCCATGGCGCGGTGATCGTGGTGCCGATGCTGGACGACCACACCGCGCTGCTGATCCGCGAATACGCCGCCGGCACGCATCGCTACGAACTGGGGCTGGTCAAGGGCAAGATCGATCCCGGCGAGACGCCCGAACAGGCCGCGGACCGCGAGTTGAAGGAAGAGATCGGCCACGGCGCGCGTTCGCTGCAGGTGCTGCGCCGGATCAGTCTCGCGCCGACCTACATGGGCCACGAGACCGTGCTGGTGCTGGCCCGCGATCTGTACGAAGAGCGCCTGCCCGGCGACGAGCCCGAGCCGCTCGACGTGGTGCCATGGCGGCTGGACGCGCTGCACGAGCTGATGCTCGCCGAAGATTTTTCCGAGGGGCGGTCGATCGCCGCCCTGTTCCTCGTCAGGGAGTGGTTCCGTCATGCCGACATTGCTCGATGAATCGATCCGCGAAGGCGTGATCGCCCTCGCGGCCGCCGCCGCCGCCGATATCCTCGCCATCTACGACGGCGCGTTCGATGTCGAACACAAGGCCGACGACAGCCCGCTGACCGCCGCCGACCTCGCGTCGCACCGGCGGATCGTCGACGGCCTGCACGCGATCACGCCGGACATTCCGGTGCTGTCGGAGGAGTCCGCGGAACTCACCGCCGCCGAGCGCCGCCGCTGGTCGCGGCTGTGGCTGGTCGATCCGCTCGACGGCACCCGCGAGTTCGTGAAGCGCAACGGCGAATTCACCGTCAACATCGCCCTGATCGAGGACGGCGTGGCGACCTTCGGTGTGATCCGGGCGCCGGTGACCGGTGTGCTGTGGTGGGGCGATCTCGTCCACGGCGCGTATCGACGCGCCGATGGTGGCGAGGTCGCGCTGGAGACGCGCACGCCGGCCGAAGCGTCGCTGCGCGTCGCCGCCAGCCGTTCGCACCGCGACGCGCGGACCGAGGCGTTCATGGCGAAGATGGCGGCCGATCGGGGCGAGCTGGAAGCCATCGGCGTCGGCTCGTCGCTGAAGTTCTGCCGCGTCGCCGAGGGCGCCATCGATGTCTATCCGCGCTTCGCGCCGACCAGCGAATGGGACACCGCCGCGGGCCAGGTGATCGTCGAGGCCGCCGGTGGCGTCGTGCTCGATCCCCAAGGGCGGCCGTTCCGCTACAACCAGCGCGACACGCTGTTGAACGGCGATTTCGTGGCGCTGGGGGATGCAACCCTGCCATGGCGGGATTGGATCGACGGATGATGCCGTGTGAAGTCGCGCCGCTCGTAGGAGGGCCTTCAGGCCCGAGCCTTGCCGCATCAGGCCCAAGGGCCCGCTTGCGAACGATAGTTTCGACAATGATCGTCCCTGCGAACAGATGAGCGATCCCGCCGACCTCCAGCGCCTGCTCGCGATCATGGCCCGCCTGCGCGACCCGCAGGGCGGGTGTCCGTGGGATCTGAAGCAGACGTTCGCCACCATCGCGCCGTACACGGTCGAGGAAGCCTACGAAGTCGCCGATGCCATCGATCGCAACGATCTCGACGACCTGAAGGACGAGCTCGGCGATCTGCTGTTCCAGGTCGTGTTCCATGCGCGCATGGCCGAGGAGCAGGGCGCGTTCGCGTTCGCCGATGTCGTCGCCGCGATCAGCGACAAGATGGAGCGCCGCCACCCGCACGTGTTCGCGGGCATGAGCATCGCCGACAGCGATGCGCTCAACGCGATGTGGGATGCCGAGAAGAAGAAGGAACGGCTGGCGAAACATGCGGCGCAGGGGCATGGCAGCGCCGTCGACACATCGGCGCTCGCCGGCGTCGCCCGCGGTCTGCCCGAATGGCTGCGTGCGGTGAAGCTGCAGAAGAAGGCCGCGACCGTCGGTTTCGACTGGCCCGGTCCGGCGCCGGTGATCGAGAAGCTGAAGGAGGAACTCGACGAAGTGCAGGTCGAGTTCGATGCGCTGGCCGCCGCTCCGGACGATGCCGCGGTGCGCGACCGGCTGGAGGACGAACTCGGCGATCTGCTGTTCGTCGCCGCGAATCTCGCGCGGCATGCGCGGGTCGATCCGGGCGCGGCGATGCGTCGTGCGAACCACAAGTTCGAGCGCCGATTCCGCGCGATGGAAACGATGGCGGCCGCCGATGGCGTGGCGCTGGCGGAATTGTCGCTGGCGGACCAGGACGCCTATTGGCATCGCGCCAAGGCCATGGAGCGGGGCGGGGCATGAATTGCTGGCGGCATCGCGACCGGGTCGCGGTGGGCGTCTGCACCGCCTGCGGCAAGGGCCTTTGCAGCGAAGCCTGCGCCCATGACGACGACGCCATCGGCCTGCATTGCGACGCGGCCTGCGCCGCGCGTCTGCGTCGCCGGGCGTCGCGTGGCGATGCGCCGGTGGGCTGGGGCTGGTCGCGCTCGGCCTCGCGCTGCTGTACTACGGCTGGCACCAGACCGAGTGGTCGCTGAGCGTCCCGAACCTGCTCGGGATGCTGTTCCTCTGGTACGGTATCGTCCTGCTGCTGCAGCGTTTCGCGCAACGACGCGCGCCATCGCCCTGACGGGAGGAGCCCATGTCCGGATTTTCGAGCTTCCGCGAGTTCTATCCGTTCTACCTCGGCGAACACCACAACCGCACCTGCCGGCGCCTGCATTTCGTCGGTACCAGTCTTGCCATCGTTTTCATCTTCACCGCGATGCTGCGCGACAACGCCTGGTGGCTGCTCGCGGCGCTGGTCAGCGGGTATGCGTTCGCGTGGGTCGGCCATTTCTTCTTCGAGAAGAACCGTCCGGCGACGTTCAAATACCCGTTCTATTCCTTCGCCGGCGACTGGGTGATGTACAAGGACATCCTGATCGGAAAAATCAAGTTCTGATCGTGATTCATTGCCGCAAGCCGCGCGCGCGGCTTTGGCTTCGTCGCTCGTCACGGGCCGTCTTGGCGGGTCATGTACTAAGGACATCCTGATCGGAAAAATCAAGTTCTGATCGTGATTCATTGTCGCAAGCCGCACGCGCGGCTTTGGCTTCGTCGCTCGTCATGGGCCGTCTTGGCGGGTCATGTACAAGGACATCCTGATCGGAAAAATCAAGTTCTGATCGCGATTCCATGAAACGTTCGCGTCACTCCATGAAGATCAGCCATGCCGCCACCAGGATCAGGCCGAATCCGGCCCAGTGGTTCCATTTCAGCGGCTGATCGAGGAACCACGTCGAAAACCCCGCGAACACCAGCAGGGTGATCACCTCCTGCATGCCCTTGAGCTGCGGCGCCGAGTAGTGCGCGCTGCCCAGGCGGTTCGCCGGCACCATCAGCAGGTACTCGAAGAAGGCGATGCCCCAACTGGCCAGGATCGCCAGGGTCAGCGGTGCGCTGCGGAATTTGAGATGGCCGTACCAGGCGAAGGTCATGAAGACGTTCGAGCACAGCAGCAGGATGACGGGGGCGAGGCGTTCTAGGACAAAAGGCATGGCGGCGGATCGGGTGGGTGTCGTGCGATGATGCGCGGCGCCGACGGTATCGCCAAGAAGGCCATGCCGACACGGATGCGCCCGCCCCGGAAGCTCCGGGCATGGACGAATGCGGGAACCCGCCGTGCGCATCGCCTGTCAACCGATGGCGTGCGCGTGCGTTCACCTCCTTTCACCTTGCGATCCCCAGCCCCCATGTCCGCATACCGCAAGACCGGTCCCCGCATTTTCCGCTTCGTCCCCGTCATCGCCGTGCTCGTGATCGCGGCGGCCGCTCTCTGGTTCTGGAAAGGCCGCGATGGCGCCGAAGCCCAGCGCTTCCGGACCGCGGCGGTGGAACAGGGCGACATCCGGGTGGCGATTTCCGCCACCGGCACCCTCGGCGCGCTGTCCACCGTCGACGTCGGCAGCGAGATTTCCGGCAAGGTCGAGGAGGTGCTGGTCGACTTCAACGACCGCGTCCGCAAGGGACAGATCATCGCCCGCATCGACCCCAGCACGTTCGAGGCCCAGATCGCCCAGGGCGACGCCAGCATCGCCAACGCCCGCGCCGGTCTGGCGACCGCGCAGGCGACCCTGCGCAACGCCGAACTGGCCTACAACCGCAACCGTGAGCTGGCGGCGCAGAAACTCGTCGCCCGCGGCGATCTCGACCAGGCGCTGGCCGCGCGCGATCAGGCCCGCGCGCAGGTCGCGCAGGCCGAGGCGCAGATCCGCCAGCAGGAAGCCTCCACCCGCAACGCGCGCCTGAATCTTGGCCGCACCGTCATCTACTCGCCGGTCGACGGCGTGGTGCTGAGCCGTTCGATCGAACCGGGCCAGACCGTGGCCGCCAGCCTGCAGGCGCCGGTGCTGTTCAAGATCGCCGAAGACCTGTCGCGGATGGAGATCGTCCTGGCGGTCGACGAGTCCGACATCGGTCAGGTGCGCCAGGGACAGGCGGTGTCGTTCACTGTCGACGCCTTCCCCGACCGCCAGTTCCGCGGCGAAGTCAGCCAGGTGCGGTTGTCGGCGACCAACACCAACAACGTCATCACCTTCCCGGTGGTGGTCGCGGTCGACAACGCCGACCAGGCGCTGCTGCCGGGGCTCACCGCCAACGCCGAGATCGAAGTCAGCCGCCGCGACGGCGTGCTGAAGGTGCCGAACGCGGCGATGCGCTTCAAGCCGCCGGCCGATCCCGCGGCGACGCCCGAACCGCAGCAGCGCGGTGGCGGCATGAGCGAGGAACTGCCCAGGATCGCCGCGTCGCTCAAGCTCGATCCGGCGCAGCAGGCCGCGTTCGACGATGCCCTGGCGAAGATGCGCGAGCGCATCGCCGCGCGCGCCGCGGCGTCGACGCAGGGCCAGACCGGCGGCAGCGCGCTGTTCGGCCGCATGCCCGGCGGTGGACCGCAGGGCGGCGGCAATGCCGGTGGCAACGCCAGCGGTGCGATGCGCCAGCGCATGCTCGAACGCTTCAACCAGCAGTTCGGCGCGTTCCGCGACGGGCTGCGCGACGATCAGCGCGCGCAGTGGGACAGCGCGCTCAACGCGCTGGTCGGCGCGCGCCGCGCACCGGTGTACGTGCTCGCCGACGGCAAGCCCAAAGCGGTGATGGTGCGGGTGGGCGCGTCCGACGGCACCAGCACCGAGATCGACGGCGACCTCAAGCCCGGCGATGAAGTCGTGGTCGGCGTGCAGACGGCGGAGCCCGCCAAGTGAACGCAGTCGCCCGCGTCCGCCCGGCGCATCCGGTGATCGAAACCCGTGGGCTGGGCAAGGTCTATGCCGCCGGCACCGAAGCCGAAGTGGTGGCGCTGAAGGGTGTCGACCTGCACATCGATCACGGCGAGTTCGTCGCGATCATGGGGCCGTCCGGCTCGGGCAAATCGACGCTGATGAACCTGATCGGCTGCCTCGACACGCCGACCTCCGGCGTCTATCTGTGCGACGGCGTCGATGTCGCCACGCTCGACGCCGAGGAGCGCGCGGCGCTGCGCCGCGACAAGATCGGTTTCGTGTTCCAGGGTTTCAATCTGCTGGCGCGGATGAGCGCGCTCGACAACGTGGCGATGCCGCTGAGCTACGCGCGAGTGCCGCCGGCGGAACGTCGTCGACGCGCCGCCGAGGCGCTGGCGGCGGTCGGTCTGGGCGAGCGCATGTCGCATCGGCCGACCGAGCTGTCCGGTGGCCAGCAGCAGCGCGTGGCGATCGCGCGGGCGCTGATCCACCGGCCTGCGATCCTGATGGCCGACGAGCCCACCGGCGCGCTCGATTCGCGCACGGGGCAGGAGATCCTGGCCCTGTTCGAGCGCCTCCGCGGCGAGGGCCACACCATCATCCTCATCACCCACGACGCCGAAGTCGCCACCCACGCCGACCGTACCTGCGTGATGCGCGACGGTCGGCTGCACGAAGATCGTCGCCAGGACGCGCCGGCGTCGACGGAGCGTCCCGCATGAGCCTCGCGCACGAAGCGTCGTCGATGCCCGTGCCCGGCGGGTTGACCCTGATGGAAGTGCTGCGCACCGCGACCTTCGCCCTGCGCGGCAACTGGGTGCGCAGCGCGCTGACCTCGCTGGGCGTGATCATCGGCATCGCCGCGGTGATCGTGATGGTGTCGGTCGGGCAGGGTACCCAGGCGGAGATCGAGAAGCTGGTGTCCGGTCTGGGCTCGCAGCGGCTCGACATCAATCCCGGCGCCGGCCGCGGTTTCGGCGGCGTGCGCATGAGCAGCAGCAGTTTCTACACCCTCACCGAAGACGATGCCGAAGCGATCCGTCGCGAGATCGGCGGGATCCAGTACGTCAGCGGCGTGCTGCGCGGCGGTTCGCAGGCGGTGTACGCCGAGAACAACTGGTCGACCAACTGGTACGGCATCGAGCCCGACTGGTTCTCGATCAACGGCTGGGAACTGGCCAGCGGCGCGGGGTTCGGCGCCGGCGACTACAGCGGCGGCGACAAGACCGCGATTCTCGGGGAGACCGTGCGTCGCGAACTGTTCGGCGACGAGGAGGCGGTCGGCCAGAGCATCCGTCTCGGCCGGGTGCCGTTCACCGTGGTCGGCGTGCTCAAGTCCAAGGGCCAGGGCGGTTTCGGTCAGGATCAGGACGATCTGGTGCTGATTCCGCTCGACACCGCGCGTCGCCGGATGTCCAGCAATGCGGCGCTGCCGCCGGGCGCGCTGCAGCAGATCAGCATCGGCGTCGCCGATCCCGAGGGCTTGTCGATCGCGCAGGCCGAGATCGAAGCGCTGCTGCGCCAGCGCCACAAGATCGAGCCGGGCGCGGATGACGACTTCAACGTGCGCAATCTGGCGGAGATCGTCAGCGCGCGGACCCAGACCACCAAGCTGATGTCCTGGCTGCTCGGCGCGGTCGCCGGTATTTCGCTGATCGTCGGCGGCATCGGCATCATGAACATCATGCTGGTGTCGGTGACCGAGCGCATCCGCGAGATCGGACTGCGCATGGCCGTCGGGGCCGGGCCGCGCGACATCCGCCGGCAGTTCCTCGCCGAGGCGATGCTGATCTCGCTGATCGGCGGCACGATCGGCATCGCGCTCGGCGTGGTCGGCGCGCTGCTGGTGAGCAAGGTCGGCGCGCTGCCGGTCGCGCTCAACGGCAAGGTCATCGGCCTGGCCGCCGGGTTCTCGATCGCCACCGGTCTGTTCTTCGGTTACTACCCGGCGAGCAAGGCCGCGAAACTCGATCCGATCGAGGCGCTGCGCCAGCAGTAGGGCGGGCCGTGCAGCGGGCTTACGCCCGCTGTGCGTGTCCTGCGCGGGCCGCCTACGTCGTCCGCGTGGGCTCCGGTTGCCCGAACGCCGCGCGCACCAGAGGCTTCGCCAGCACCAGCCAGGTCCAGACGCCGAGCGCGGTGCCGAGCGGCGCATTGAGCATGTTCACGATCGCGATCGTCCTGCACAACGCGTAGCCGCGCCGACCGGCGAGGTTGCGCGCGGCGATCAGGTTCAGCACGACCACGACGAGCAGCATCAGCGTCAATACGCCATACAGCGGAATCAACACCCAGAGCGCGGCATTGTCGTCGGCATCGGGAGCCGCGCGCAGTTCGACGACGAGGATCGCGATCGCGAACAGCATCAGTGCGAACGCCAGGGCGGCGAAGGCGCCGAACAAGGCGTGGCACACGGCGAGCAGGGTCAGCTGCCGTCGATCGCCCGGCGCGAGCGGATGCATGGTGTGCGTTCTCCCGCGCGCCGGTCAGCCCGTCCCGCCGCCTTCGAACGTCCGCCGGACGCTCTCGCGCGACAGCACCAGCAGGGTGAAGATGCCGAGCAGCGTGCCCAGCGGCATCTGCAGCAGGTCCAGCGCCGCCACGACCATGCAGAACATGCGCCCGCGTCGCGCTTTCAGACGCTGCGCGACCATCACGTTGAGCACCATCCCGAGCAGCATGATCGCGCCGAACACGATGTAGAACCACACGATCATGTCCATGAACGCTTCCGGCGGCGGATTCGGCTCGTGCTTCATGAACTCCGGGTTCATGAAGGTCCGCATCATCGCGTAGTGCGCGCCGAGAAAGCCCAGTCCGACGACGCCGAGGCCGGCGAAGATGTAATGCATGATCGAGAGGATGCGCAGATGGTCGCGATCCTGTGGGGTGAGGCTGTCCATGGCGGTCTCCGGCAGGGCGTCATCCGAAGCATTGCGCCGTCGACGGGGCGGGTCAAGCGCGGGGCCGGGGATGTTGCGCTGCAATGCGGGCCGACCCGGGCAGCGGCTATGCTGGATGTCCCGCTCGCCGGAGCCGACGATGCGTCCGCTGCTGCCCCTTCTTTTCGCGATCGCCGCCATGACCGCACACGCGCAAACCCCCGACGCCACACGCTCCGCGGATCCTCGCCCCTTCGCTCTCGTCATCCATGGCGGCGCCGGGGTGATCGATCGCGACCGGTTGTCGCAGGAAGAGGAACGTGCGATCCGCGCCGATCTCGATCGCGCGCTCGATGCCGGCCACGCGGTCCTGGCCAAGGGAGGGCGTGCGCTCGATGCGGTCGAGGCCGCGATCCTGGTGCTGGAGGAGTCCCCGCACTTCAATGCCGGCAAGGGCGCGGTGTTCGACGCCGAAGGCCGGCATCAGCTCGATGCCTCGGTGATGGAAGGCCACACCCGTCGCGCCGGCGCGGTCGCCGGCGTGCGGACCGTCCGCAATCCGATCCGGCTGGCGCGCGCGGTGATGGAACGCAGTCCGCACGTGATGCTGGCCGGCGACGGCGCCGAAGCCTTCGCCGACACGCTGCAGGACATCGAACGCGTGCCCAACACCTGGTTCGACACCGAGCATCGCCGCCGTCAGCTCGAAGCGGCGCAGGCGCGCCGGCAGGCGGGCAATCACGATGTGCGCGGGACGTACTTCGGCACCGTCGGCGCGGTCGCGCTGGACCGCGACGGCCGCATCGCCGCCGGCACCTCCACCGGCGGGATGACCGACAAACGCTGGAACCGCATCGGCGATTCGCCGGTGATCGGCGCCGGCACCTGGGCCGACGACCGCTGCGGCGTGTCCGGCACAGGCTGGGGCGAGTTCTACCTCCGGGCCGCGGTCGCGCACGACATCTGCGCGCGCGTGGCCTACGGCGAGGCCGCGCTGGCGACGGCCGCGCATCACGTGGTCAATGTCGTGGTGCCGGAACTCGGCGGCGACGGCGGTGCGATCGCACTGGATCGCGACGGCAACATCGCGATGCCCTTCAACACCAGCGGCATGTATCGCGGCTGGATCCATCCCGACGGCAGCCGTGGGACGGCGGTTTTTCGTGAAGAAAGCGCACGCGAAGACGACACAAAGAGATAACAGTAACTAGGCATCAGAGCAGGCAACAACTTGTGATTGATCCTCCTCAGAGCATCATGGTGCTGGATCTCCAGCTATCCGATCGCGAAATTTTTATGATCGGAACGATTGTTGCCCATTGGGGAGCGATCGAATACGAGATTTTTATGCAGACTCTGCTCACTTTTTGCGATCCTAACGCCAAGGATTTTGAGCTACCAAAAGCAATGAACAATCTCCAGTTCACGCAAGTTCTTGCCTTATGGAAAGAACGGGTTGTAGACAAGTCAAAAGGCAAGCGGGCCTCGGTTCTGCGAGATGTATATGAGCAAATTCAAGATTTGAAAGAGCCTCGGGATGCTCTGATTCACGGCATGTGGCAATGGTCCCCGGGTCATCTAGATCGAATTAGTACCGTGCGTGTCCGGAAGCGCGAGGTAATAACTACTCACTTTGACTTTGAGTACCTTGAGGATTTCGGGTTGCGTCTCGCAAAGCTCAATTTTTCTGTCCGTTATCCCCGTGGAATAGTCGATTTGGCTGTATCTAGGCAGAGCCGTGGCTTCTACATCAGCCGCAAGGGACTTCAGTTTGTGGCTGATATGAGTAAAGAAAAGGGGGCTTCAGATGAATCGACTGATGCTTAGCAGTTCATTCAAGCTGACGCTGCGTCACGACTCGGCTTGATTCGGCCGACAACCGCCCATCACCCATGAATCTCGACACCTATCGCCGCCTGCGCGCCGAAGCCCGCCGCCATGCGCGCCGTGCGGCCGACGCCGACGACCTGGTGCAGGACGCGCTGTTGATCGCGCTCGAACAGGGGCGTGGCGACGACCCGGCATGGTTGGCCGGCGTAATCCGCAATCAAGCTGCGATGCAGGCGCGCAGCGCGATCCGCCGGCGGCGGCGCGAGCGCGCGGTGGCGGTCGACGAACCCGCCGTCGAGCCGGAACGCGAGCCGCCGTCCGCGGAGGCGCTGCTCTCGCAACTGCCGCCATCCGCGCGCCGGGTCGCGGTGCTGGCCCTGCACGGTTTGAACGCCGAGGAAATCCGCTGGGTGCTGGGCATCGCCGAGACCGCGTTCCGGCAGCGGCTCACGCGCATCCGCAAGGCCCTGGGCGAACTGTCGCCTTCGCAGCGCGCCGAGGCGATGGCGCTGGCCTACGTGCGCGATCCCGCGCGCAGCGCCGATCTGCAGTTCGGTCTGGTGCGGCGCGCGCTGAAGGCCGCCCTGCAGGATCGGGCGGGGATCGGCACCCACGACGCCGACGGTCATCTGCTCGTCGTGCGCGGGCGCGCTCACGGATCGCCTGCCGGCGGCAACGCATAGGCACCTACATTCGCAGGAGACCTTCCATGCTCGGCCAATCCAGAATCGGCGCCATCGTGTTCTTCGTCGCGGTGCTCGACCGCACCGTCGCGTTCTACCGCGACACCCTCGGTCTGCCGGTG
Organism: Lysobacteraceae bacterium; assembly: GCA_041919915.1. Taxonomy (GTDB): domain Bacteria; phylum Pseudomonadota; class Gammaproteobacteria; order Xanthomonadales; family Xanthomonadaceae; genus Lysobacter_I. Next base: position 23,627 of record JAYRSY010000004.1, read on the forward strand.
AACGAGATCGACGGCCATGACGGCCCGTTCGCGCTCGCCGAACTCGGCGACCTCAGCCTGATCTTCCTCCAGCGCCCGGCGAAGGCCGGTGACAGCCCGGTGGTGGTGTTCGCCCTCGACGGCGGTATCGACGATTACGCCGAAGCGCTGGCCGCGAAAGGCGTCGAGATCGTGGTGCCGGTGAGCGAAGCGCCCGACGGCGGACTCACCCTCGATTTCGTCGATCCCGACCGCAACGCGCTGAGCCTGTACCAGCCGCCGGGCGCAGTGCGGCGGCGCTGAGGTCCGTACGGCGCTCCCACCGGCCATGCGGCCGGTGGGAGCGCCTCCGCGTGCGGATCCCCGCACGCCCGCCCGGGCCGCGTTCAGAACGCGAAGGACACGCGCAGCCCGACGTGGCGCGGATCGCCCGGCAACACCCCGAACACGTTGCCCGAAGCGGTGTGGTAACGCTTGTCCAGCACGTTGTTCACGGTCAGTCCGACCGACCAGTCGTCGCGTGCGTACTGCACGCCGAGATCGACCAGCCCGTAGCCGGGCAGACGCACGTCGCTGCCGGTGACCAGACGGCGCTCGCCGGTGGCGTACACGCCGGCATCGAACGACCAGGGCGTGTCGCCGAGGGCGTAACGCGCGCGGAGCAGACCGGTGAGTTTCGGCGTATCGCCCAGCTCGGCGTTCTCGTCGCCGTCGTTGCTGCGCGTGACCTTGCCATCCAGCCGTGCCGCGCCCCAGGTCAGGCGCAGATCCGGCGTGAGCTGCGACACGCCTTCGATCTCGATGCCGCGCACGCGCTGCTCGCCGTCCTGCACGCTGAAGTCCAGGTCCACCGGGTCGGCGGTGAGCGCGTCGATGCGGCGCACGTCGAAGATCGCCACGCTCACGCGATGACGCTCGGTGTTCAGGCGCAGACCCGCTTCCACCTGGCGCGAACGCTCCGGATCGAAGGCCCGGCCGTCGGCGCCGCGCGCGCCGAGCGTGTTCTCGGTGTCGAAACCGGTGTTGACGCCGCCGAACAGCGACCAGCGTTCGGACAGACGCAGGTTGGTCGCCAACTGCCAGGTGGTCGCGGCGCTGTCGGAGTCGTCGCCGACGCCGTTGAAGGTCTGGCGGTAATCGAAACGGCTGTGGCGCAGGCCGGCGATCACATCCCAGTCGGGCGTCAGCGAGATCAGATCCTGCGCGTACACCGCGGTGCCGCGACCGAGCGCGCGCGAATCGAAGGCGAAGACCACGATCGGCGCGGTGCCGGGATAGGTGTACGCGGGCGCCTCGATGTTGATCGGTCCGACGTTGGTGAGGTTGTACTGCAGGAACGTGCTGTGTTCGCGGCTCGCTTCCGCGCCGATCAGGATCTGGTGCTTCACGCGCCCGGTGTCGAAGCGTCCGCCGAGATCCAGCTGCGCGATCCGGTAATCGTCGTCTTCGGTGCCGTAGCGGCCGTTGCGATTGAGGGTGATGCCATCGGCGGACATCGACCGCACCCGGATCTGGCTGAAATCGGTGCGGAAGCCCTGGTACTGGTAGCGCGGGGTCAGCGTCCACGCGTCCGAGAGCCGGATGTCCGCCCACACCTGCAGCAGCGGCGAATCCGCGGTCAGCGGTCGCAGCGAGGGTTCGCCGAGGAACGCATCGTGGGCGACGCCGCCGCGACCGTTGCCGACCACGGTGCCGATCACCGGCAGGCCGGGATGGCCGAGCGTTTCGCGTTCGATGTACTCCGAGAGCCAGTACAGCGTCACCGCGTCGGAGATGTTCCAGCGCGCCGCCAGCGCGATGTTGTCGCGGTCGATGTCCTGATGATCGACGAAGGTGCCGGAGCGTTCGATCTCGCCGGTCAGGCGCGCCGCGAAGCGGCCGCTGCCGCCGATGGCGCCGGTGACGTCGAAGCCGGCCACGCGCTCGTCGTCCTCGCCCGCGCGCAGCCAGACGCTGCCGCCGAACGCGTCTTCGGGGCGACGGGTGATCACGCTGATGATGCCGCCGACCGCGGACTGGCCGTAGAGCACCGACGACGGCCCCTTCAACACTTCGATCCGGTCGACGTTCGACATCGCCGATGCGTCGATGTCCTCGTAGTAACGCTGGCGCATCCCGTTGCGCATCTGGTCGGCGTAGAAGCCGCGCACCTTCAGGCTGAAACTCTGGTAACGCGCGACGCGCGATTGCCCGGGATTCGCCGAGGGCACGTTGCGCAGCACGTCGCCGACGCTGCGCGCGCCCTGTTCGCGGATCGTGTCCGCGCCGACGATCTGCACGCTCTGCGGCATCTTCGACAGCGGAATGCCGGACTTCTCGCCGAACGCGGCATCGGCTTTGGTGCCGGTGACGACGATGGCATCGAGCGTTTCGGGCTGCGTGCCGTCGCCGTCGTCCGCTTCGGCGGTCGCGGCGCGTACCGGGATGGCGAGCGCGTAGAGGATCGCGAGTGACAGGGTCGCGACGGCCGGTCTCAGGAAGCGATCGGGAGCGGAGTGCGGCGGGGCGTGCAGCGACGCGGAGAGGAAATTCGACATGAGGAGTTGCGTTCCTTGTGGTGGTGGAGGGACAGATGCCCGTACGCCTCCGCCGGGAGGCGGAAGCGGGCGAGACGTGGCGAATGTGTTCGCACTCCCGCGCCGATGCGCGGGAGCGCTGCGTCAGGGTTTCGGCGGCGCGCCGCTGCCCGGTGCGCGCACCTCGAAGCGGACCTCGCGCGTGCCGCCGCGTTCGAAGCGCAGCGTCGCGGTCACGGTTTCGCCGGCCACGAACGGATGCGCGGGCTTGATGAACATCAGGTGGTAACCGCCGGGCTTGAGTTCGAGCACGGCGTTCGGCGCGATGGCGAGACCATCATCGATCCTGCGCATCCGCATCATCCCGTCGTCCATGCGCATTTCGTGGATTTCCACGCGCTCGGCATCCGGGCTGCTCGCCGACAGCAGACGATCATCGCTGCGACCGGTGTTGCGGACGGTCAGGAAGCCGCCGGCGACCGGCGCCCCGGGCGGCGTGGCGCGCGCCCAGGGTGTTTCGACGATGACCGATGGTGTGGCCCGCGCCGATGTGGATGGTGGTGCGGCGTGGAGTCGGGTGGTGAAGGTGAGGGTGATCACGAGCGCAGCGGCAGGCAGCGCCGTCGCGATCGCGAAACGGCTGAAGGTGTTCATGCATCGGCCTCGATGTCGTCGAGCAAAGTGTGGGGATGGGCGCGGCGGCCATTGCGGTCGGCGAGCGCCGACAACAGGAAGATGGTCCAGCCGAGCAGCCAGAAAGTGGCGAAGAACAGGAACGGTTCCATGGGCATGACTCCGGCGAAGCGCATGCCGCGCGCGAGGGGCATGCGAAGGACGCGAACGCGCGCCGCGCCGGCGTTGCGTGCGTGCGCGCCGGTGCGACGAAGGACGGAGAGATGGGGCGTCGGGAGACGCGCGTCAGGCGGGCGGGCCGCGGGAGCCGAGGCCGCTGGGATGGTGGCGCGAATGCCGCGCGATGCTGCGGAAGGGGGCGAAACGCGCGATGTCGGGCGCGAGGTGTCCGATCGCGATCGTGGCCGGCAGCGACGGGGTCGCGACCAGCGCGCAATAGTCGCAGTCGGTGTCGTCGTGCGGCGCGGGACCGGGCGGGGAGGTTTCGAGGTCGAGCGCGAGGCGTTCGCTCGCCGCGACCGCGGCGTCGAAACGGAGACCGCCGACGCCGCACATCGCGCCGAAAGCGGTGGCGACCTGCGCGGTGCGCGTGTCGCCCGGCTCCGCGGATGCGGGTGAGGCGAGGCGGCCCAGCGTCGGCAACATCGACAGCGCCAGCATCGCCAGCAGGGCGACGTGGGCGCTCAGACGAGGGAGGCGGACGCGAAGCATGGCGCCCAGTATAGCGGCCCCGATCGACGCGACGGTTCGGAATCCGTCGCGCCGGCCGGGGCTCGGGATGACCCGGACGACTCGTCTCAGGGTTTGCAGGGAATGACGTTGCCGTTCGGGTCCTGGCAGGTCGCGGTGCGGGTCACGCCTTCGCCGCGGGTGGCGTCGACCGTCGACTGATAGCTGTTGCCGTTGCGGCCGGTGGCGTCGACGGTGCGATCGAGCGAGCCGTCGGCGTAGTTCGTATCGGCGTTGTAGTGCCCGCCCTGTGCGCCGGTGGCGCTGGTGGTGCGGCCACCGCTGACGGTGCCGTCGCTGTTGCGGACGAAACCGCCTTCGCTGCTGCCGCTGCCGTTGGCGCCGCTCCATTGCGCGCCGGACTGATGCTGCGCGCTGCCGTCGGCGTTCCAGGTGGTGCTGCCGGCGCGGGCGGCGGTACCGCCATTCGGGCCGCGGACGGCGGCGCCGCTGGCGGCCTGGCCGTTGCCCTGGCCATCGGTCCTCACGCCGCGGGCGCGGGCGGCACCGCCGCCGTCGGGACCGCGTGCGGCGGATGCGCGGCCGGCGGTGATGCCGCCTTCGGCGTTCTGCACCGCGCCGCGTGCCTTGACGCGACCTGCGGCATCGGCGGCGGGGATCGAGGCCGCGAAGGCGGCGGAGAGAACGCAAAGGGCGATGATGGACTTGTGCATGGGAGGCATTCCTCGGGGTGGGGGCGGTGGTTGCGGTGGTGGTGGCGGGATTACCGGCGGGCGTCGACGAACGCGGCGATGCGTTCGCGGAGACGGGCGAAGCGGTCGAGACGTTCGGCCATCGCCTTGCGGACCTTCGCCTGGTCCTGCGGCGACAGCGATTCGTAGAGATCGAGCTGGCGATCGCGCAGCGCGCGCGCCTCGGCCATGTGCGCATCGACCCTGCGCTGCGACTCGCGGCTGAAGGCGCGCAGATCGGGCGCGGGTTGATCGAGCACCGCGCGGAATTCGCCGACGCCGTCGCGCAGATCGTCGCGGCCGATCTCGCGCAGGGCGAGGGACTCGGCACGCAGGGCGTCCCATCGTCCGGCGTGGGACGGGGCGATCCCGAGTTCGGCGGCGGTGGGCGGCAGCATCGCCCGGTCGCGGGCGATGCGCGGCGCGGAAGCGGCGGTGGTGGCGGCGAGCGCGGCGGTCAGGCCGGCGGCGAGGAAGATCATGTGTTTCGGTTTCATGCGGGCACCTGTGCGGTTGCGTCGGGGTGGCGCCAGACTGCGCCACGAGGTCGCGAAAGACGTGTCCGTGCGTCCCTCGAATGCGAATGGAGATGTCGCGGCCGCATGCCGGACATATCCGTTCACAACTCGATCGCCGCGCCGGCGTTCCAGGCGCCCCGCGGCGGCTTGCCGGCGGCCCGGCAGCGGCGACAATGGCGCCATGCCGAACGCTCACGATGTTCCGACCTCCGCCGCGCCCGCGCCCCGCCTGCTGGTGGTGGACGACGACGAACGCATGCGCGATCTGCTGCTGCGCTATCTCGCGCAGCAGGGGTTCGAGACCCTGGCCGCGGGCGACGGTCGCGAACTCGACCGTCAGCTGTCGCGCAATCACGTCGATCTGATCGTGCTGGATCTGATGCTGCCCGGCGAGGACGGACTGTCGATCTGCCGGCGCCTGCGCGGACAGGGCGTGGACACGCCGATCGTCATGCTCACCGCCAAGGGCGACGAGATCGATCGCATCGTCGGACTGGAAATCGGCGCCGACGACTATCTGCCGAAGCCGGGCAACCCGCGCGAACTGGTCGCGCGCATCCGCGCGGTGCTGCGTCGCGGCCGTCCGGCGCCGGGGGCGCCGAAGGAAGCGGGCGGCAAGGTCGCGTTCGGGCCCTGCAGCCTGGATCTGGGCGCGCGCACGCTGCACCGCGACGGTCACGAACTGCGCATGACCACCGGCGAATTCGCGGTGCTCGCCGCGCTGGTGCAGCGTCCGCGGCAGGCGCTGACCCGCGATCAATTGATGAGCGCCGCGCGCGGTCGCGAGCACGACGCCTTCGATCGCAGCATGGACGTGATGATCAGTCGCCTGCGCAAGCTGATCGAGGACGATCCCAAGCATCCGCGCTGGTTGCAGACGGTGTGGGGCACCGGCTACGTGTTCGTGCCCGAGGAGAAGGCATGAGGCCGCATCGGCTCCAGACGCGGCTGCTGCTGCTGTTGACCGTGGTCGTGATCGCCGCGCTGGCCGCGGCCGCGGCCGCGTTCGGTCTGTCCACGCGCGAGCGCGGCGTGACCCGCGCCGCGCGCGCGCTGCACGCGCAGGTGCTCGCCGCGGATGCATTGATGGCCGTGCAGGATCCGGTCGCCGCCCGTGCCGGACTGCGCATGCTCGAGATCGACTGGCGCGAGGCGCCGCCGCCCGGCGAACGGCCGACGCTGCCGGTGCTCGAGCGCATGGAGGCGCGGCTCGTCGCGCGTCTGCCCGGACGCTCGCTGCGCCTCTCGGGGACGCCGACGCAGTTGTGGGTGCGGGCGCAGCCGCCGGCCCGCGGCTGGATCGGCATTCCGGTGCTCGGCGGTCCCGAGCCCCTGCGACGCGGGCTGCTGCTCTCGCTGATCGCGATCGGCGTGCTGGTGCTGACCGCCTCGGCGCTGTTCGCGCGCAGCCTGGTGCGCCCGCTGCGTCGTCTGGCCGATGCCGCGCCCGGAATCGTCGCCGGCGAACCGCCGCCCGCGCCGCCGCGTTTCGCCAGCGTCGAGATCCTCGAACTGCAGCGCGCCTTGGCCGATGCCGCCGAACGCACCCATGCCGCCGCGCGCGACCGCGAACTGATGCTGGCCGGGATTTCGCACGACATGCGCACGCCATTGGCGCGGCTGCGCTACGCGCTGGCGCTGGACGAGGGCGGCGATGCCGCGATCCACGCCGGCATGGAGCGCGACATCGACGAACTGGACGCGATCATCGGTCAATTCATCGACTACGTCCGCGATGGCCGCGATGAGCCTGTGGTGCCCGTGGATCTGGCCGCGCTGCTGCGCGCACTGGCGGAGGACGAGGCGCGGCAGGGACGACCGTGGTCGCTGGCCTTGCCGGAGGTCGCGATGCTGTCAGGCCGGCCGCTGGCGCTGCGCCGGGCGCTGGCCAATCTGTTCGACAACGCCGCGCGTCACGGTGCCGCGCCGTTCGAGGCCGTGCTGGAGGCGGACGACGATGGCTGGCGGCTGCGGGTGGCGGACCGCGGCCCGGGCGTGCCGGAGGACGCGCTGGCCGGACTGGGGCGGCCCTTCCATCGCGTGGACCGCGCCCGGGGCGGCCCCGGCAGCGGACTCGGACTGGCCAGCGTGGCCCGGGTCGCGGCCCTGCACGGCGGTGGGCTGCGCCTGCGCAACCGCGACGGTGGCGGGCTGGAGGCCGAACTGCGGTTTGCCCGGGATCCCGCCTGAGGCCGTGCCGGCATGCGGCCGGCACCGCGTCGCGCCCCGATGCATCGGGGCGGAGCGGGCGCCGACCGGGGGCTTGTGGCAGAATTCCCGGCTTCGTATCGCTCGAACTCCGCCGCCGATGCCGGTCTCCGCTCCGTCCGTCCCTGTCCGTGTCCGCCACCCGCGTGGCGTCCGCTGACATGGCCGATCGCACCGGACACCTGCCCCGCACCCCGGGGCGCATCCTGAAGGCGGCGAAGTGGTCGTTCCAGGGACTGCGTGCGGCTTGGCTGCACGAGTCCTCGTTCCGTCTCGAGGTCTACCTGCTGGCGGTGCTGACGCCGCTGGCCTGGTGGCTGGGCGGCACGCCGGTGGAGCGCGCGCTGATGATCGGCAGCTGCCTGCTGGTGCTGTCGGCGGAACTGCTGAATTCCGCGGTCGAGGCGGTGATCGAGCGTTACGGACCCGAATTCCACGAGCTGGCCGGCCGGGCCAAGGACATGGGCTCCGCGGCGGTGTTCGTGCTGATGATGAACGTGCTGCTGGTCTGGGGCCTGATCCTCGCCGACCGCTACCTCTGATGCCTATCCCCGACGCGCGGGCATCGATCCGCGCCGACTTCCCAGGAAAGACCCGATGCTGGAACTGATTTCCGATCCGCAGACCTGGATCACCCTCATCACGCTGAGCGCCATCGAGATCGTGCTCGGCATCGACAATCTGGTGTTCATCTCGATCGCCGTCTCCAAGCTGCCGTACGCGCAGCGCGAAAAGGCGCGCAAATTCGGCATCGCGGTCGCCTGCCTCACCCGCATCGCGCTGCTGCTGACGCTGGCGTGGCTGGCGGGACTGACCAGCGATCTGTTCTCGCTGTTCGGCCAGGGCATCTCGGTGCGCGATCTGGTCCTGATCCTCGGCGGCGTGTTCCTGCTGGTGAAGGGCACCGGCGAGATCCGCGACATCATCCAGGGCGAAGGCGAATCCGAGGACATCAACACCAAGCCCAAGAACGCGTTCTGGGCGGTGATCGCGCAGATCGCGGTGATCGACATCGTGTTCTCGCTCGACTCGGTGATCGCGGCGGTGGGCATGGCCAACCAGACGCCGGTGATGGTCGCCGCGATCCTGCTGGCGGTGGCGGTGATGCTGCTGGCCGCGACGCCGCTGGGCAAATTCATCGACAGCAATCCGACGGTCAAGATGCTGGCGTTGGCGTTCATCGTGCTGGTCGGCGCGTATCTGGTCGCCGAGGGCTTCGAGGCGCACGTGCCCAAGGGCTACATCTACTTCGCGATGGGCTTCTCGGCGGTGGTCGAGAGCCTGAACCTCTGGGCCAAGAAGCGCGCGCAGCAGCGACTGCTGCCGGAGTGAACCCGGGCCGGCGCGTTGCGCCGGCGTTCGCGGGATGTTGCAATGCCGGCTCCGGCCCGTCACGGAGACCCCGGCCATGACCCGTGTCTTCACGGCCATCGTTCGCGTCGTGCTTGGCTGCGGCCTGTTCCTCGCCGTGTTTGGCCAGATGCCGGTCGCGGCCGCCGTGCCGGTGCCGCCGTTGACTTCGCCGGTGATCGACACCACCGGCACCCTCGCCGCCGCGGACATCGTGCTGCTCGAACGCCAGGCACTGGCGTTGCAGCGGAGCAGCGGCAGCCAGTTGCAGATCCTGATGCTGTCGAGCACCGGATCGCAGTCGATCGAGGACTACGCGCAGCGCGTCTTCGAGGAATGGCGGTTGGGGCGGAAGGATGTCGACGACGGGCTGCTGTTGCTCGTCGCGAAGGACGACCGCAAGGTGCGGATCCACACCGGCACCGGGCTGGAGACGGTGATCACCGATGTCACCGCCGCGCGTCTGATCCAGGAATATCTCGTGCCGAAATTCCGTCGCGGCGATTACGCCGGCGGCCTCGGCGACGCCACCCTGGTGATCGCGTCGCTGATGAACGGCGAACCGCTGCCGGCGCCGATGGCGGTGCAGGCGACGGAGACGAGCCTCGCGATACGCGCCATTGCCCTGCTCATCGGTCTGCTGGCGGCGATCGTCATGCGTGTCCTCGCCGAGTACTTCGACCTGCGTCCGTTGTGGCGGGTGTCGCTGGTGACGACCGTCTGCGTCGCGGTCACGCTCCTGTTCGGAGGCGGTTTCTGGTTTGCTCTGGTGGCGGTCGTGGGTGGTCTGCTGATCGGCCTCATCGATCCCTGGGCCTCCATCGTCGGTACGACCGGGCGCCGTCCCGTGTCGTGGAATCCGGATGCGCTGACCTACGACCCGGACGCGCCGGAGGCGGTGGAGCGCAGAAAGCAACGCGAGCGCGAGCGCGCGAAGTCTGGGGACAACGGATGGTTCGAGGGCGGTGGATCGGGGGGCGGTTTCGGTGGTGGCGGCTGGTCCGGCGGCGGTGGAAGCAGCCGCGGCGGCGGCGCCTCGGGAGGCTGGTGACATGCGTCTGTTCACCCATCTCTTCGCGCCGCCCGCGCGCCGGATGTTCCCCGGGGACCGCCTGCAGCGGATCGCCGAGGCGATCGCCGCCGACGAAGCCCGCCATGCCGGCGAGCTGTGTTTCGCGGTCGAGGCGGCCTTGCCCTGGTCCGCGCTGCGGACCGGGCAGAGTGCCCGCGGGCGCGCCGCGGAGGTCTTTTCCCGGTTGCGGGTATGGGACACCGAGGCGAACACCGGTGTCCTGATCTATCTGCTGCTCGCCGACCGCCGGATCGAGATTCTCGCCGACCGGGGGCTGGACGGTCGCATCAGTGCCGAACAATGGCGCGGCGTCTGCCTGCTGATGGAAGAGCGGATGGGCGCCGGTGATCCCGAGGCGGCGGCGCTGGCCGGCGTCCGGGCCGCCGGCGACCTGCTGGCGGCGCACGTTCCGCGCGGTGCCGGCGATCCGAATCCGAACGAACTGACGGATGCGCCGCAGTTGCTCGGCTGAACGCGATCGCACCGTGCGCAACCGCCCGCGACCGGGCGAAGCGGCCCCGGCTTGCGGCACAATAGGCGCTCTTTTCGCCTTGCCGCAGCGCCGATGACCTATCTGCACCAGATCGACCCGATCATGGTCCAATCCCCGGAGTTCGGTCTCTTCGGGCATACCTTCGCTCCCGCGGTGCACTGGTACGGTGTGATGTACCTGCTCGGCTTCGCCGCGGCCTGGTTCCTGGGGCGCAGCCGCGTCCGCGCCGGACGTCTGCCGGGGGTGAGCGAGCAGGCCTTCAGCGATCTGCTGTTCTACGCGATGCTCGGCGTGATCTTCGGCGCGCGCATCGGCTACATCCTGATCTACGACCTGTCGTCGTACATCGCCGAGCCGATGCAGATCTTCAAGATCTGGGAAGGCGGCATGAGCTTCCATGGCGGGCTGGTCGGCGTGCTGGCCGCGTCGCTGTGGTGGGCGCGCAAACACCGCATGCATTTCTTCGACATCGTCGATTTCGTCGCGCCGCTGGTGCCGCCGGGGCTCGGCTTCGGGCGTCTGGGCAATTTCATCAATGGCGAGCTGTGGGGCAAGTACACCCAGGCCGGCTGGGGCGTGATCTTCCCGCACGCCGAACGCGATCTGGCCGGTCTCGATGCCGGCACCCTGCAGGCGATGCACGAGGGCGGCCTGCTCGACGCGCTCGCGCGGCATCCGTCGCAGTTGTACCAGTTCGCGCTGGAAGGCGTGGCGATGTTCTGCATCCTCTGGTGGTTCTCGCGCCGGCCGCGTCCGCGTTACGCGGTGGCGGGGATGTTCGCGCTGCTCTACGGCTGCTTCCGTTTCCTGGTCGAGTTCGTTCGCCTGCCCGACGAACAGATCGGCTATCTCGCTTTCGATTGGCTGACCATGGGCCAGGTGCTGAGTCTGCCGCTCGTCGCGCTCGGCCTGTTCCTGCTGTGGCGTTCGCATCGTTCGCCGACCCTGCAACCGCAGCCGGCCGAGGGCTGAAATCCCGACATGCGCCAGTATCTCGATCTGCTCCGTCATGTGCTCGAACACGGGACCGACAAATCCGATCGCACCGGTACCGGCACGCGCAGCGTGTTCGGCTGGCAGCTGCGATTCGATCTGAACGACGGTTTCCCGCTGGTCACGACCAAGAAGCTGCATCTGCGCTCGATCGTGCACGAACTGCTTTGGTTCCTGAAGGGCGAGACCAACATCGCCTATCTCAAGGACCACAAGGTCGGCATCTGGGACGAGTGGGCCGACGCCGACGGCGAACTCGGCCCGGTCTACGGCAAGCAATGGCGGCGCTGGTCCGCGGCCGACGGCGGCGAGATCGATCAGATCCGCTGGGTCGTCGACGAGATCAGGCGCAATCCCGATTCGCGCCGGCTGATCGTCAGCGCCTGGAACGTGGCCGACCTGCCGAAGATGGCGCTGATGCCCTGCCACACGATGTTCCAGTTCTACGTTGCCGACGGCAAACTCAGCTGTCAGCTCTACCAGCGCAGCGGCGACATTTTTCTCGGCGTGCCGTTCAACATCGCCAGCTATGCGCTGCTCACGCACATGATCGCGCAGGTCTGCGACCTCGGCGTCGGCGATTTCGTGCACACGCTGGGGGACGCGCATCTGTATTCGAACCATTTCGAGCAGGCGCGGGAACAGTTGGCGCGCGCGCCGCGCGCGCTGCCGACACTGCGTCTGAATCCCGGCGTGAAGGACATCTTCGGTTTCGCCTACGAGGACATCGTCATCGAAGGGTACGACCCGCATCCGGCGATCAAGGCGCCGGTGGCGGTATGACCGGGCGACGATTGACGGCATCGGTCGCGACGCTGCTGTGCGTCGTCGCCGGCGTGGTCCGGGCCGCGGAGCCGGTCCCCGCGGACGCCCCGATTCCGACGGTCGAGCCTTCGTCGATCGAGGCCGGGCGACTGCTGGCCTTCCGCTCGCCGCGGGTGAAGGCGGTCGAGGTGGAATCATCGAAGGTCGATTTCTCCCGCAGCACCCTCGGCGGCATGCTGGTGATGATGCGAGAGACCTACGTGGTCACGTTCGAAACCGCGCAGGGGCAGACCGGCAGGATCCTGCTCATGGTCAACGCCACGGCCAATACCGAGCGTCCGTTCGAAGACGAATCCGAGGCCGCGGTCCGCAAGGACGTGGCCGCGAGCGCGAAATACCATCCGGTCTATGCAGACGCCGTGCGGATCGACGGGGCCTGGTTCACGACGACCGGATATGGCCCCAAGCCCGGCGACGGCTGGAGCAAAGCGAACTACTTCGGCCGCCACCATGGCGTCTCCTACATGCTCATGGCCAGCTATATGTCGGAGCGCACGCCGGTCGCCGACATGCGCGCGGTGATGGAAAGCGTGGCGCTGCTCGAGACGCCGATGCGCGGGGACGTGGCCGTCTATCAGAACTTCCTCGCCCGCGCGGTGTCGCCGTCGGGATTGGCGAGTCATTTCGGCCCGGTGCCCGTGCCGCGCGGCAAGCGCTTCACGCTCGACAGCATGACCCCCATCCCGTTGCCGGACGGCGCCGGCGATGCCTCGGGATACCACCGCGTCGAATACGAGCGGGCCGGTCATGGCTGGCTGTCGGTCCTGTGCCTGCCCGACGCAGGCCTGGGGCGCGATCGGCTGGAGCAGATGCTGTTGTCCGGCGATGCCATTTCGGATGTCCGGGCGGAGCCGCCGCTGGAGACGTCTGCCGGCCTGATCCGCCGCAGCCGCTTCCAGCGACGCGCGCTGCGCGGCGGTCACGTGCCGGGTCGCGCATGGACCGCGTATCGCGATGGCGTCCTGTTCGAGATCACCACCGATGGCGATCCGGCTGGAGGCGACGTCGACGCCATCGTGGCCGCGCTCTCGGATCCAGCGCGCACCTGCGTACCGCTTCCGCCGCTTCCGCCATCCGCGTCCGCCGCGTCGCCCGCGACGCCTTGAGTCCGTGCGGCCCGCGTCCCTCGTCGCAAGCGGTGGTCGCGCAGGCGGTTGCCCGGACCTTCTCGCCGGCACCGCTGCGACCCGTCACGAAATTTTCCAGCACGACACACCACAGGGGACCCATCCATGTCCATCAAGACGCTGCTTCTCCACGCCGTGCCGGCGCCGCTGCTCGCGGTCGCGCTCGCCGTTCCCGGCCTCGCCTCCGCCGGCGAGGTCGATCTCTTCGGCGCCCGGCTGAGTCTGCCGGTCCCGACCGATGAGGCCACGTTGTGGGAACGCGAGATCGACACCAAGAACACGTTCCTGATCGATGTCGAGGAAACCCAGGGGTATCCGCTGCCGCGCGAGGACGGGAGCCGGTTGGTCGTTTCGGCGATGGTGCTGGGCTTCGAGGGGGCGTTGCGCAAGCCCAAGACGCCTGAGGAAATGCAGCGCACGCGCGACGATCTGGTGGCGTCGATCCGCAAGGAGAATCCGAGCCGCGACATCGCCCTGCTGCAGATCGACGGCCATCATGCCTATCGCTACGTGTTCGATCTGGACAAGGATGGCAAGGTGCTCGGTCACACCGCCGTGCTCGGCGTGATCTTTCCGGAATTCTCGCTGCGTCTGCGTCTGGCGACGCCGGCCGGTGCGGTTTCGCCGGAACAGTTGCTGGCGATCTTCGACAGCGTGAAGCTCGATCCCGTGCGGATCGGCGCGATGCTCGACGAGGCGGCGGCGATCAGGAAGGCCGCGGTCTCCGGCACCACCGTCAACACCAGCATCGGCAGTTTCCAGTTCCCGGGCGGCAGCCGACCCAGCCTGATGTCGATCGAGGCCAAGCGCGATCGCATTTCCGGCATGAACATCAGCAGCACCTTCCTGGTCGCGCGCGACGGCTTCTGGTCGAGTCAGCGCGCCCTGGCCACGTTCATGTGCATGCCGGTCGGCATGGACGCGAACAAGGACGAATTCGCGGAGGAACTGCGCAAGAGCGAGTCGATCACCCAGCTCAAGGTGTCGCCGCCGATCACCACCGGCCGCTTCCCCCTGCGTCGTTACGACTACCGCCAGTCGTCCAAGGGCGTGTCGATGGACGTCACCACCTGGATGGTGCAGGGCCAGCAGCAGACGCTCGGCGTGATGATGCTGGGCTTCTACAACGACAGCTTCCGTACCCAATTGGAAAAGAGCGTGACCCAGACGCAGGGTCAGTGCCTGCCGATTCCGGGGAGCCGCCAGGAGTGAGCGGGCGCGTCGGCCGGCGTCGCGGATTCGCGTGCGTTCTCGTCGAGGGCCTGCGCCTGCGTCGAGGCGGATCGGTGACCGCGCGTCTGTGCGCGCTGTGCAGCGCGTTCGGCTGGCTCGCGCTGATCGCACCGCAGGCGCATGCGGCGGAGCCGCTCGACGTTCTGGGCGCGCGGGTCGCGCTGCCGTTCGAGTACCGCGTGCTGGAACGCGCCGAAACCCGGCTCGGGGATGTCGGGATCACGGCCATCGAGTCGGTCGACATCGAAGTGCGTTCGGGCCCGGCGCTCGGCCAGCGGGTGCGGGTGAGCGCATACCGCCATGCGCCCTCCGTGCTCGATCAGGGCACCGTCCAGGGCCTCGTGCGCCGTCATGCCGAGCAATTGTCCGGCAGGATCGGCACGCGCAGCGTCAGGCCGCTGCAGATCGACGGCTTCGGGTTCTATTTCATCGATGCGCGCACGGGCACGGGCGCATACAGCGATGCGCTGCAGTTGTACGGGACCGTGAACGGCGCGGTTCATCGGGTCATGTTGCTGGTCAAGGACCGCTCGTTGCTGACGCCGGCGCTGATCGACGGATTCGTCGCGACGCGGATCGATTTCGAGCACGGGCTCCGGCACGGTTTCGCGTTCCGCGACGAGCAGACGCGGGCCCATCGCAAGGGGGAGATCGAGACGCCGATCGGCACCCTCGCCCTGCCGCGCGGAACCGAGGCGCGGATGGTGATGTCGTCGATCATCCGCGACGGCGAAGGTCATCCGATGTTCCGCGGACGCGGTTTCGGCCTGTTCAAGGGCGGCGTGCTGACGCAGCAGTCGCTGTATTTCTGGGCCGGATGCGGCTCCGAACCGACGGCCGCGTCGTCGACGTTCATCGCGATGGACAACGGAGACGACGCATCGGATGGGCAGAAGGTCAACGATATCGAGGACCCGAGTTACGCGCTGCAATCCGGACCGGCACCGGCGACCTTCGCCGGCCTGCGCGGCGAACGCTCCGCCGGGCAGTGGCGCGCGGCCGGTCGGCTGCCGCGCACGTATCCGGTGAATCGCTGGGTGGCGCATGCGGAGGCCGGTGCGCTGCAGGCGGAACTCCGCCGTTACAGCGGTTCGGAAAAGGTCGACGAGGCCTTCGCCAGACAGCTCGCGTCGTTGGCGCCGGTCTGCCGCCGCGATCTGGATTTCGGCATCGCGCCTGCGCCGAAGGCCGTGTCCGACGCCGTGCAGAACGTACCGTCCGCGAACACCCCGGCGCCGTGACATGAGCGTCGAGATCGTGCTCATCGCCGCGCTGGATGGTCATCGCGCCATCGGCCGCGGCAACGCCTTGCCTTGGCATCTGCCTGACGATCTCAAGCGCTTCAAGGCGCTCACGCTCGGCAGGCCGGTGCTGATGGGGCGGAAGACCGCGGAATCGCTCGGTCGAGCGCTGCCGAAGCGGCGCAACCTCGTGTTGACGCGCAGCGGGCGCGTGCCGTTCGAGGGCATGCAGGCGGTGGCATCGCTCGACGCGGCGATCGCGCATGCGCAGGCCGACGGCGCCGACGCACTGTGTGTCATCGGCGGCGGCGAGCTGTATGCGCTGGCATTGCCGCAGGCGACGCGGTTGCATCTGACCCATGTCGACACGGTCGTCGAAGGCTGCGATGCGTTTTTTCCCGCGTTCGATCCCGCCGACTGGCGCGAGACGGCGCATGCGCACCATCCTGCGGATGAACGCCACGCGTTCGCGTTTTCCTTTGTCGAGTACAGTCGATGCCGTTGATCGCGTTCCTGCGCTGGGGATTGATCCTCGCGTGCATGTTCTCCCCGGTCGCGGCGGGCCAGACCGGCCCGCAGGAACACGACGCTCCGGCCGAAGGCCCGGCGCCTCCACCGGCACCGATGTCGCCGCCAGGGACTCCGCCGCCGCCCCGGCGGCCGCGCGATCCCGAGGATCTGCGCAGTGAGATCATGGTCCGTCCCACGCTGCACGCGCTTTTCGCCGTCCACGACGCGCTGCCGGAGCGGTCGCGCCCGCAGCGCATCGACCTGCGGGTGCGTTACGGCGCGGACGGTGTCCTGAGCGAGGTGCGGATCGAGCGCGGCTCGGGCGACGAAGGGCTCGATGCGGCGGCCTTGGCCTGGGCGCGCCGGGTACGACTGATCCCCAGTGCCGACCCCGGCGAGGGTCGGCTCCCGATCGATTTCACCGTCCGGCCGCCGCCGCTGCCGCCTCGCGCCCGCCCTGCGGCAGATGCGGCCGGTAGTGCCCGGTGATCGGATGGTCGAAGAGGAGGTTCTCCTCGCGTGTTCCGCGTCCGATGTTGTGGATGATCAGCGGCGTGCCACCGAAGCTCTTGCGATCGCTGACGATACCGATGTGCGGCAGATGGCCGGGCAGCATCCACGTGACCAGATCGCCGGCGCGGTAGTCGTCCGCCTCGTGCGTGGGCGCGAGCGCCCAGCCCTGACGCGCGAACCAGGTCTGCAGATTAGGCACGCGACGATGATCGATGTTGCGATCCGGCGCGCGCAGGCCCCATTTCCGCGGATACCGCGCGAAGTTCGCGCGCATGTCCTCGTGGACGCGGCGCTGCAGATCGATGCCCTGCGTGCGCAACGCGCGGATCACCACGTCGGTGCAGACGCCGCGATCCTGCGGCACATCGCCGCCGGGATAGGGCAGCACGACGTAGGCCGGGTCGTAAACCACGGTGACGCCGATCTGGCGCCGCGCCGCGGCGACCAGCGGCGACGGTGCGGATGCGGGCGTGCCGGTGGCCGCGCGGGCGGCAGGCGCGTGAGCGGGCGTGGCGGTGCCGGCGTTCGAGTCGGTGCAACCGACGGCCAGCAGGCAGGCGAGCGACGCGATCCGCCACGACGCGGCAGCTCGCGTCGCGCAGATCATCAGTCCTGCTCGCCCGGCGTCGCCACCTCGCGTCCGGGCACCTGCACGAGACGCAACTCGTCGGTGTCCAACCGCAGCGCGGTGAGCCTGCCGCACCAGACCGCGCCGGTGTCGATCGCATGGACGCCGTGGCCGATGAACAGCCCGAGCGTCGACCAGTGGCCGCAGACGATCTTCAGATCGCGCTCGGCGCGGCCCGGCACCTCGTACCACGGATACAGGCCGGGCGCTTGGCTGCCCGGCGCGCCCTTCTCGTTGAAGGCGATCCGTCCGCGCGGCGAGCAATAGCGCAGGCGGGTGAAGATGTTGATGATCGCGCGTTCGCGTTCGACGCCGCGCAGCGCCGGGGACCAGGCGGGATAGTCGCCGTACATGTTGCGCAGCAGCTTGCGCCGGCCGTCGCCCTGCAGCCGGCGTTCGACCTCTCGCGCGTGTTTTTCGGCGTGCGCGGAGGTCCATTTCGGCGCCAGTCCGGCGTGCACCATCATCCAGCCGAGCGTGCGGTCGGCATGCAGCAGGGGGCGTTCGCGCAGCCAGTCGATCAGGGTGTCGCGGTCGTCGGCGAACAGGATCCGCTGCAGGTCCGGATTGACCTTGCGCTGGTCGTCCGCGCTGCGCTCGGAGATCGCCAGCAGCGACAGGTCGTGATTGCCGAGCACCACGACGCTGTGTTGGCGCAGCGCGTGCACCAGGCGCAGGGTCTCCAGCGACTCGCCGCCGCGGTTGACCAGATCGCCGCAGAACCACAGCCGATCCTGCGCGGGATCGAAACGGATCTTTTCCAGCAGCCGCTGGGTGACGCCGTAGCAGCCCTGCAGATCGCCGATCGCCCAGACCGCCATCAGTGCAGCATCCGCGGAATGCAGAGCACGAACTGCGGGATCGGCGCTTCGAATTCGCTGCCGTCGTCGCCGCGCATCGTGTAGGCGCCTTCCATGGTGCCGTAAGGGGTCTTGAAGAACGTGCTGGACGTGTATTCGAAACGCTCGCCCGGACGCAGACGCGGCTGTTCGCCGATCACGCCGTCGCCGACCACCTCGCGCGGGAAACCGATCGCGTCCACGATCAGCCAGCGCCGCGAAATCAGCTGCGCCGGACACCGTCCGGTGTTGCGGATGCCGATGGTGTAGGCGAAGTAGTACAGGTCCTCGTCGGGCTTGGACTGGTCGTCGAGATAACGGGTCGCGATGTCGATCGCGATCGCGTAGTCCGGAAGGGAAGGGGCGGAGTCGTGCATGGCGACAGTGTAGCCGCGAACGCGGACGGGTTTCATTTCCCCCGGCGCCGACGCCGCGGCGTCAGTCCCGATCGAGGTTCGCGAGGCGCACGAAATCGGCGACGTCCAGTTGCTCGGCGCGGCTCTGCGGATCGATGCCGGCGGCGAGGATGTCCTCGGTCGTGCAGACCCCGCCGAGGGCGTTGCGCAGGGTCTTGCGACGCTGTCCGAAGGCCGCGCGGACGACCTCGGCGAAACGGCGCGGATCGGCGATGCCGATCTGCGCCGGCGGCCGCGGGACGAGACGGACGACGGCCGAATCCACCTTCGGCGGTGGCCGGAACGCGCCCGGCGGGACCTTGAACAGTGCGGTCACCGTGCAGTACGCCTGCAGCATCACGCTGAGCCGACCGTAGACCTTGCTGCCCGGGGCCGCGGCCATGCGGTCGACGACTTCCTTCTGCAGCATGAAATGCATGTCGCGGATGGCGGCGGCGTGATCGAGCGCGTGGAACAGGATCGGCGAGGACAGGTTGTAGGGCAGATTGCCGACGAGCCGGATCGGATCCGCTCCCGCGAGCCGGCTGAAGTCGACGTCCATCACGTCGGAGTGGATCAGGTCGAGCGTGCCGTGCGCCTTGGCCGCCGCGGTCAACGGTTCGAGCAGATCGCGGTCGAACTCGATCGCGGTCAGCGCGCCATGGCGATCGAGCAGCGGGAACGTCAGCGCGCCCTGGCCGGGGCCGATCTCGACGAAGCGATCGCCCGGTTTCGGGTCGATCGCGAGCAGCATCCTGTCGATGATGCCGCGTTCGTGCAGGAAATGCTGGCCCAGCGCCTTCTTCGCGGGTTTGACGAAGCCGCCGGCGTCGGCGGCGCGGTCCTGTCGATGAGGGAACGGGGCGGGACGGTCGCGGGTCATGCGTGCTCCCTGTGCGCCAGGCGCGTGCGTGCGAGCCGGGTGCAGGTTTCGATCGCGGCGAACAGGCTGGACGGATCGGCGATGCCGCGACCGGCCAGTTCCAGCGCGGTGCCGTGATCGACCGCGACCCGCGGATAGGGCAGGCCGAGGGTCAGGTTCACGGCGCGCTCGAAACCGCTGTATTTCAGCACCGGCAGGCCCTGGTCGTGATACATCGCCAGCACCGCGTCGCAGTCGGCGAGTTTCGCCGGCAGGAACGCGGTATCCGCCGGCAGCGGTCCGGACAAGCGCCAGCCTTCGCCGCGCAGGCGTTCGAGCAGCGGGATCACGATGTCGAGTTCCTCGCGACCGAGGTGACCGTCCTCGCCGGCGTGCGGATTCAGGCCGAGCACCGTGATCCGCGGCGCGGCGATGCCGAAATCGTTCCGCAGCGCGGCATGCAGGATGCGCAGGGTGCGTTCCAGTCCGTCGGCGTCGATCGCATCGGCGACCGCGCGCAGCGGCAGATGGGTGGTGGCCAGCGCCACCCGCATGAGGTCGTTGGCCAGCATCATCACCACTGGACAACCGGCCTGTGCGGCCAGCAGTTCGGTGGTGCCGGTGTAAGGGATGCCGCCGTCGTTGATCGCGGCCTTGTGTACCGGCCCGGTGACCAGCCCGTCGCAGAGGCCCTGAAGGCAGGCGCCGGCCGCGGTTTCCAGCGCGCCCACCACGCTGCGCGCGTTGACCGGCTCGGGCGAGCCGAACGCGGCGCGGCGGCGATTCGGGATTTCGACGTGGGCGAGGCGGCCGGGACCGGCCGCCGAGGGATCGTTCGGGGAGATCGTCCGCAGCGGCAGGCCGAGGGCCTCGGCCGCGCGGAGCAGGCTATCGCGATCGCCGTAACAGACCAGCTGCGCGTCCCACTCGCGCTGGGCGGCGCGGACGACGAGTTCGGGACCGATGCCGGCCGGCTCGCCCGGGACCAGCGCGAGACGGGGCCGGCGGGGCATGGCCTCAGCCTGCGGCGGCGGCGTTGCCGACGCGGATGTCGATGAAGGCTTCGCCGCGCATCTCGCGCAGGAAGCGGTTCCACTCGTCTTCCAGCTTGCGCTGGCCGATGCTCTCGCGGATCTGTGCGCGGCGGTTCTGGTCGCCGGCATTGACCTGACGGGTGCCGACGCGCTGGACGATATGCCAGCCGGCCTGGGTCTTGAACGGCGGGGAGACCTGGCCGTCCGTCAGCGCGGACACCTGACTGCCGAAGTCCGGCCCGAAATCGTCCTGGGCGAACCAGCCGAGATCGCCGCCACGCGCCTTGCTGGCGTTGTCCTGCGAGTGCTCGCCGGCGAGTTCGGCGAAATCGGCGCCGCCGGCGACCCGGGCGCGCAGGGTCTCCAGCCGGGCCTTGGCCGCGGTGTCCTGGCGGGCGTCTTCGGTGCGGATCAGGATGTGGCGGGCCTGGTACTGGGTGACCATCTTGGCGTCGCCGGCGTCGGCGTTGCGGGTTTCTTCCAGCTTGATCAGCTGGAAGCCGCTGGGGCCGCGGATCGGGCCGATGATCTGGCCGGTCTGCATGCCGCGGATGGTGCCGGCGAAGCTGGTCGGGATCTGGTCGAGCGCGCGCCAGCCGAGGTCGCCGCCTTCCAGCGCGTTCGGACTGTCGGAATAGCGCACGGCGGCGGCGCTGAATTCCATTTCGCCGCGGTCGAGCAGGTTCTTGATGCCCTCGATCTTGCGCTGGCCGGTGGCGATCTGTTCGGCGGTGGCGCCCTCGGGCAGAGCCACGAGGATGTGGGCGAGGCGGTACTGGGTGTTGCCGCCGGCCTGCGCGGCCAGGGCGGCGTCGACTTCGGCATCGCTGACGCTGATCCGGCTCTGCGCGAAGCGCTGGCGCAGGCGCTGGACCACGATCTCGTCGCGCAGCGTGCTGCGGAAGTCGCCGTAGCTCATGCCTTCGCTGGCCAACTGCTGGCGCAGTTGTTCGAGCGTGATGTTGTTCTGGCGGGCGATGTTGGTGGCCGCGCTGTCGACTTCCTCGTCGCTGATGCGCACGCCGGTGGACTCCGCGCGCGCGGTCTGCAGCCGGATGAGGATCAGACGTTCGAGTACCTGGCGCTGGAGCACGTCGGCCGGCGGCAGCTGTGCTTCGCGGCCGGCGTACTGACTGCGGATGTTGGCGACCGCGCGATCCAGTTCACTCTGCAGGATGATGTCCTCGTCGACCACCGCGGCGATGCGGTCGAGCGATTGCTGGGCGAGGACGGAGAAGCTGCCGGCCAGCAGGACGGCGGCGAGGAGAGCGCGAAGCGGTCGGATCATGGGACGGAATCTGAAGAGGGAAGATCGCCGCCGCGGGACTGGGGCGGCGGGACGAGGGACAAGTCCTCGCGGTAATAGCCGAGGATAGCACGGCGCAACCGGCCTTCCGTGTCCGGTCCTGCGGAGCCTAGCCCCTTGAGTTCGATCTCCAGCTGAATGGCGCTGTTGAGGTCGCCGTCGCGGTTGCGCAGATAGCGGCGCCCGACCACGCGCACCGCGATGCAGCAGCTCTCCCATTGCACGCCGGCGATGCCTTCGAGCAGCCGGTTGTCGCGCAGCGAGTAGTAGTAGCGGCCGACCACGCTCCAGTTCGGATTGATCGGGTAGAGGAAGGACAGATCGGCCTGCTCCAGCAGGTCCCGGCGGTAGCGGTAGCTGAAATTGACGATGCCCTTGTCGCCGATCAGGTAGCGGGTGCGCAGGCTGGCGAGGTCGCGCCGGCCGGCTTTCGGGTCCCACTGGTAGGAGGCGCCGATGGTCCAGCGGTCGTTCGGGGCGTAGTTGGTGTCGACGATCCAGGCGGACTTGCCCTGCTCGATCGGGCTCTCGCCCGGCACCGTGACCCGCGAGTCCTCGAAATAGCGGATCTGGCCGAAGCTGGCGGACAGCTTCTCGCGGCCGTCGGCTTCACGGATCAGGCGGGTGGAGACGGCGAGGGTCAGCTGGTTGCCGTCGGCCTGGCGATCGGCGCCGGAATAGCGGTTGTCGCGGAACAACTGGCCCCAGCCGAAGGTCAGCGGCCGGCTGTCGAACAGCGGGATCCCGCTCTGGTCGCGGTACGGTGCGTTGAAATAGAAGATCCGCGGTTCGAGGGTGTGCAGATAGTCGCCATCGCCCAGTCGGGTGTGGCGGTCGAAATACAGGCCTGCGTCGAGGGTCGTGACCGGCAGGCTGCGGGTGGGCCGGTCGTCGCGGCCGGGCAGGGCCGGATCGTTTTCGAGGTTGTAGCCGGTGTAGCGCCAGGCCAGGGTCGGCTTCAGGAACCAGCTGGCCCCTTCCAGCGGCAGGCTGACGTAGGGGCGCAGGTCGATCCGGCTGCCGCCGGCGAATTCCTCATGGTCGAAGCGCACCACCTCGGCCTCGACGCCGGTCGCGAACATGCGTCCGACGCGGCGCTCCCAGCGGACCTGCCCGCGCGGCAGGCGGTTGTAGGGCAGGTCGGTGTCGCGCAGGGTGTAATCGGCCAACTGCCAGTGGTCGGCCATGATCGTCGCCTCCCACTCGCGGCCGCGGCCGTAGAGGCCGATGTCGCTGGTCACGAAGGAATTGGCGCCGCTGTTGAGGTTGCTGCTGGCGTCGTCGAGATAGCGCGGATCGCTGATCCAGGCCATGTTGGCCCGCGCCTGCCAGTGCGGGCCGAAGTTCTGGCTGCCGACGAACCGGGCGAAGCCGCGGTTGTCGCGGCGCCGGTTGCCGGTCGGCACGCCCTCGGCGATCTCGGTCTCGCGTTCGCGTTCGGTCAGGTCGTCCGATGGCAGGAACGCGGCATCGAACACGCCGCGGCCGGTCTCGGTGAGATAACGGAACTCGCCGCCCAATTGCAGGCCGCGCTTGGTCATCAGCCTAGGATTGAGGGTGGCGTCGTAGTTCGGGGCCAGATTGAGGTAGATCGGCTGGCGCCAGTCGAAACCGTTGCGTCCGGACGACGAGATCGCCGGGTACAGCAGGCCGGTGCGGCGGCGATCGTCGATCGGGAAGCGGAACCACGGCAGATACAGCACCGGAATCTTGCCCACGCGCAGGGTCGCGTTGCGGGCCGTGCCCATGCCGGCTTCGGTGTCGACGTCGATGCGCTGCGCGCGTAGTTCCCAGCGGCGGTCCTCGGGCGGGCAGGTCGAATAGGTTGAGCCGAACAGCGACCCTTCGCTGCCGTCCATCACGATGCGCTTGGCGCCGCCGTTGCCGCGCCGGCGGATCAGCTGGTACCGGATGTCTTCCAGTTCATGGCTGTCCTTGGCCTGATCGCCATGGCCGCGGGCCGCGATCAGACGCATGCCGCGATCCTGGTAACGCACGGAGCCCTCGGCGGTGTAGGTCTCTTTTTCCTGGTCATAGCTCAGCCGGTCGGTGGACAGGACCTGATCGCCGCGACGCAGCATGACGTTGCCGCTGAGGTTCATCACCTGACCTTCGGTGCCCTCCAGGGTGTCGCCGTCGATGTCGGTGTCCTGCGTGGTGCGATCGACGGCCGGGCCGTCGGCCGGCGCCTCCGGCATCTCGGCGAACGCGGGGACCGCATCCTCGATCGGGCACAGGCCCCAGTCTTCGGGCTGATCGTCGGCCGCATGCGCGGACAGCGACAGGGCGATGCACAGGGGCAGGGGCAGCAGGCGGAGAGTCTTGCGCACGTTCGGCCGGGGTCTGGACATATCCGGCTAGCTTGACGCATCCGACCCGGAGCGGCAACGCGGACGACGTCGCGTCTCCCCGCGGGAGCGTCTCAGCCCCGCAGCGCGCCGACGTGGGCCACGCAGGCCTCGCGCAGGCCCTGCAGGTCGTAGCCGCCTTCCAGACTGGAGACGATGCGGCCATCGGCATGGCGTTCCGCGATGGCGACCAGTTCGCCGGTGATCCACGCGAAATCCGCCGCTTCCAGCTCGATCTGCGCCAGCGGGTCGAGGCGGTGGGCGTCGAAGCCGGCCGAGATCATCAGCAGTTGCGGGCGGAAGGCGTCCAGCTGCGGCAGCAGGCGGGTGCTCCAGGCTTCGCGGAACTGCGCGCTGCCGGCGCCCGGCGGCAGCGGGGCGTTGAAGATGTTGTTCACGCCGCGATCGCTGACGTGCCCGCTGTCGGGATAGAGCGGCATCTGATGCGAGCTGGCGAAGACCACCCGCGGTTCGAGGTCGAAGATCGCCTGGGTGCCGTTGCCGTGGTGCACGTCGAAATCGGCGATCGCGATCCGCGAGAGTCCGTATTTCTCCAGCGCGTGCGCGGCGCCGACCGCGATCGAATTGAACAGGCAGAACCCCATCGGTGCGCAGGTGGTGGCGTGGTGTCCGGGCGGCCGCACCGCGCAGAACGCGCGCCGGGCCTCCCCGTTCATCACCATCTCCACCGCGGCGACCACCGCTCCGGCGGCGCGCAGTCCGGCTTCGGCCGATGCCGGCGACAGCACGGTGTCGGGGTCCAGCCAGACGCGCTGGTGCGGCCGGGTCTCCAGCACCGCATGCAGCAGCGGTTCGGTATGCACGCGCAGCAGTTGGCCGCGGGTCGCGCGTGGCGCCTCGATCCATTCCAGATCCGCCCAGGTCTCGCGCAGCCCCCGGTTCACGGCTTCCAGTCGCGCCGGGCACTCCGCGTGCATCGGCCCGGTGTCGTGGGCCAGGCAGGCGGTGTGGGTGAAGACAGGGAAGAAGGCGAGACCCATGCGTGTCCTGTGCGTGCGGTCGATCGATCTCGCCGTCAGCGACGGCTGTGGGCCCACAGGACTTCGCCATGACCGGCGTGACGCGCCAGCACCCGCGCCAGCACGAACAGCAGGTCGGAGAGGCGGTTGAGATAGCGGATCGCCTGCGGCCGCACCGCATCGTGGTGCGAGAGGGTCACGCACTCGCGCTCCGCGCGACGCACCACGGTCCGCGCGAGGTGACAGCGCGCCGCGGCTTCGCCGCCGCCGGGCAGGATGAAATCCTTCAGTGCCGGCAGCGGGTCGTTGTAATGATCGAGCTGCGTTTCCAGTCGCTCGATGTCGGCATCGTGGATCGCGGCGTGTCCGGGAATGCACAGCTCGCCGCCGAGGTCGAACATCTGATGCTGCACCGTGGTCAGCAGCGCGCGGATGTCGTCGGGCAGATCCACCGCCAGCAGCACGCCGATCGCCGAATTGGCTTCGTCGACGGTGCCGTAGGCATTCACCCGCGCCGAATCCTTCGCCACCCGGCTGCCGTCACCGAGTCCGGTCGTGCCGTCGTCGCCGGTCCTCGTGTAGATCTTGGAGAGACGGTTGCCCATGGCTCAGTCCTCAGCGGCACGACCACGCGGACAGGAGGTCCGCGCGCAGGCGCCACGAGGCGACTGTCGGAGCCGTGCGAAACCCGCGCGTTTCGCACGGTTCGGAGCAGTCCGCGCAGGATGCGCGGCACTGCGACTTCGAGTAACGCCTGCCGTCGTCGCCGGTCTTCGTGTAGATCTTGGAGAGACGGTTGCCCATGGAGCAGTCCTCAGCGGCACGACCACGCGGACGGGAGGTCCGCGCGCAGGCGAGGCGTTGTCCTCACACCGTCTGCGCGCGCAGCGCCGGGACCTGTCGACGCAGCAGCGCGAAGCCGCCGAACAGCGTCGCCGCGTAGAAGAGCGTGCCCAGCACGGTCCACTGGAAGAACGGGATGCCGGCGATGTACGCGGCGATCAGACCGGCGCCGGTCTGCGGGTACAGCGTGCCGCCGTACCAGGTGAAGAAGTTGGTGACCAGGAAGAACAGCACCGAGCCGATCAGCGAATACCCGAGCACGTTGCCGCCGTTCGCCTTGCCGCGGAGGCCGAAGCCGAGCGCGGTGCAGGCGGCGATGCAGAGATAGACCGACCAGAACGACAGCCCGGTCATGTAGCTCCAGTACACGCCACCGTTGATCGCCCCGAGCACCAGGTCCGAGGCGAACATCGCCAGCAGCGGCACCGCCAGGGCCCAGCTGCGACGCGCGAAACAGGCGCCGCCGAACAGACCGATCGCCTCGACCGGCGAGAAATTCGGCGGATGCGGCAGCACCCGGCTCAGGGCGGCCACCACGATCATCGCGACCAGCAGCAGCGGACCGGGAGCGAGCAGACCGCGGGCATTCGATTCGGGGCCGGAGGAAGACAGGGAGGCGGGGGCAGTCATCGGCGGTCGCAGGCGGAAGAGATCACGGAGGCGTTAGCATAGCGCAATGTCTCCCGCCGACCCCGTGCCGCAGCCCCCGTCGTCGCCCGTCGCCGCGTCTCACGATGTCCTGATCGTCGGCGGCGGCCTGGTCGGCGCCAGTCTCGCCATCGCCCTCGACCGTCTGGGACTCGACGTCGGTCTGCTCGAAGCCGCGCCGCCCGGTGCGTTGCCGGCGGTGTTCGATCAGCGCAACCTCAGTCTCGCCGAGGCCAGCGTGAACGCCCTGCAGGCCCTCGACGTGCTGCCGCGACTGCGCACGCCCACCGGCGCCATCGCCCGCATCCACATCAGTCGTGCCGGTGACTTCGGCCGGGTCGCGCTCGATGCGGCCGATCACGGGCGCGAAGCCTTCGGCCGGGTCGTGGTCGCGCGCGACTTCGGCGAGGCGCTGGAGTCGAAACTCGCCGATCTGCGCCGACTGCGCCGTCATCGTCCCGCCCGCTTCGTCGATTTCGATATGGATTGCGATGCTGGCGGCGATGACGGCATGCGTCGGGTGCGGGTCTCGGACGACGACGGCACGCATGCGATCCACGCCCGTCTGGTGGTCGCCGCCGATGGCACCGCCAGCACCGTTCGCGACGCGCTGGGCATTCCGGTCGAACGCCACGACTACCGGCAGACCCTGTTCGTCGCCCGTGTCCGTGCCGCCCGCCCGCCCGACGGCACCGCCTGGGAGCGTCTGACCGACCACGGTCCGACCGCGATCCTGCCGCGCGGCGACGGGCACTACGGCACCATCCATGGCGTGTCGACCGACGAGGCCGACGCGGTCGCCGCGCTCGACGATGCCGCCTATCTCGAACGCCTGCAGCGCGCGTTCGGCTGGCGGGCGGGGCGGTTGCTTGCGGTCGGCCCGCGCAGCGCCTATCCGATCGTGCGTGTGCTCGCCGAACGATTGATCGCGCCGCGCGCGGTGCTCGTCGGCAACGCCGCGCAGACCCTGCACCCGATCGGCGCGCAGGGATTCAATCTCGGCCTGCGCGATGCCCTGACCCTGGTCGAATGCATCGAGGCCGGACGCGCCAGGGGCGAAGACGCCGGCCATCCGGCCGTGCTCGCCGAGTACGCGCGCCGCCGCGCGGACGATCGCGCACGCACGCTCGCCTTTTCCGACGGCCTCGCGCGCTGGACCGCCAACCCCGCGGCGCTGGCCTCGCCGTTGCGCAGCCTGGGGCTGTTCGCGATCGATCACGACGACGCCCTGCGCGCGCTGCTGGTCGGTGGCGCGATGGGCTATCGCGGCGATGTGCCGCGCCTCTGCCGCGGAGAAGCCGCATGAATCGACGTTCGCGCAGCGATCGCCGGGCCGATGTCGCCATCGTCGGAGGTGGCGTGGTCGGTGCGGCCTGCGCCCTCGCACTGTCGCAGCAGGGCCTGCAGGTCACGCTGATCGAATCCGCCGAACCGCCGGCATGGTCGGCGACGACGCCGGATCTTCGCGTCTACGCTTTCGCGCCCGACAACGCCGCGCTGTTCGCGTCCCTCGGCGTGTGGGCGCCGATCGCCACCGCGCGCGCGCATCCCTACCGCCGCATGCGCGTGTGGGATGCCGCCGGTGGCGACGAACTGTGCTTCGACGCGGATGCCTTCGCGGTCACGCAACTGGGCTGGATCGTCGAACACGCGCTGCTGCAGGATCGTCTCTGGGAGGCGCTGCGCGGATCGAACGTGACCCTGCGCTGCCCCGCGCGCGTCGTCGCACTGGCGCAGGATGACCCGGACGTGGCCGACGGTGGTGTGCGGCTCGAACTCGACGACGATCTGCGCGTCGAGGCGCGGATCGCGATCGCCGCCGACGGTGGCCGTTCCACGCTGCGCGATCTCGCCGGCATTGCGACGCGGACCGAGGACTACGCCCAGCGCGGCGTGGTCGCCTACATCGCGACCGAACATGCGCACGAGGACACCGCGTGGCAGCGCTTCCTGCCGACCGGTCCGCTGGCCTTCCTGCCCTGCGCGCCGTGGCCGGAAGCGGCGAACGTCAGTTCGATCGTGTGGACGCTGCCCGACGACGAGGCCGCGCGCGTGGTCGCGCTCGACGACGCGATGTTCGCCGAGGCGCTGACCCGGGCCTTCGCCGGACGCCTCGGCGCCTGTCGGCCGTTGACGCCGCGCATCGCCTTTCCGTTGCGCCGCCAGCTCGCCGACGCCTATGTCGCCGGTCGCGTGCTCGCGATGGGCGATGCCGCGCACGTCGTCCATCCACTGGCCGGACAGGGCGTCAACCTCGGTCTGCGCGACGTGAGCGCGCTGCGCGACGCGGTCGCCGACGCGCAATCGCGCAAGGTCGACTGGTCCGCCCCGCACCGTCTGCAGCGCTGGGCCCGCGCCCGGCGCAGCGACGCCACGGCCTCCGCCCACGCGTTCAGCCTGATCAATCGCGTGTTCTCGAACGATGCGCTCGCGCCGACGCTGTTGCGCGGGCACGCGCTGGGACTGGTGAGCCGGCTCGCTCCGCTCAACCGTGCGCTGTGGCGGCACGCGGCCGGGGTGTGAATCGCACGCCTCGGCCGATGCCGGCCGGGCGGACAACGACGACGATGTCCGCCCGATGCGCGTTCAGTCCGATCGCGGCGTGATCAGCGTGACCACGGGCGCTGGGCGGGTCAGCTGACGCGGAAACCGATTGTTGGGATCGGGCATGCCGGTGCGGTGCAGAGCGCCCAGGACCTTCGCCATCTGCGCCGGCGGAATCTGGAATGGCGTCTTCGCGACATGGAAGCGGACGCCGGTGGTGCACGGCGGTGTCGTCAGCGAACCGACATAGGTGTAGAACGGCCCGCGTCGGAACAATTCCAATGTCTCGAACAGACTCACGCCCTGGTAGCCCTGCGTGCGATGGACGATGCTGTCGTAGAGCGCGTCCAGTGTCCGCGAATCGACCGTGACCGCGCGGTTGCTCTGGTACTGGACCGCGAACACGACCACCTTGCCGGCGGTGTCCGTCGCCTTGATGTGGATCTCCAGTTGCGGCGGCGCGATGCCGGTGCCTGCGGGTGCGGGCAGCACGTGTTCGACCGGGGAATGGAAGTGGAACCCGAGCGGGGTGTAGGTGTGGTTCCCGTTCCACGTCAGTTGCAGCGGCGAGGAAAAGACGATGTTGTTGTCGTGCGCATCGAAACTTCCCGGCCGGAAGACGCTCACCGCCGCGGAGACGTCGACCGGAACAATCGCCGGCGAAGTGAAGTCGATGGGCGATTGCTGCACGGTGGGCGGCGTGGGGCGGGGATTGCTGGCGGGCGCTGAATCCGGGCATTCGCCGGTCCAGCCGTTCGCGATGCTTTCGGGGTAGGTGAACGCGGCGGACTTTCCGGACGGATCCGTGACCGATGCGGTGGCCGCCGGCGCCGTGGTCGTGTGCGAAAGATCATGCGCACAGCCGCTTGCGGCGAGCAGCGCGACGAACGTTGCCGGCCACAGCGCCGCCCGCATGTGTTGCGGTTGATTCGAGAACATGGCACCTCTCCCTGGTTGCGCCTCCCGGTCGGGGAGGACATGGCGAACATGCATATCGACGCCCCTGTCGACAAGCATGCCGGCAGGGCTGTCGTCTTCCATGATCGCGTCGCACGGAAGGCCCCTGAGGCCGTGCGGTTCGCGTCATGCCGCCTGTCGTTCCCCGGCGATTCCCGCATGGTAATCCGCTTCGGCACCGATCGGGGCGGGTCCGGTCGGCGGGCCGGCAAGGAAAGGCCGCGCATCGATCGTGACGGTGGAAGCGCAGGTGAACTGCTACAGTTTTTCCACCCCGTCCGATGGAGTTCCGCCGTGGCCAAGCTCATCGCGCTGTACCGCCATCCCGCCGATCCGGCGGCGTTCGACGACTACTATTTCTCGAAGCACGTGCCGCTGGCCAAGCGCATGGCCGGGTTGCGACGCTACGAAGTGAGCCGTGGCGGCGTCGGTGCGTTGCAGGGGGGAGCGCCCTATCATCTGGCGGCGATCCTGAGTTTCGATTCGGTCGCGGCGATGCAGGGGGCATTGACGACGCCCGAGGGACAGGCGACGGCCGCGGATCTGGTCAATTTCGCCGATGCCGGCGTCGAGCTGCTGATCTTCGATACCGAAGAGATCTGAATTCGCTGCGTGTTTGGCCGTGCGTGATCGCCATCGGCCGGTATGGTGTTCGTCCTGGAGGACACATGAGCGACGTCAATCCCTACGCGCCGCCCGAAGCGACGGTCGCCGACATCGGGTCGGATGCAGAAGCGGCGCCGGCACTGTGGAATCCCGGTGCTTCCACCGCCTGGAGTCTGCTGTTCACGCCGGTCTTCGGTGCGATCCTGCAGATGAAGAACTGGCAGGCGCTGGGCGAGCATGCCAAGGCCGCGCGTTCGCGCGCGTGGGCCATCGGCTGCGTGATCTTCACCGTGGTGGATTCGATCGGCGCCATGTTCCTGCCGACGTCGCCGGCGATCGATCGCGTGAGCAATCTGACCGGCCTGATCCTGCTGCTGATCTGGTATTTCGCGAACGGACGCGAACAGATCGGTGTCGTCAAGACCCGGTTCGGCAAGGCCTATCCCCGCCGAGGCTGGGCGATGCCTCTGCTGATCGCGCTCGGCGTGTTCGTCGCGTTCATGGTCGTCATCTTCGTGATCGCGATCGCGATCACGGCGGCTCAGGGCGAGATTTGAGCGCGGCGTCGATCGCGGCTGCGCGCCTGCAGGGCATTCGCTATGCTGCCGTCCATCACACGATGCAGGGGAAAATCGGTATGTCGCTTGCGGATCCGTTGAACCGTTTCCTTCAGGCTTTCGCGCTCGCGGCCTCGTTGTTGTTGGCCGCCTGTGCCGGCGACGATGGTCCCGTGCGTTACAGCGGCACCACGCTGATCGTGCAGGGCAAGGAATACGAACGCATCCGCGACAAGGATTACGACAGCCTGTGGGGCCAGGGCGCCGTGCTCGTGACGGCGCGGCCCGGGCGCGAAGCCGAGTTGGACGCGCAGCTCAAGGCATTTTCCCTGACGGTGATCCGCCAAGGGTCGGCGACGCCGGGCATGCCGGTGATCGTCGCCGTGCCCGTGGGTTTCGAAGCGCAATGGGCCGCCGCGTTGTCGGCACAGCCCAGCGTGTTCACCACCGCGAACGAAGATCCGACGATCGACCGCCCCTGAGCGTGCGATGTGCGCTCACGCGCTCTTCGCCAGCTCGCTCCAGTCGTCGTGCAGGCCGCATTCGCGCTTGAGGCCGAAGAAGCGGGTGTCTTCCTCGTTCATGCCTTCCTCGAGACGCCGGGTGGTGTGGATGTCGCCGATGGAGACATATCCTTCATGCCACAGCGGGTGATACGGCAGGTCGTGCTGCTGCAGGTACTGCCACACGTCGCGGTCGGTCCAGTCGGCGATCGGATGCAGCTTCCAGCGGCCGTCGCGCAGTTCGAGGATGTCGATCTCGGCGCGGCTGTTCGATTGGGTGCGGCGCAGGCCGGCGATCCAGGTACGCACGCCGAGTTCGCGCAACGCGCGCTGCATCGGTTCGACCTTGCGCAGCAGGTTGTAGCGCTGGATGCCTTCGAGGCCGTTCTCCCACAGTTTGCCGTGACGCGCCTCCATCCAGGCGATGCCGACCTGCGGGCGGTAGACCTTCAGGTTCAGCGACAGTCGTTCGGTGAGTTCGTCGACGAAACGGTAGGTCTCGGGGAACAGGTAGCCGGTGTCGATCAGGATCACCGGAATGTCCGGTTTCGCCTGCACGGTCATGTGCAGCGCGACCGCGGCCTGCGCGCCGAAGCTGGAGGAGAGCGCGTGATTGCCGGCGAGGTGTTCGATCGCCCAGGCGACGCGTTCCTCCGCGCTGCGCGCGGCGAGCCACTGGTTGAGTTCGGCGAGCGCCTGCGGCGATTCCGCGGCGGTGACGGGGTCGGGGAGACTCATGCGACCAACTCCAATGGCAGCGTCCGGCTGCCGGTGCTGTCGATGGAAACGATGCCTCCGCGGACGAGGAAATCGCCGAAGCGTTCGCCCGGCGCGCGTTCCGCGGCGTAGCGCGCGAACAGCGGGTCGAGGGCGTCGATGATCGCGGCCTCGTCGATGTTCTCGCGGTACAGGGTGTTCAGGCGCTGACCGCGGTGGTCGGCGCCGATCATGAGGTTGTAGCGCCCCGGGGCCTTGCCGACCAGCGCGATCTCGCCCAGATACGGCCGCGAGCAGCCGTTCGGGCAGCCGCTCAGGCGGATGTGCAGATCGGCGCCGTCGAGGCCGTGCTTCGCCAGCAGCGCATCGATACGGTCGACGAAGGCGGGCAGATAGCGTTCGGCTTCGGCCATCGCGAGGCCGCAGGTCGGCAACGCGACGCAGGCGAGCGCCGCCTTGCGCGCCGGCGAGGCGGCGACATGCGTGTCGAGACCGTAGTCGCGGACCAGCGCATCGACGAGGTCGCGCTGGGCGGCATCGAGATTGGCGATCACCAGATTCTGGTTGGCGGTCAGCCGGAATTCCGGAGCGCTGCCCACGGCCCGGTCATGTTCGATGTCGAGCGCGCGCGCGATCTCGCGCAGGCCGCTGAGATGGCGCAGGCCGTCGCGGTCCCAGATGCGACCGGCGATGATCCGCAGGTTGAGGTGCCACAGACCGTCGTCGCCCTGGGACCAGCCGAACACGTCGGTGTTGTGGTCGAAGGCGAAGTCGCGCGCGGGCGCGAAGGTCACGCCGGAGCGGCGCTCGACCTCGGCGCGGAACGCATCGAGGCCATGATCGTCGATGGTGTACTTCAGGCGCGCGCGCTTGCGCACTGCGCGGTTGCCCCAGTCGCGCTGGGTGGTCACCACGGCCTCGCCGATCGCGATGACGTGTTCCGGCGTGATGAAGCCGACGACGTTGGCGACGCGCGGATAGGTTTCGGGGTCGCCGTGAGTGGCGCCCATGCCCCCACCGACGCTGACGTTGTAACCGGCGAGCCGGCCGTCCTCGATCACCGCGATGTAGCCGAGATCCTGCGCGAATACGTCGACATCGTTGGACGGCGGCACCGCGAAACCGATCTTGAACTTGCGCGGCAGATAGACCGCGCCGTAGATCGGCTCCTCTTCCTCGCCGCTGCCGGCGACCTTTTCTTCGTCCAGCCAGATTTCGTAGTAGGCGCGGCTGTTGGGCAGCAGGTGCTTCGACAGCGCTTCGGCCTGCGCCTGCACATCGGTGTGGACCTGCGACAGGTAGGGATTCGCCGCGACCGCGACGTTGCGGTTGACGTCGCCGCAGGCGGCGAGGGTGTCGATCAATGCGGCGTTGATCGCCTGCATCGTCTTCTTCAGATCGCGCTTGATCACGCCGTGGAACTGGAACGCCTGGCGGGTGGTCACGCGCAGGCCGCGTTCGGCCCAGGTGGTCGCGATCGCGTCGAGTTTCAGCCACTGCGCCGGCGAGACCACGCCGCCCGGGGTGCGGGTGCGGATCATGAACGAGTAATCGGGTTCGAGTTTCGCCCGGCGGCGCTCGTCGCGCACGTCGCGGTCGTCCTGCTGATAGCTGCCGTGGTACTTGATCAGGGTCTGATCGTCCTCGGCCAGCGCGCCGGTGACCTGATTCTCCAGCGACGCGACCAGCGTGCCGCGCAGGCGGCCACTGCCGCGCTTGATGTCTTCGACCGAATGCGCGGACATCAGTACACGTCCCGGGCGTAACGACCCTGCGCCTGCAGGTCGTTGAGGTAGTCGGCGGCGTCCTCGGCGGACTTGCCGCCGTGGGTCGCGATGGCATCGAGCAGCGCCGCGTGCACGTCCTTCGCCATGCGCGTGGCATCGCCGCAGACATAGAGGTGCGCGCCGTTCTCCAGCCAGGCGAACAGTTCGCGGCCGTGCTCGCGCAGGCGGTGCTGCACGTAGATCTTCTGCGCCTGATCGCGCGAGAAAGCGAGGTCGAGGCGATGCAGCGCGCCGCGCTTCAGCGCGTCCTGCCATTCGATCTGATAGAGGAAATCGGTGCGCGCGTGCGGATTGCCGAACAGCAGCCAGTTGCGGCCGGTGGCGCCGACGATGTCGCGTTCCTGCACGAAGCCGCGGAACGGCGCCACGCCGGTGCCGGGGCCGATCATGATCACGTCGCGCGAGGTGTCGGCCGGCAGGCGGAAGCGCTCGTTGCGTTCGATGAACACCGGCAGCGACGCGCCTTCCTCGCGGGTGGCGAGATGATGCGAGCCGGCGCCCCAGCGCAGGGCGTCGCCGTGCCGGTATTCGACGTGGGCGACGGTGAGATGGGCTTCTTCGCCGACGGCCTTGCGGCTGGACGCGATCGAGTACAGCCGCGGCTGCAGCGGGCGCAGGGCCTCGACCAGGGCTTCGGCGGTCCAGGCGCCCGGATGCTCGGCGAGCAGGTCGACGATCTGGGAGTCCGCCATCAACGCGGTCAGCTGCTCGCGCTGGTCGGGCGCGAGCAGGCGGTTGAGCGCCTCGCTGCCGGCATTCGCGGCGTGGGTCGCGATGAACGGGCGGCTGAGCCGGGTGATCTCGCGCCGCTGGCCGAGCCAGTCGCGCAGCGGCAGGCTTTCGCCCTCGTGGCTCACCGGCGACGCGGGGTCGAGACCGAGCGTCTCGGCGATCGCGGCGACCAGCGCCGGCGGGTTCTCGACCCAAACGCCGAGCGCGTCGCCGGGCTCGTAGTCGAGGCCGCTGTCGGCGAGCGAGAGTTCGAGATGGCGGATGTCGCGGTCGGAGCCGCGGCCGGTGATCGGCAGATTGGACAGCAGTTCCGCCGCGAACGGACGCTCCCGCGACCAGGCGGTCGGCGCATGCGGGCGCAGCGGGGTCACGTTGGCCAGGGCCGGCTGCGCCGAAGCCGGATTCGGCGTCTTCGGCTTCAGCACGTCCTTCGCTTCGGTGAACAGGGTCGTCGACCACGGCCCGGCGACCCGATCGATGTCGAGATCGGCATCGCCGCGGGCGATCCAGCGCTGCGCGCCGAGGGCTTCGAGCCGCGCGTCGAGGCGCTGGCCGATGGCGCAGAACTGGGGATAGCTCGAATCGCCGAGACCGAGCACGGCGTAGCGCAGCTGCGGCAGTTTCGGCGCGCGCTTGCCGTCGATGAATTCGACCAGACCGCGGGCGTCGTCCGACGGGTCGCCGTCGCCCTGGGTGCTCACGACCAGGGCGAGGAAACGCTCGTCCTTCAGCTCGCGGGTGGGGTAGGCGTCGGCGCGCAGCAGGCGCACCGGCAAGCCCTCGGCCTCGAACCGGGCCGCCAGCGCTTCGGCGACACGGCGCGCGTTGCCGGTCTGGCTGCCGTAGATCACGGTCAGGCGTTCGCGCGGGTCGGTCGCGGCGGTGTCGGCCGGCGGCACGGCGGCGAGTGCCGGGGCGAGCCCCTGTGCCCGCGCCAGGCCCGCCGCGTAGCCGGACAGCCACCACAGCCCGGCGCTGTCCAGGCCGTCGGCCAGACGCGCGATCTGGGCATAGGGTTCGGCGGACAGCGGCGACTGCGGAGGCAGGGTCGACGACAGGGCGAGCTGGGCGGGGGACATGGACGGCCTGGGGGCGGCGGTTTGAGCAGGAATCCAGCCTAGGCCCGGTCTCCGGACCGCGGAAAGGAGCGCTCGTTATGCGCTTATGCCGGCACGCACTTTCGGCCCGCCGGCCGCCTGCCGATACTGGGAGCCTGCACTGGCAGGCTGCCGATGGCCGGATCGGGCGCCTCGTCCCGTCACCCGAGACCGGCGCCCGCTATCCTTTACCGTGACCCTGCAGGGATGCAGGCGTCGCCGCCTCCGTTACGCACAAGGAACCCATGTCCTCTCCAGCGTTGAGTCATCTCGATCGGCTCGAAGCCGAAAGCATCCACATCCTGCGCGAGGTCGCCGCGGAGTTCCGCAACCCGGTGATGCTGTATTCGATCGGCAAGGACAGCTCGGTGCTGCTGCACCTGCTGCAGAAGGCGTTCGCGCCCGCGCGCTCGCCGATCCCGCTGCTGCACGTCGATACCGGCTGGAAGTTCCGCGAGATGATCGCCTTCCGCGATCGGCGCGCCCAGGAGACCGGAATCCCGCTTCGGGTGCACACCAATCCCGACGGCGTGGCCCAGGGCATCAATCCGATCGAGCACGGCGCCACCGTCCACACCGACGTGATGAAGACCCAGGCGCTGAAGCAGGCGCTCGATCTGCACGGCTTCGACGCCGCGATCGGCGGCGCCCGCCGCGACGAGGAGAAGTCGCGCGCGAAGGAGCGGATCTTCTCGTTCCGCACCGCGCAGCACCGCTGGGACCCCAAGAACCAGCGTCCGGAGTTGTGGAACCTCTACAACACCCGGATCCACAAGGGCGAGTCGGTGCGCGTGTTCCCGATCTCGAACTGGACCGAGCTGGACGTGTGGCTCTACATCTACCGCGAGAAGATCCCGGTGCCGACGCTGTACTTCGCCGCGGAACGCCCGGTGGTCGAGCGCGACGGCGCGCTGATCATGGTCGACGATCATCGCCTGCCGCTGCGCGACGGCGAATCAGCGCTGACGCGCCGGGTCCGCTTCCGCACCCTTGGCTGCTATCCGCTGACCGGTGCGATCGAGTCGGAAGCCGACACCCTGGAGAAGATCATCGCCGAGATGCTGGTCTCGACCACGTCCGAGCGCCAGGGGCGGGTGATCGACCACGATCCCTCTGCGTCGATGGAGAAGAAGAAGCAGGAGGGCTATTTCTGATGAACGCCATCGCCGCCCATGACGACGCCGAGGTCGCGGTTTCGTCCTATCTGCAGCAGCACGAGCGCAAACAGCTGCTGCGCTTCATCACCTGCGGCAGCGTCGACGACGGCAAGAGCACCCTGATCGGGCGCCTGCTGCACGACACCAAGCTGCTGCTGGACGATCAGCTCGCGACGCTCGAGGCCGACAGTCTGCGTCATGGCACCCAGAACGGACAGATCGACTTCGCGCTGCTGGTGGACGGCCTGCAGGCCGAGCGCGAGCAGGGCATCACCATCGATGTCGCCTACCGTTTCTTCGACACCGACCGGCGCAAGTTCATCGTCGCCGACTGCCCCGGTCACGAGCAGTACACCCGCAACATGGCCACCGGCGCGTCCACCGCCGATCTCGCGATCGTGCTGGTCGATGCGCGCAAGGGCCTGCTGACCCAGACCCGGCGCCACAGCTACATCGTGTCGCTGCTGGGCATCCGTCATGTCGTGCTCGCGGTCAACAAGATGGATCTCGTCGGTTACGACGAGGCGGTGTTCGCGCGGATCGTCGAGGACTACCGCGCGCTGGCCGCGCAGCTCGGCATCGCGCACGTCACCGCCATTCCGCTGTCCGCGCTCAACGGCGACAACATGCTGGAGCGTTCGTCGCGGATGCCGTGGTACGCCGGCACGACGCTGCTGGCGCATCTGGAAACCGTCGACATCGCCGACGACCGCGCCGATCCCGGCCTGCGCATGCCGGTGCAGTGGGTCTGCCGCCCGGACCAGAATTTCCGCGGGTTCGCCGGTACGCTCGTCGCCGGCTCGGTGGCGCCGGGCGACGAGATCTTCGCGCTGCCCTCGGGCCGCCGCTCGCGCGTCGCGCGCGTGCTCGGCGGCGACGGCGATCTCGCCCGCGCCGTGCGCGGCCAGGCGGTGACGCTCACGCTCGAGGACGAGATCGACATCAGCCGCGGCGACGTGATCGCCACCGCGTCGGCGCCGCCGCAGGTCGCCGACCAGTTCGCCGCGCATCTGCTGTGGATGGGCGAACAGCACCTGCTGCCCGGTCGCCCGTACTGGCTGAAGATCGGCGCGCGCACCGTCGGCGCCTCGGTCACCGAGATCAAGCACCGCGTCGACGTCAACACCCAGGAACCGCTGGCCGCGAAATCGCTGGAACTGAACGAGGTCGGCTACTGCAATCTGCACCTCGACCAGCCGGTGGCGTTCGAGTCCTATGCCGACAATCGCGAACTGGGCGCCTTCATCCTCATCGACCGCCAGACCAATGCCACGGTCGCGGCCGGTACACTCGATTTCGCGCTCCGCCGCGCCGCCAACATCCATTGGCAGCACATGGAGATCGACAAGGCCGCGCGTGCGCGCAGCATGGGCCAGTCGCCGCGCTGCGTCTGGTTCACGGGTCTCTCGGGTTCGGGCAAGTCGACGGTCGCCAATCTGGTCGACAAGCGGCTCATGGCGATGGGCCTGCACACCTACACGCTCGACGGCGACAACGTGCGTCACGGCCTCAACAAGGATCTCGGTTTCAGCGACGAGGACCGGGTCGAGAACATCCGCCGCGTCGCCGAAGTCGCGAAGCTGATGGTGGATGCGGGCCTGATCGTGCTGGTCAGCTTCATCTCGCCGTTCCGGGCCGAACGGCGACTCGCGCGCGAACTGTTCGACGCCGGCGAATTCGTCGAGGTGTTCGTCGACACGCCGCTGGAAGTCGCCGAAAGCCGCGACGTGAAGGGACTCTACGCCAAGGCGCGCGCCGGCAAGATTCCGAACTTCACCGGCATCGATTCGCCGTACGAAGTGCCGGAAGCCGCGGAACTGCGTCTGGATACGACGGCCGCTTCGCCCGAAGCGTTGGCGGAGCAGGTGGTGGCGCGGTTGCTGGGCGGTTGATGGGCTGAGCATCCGGTCGCGCGGACCGAACCCGCGTGACCGGCACCCTGCGGCACGAAAAACGCCCGGCGCAAGGCCGGGCGTTCTGTATCGTCCGCTTTGTATCGTGCGCATCACATCGTGCGCATCGTTTCAGCGTTTCCTGCGGATCGCCTCGAACACGAACAGCAGCACGATCGCGGCGAGGATCGCGACCGCCCATGTCATCCAGCCGTGGCCGGGATAGAGATAACCGCCGACGGCCGCGCCGCCGATGCCGAGCAGGATGGTCAGGATCCAGCCCATCGGATCCGCGCCCGGTTTGATCAGGCGCGCCAGCAGGCCGATGACCGCGCCGCCGATGATGTAGCCCAGAATGCCGTCGAACATGCGGATGCTCCCAGCAGGACGCGTCGTGGCGACGCAGGCGCATTCTGGCACCGTGAAGGCCCGCCCGGACCGGTCGGGCCCCCAAACGACGACGCCCCGGCAGGGCCGGGGCGTCGTGGGCGATATCGGGCGGCGGCGTTCAGCAGCAGCCGTGCTCGCCGTGATGGTGGCCGCCGGCCACCGCGGCCACGCCGGTGGTCTCGCCGCGGACGCTGGCGTTGCGATGTTCCGCGATCACCCGCGCCACGCAGGCGGTGACCCGCTTGCCCATCGGGATGTGCAGGAATTCATTGGGGCCGTGGGCGTTGGAGTGCGGGCCGAGCACGCCGGTGATCATGAACTGCGCGCCCGGGAATTTCTCGCCGAGCATGCCCATGAACGGGATCGTGCCGCCTTCGCCCATATACATCGCCGGCTGGCCGAAGAATTCGCGGCTCGATGCGTCGATCGCCTGTTCCAGCCATGGCGTCATCGTCGGCGCGTTCCAGCCGGTCGAATCCTTTTCGAGATTCAGCGACACTTCGGCGCCGTACGGCGGATCGCGCAGCAGCGCTTCGCTCAGCAGTTCGCCGGCGCGCTTGCCGTCGAGCGTCGGCGGCAGACGCAGGCTCAGCTTCACCGAGGTGAAGGGGCGCAGCACGTTGCCGGCCGACGACAGCGGCGGCATGCCGTCGACGCCGGTCACCGACAGCGCCGGGCGCCAGGTGCGGTTGAGCACCAGTTCGGTCAGATCCGCGTGCATCGGCGACATGCCGGGCAGGAACGGGAACTTGTCGTGGATCGCGCTGCCGAGCACTTCCGAACAGGTGCGCGCCTGCGCGAGACGGTCGGCCGGGATCTCCACGTGCAGGCCGTCCAGCAGGATGCGGCCGCTGTCCTGGTCCTCGATCCGCGACAGCAACTGGCGCAGCACGCGGAAGCTCGAAGGCACGATGCCGGAGGCGTCGCCGGAGTGCACGCCTTCGCTGAGCACCTTCACGGTGAGATTGCCGCCGGCGAGGCCGCGCAGCGACGTGGTGCACCACAGCTGGTCGTAGTTGCCGCAGCCGGAATCGAGGCAGACCACCAGCGACGGCCGGCCGATGCGCGCGGCGAGGTGATCGACGTAGGCGGGCAGGTCGTAGCTGCCGGATTCCTCGCAGGCTTCGATCATCACCACGCAGCGCGCGTG
This sequence comes from Lysobacteraceae bacterium, assembly GCA_041919915.1. Taxonomy (GTDB): domain Bacteria; phylum Pseudomonadota; class Gammaproteobacteria; order Xanthomonadales; family Xanthomonadaceae; genus Lysobacter_I. Next base: position 64,231 of record JAYRSY010000004.1, read on the forward strand.
CGGCACCGCCTGTTCGCGCAGGGCCTGCACCGCGGCGATCGATCCGAACAGCGCGTAGCCGTCGTCGGCGCCGCCGCGACCGTACAGACGATCGCCCTTGATGACCGGTGTCCACGGACCGAGGTCGTCGTCCCAGCCGGTCATTTCCGGCTGCTTGTCGAGGTGACCGTACAGCAGCACGCAATCCTCGCCGGTACCGGCGTCCGCGCTGGCGGGGATGTCGATGAAGATCAGCGGGGTACGGCCCGGCAGGCGCACGACCTCGATCTGCATGCCCGGCACGTCCTGCGCGCGTGCCCAGCGTTCCATCAGCGCGACCGCATCGTCCATGTAACCGTGGGCGACCCAGTCGCTGTCGAACATCGGCGACTTGTTGGGGATGCGGATGTATTCGACGAGCTGCGGAACGATTTCGTCGTCCCATTTTCCGTTCACGAAACGCTCGATCTGGCTGATGTTCATGCGGCGACGATCCGGCCTGAAAAAGGTGGCCGGCATTGTACGCCGCCGTGCGGAGGCCCGCCCGGGCCGCCACGGGGGTAGGACTTTCCCGACCCCCGTGTGCGCCATCGTCCTGCCCCGGGGCGGGTGGTTCGGCGATGTGGGCGGGGCGGCCGGATCCGGAAACTGTCCCTGTCGACGCAAGGTCGCCGACAGCGAAGACCGGAACCGGTCGACACCGTCAAATCCAACCATCACACAAGGAGATCTCCCATGAACCTGTTCACCGTCACCCCGAAGTTCCTGAGCCGCACGATCGCCACTGCCGCCCTGTCGCTCGCCCTGGTCGGCAGCGCCTTCGCCGCCGAGAAGGTCAACATCAACACCGCCGACGCCGCGACCCTCGACCGCGTGCTGGTCAATGTCGGCCCCTCGAAGGCGCAGGCGATCGTCGCCTGGCGCAAGGCCAACGGTCCGTTCCGCAGCGCCGAACAACTCGCTCAGGTCCAGGGCATCGGCCTGAAGACGGTCGAGAAGAACCGCGAGATGATCATGCTCGGCGGCGGCGCGGCTCCGGCCCGTCCGGCGGCGGCCAGGGCGCCAGTCCCGGCACCGAAGAAGCGCTGAGCGTCTCCCCGCGGCCGGCCGCCCTTCTCAGCGGAGGAGGGCGGGCCGGAAGCCGCGGTCGGCAACGGCGCCGATCGCCTCCGTTACACTCGCCGCGTACGACAGGAGACCGGCATGTCCGCCAGCCCGCAGCCGCGACTGCGTTCGATTCCCGCCCACGAATACCGCCGGGACCGTTGGCGCAACGGCTTCGGCTGGACCCGCGAGATCCTGCGCCGGTCCGGTGCGGGCACGGTCGATGGCGACGACTGGGACTGGCGCGTGTCGGTCGCCGAGATCGAGCGCGATGGCCCGTTTTCGCTCTTTCCGGGCGTGGATCGCGAACTGGTGCTGCTGCACGGCGAGGGCATGCGCCTGCGATTCGACGATGGCGAGGTCCGCGAAGTGCTGCCGCCGCATGGCCGCGTACGTTTCCCCGGCGAGCGTGCGATCGAGGGCGAACTGATCGGCGGTCCCACCCACGATTTCAATCTGATGTGGCGTCGCGATTGCGTCGACGCCGAGCTGTGGCACCGCCCGCTGGTGGGCTCGATGGTCCTGTTCGTCGAACCGCACGAGCAGTGGCTGGTGTATCTGCTGTCCGGACACGCGCGCTGCGACGGCGGCGACACGCGGTGCACGGCGGCGATGGGCGATAGTCTGCTTCTATCGCCCGATGGCGCGCGTCGGCGCTTCGCGCTGGATGGCGGTGGCGAGGTGCTGATCGCGCGACTGCGCGATCGTTCCGCTGAAACGTGACGGGCTTCGATCCGCATTCGCGGTTTTTGCCGGTTTTTCCGGGCGGTGACATCACGCTCCTCGCGATTTCGCGAGGATTTCCCGCGGATTTCCCCGGATTTTGAGCCGGATCAGAAACCCACCCGACGCCGGTCTCTACCCTGCGCGCCACTCAGGACAACAGGGCGGGATCTCCCATGGGATTCGTATTGCATGACGCCGACGGGCATCGCTGTATCGCGTTCAACGATCTGGTGCGCGGCGACGATGGCGTTCAGGCCAATCAGTTCCTCGTCTCCCACGGCAGCCATTCGGCGCTGATCGATCCGGGCGGCTCCCTGCTGTACACGCCGCTGGTGCTCGCGCTGGGACGCCACGTCCGCCCGCATCAGATCGATCTGGTGCTGTGTTCGCACCAGGATCCGGACATCATCGGTTCGGTCGACAAATGGCTGCTCTACACGCAGGCGACGGTCGTGTGTTCCCGGCTGTGGGGCCGCTTCGTGCCGCATCTGGTGCCGCACTACATGGAGAACGCCGGTCGCGAGCGGTATCTGCTGGTGGAGGACGAGGGCGCGCGCATTCCGCTGGGCAACACCGAGCTCATCGCGCTGCCCGCGCATTTCCTGCATTCGGTCGGCAATCTGTCGTTCTACGACCCGCTCAGCCGGATCCTGTTCTCCGGCGATATCTGCTCCGGTCTGGTGTCCAGCGGCACGCCCTACGGGTTCGTGGAGGATTTCGACAGCTATCGCCCGTGCATGGAAGGGTTCCATCGTCGTTACATGGCCAGCAACCGGGTGATCAAGCTCTGGGTCGACATGGTGCGCGAGCTCGATCCGGTGATGATCGTGCCGCAGCATGGCATGCCGTTCCGCGGCGACACCCAGCGGACGATGCTCGACTGGCTGTACGGGCTGCAGTGCGGCGTCGATCTGGTCGGGCCGATGAACTATCGCTCGAAGGTCCTGCGCATGGCCACGCCGGCCACCTATTGACGCAGGATGGACCCGTGCCGCCGTCGTCCGGCGGCGGTGCGGTCAATACACGTCGCGACGGTAACGGCCGTCGCGACGCAATGTCGCGAGCCTGTCGCGGCCGAGGATGGCGCCCAGCGCCTCATCCACCGCGGGCGCCATGCCCGTGGCACTGCCGCAGACCAGGATGCAGGCGCCGTCCGCGACCCGGGCGCGGATCGCGTCGTCGGCATCGCGCAGAAGATCCTGCACGTAGCGATGCGGACCCTCGTCGCGCGAGAACACGAGATCCGCGCGCGTCAGCGTGCCGTCCGCGCACCAGGCGTCCAGCTCGTCGCCCCAGAAACGGTCATGGGCGCGCTGGCGTTCGCCGAAGATCAACCAGGCGTCGCGCGCATGCGCGGCCGCGCGCGCGGCGAGATGCGCGCGCAGGCCGGCCAGCCCGGTGCCGTTGCCGATCAGGATCAGCGGTGCGTCGAACGACGGCGGATGGAAGCCGGGATTGCGCCGGATGCGCAGGGCGATCTCTTCGCCGATGAGGGCGTGATCGCACAGCCAGCCGCTGCCGAGTCCGAGGCACCCATCCGGCGTGCGCATGCGTCGCACCAGCAGGCGCAGATGGCCTTCTTCGGGAATCGAGGCGATCGAGTAGGCGCGATGCGGCAAGGGTTTGAGTTGCGCCGCGAGCGCCGTCGCGTCGAGGCCGAAGGCGATGTCCCCGGTCGGCCAGTACGCCTGCGCCACCGCTTCGTGAAGCGAAAGCGCGCGTCCGCACCAGCGGACTTCGGCATCGCCGTCGATGCCGCGATCGCGCAGCCAGATGTCGACGGCCTCCGCGGGATGCTGCGGCCCGATCTCGGCGATGTCGCCGGCGGTCCAGGACATCGCATCGCCGTCCGGCCACAGATGGAGTTCGGAGACTTCGCCGCCGAGGCTTCCCGGGTTCAGCGTGCGTCGCGCGCACAGTCGCCAGCGCGCGTACGGCGCGGGCGCCCAGTCCGATGCCGTCGTCGCCGCGGTCATGCCCGGCAGATGATCGAGATCCTGCTGCCAGCGTCGCAATCCGCCGCCATCGCCGTCGTCGATATCGACGAGGTCGAACAACGGTTGCGCGCCGCAGCGCCGCAGCCAGGCCTCCAGGGCATGGCCGAACGCGCAGTAGTGCGCATAACGGCGATCGCCCAGCGCCAGCACCGCATAGCGCAGTCCGTCCAGTGCCGGTGTCGTCGACATCACCTCGTCGACGAATCCCTGCGCGGCATCGGGCGGATCGCCTTCGCCGGTGGTGCTGACCACGAACAGCGCCATTGCGGTGCCGTGCAGGCGTGCCGTGTCCAGCGACGCCATCGGCATCAGCGCCGGTGAGAGCCCGCCTTCGCGCAGTCGTCGGGCGGTGAGTTCGGCCAGTCCCTGCGCGAAGCCGGTCTGACTGGCATGGATCACCAGTGGCGCCGCATCGTCGACCCGTGCGGTTTCGGTTGCGCGGAGGCGTCGCTGTCGCAGGCGCCAGGCGATGGTCGTGGCGGCCAGATACAGCATCGTCAGCGCGATCGCGGCCAGCAGGCGCGGAGTTTCCGGTGCGCCCGTCGGCCACGCGGCGCGCTGCAGCGACAACGCGCCGAGCGCGATCGCCGCGAACAGGACGAGGATGCCGATCTGTGCGAGCTGCGCGATCCGCGCGGTGCGCGCCACCGTCATGACGCGATGGCCGACAGCGCTTCGAATCGCGGCGATACCCGTTCGCGCAGCGTGCCGTCGACGCGCACCAGATAGCGCACCGCGAGATCGCGTTCCTGCGCGAACGCCAGTCCTGCGTCCACGCCCATCACCGTGAGCGCGGTGGACCAGGCGTCGGCGAGCATCGCGGTCCCGGCGATCACGGTCGTGGCGACCGGAGGCTCGGGCAGGGTGCGACCGTCCCGCGGATCCAGCGTGTGCGCGTGGCGCGTGCCGTCGCGCTCGAACGCATGCCAGCGATCGCCCGAGGTGGCGACCGCGCAGCCGTCGAGGGTCACGACCCGCAACGGTGGCGCATCGACGGGGGCATCCTCCGATGCTTCCTCTTCGGCGCCTTCGATCAACACGCGCCAGCGGCCACCGTCCGGTTTGCGCCCGTAACCGACCAGTTCGCCGCCGACTTCGACCAGCGCCGCCGGAATCGCGCGGGCGCGCAACCGGCGCGCGACCAGATCGGCGCCGAATCCCTTGGCGATGGCGGACAGATCCAGCGCGACGCCGCCGGGCTGGATCAGGGCCGCGTTGCCGGGGGCATGGGCGTCGGATGCGAACGCGAGACGGCGCCAGCCCGCGCGCGCATGCAGGTGAGCGAGCGCGGTCGCGGCGGGAACCGTTCCGGTCGCGGGCGATGGCCCGAACCCCCAGGCGTCGACGAGCGCGCCGAGCGTCGGGTCGAAGGCGCCGTCGCTGGCTTCCGCGATCGCGAGCGCGCAGTGCAGCACTTCGTCGAATGCGTCGGGCAGGGGCAGGGCTTCGCCCGCCGGCAGGCGGTTGTAGCGGGCGAGATCGCTGTCGTCGCGCCAATGGCTCATCTGCGCGACCACCGTGTCCAGCGCCGACTGCACGACCGCATGCAGCGCGTGCGGATCGATCGACGGCAGGCACACCGCGCGCACCGACCAGGTCGTGCCCATCGTCGTGCCGCCGAGCGACATCGTTTCCACGTCCGTCCCCCGTTCCGACGTGCGCCGCTTACTGCGGCAGCACCTCGAGCGTGGCGACGTAACTCAGACGACGGCGCGTCGCCTGCGGCACATCGGTCTTCGCGTCTTCGGTCGCGGTCTCCAGCCAGTACATGCCGGCTTCGGGCCAGGTGACGGTGAAACGTCCGTCCGCGCCGGTCTTCACCTTCAGCTCGTTCTGGGCGTTGCGATAGCGGGTCCCGCCGCGCACGATCTCGATGTCGAGGCCGGCGGCCGGCTGGCCGTCGATCAGCAGCGCGAAGGTCGCGGCTTCGCCGGAGAACAGATCGTTCGGATGGGTCACCGGCACCAGCTCCAGGCCCTTGCCGGACGGCTTCAGCGCGCTGTCGTTCGGCGTGCCGCGGGTGACGAAGGTCTCCACGCGACCGAGGCTCTGCGAGACCTGCAGCTTCGGCGCGTCCTTCGGGACCTCGGCCGCGAAGGTCGCGGCCGTGCCGCGCCAGCGCTTGGGCTTGCCGTCTTCTTCCCAGCTCGCGAACAGACCGCCGTTGACCATCGCGATGCGATACGTGCCTTCCTGTTTCAGCTCCACGTCGAACACCGAGCGGAACTTGCCGGTGGCGCCATTGGCGCTCGGCGCAGGCGTGCCGTCCGGCGCGGTGACGACCAGTCGCTCCAGCGGCAGCGGCACGTGATTGAAGTAGAACAGGTCGTTGGACACCGCGGCGTCGACGGTGATCCAGGGGTTCTCGCCGGCGATCACGGTCTGCGACGGCAACAGCCACGCCTTGTGGGCGGAGGCGGCGAACGGGGCGAGTGCGGCGGCGAGCGCGAGCGGAAGCAGGAAGCGGGATTTCATCGGAAACTCCGGTCGAAAAGGGCAGGGGCAGGTGGAATGCGGATGCGGCGGGTCGGGGCCCGGTCGGTCAGGGTTTGATCGTGAGCGAGATCGCGCCGAGCTCGCTGGCGCCCCTGGCGTTGGCGGTCTGCGCCTTCGGTTTCGGCGCCCAGGTGAAGGGCAGCTTGAGCAGTTCGCGGCCGCCGACTTCGCGCACGGCCTCGACCACCAGCGTGTAGTCGCCGGGCGCGAGGCGCGCGAGCCGCGGATCGCGATCGGTGACCGTGATCGCGTGCGTGCCGACCGGGCGGGTCGGGCCGCTCACGCCATCGACCGGCAACTTCAGCGTGCGTCCACTGCGACGCCACCACTGGCGCAGATCGGGCAGCCATTTGGTGCCGTGGCCTTCGCTGTTGCTGCGCTGCTGATACCACACCGCGAGATTCGCGGCGACGGTCTGGTCGGCGCCTTCGATCCACACCGCGACGTAGGGGCGGTGATATTCGGCGACCTCGAGTCGCGGGATCTCGACACCGACGCGCAGTTCGGCGGCGTAGGCCGGCACGGCGAGACCGGTGCCGACGACGAGGGTGATGGTGAGCGGGACGACGATGCGACGGACGTTCATGGGAGAGGCGTTCATGCGGGCACTCAATGGACGAACAGGAGGGCGATCAGCACGGGCAGCAGCAGGCCGAGGCCGACCCACGGCCAGGTGCCCGGTCGCTGTCGCGCGTGCAGTTGCAGCAGACACAGGCCGGTCATCGCGAACACCGCGCAGGCGAGCGCGAACACGTCGATGAACCAGGACCAGGCCGGACCGGCATTGCGGCCCTTGTGCAGATCGTTGAGATAGGCGATCGCACCGCGCTCGGTGCGTTCGTATTCGATCGCGCCGGTGGCGCGGTCGATGCTCAGCCAAGCGTCGGCGCCGGGCGACGGCAGCGACAGGTAGATCTCTTCGGGCGACCATTCGCCGTCGCGTCCGCGCAACGCGATGCCGAGTTCGGCATCCAGCCAACGCTCCACCGCCGCCGGCAACGGCGCCTCGCCGGCGTCGCGTCGGCCCAGGGCCGCGCGCAGCGACGACGGCAGCGTCGCGGTGCGCTGCTCGGTGCTCGGCTTCGCTTCGATCTGCGCCGCATGATTGAGGGTGATGCCGGTCGCCGCGAACAGCAGCAGGCCTGCGAGCGAGACCGCGGCGCTGATCCAGTGCCATCGGTGCAGCGTGCGCAGCCAGAATCCGCGCCGCCGCTGTGCGGCGGCGATGTCGGTCGGACTCATGTCTCGGCCCAGCGCCGCAGCAGGTTGTGATACACGCCGGTGAGTTGCACCAGCGCGGCGTGATCCGGAACGTCCGCGCCCAGATGCCGGATCGACAGGTCCAGTTCGTACAGCAGACGCCGCGCGCCGTCGTCGCGGACCATGCTCTGCATCCAGAAGAACGAAGCGATCCGCGCGCCGCGCGTCACCGGCAGCACGCGATGCAGACTCGTGCCGGGATACAGCACCATGTGACCGGCCGGCAGCTTCACCCGCTGCGTGCCGTAGGTGTCCTCGATCTCCAGCTCACCGCCGTCGTAGTCCTCCGGCGCGGCGAGGAACAGCGTCGCCGAAAGATCCGTGCGCACCGGATCGGCACCGCCGCGGCTGCGGTCGTAGCGCACCGCGTTGTCGACGTGGTAACCGAACGACTGTCCGCCGGCATAGCGGTTGAACAGCGGCGGGTAGATGCGTTTCGGCAGCGCGGCGGCGAAGAACGTCGGATTGCGCGACAACGCGTCGAGGATCCGCGCGCCGAGCTCGCGTGCCACCGGCGAGGTCTCGGGCAACTGCGCGTTGTCCTTGGCCTTCGCCGACTGGTGACCCGCGGTGACCTTGCCGTCGGCCCAGTCGGCGGCGTCTAGGCGGCCGCGGAAGTCGGCGACGTCCGCGGCGGAGAGCACGTCGGGAATGGCGATCAACATGGCTGTTCCTGTGGAAGTGCCCGTGGCGGTCCTGCGGGATCAGAAGCGCCAGCTGGCGGTCAGCACCGCGGCGCGGCCTTCGCCCGGCGTGGCCCAGCCGCTGCCGGCGGTGACGATGCCGTTGGTGAAGGTGAGGCTGTTGCGGATGCGGGTGTAGTAGGTCTCGTCCAGCAGGTTGTTGAGGTTCAACTGCAGCGACAGGCGATCGTTCACCGCATAGCCGATCATCGCGCGATGCACCCAGTAGTCGTCGGTCTCGAACAGCGGCTGGCCGTTCAGGCTGTTGTTCTGCACGATGAAGCGGCCCTGATAGGTCGCGCCGTAGCCGAAGGTCCAGTCGCCGAGCGCGTAGGTCGTCCAGAGACTGCCGGAGTGCTTCGGCGTGTTGGTCAGCGGATTGCCGGCGAACGGATCGCGATCGGTCGCCGAATTGCCGCAGGCGGCGCTCGGGTGGTCGTAGCAGAACGACGACACGCCGCGCACCACTTCGCTGTCGAGCCAGGTGTAGTTGGCGAAGATCTGCCAGCCGGGCCGCAGCGTGCCGGCGACGCCGAGGGCGACGCCGTCGACCCGCGCGCGCCCGTCGAGCTGCTGTTCGCCCGAAGGATTCAGCGGATTGCCCGGATCGGCGACACGGTACTGCCGGCGCTCGTTGCGGAAGATCGCCGCGGTCACCGCGAGATGACGATCGAGCAGCTCCCACTTCGTGCCGAGTTCGAGATTGATCGCCGTCTCCGGCTCGACCGCGCAGTTCGCGGTGCCGGTGGTGCTGGTCAGCGTGCAACTGCCGTTGACCGAGGCCTTCGACGGCGTCTTGCTGTTGGCCCAGGACAGGTACACCGTGCCGTGTTCGACCGGCTTGAACACGAGGCCGGCGCGATAGGACATCAGGTTCTCGTCGTTGCGGGCGACCGGATTGACGCCGATCAACTGCCCGCGCGTCGCGTTCGCCGTCGACACGACCCAGGTCGTGGTCGCGCCGCGATTGCGGTCGTAGCGCGCGCCCAGATTCAGCATCCAGCGTTCGCCGAACTTCAGGGTGTCGAACAGGTAGACCGACGCGCTGTCCAGATCGCCCTCGGTCTTCGCGCTGCGGAAGTAGTTGCGCGGTCCGCGCCAGACGTTGTCCGGATCGCGGAAGGTCTGGTACGGATACGCGGCGGCGGTGTTCGGCAGCGCGCTGCCATCGGCGTTGAAGAATTCGCCGCCGTTCTCGCCTTCGAAGGATTCGGTGGCGAAGGACACGCCGCCGACCAGCGCATGGCGCACGCTGCCGGTGGCGAAGCGCGCGGTGACATCGGTCTGGCTCACCGCGATCGTGTTGCGGGTATCGCGGATGAAGCCGCGCGGCCCGCTGCTGGGCAACCAGGTACCGGCGGGCTGGCCGGCCGCGCATGCCTGGCCGGAGTAGGGGCTGGTGCCGTCGTCGAGGCACCAACTGCCCTGCAGCGCGGTCACGTTCGAGTATTGATCCACGCGCTGGATCCGCGCGAGGCTGCGCAGCGTCACCGCATCGCCGAAGTCGTGTTCGAACACCGCGGTCAGCATGTCCGCATCGATGGTCTGCGCCGAGACGTTGCGGTAGCCGAAGTAGGTCTCGGAGTCGACGCCGGGCAGCGGGCCGTCGTTGTAGCTGTTGAGCGCGTACGGCACGCCGTACTGCGGGATGTTGTCGTCGCTCTGATGGAAATAGGACACGGTGAAGCGGGTGGCCGAGCCCAGCCCGAACGCCAGCGACGGTGCGAAGCCCCAGCGCCGGAAGCGCTCCACGTCGCGTCCGGGGACATCGTTGGCGTGCGCCATCGCGTTGAGGCGCAGGGCGATGCCTTCGCCGAGCTCGATGTTGCTGTCCGCGGTGGCGCGGGCGTAGCCGTCGGTGCCGACCCCGGCGGTGAAGACGTGGGCGTCGCCCTCGCGCGCGGTCTTGCTGACCAGATTGATGCTGCCGCCGACCGACCCGGCGCCCGACACCGCCGAGTTTGCGCCGTTGATCAGTTCGATCGATTCGAGGTTGAAGGTGTCGCTGCGGGTGTAGAGCGCGCTGTCGCGCACGCCGTCGGTGGTGATGTCGCTGGTCGCGGTGTAACCGCGCAGGGTGATGCTGTCGCCGTAACCGCCGCCGCCTTCGCCGGCGCCGAAGGTGATGCCGGGCAGCGTGCTCAGCACGTCGCGCAGGCCCAGCAGGTTCTGCTGCTCGATCGCCTCGCGGTTGACCACGGTGATGGTCTGCGGCGTGTCCCTCAGCGGCTCGGTGTACTTGGGCGAGTCGGCCTTGCGCTCGCGTGTCCCGACGACTTCGACGGTGTCGATCTCGGCGGCGGCGTCGTTGGCGCCCGGGGAGGCATCGGCGGGAGAGTTGGCGAACGCGGGACCGCAGACGGTCAGGGACAGCGCCACGGCGAGCGGCGTCAGCCGGGCAGAGGGGGAGGAAGTGGTCATCAGCCTGATGCAGAGCAGGGGGACTGCGGATGGCTGGAATCGGCTACCGCGACAGCGAAATATTAATGAGAATCGTTATCGAATGGAAGTCCCCTGGTCTATTCCTCGGTCGATTCCGCGGTCGACTCCGCGGTCGATTCCCCGCCGCGCACGCGGCGTGGTGGCGGTCGCGGCGTCGGCGTAGCATGCGGTTCCCCCGTGCTGTCCTGCGAGCCCCCATGCCCGTGCTGTCGTCGACGAACCGCCCCAGCCGCACCCGCGGAACCGCATCATGAGCCTGCTGCTGGTCCGCCATGGCCAGGCGAGTTACGGCGCCGCCGATTACGACAATCTTTCCGAGCGCGGCCACCTGCAGGCCCGTCGTCTGGGCGAATGGCTGGCCGGCGGCGGCCACCACTTCCGCACCGTGATCGTCGGCGGCATGCGGCGCCATCTGCAGACCGCCGAAGGGGTGGCCGCGGCGTTCGCCGCGCGGGGCCTCGACCTGCCCGAACCGATCGCCGATCCCGGTTTCGCCGAGTTCGATCATCACGCCGTCTTCAGCGCCTGGCTGGAGCGCAATGCCGACGATCCGGTCGCCATCGCCAGTCGCAGCGGCGATCCCCGCGATGTCGGCGCGATGCTGCAGGCGGCATTGCTGGCCTGGGCCCGCGACGAACTGCCCGGCCTGCCGGAGAGCTGGGACGCCTTCGGCCACCGCGTGCATGCGGCCGGCGAGCGCCTGCAGGCCCTGGCCGGCGACGGCGAGGCACTGGTGCTCAGCTCGGGCGGGGTGATCTCGCGGCTCGCCCAGCTCGCCCTCGACGTGCCCGATACGCGCGCGGTGGAATTGAATCTCTCGCTGCGCAACAGCGCGCTCTCGGAATTCCATCCGCATCGCGGCCGGCTGCGGATGGGGTCGTGGAACGCGCTGCCGCATCTGCATGGCGAGCGCGCCCTGTGGACGTACTATTGAAGGCATCGCCACGCCCGGAACGCCGATGACCGCCGAATCCACCACAGCACCCGTCGCCACGCTGTTCCCCTTTTCCGAACGCTCGCGCCGGCTGCAGACCGAGGTCGCGCGCTTCGTCGCCGAGCGGATCGTCCCGGCGGAAGCCGCGTTCCACGCGCATGCCGCCGATCCGGCCACGCGCTGGACGATTCCGCCGCTGCTGGAATCGCTGAAGGCCGAGGCGAAGGCGCAGGGTCTGTGGAATCTGTTCCTCCCCGACGCGACGCACGGCGCGGGACTGAGCAATCTCGATTACGCGCCGATCGCCGAACGCACCGGGCGCAGCCTGCATGCGCCCGAGATCTTCAACTGCAGCGCGCCCGATACCGGCAACATGGAAGTGCTGCTGCACTTCGCCACGGAGGAGCAGCGCGCACCCTGGCTGCCGCGGCTGCTCGCCGGCGAGATCCGTTCCGCGTTCGCGATGACCGAACCCGATGTCGCCAGTTCCGACGCCACCAACATCGCCCTGCCGATCGTCCGCGACGGCGACCACTTCGTCATCAACGGCCGCAAATGGTGGACCACCGGCGCCGGCGATCCGCGCTGCGAACTGCTGATCGTGATGGGCGTGACCGATCCCGACGGCCCCGTGCATCGCCGACAGTCGATGGTGCTGGTGCCGATGGCGACGCCCGGCGTGCGCGTCGTGCGCCCGCTCACCGTGTTCGGCTACGACGATGCACCGAACGGCCACGTCGAGATCGAATTCACCGACGTGCGCGTGCCGGTCGCGAACCTGCTGCGCGACGCCGGCAGCGGCTTCGAGATCGCGCAGGCACGGCTCGGGCCCGGACGCATCCACCATTGCATGCGTCTGATCGGTCTTGCCCAGCGCGCGCTGGAAGCGATGGTCGAACGCGCGCGCACGCGCACGGCCTTCGGTCGCCCGCTCGGCGGCCATGGCATGGCCCAGGAGGCGATCGCGCTGTCGCGCTGCGAGATCGAACAGGCGCGCCTGCTCACGCTGCAGGCCGCGGCGGCGCTCGATGTCCACGGCAACAAGGGTGCCAAGGATCTGATCGGCATGATCAAGATCGTCGCGCCGCGGATGGCCTGCAACGTGATCGACCGCGCGATCCAGATCCACGGTGGCGGCGGTCTGTCGCAGGATCACTTCCTCGCCCAGGCCTACGCCGGCGCGCGTTCGCTGCGCCTGGCCGACGGCCCGGACGAAGTGCACCTCGCGGCGCTCGCGCGCTCGATGCTGAAAGCCCAGCCACTGTAGGAGGGGCTTCAGCCCCGAGCTTTTCCATCGACGCCATCGCAAAAAACCTCGGGGCTGGTGTTCATCAGCCGAATGGCTGGTCAAACCCTCCTGCGAAAGCCACGCATATGCATTCTGCCGAGACATGGACATGACCCACCCGCTCGATCTTCCCGTCGATTCGCTGGCGACCTACCTGGAAGCGAACGTCGCCGGCTTCCGCGGCCCACTGACCGCGACCAAGTTCAAGGGCGGCCAGTCCAATCCGACCTATCGCATCGATGCCGCCAGCGGCACCTACGTCCTGCGACGCAAGCCGCCGGGCGCGCTGTTGCCGTCGGCGCACGCGGTGGATCGCGAATTCCGCGTGCTGCAGGCGCTGCACGGGGGCGCGGCGCCGGTGGCGCGGCCGCTGCATCTGTGCGCCGACGACGCGGTCATCGGTTCGATGTTCTATCTGATGGACTTCGTCGACGGCCGCATCTTCTGGGACCCCTCGCTGCCGGACCAGTCGCCGGCCGATCGCCATGCTATTTACGACGCGATCATCGATGCGATGGCCGCGCTGCACGCGATCGATCCGGCGGCCGTCGGCCTCGCCGATTACGGCAAGCCCGGCAATTACTTCGAACGTCAGCTGCGCCGCTGGGGCGAGCAGTACCGCGCCAGCGAAACCCGCGCGATTCCGGCGATGGATGCGCTGATCGCCGCGCTGCCGGCGCGCTGCCCCGCCGACGACGGCAGCGTGGCGCTGGTGCACGGCGATTTCCGCATCGACAACCTGATGTTCCATCCGGATGCACCGCGAGTGCTGGCGATCGTCGATTGGGAACTCTCGACCCTCGGGCATTCGCTCGCGGATCTCGGCTATTTCTGCATGGCACTGCGACTGCCGCGCAATCCCGCGCTGCCAGGACTGGCCGGACTGGATCGCGCCGCGCTGGGCATTCCCGACGAAGCCGCGCTGCTCGCACGCTACGCGCAGGCCACCGGCCGACCGATTCCCGCGGACTGGCCGTTCGTGCTCGCCTTCAGCTTCTTCCGCCTCGCCGCGATCGCGCAGGGCGTGGCCAAACGCGCGGAGCAGGGCAACGCATCGAGCGATCAGGCGGTGCAGGCCGGCCGCATGGTCGAGATGCTGGCGACGCTGGGGCTTGAGGTTTTGGGGTGAGTGTGATTGCCGGATCGCGTCGGTAGAGCGGGCTTCAGCCCGCTGCTTTTCATGAGGTCAGGCAGCAGCCTGAAGGTCGCTCTACGTATCAAGGCGATGCAGCGATCTGAAGGTCGACACATCGGTGTCACTCGCGATCGTCGAGGATCCAAATTCCGCCGTGTTCGATCTTGATCGGGAATTTAGCCGCCGGGTCGTAGGTCGCCGTCGCGGACATCGAAGCGGGCGTCGTGGAGGACGCAGGCGATGCTGCCTTCGGTAATGTCGACCTCGTCCGAGGACGGCGCGTGTAGTCTATGACCTGCTCCTGTCTCCTATATCATCTGGCAGGTAACGGAATATTCAATTTCTGACGAACTTGCTCGTATATCTCGATCACACCGGGCATTGTCAGTGTGACCGCGACAGCGAATGGAATTGGGTCGTCAATCGTCAAGCCCGCTTGATCTGGTTCGCGCTGAAGATGAAGAGCGATTTCAAGACCGTCTGCCACCGCAGCCACTTTCTCGCCATACCACCGCTGATGATAAAGCGTTCCGCGATTGACTTGGTTGTGATCTGGTTGATCGGAAAATGACTCTTCGAGGCCAAGGCTGCCCAGCATATCGGGCTTCAGAAGTTTCAATCTGACTGCTCGGTAGCGTCTGTTTCCCGGCTTAGTCGGCGTGAACCACGCCGTCGTTGCAACAAGTGCATGCGGCCGTGCCTTGTTAGCCATTGCGAGTGGAATTGGGATCGGAATATGCATCACTTGGTTCTCGGCAATCTCGCCCGTTGCCCAAAATGTCGCGCGATCCCCCGCGCATGCTGTCGCTGCTTCGGCGTCGACGATTCCATAACCAAGAAATCGACGGATATTGTCTTTCTGGCGGACATGTTGTCTGCCATCCGCTGGGCCCATAACATCTCGGATCATGGATGCAGTGGCTTGCGGCCATTGAGCTGTATGCGCCAGCAACGCCTTGATCAGCACGGCACGCTGGCGATGTGTCAGACCGAGGAACGCATCGCCATAAGCTGCTTCGAGAGCGTCATGAATGCGATGGCAGGTGCGTGACGCCAGCGCCGCTGCAGCGCTTGTTCCGTTGGTGTAGAACTCGAATTGTTCATCAGATGGCCTTGGTGGTGCAGCTACCTTCAAGCCTGCTGCCCGACTCGGACCTGAGGGCTTCACTCTCAATACGCCCCCCGTGTTGCCTTGCATCAACAGATGCTCGCGCGAACCGGGCATTAAAATATCAGGCTTTATGGCCGCACCATACCCAGGGCCCAATGCACTGGAGGGATTTGCCATCTCAATGTCGGAATAGGCTTCGACCGAATTTCGTGCGGTCGCACGGTATGCGGCTGGCACATCATCATGGCTGCAGGCGCCTACTGTGACTCCATTGACCGTTTCTGCTGGTGAAAAGAGCCTGCGTTGAGCCATCGATCCGCCGACGGCGCCTAGTACTGCTCTCGCGCGAGGGTCGGGAGCTGAATCCTCGAAGGCTGTACGTGTCGCAAAGCCCGGCACATCGAACGCATCAAGCACATTGCCGGCGCTGACCACGAATAGAATGCCGTACTCATACGCCAAACGGTCCAATAATTTGGCCCATGCGGATAGAGATCGATGGAAAGGTTGGCGCGGATTTCCAAGCGATAGGTTGACTATCAACACCTCAGGTGCGCTCGCTTCCGCTCCTGCCCGCATAGAGCGAACGGCCTGATAGATCACATCGACGATTAGGCGGTCACTACGAAAAACCTCGTCCTGGCCCGCTTCGGCCATCATGACGGGCAACATATGTATCTTGCGTGGAAGCGGCGATTCGCCACGATTGCGGTCACCATGAATAATCAGCGATGCCATCGCAGTTCCGTGCTTGCGGTCGACAACCGCAGTAAGCGCTTCGAGTCCAAAAGGGTCGTCAATAGAGATATGTCGCGCAAGGAGTGGATGATTGGCGACCGGAACCCCATCCAGAAGTGCCAAGATCGGTTGACCTAGGGCGTCGATTTGAGGAGCTTCACCTACAGGCTCTGCATCTTCAGTCTCCAGCTTTGTTGGCATGCTCTGGGGGCGAATGTGCATCACACTTTCGACCGTCGCCACTCCTTGCCGATCAAGCATTGCTCGCACTTCAGAAACGGGTAGATCGACAAGGCAAGCGTGGTAGCCAATCTCTTTTATGCGCGCTCGGGAAACCATCGTTCCGCCGACACGCTCGACCTCCGCTGTGATTAAAGTCTCTGCTTGTTGAGCGGCGTGGTCGGATTCTCTAAACACCAGCTCGATTTCTAGGCGAAGCAACTCACGATCTTCGTGCCCTTCAATTTCCTGTACGAAGGTGATCGCATCTCGCTCGTCTACTCGATCCTGAGGGCCCCAGGGCCGAAGTTCGCGTAGCTGGGCGAATACATCGCGCCAGGCCGTGAATCCCATGTCCAAACGCTCACCTGCATTCCATCTGCGCCAGAGCGATTCAATCTGCCGCAAAGCGGCCATGTCTGGAACTAGAAGATACGCGACGGGTTCTTTGTCGCTTTCATCTCCAGCGAGCGCTTCTTCATCGATGAATTCAAGGCCATCCACTCTGGAAACAGCCGTTGCAAAAGCATCTACCGAGCCGCGAAGCTCAAAGACCAGTAACCGCTCGGGAGCCATTGCGTCAGGATCGGCGCGGAGACTCAATCCCTGTGGGTCGCGCGTCAGAATATCGCGCAGACGGTCGAACTTCGGGCCGAATCGTTCGGATTGTTGTTCGGCCGTGTAGCCCTCACGTCTTGGAATCTTTGCCTGTCTTCCGATGCGACGCTCGATCTGTGCTCTCGGCACCACCCGTAGGAGCGGCTTGTTCGGATCGCTCGCCATTCATGGCCTCCGGCCGGACGCGAGCAGTCCATAGTTCCAGCTCATGCTTGAGCGCTTCATCGATTCCTATCCCCCCTAGTCCCAAGATATGCCGACGCCTGACGTTCTGGCAAAAATCCACTACTTCCGAGTAGTTCACTGCGCCCAATTTCGCCGCAATGGAGCTGAGCGACATCGTTGGCGCATCAGGCCAACGGGAGATTATCCGATCCAATAAAACTTGGACTGATTTGCGGTCCGGCGCAGGGAATGACAATCGCATCTGGAAACGTCGCCAGACTGCACGATCAAGCAACTCGGCATGATTCGTGGCCGCCATCACAATTACATAGCTTGGCAGCTGATCAAGTTGCATCAACAGGAACGAGACGACACGCTTGATCTCGCCCGTTTCATGCGTATCTCCGCGCTCCTTGCCGATTGCATCGAATTCGTCGAAAAAAAGAACACAGGGTCGCGTTCTCACGTAGTCGAACAACTTGCGAAGTCGGGCGTTGGTTTCCCCGAGATAGCTGCCGATCAGGGCATCGTAGCGCACTAGAAACAGTGGCAATGCCAATGCTTCTGCGATGGCCTCGGCATAAGATGTCTTACCGTTGCCCGGCGGGCCTGAGAGCAGCACTCGATGTCGAGGCTCATAGCCGTGAGAGCGCAGTACATCGGCGCGGGCGTGTTCTTCGATCAGTTGCCTACCGCTTTCGTTGACTGGCAGAGGCAGCAGCAACTGATCCATACGCAGTTGAGGCTGGGCTTCAATTATCGCTTCGCGCCCTTGACTGCCCGCAGAATCACGCTGAGAGAGCAAGCTGCTGGAACTGACCGTTACGTTCGCGAGCGCGCGCTGCAGGCGGTCTGCAAGGATGTGATGATTCTTGGCGCGCTCATCCGCGGCGAGCGCCTCGGCAGAGGAGCGGACACCAGCTTGGTCCCCGCTAGAAGCGGCTCGGACAAGGGAGATAAGAAGGTCGCTGCGTGCCATGGGAGTGCGCTCGTGGGCGTCTTGCGGTTGGGCGCTTCCGGGATGTTAGCGCCTCGATGGAGGTTTGTCCCCCATCTCTACAGGGGGACGCTAAGCTGAACCGATCTCACGGACGGCGACGTCAATCTCGTCGATCCTTGAGCATGAAGCCCTAGAGCCTTTGCACATCTTCCGTTCCGGCAGTTAAGGGGGGCACTTCTGTTGCCGCCTAGTCAACTTCCGGCCCAGCTCAAATCTCCGTTCCTGCAGAATGCTTCGAAGTCCAATACAAGCCATCAAGACCAAGGGAGTACTGGTACGGGGCAGATATGCTTTTAATAATCAATAACTTAAGTCTTTGAATGGGGCTGTGGACTGGGTCATTGACCCAGCTTGATCATGACTTGAGCTGGGTGCCGAGCACCCAGCCTGCAAAAATAATCTGCCTATCAGCGTCGTGGAGAAAGCGGGGTGGTGTTCAACGGCCGAATGGCTGGTCAACCCGCTCTACCATCGATCAGCGTCGTGCGCGATGATCACTCGCGATCGTCGCGCACCCAGATGCCGCCGTGTTCGATCTTCACCGGGAATTTGGCCACGGGTTCGTAGGCGGGGGCGCACAGGGCGCGGCCGTCGCGGAGGTCGAAGCGGGCGCCGTGGAGGACGCAGGTGATGCTGCCTTCGGTCGGGTCGATCTCGCCCGAGGACAGTTCGAACGCGTCGTGCGTGCATTGGTCTTCGACCGCGTACAACTCGCCGTCGAGATTGACCACGAGAATGGGGACATCGTCGGCCCAGGCCACGGTTTTCTCGCCGGGCAGCAGTTGCCCGGTCGCGCAGACGAACACCCAATCGCTCATGGCGCCCGCTCCTCCAGCGTCTTATCGCCCAGCGTCTTTTCCAGGATCTCGAAGCGAAGATCGTCGCGCTTCGGCAGGCCGTAGCGCGGGTCGCCGTAGGGGAACGGCTTCTTGATGCCGGTGCGCGCGTAGCCGCGGCGTTCGTAGTACGCGATCAGTTCCTCGCGACAGTCGATCACGGTCATGCGCATGCGCGCGCAGCCGAAGGTGTCGCGGGCCATGCGTTCGGCCTCGGCCAGTACGACCTTGCCGATGCCGCCGCCCTGCGCTTCGGGCGAGACCGAGAACATCCCGAAATAGCCCGCGCCGTCGTCCACCGCGACGTGCGCGCAGGCCACCGGCCGGCCATCGGCTTCGGCCAGCAGGATCGCGCTGCGCGGCAGCGCCAGATCGGCGCGGAGCATGTCGGCGTCGATGCGCTGCCCGTCGAGGATGTCGGCCTCGGTGGTCCAGCCCTGTTTGCTGACCTCGCCGCGATAGGCGGACGTGACCAGCGCGATCAGCGCCGGGATGTCGTCGTGGGTCGCGGTGCGGAAGGTGAGTGCGGTCATGATGGTGTCCCGTTCAGCCGAGCAGCCCGCGCACCTTGCGCAGCGCCGCGACGAAAGCGTCGATTTCCTCGTGCGTGTTGTAGAACGCGAACGAGGCACGACAGGTGGCCGCCACGCCGTAGAACCGCATCAGCGGATGCGCGCAGTGGTGGCCGGAGCGCACCGCGACACCTTCGAGATCGAGCAGGGTGGCGAGGTCGTGCGCATGCGCGCCCTCGACCAGGAAACTGATCACCGCCGCCTTCTCCGGCGCATCGCCGAGGATGCGCAGCCCGTCGATCCGGCGCAGTTCCTCGCTGGCATGAGCGAGCAGTTCGGCTTCGCGCGTCTCGATCGCGTCCATGCCGATCGCGTCGAGATAATCCACCGCGGCGCCGAGACCGATGTGGCCGGCGATGTTCGGCGTGCCGGCCTCGAAACGGTGCGGCGGGTCGTTGAAGATCGTGCCTTCGAAGCGCACTTCCTTGATCATCTCGCCGCCGCCGAGGAACGGCGGCATCGCGGCGAGGTGCTCGCGCCGCGCCCACAGCGCGCCGGTGCCGGTGGGGCCGCACATCTTGTGCCCGGTGATGGCGTAGAAATCGCAGCCCAGCGACGGGATGTCGAGCGCGCGATGCGGCGCCGCCTGCGAGCCGTCGATCACGGTGACGATGCCGCGCCTGCGCGCTTCGCGGCAGATCTCGCGCACCGGATTGACCGTGCCCAGCACGTTGCTGACGTGGGTCAGGCCGAGGAGTTTCACCTCGGCCGTCATCGCCGCGTACAGCGCGTCGAGGTCGAGGCTGCCGTCTTCGCGGATCTCGGCGACCTTGATCGTCGCGCCGGTGCGTTCGGCGACCAGTTGCCACGGCACGATGTTGGCGTGGTGTTCCATCCGCGACAGCAGGATCGCGTCGCCGGGTTTCAGGCGCGGCAGCGCCCAGGCATACGCGACCAGATTGATCGCGAAGGTCGTGCCGCTGCACAGCACCAGCTCGTCGCGATGGACCTTGAGGAAGCCGGCGAGCTTCGCGCGCGCGGCCTCGTAGGCGTCGGTCGCCTCGGTGCCGAGGGTGTGCACCGCGCGGCTGACGTTGGCGTTGTGGCGACGGAAGAAATCGTCGACGGTCTCGATGACGGTCGCCGGTTTCTGCCCGGTGTTGGCGGAGTCGAGATAGATCAGCGGCTTGCCGTGGACCGTGCGGGCCAGCAGCGGGAAGTCGGCGCGGATCGCGGCCCAGTCGCGGGTGTCGCCGGGCGTGTGCCCGGAAGCGGAGGCGTTCATGCCGGGGTCACTCGGGCGAGGTGGGTGTCGAGCACGGCGGTCAGCGATTCGCGCAGTTCGGGGGCGTGCACGCCCGCCAGTACTTCGCGGCAGAACGCGGCGGTGAGCAGGGCGCGCGCTTCCGCTTCCGGAATGCCGCGCGAGCGCAGGTAGAACAGCGCGGTCGGATCGATCTGGCCGACGGTCGCGCCATGCGCGGCCTGGACTTCGTCGGCATGGATCACCAGCACCGGCTGGGTGTCGATCTCGGCCTCCGCCGACAGCAGCAGATTCTTGTTCGACAGCTCGGCATGGCTGCCGTCGGCGCCTTCGCGAATGGTGATGCCGCCGTGGAACACCGCGCGCCCGCGCCCGGCGGCGAGGCCGCGCCACTGCAGATCGCAGCTGGTGTCGCGGGCGATGTGCTGGATGGCCAGGCGGGTGTCGACATGGCGTTTGCCGTCGGCCAGCAGCACGCCACCGGCGGACAACCGGGCGCCATCGCCTTCGAGGCGCACGTCCAGTTCGTGCCGCGAGAGCGCGGCGCCGAGTTCGAGATCGAGGCGGGCATAGGACGCATCCCGGGCGAGCACGGCTTCGGTGCGCGCGAACACGGCGGCGCCGGCGTCCTCGCGCTGCACGCGCACGTGTTCGCAGCGCGCGCGCTGCCCCAGGTGCAGATGCAGGATGTGGTTGGAGAGTCCCTTGTGCCCGCCGATGGCGAGATGGTGTTCCACCAGCAACAGATGACTGTCGTTGCGCAGGTCGATGAAATGGCGCAGGTGCGCGGCGGTGTCCGCGGCATTCCCGCTGGAGACGAACACCAGATGCACCGCGAACGCGCCCGCGGTTTCGCGGTCGAGCCGGATCACGACGCCATCCTCCGCCAGTGCGGCGTTGAGGTTGGCGAACAGCGCGTCGGCGCCGGCATAGCGCCGCCCGAGGAAGTTCGCGTCGCGGGGCTCGCCGGTGCGCAGCACCGCGGACAGCGGTCCGGCTTCGATGCCGGGCATGACCAGCGCGGACACGCCGCTGTGGGCGGGCGCGTACCTGCCATCGATGAACACCATGCGCGGATGCGGAATGGCGGCCAGCGCGGCGTCCAGCGCGCCGGCGTCGACGGTCGCGTCGGCGGCGGGGGCGAACGCGCGTCGTTCCAGTCCGCGCAGGGACGTGTATTTCCAGGCTTCGCTGCGCGGACCGGGCAGGCCGTCGCGCAGCGCCGTGGCCAGCGCTTCGCGACGCGCCGGGCCGAGGCCGGCGGCATCGGGCATGGTCAGCGCGTCGAACGCACTCGCGAACGCGTCGAGCAGGGCGCTCATCGGGCGGCGCTCTCCGGGGCCACGCGATCCTTGAGCCAGGCGTAGCCGTGCTCTTCCAGTTGCAGCGCCAGTTCCGCGCCGCCGCTCTCCACGATGCGGCCGTCGGCGAGCACGTGCACCACGTCCGGCTTGATGTAATCGAGCAGGCGCTGGTAGTGGGTGATGACGATGAAGGCGCGATCCGGGCTGCGCAACGCGTTGACGCCATCGGCGACCGCCTTGAGCGCGTCGATGTCGAGGCCGGAATCGGTTTCGTCCAGGATCGCCAGCTTCGGTTCCAGCACGGCCATCTGGAAGATCTCGTTGCGCTTCTTCTCGCCGCCGCTGAAGCCCTCGTTGACGCCGCGGTGCAGCAGTTCGTCCTTCAAGTGCAGCACGGCGAGTTTCTCGCGCACCAGGCGCAGGAACTGCATCGAGTCCAGTTCCGCTTCCCCGCGCGCCTTCCGCTGCGCGTTGAGCGCGCTGCGCAGGAAGTAGGTGTTGTTCACGCCCGGAATCTCGACCGGATACTGGAAGGCGAGGAACACGCCGGCGGCGGCGCGCGCTTCGGGTTCCAGCGCGAGCAGGTCCCGGCCGTCGAAGGACACCGATCCGGCCTCGATCTCGTAGCCTTCGCGCCCGGCCAGCACGTTGCCGAGCGTGGACTTGCCGGCGCCGTTCGGGCCCATGATGGCGTGGACTTCGCCGGGTTTCACGTCGAGCGAGAGCCCCTTGAGGATCTCTTTTCCGGCGACGCGGGCGTGGAGGTTGTCGATGGTCAGCATGGTGGGGGCTTCGTGTGTTCGTCGGTCGTTGGCGCTCAGGTGCATGGGCCTTCCCATGCCAGCCGGCGCTGGCGTTGCGTGGTGTCGGTGACGAGCGAGCAGTACAGATAGCTCGACTCGGTGAAGGTCGGCAGCGACGGGCAGTCGATGGTCGGTGCCTGCAGTTCGGGCAGCGCGTCCGCGCCGCCGGCGAGGGTGCCGATCCGACCCTGCGGATCGGTCCAGAAGGCATGCGCGTAGCCATGTACGCGGAACCGCAGCAGATTGCCGTCGAGGCCGAGGACCGCCGCTTCGTAGGGCATGCCCCAGCGTCTGCGCTCCTTGCCGGTCTCGTCGAATTCCACGACCCAGTCGGGCAGCAGCACCGGATCGTCGATCGGCATGCGCTCGACGCGCGCGCGCGGGCCCATGCCGCAGGGGCTGTCTTCCCAGCCGAGGATGCGCGGGTCCTTCGCTTCGTCGGCCGACTGCGACGAGAAGACGAACTCGAACGACTGCGCGGGCACGGCCGTCGGGGTCGTCGCCGTCGGCGTCGGCACCGTCGTGGCCGGCGGTTCGGTGGAAGCGGGCGTCGGCGGTGCGACGGCCGGTGGCGCGACGGTCGGCGCTGCGGAGGAGGGCGCCGCGGGCGCGTCGTCGCGACCGCAGGCCGCCGACAGCAGCGCCGACACCATGAGCGCGGCGATGCGCACCCGGTATCGGTCGATCTTCGGCAGTGGCGCGGTCTTCATGGCGGGCTCGGGTCCGGTGGGAAAGGGTCAGTCCTGCGATTCCGGGCGCCAGCGCCACAGGCCCCAGGCCGCGAACAGCGCCCACACCGTTTCCAGGACCACGAACGGCATGAAGCGCACCAGCCACGCGGACCAGCCGCAGAGCAGGGCGCCGATCATGTTCATGATCAGGAAGGGCCGCGAGTGCTCGGAGATCGTCCGCCGCTGGTTGAGCACGAAGGCGATCAGCAGGGTGGACACGCCGAGCGTGCCGATCAGATCGCTGGGGGTCATGCCGGACGCCCTTCGCTGAGCGCGTGCAGCGCATGCATCGCGTCCGCGCGGCGTTCCCACGGCACGAACAGGTGATCGTGGTGGTAGGCCGACACGGCGTTGCAGGGAATGCCGCGTTCGGCGAGCGCGGTGGCGATCGCCGCCATCATGCCCACCGCTTCGAGGCTGGAATGGATGCGCAGGGTGATCTGCGCCCAGTGCGCGGCGTCGACGCTATCGTCGGCGACCACCACGGTCAGGCCTTCGTCTTCGCGGAACAGCATGATCGCGTCGGCCGGCACCGGTGCGTCGGCGGGCTGGGTGCGGATCGCGCGCGGGCGTTCGGCCAGCGTCGGCGCCAGCCCGGCCAGCAGCCGCCGCAGATCGGTTTCGCCCGGATGCGGGATCGCATTCATCCGACCGAACCCTCCAGCGACACTTCCAGCAGTTTCTTGGCTTCCACCGCGAATTCCATCGGCAGTTCGCGGAACACGGACCTGCAGAAGCCGTCGACGATCATCGAGACCGCATCTTCCTCGGAAATGCCGCGGCTGCGGCAGTAGAACAGCTGGTCGTCGCTGATCTTGGAGGTCGTCGCTTCGTGCTCGACGGTCGCGCTCGGATTCTTCACTTCCACGTACGGAAAGGTGTGCGCGCCGCAGCGCTTGCCGATCAGCAGACTGTCGCATTGCGTGTGGTTGCGCGCGCCGTCGGCGCCGCGTTCGACCTTCACCAGCCCGCGATAGCTGTTCTGGCCGCGGCCGGCGCTGATGCCCTTGCTGACGATCTTCGACTTGGTGCGCTTGCCGATATGGATCATCTTGGTGCCGGTGTCGGCCTGCTGGCGGTGATGGGTCAGCGCCACCGAATGGAATTCGCCCGTCGAATCGTCGCCCAGCAGCACGCAGGACGGATATTTCCAGGTGATCGCCGAACCGGTCTCGACCTGGGTCCAGCTGATCCTGCTGCGCGCGCCGCGGCATTCGCCGCGCTTGGTCACGAAGTTGTAGATGCCGCCGACGCCGTTCTCGTCGCCGGGATACCAGTTCTGCACCGTCGAATACTTGATTTCGGCATCGTCCAGCGCGACCAGTTCGACCACCGCGGCGTGCAACTGGTTCTCGTCGCGCTGCGGCGCGGTGCAGCCTTCGAGATAGCTGACGTAGGCGTTCTCCTCGCACACGATCAGGGTGCGTTCGAACTGGCCGGTGTTCATCGCGTTGATGCGGAAATAGGTGCTCAGCTCCATCGGGCAGCGCACCCCCTTCGGGATGAACACGAAGCTGCCGTCGGAGAACACCGCGGAATTCAGCGCGGCGAAATAGTTGTCGCCGACCGGCACCACGCTGCCGAGATAGCGCTTCACCAGTTCGGGATGTTCCCTGATGGCTTCCGACATCGAGCAGAACACGATGCCCTTCTCGGCCAGTTCCTTGCGGAAGGTGGTGCCGACGCTCACCGAGTCGAACACCGCGTCCACCGCGACCCCGGCGAGCCGCGCGCGCTCGTGCAGCGGCACGCCGAGCTTGTCGTAGGTGTCCAGCAGTTCCTGCGGCACGTCGTCGAGCGACGCGTACTTCGGGCCCTTGGGTGCGGCGTAATAGCTGATCGACTGGAAATCGATCGGCTCGATCTCGAGCTTGGCCCACTGCGGCGGCGTCATCGTCAGCCAGTGCCGGTAGGCGGCGAGCCGCCACTCGGTCATCCATTCGGGCTCTTCCTTCTTCGCCGAGAGGAAGCGGATCACGTCCTCGTCCAGGCCCGGCGGCAGGGTGTCGGTCTCGATGTCGGTGACGAAGCCGGCGTCGTAGCGGCGACCGAGCTGTTCGAGGATCTCGGCGTTCTGCACGGGTTCGGGGGCGGCGGCGTTGGGCGTGTTCATGGGAAATCCTCAGGGCGCGGCCAGCGCGACCGGAATGGCCTTGCGCGGCGACGCATCGGCGGGGAGCGCCATGTCGGCCAGCGAGACCTCGCGCAGCGCGTCGGCGACGACATCGTTGATCCGGCGCCAGTTGGCGCGCGCGCCGCAGGAGTGTTCGAGTCCGCACTGGCCCGCATGCACGCTGCATTCGGTCATCGCCAGCGGCCCTTCCATGGCTTCGACGATTTCCACCAGCGAGATCTCGGTTGCCGGCCGCGCCAGGCGGTAGCCGCCGGCCGCGCCGCGGAAGGCTTGCACCAGCCCGGCCTGCGCCAGCGGCTTCAGCACCTTGGCCACGGTCGGCGCCTCCAGCCCGGCGCGTTCGGCCAGACCGGCGGCGCTGAGCACGGCCTCCGGCGCACTGGCCAGGACGGTCAGCACGAGGGTGGCGTAGTCGGTGAGCTTGGTGACGCGGAGCATCGGGACGCGTGCGGGGATTGAAACAGGACCGAAATTGTACGCTTTGCGCCGTCCCGGCTCAATCTTCGGGCGCGATGCCCGCCCGAGGCTCCGGCCGCGCCGTCATCCGTCACCCGTCGGCGTGCCGGCGGGTGACGAACATCACCCCCGATGACTGACGTTGGCCAATGGTCCGCGGTGGGCGGATCCGGAGAATGCGCCCTGTCCACTCCCGGACGCAGGAGATCGCGATGAACACCCGTACCGACACCCCGCTTCATGGCCCGCTGCAGAGCGCGATGCACGATGCGCTCGGCCGCCTGGTGGCGCGCGCAGGCGCCGAAGCCGCCGACGCGCCCCGCGCACAGTGGCTGCGCTGGGTGCTCGCGATCCTCGCCGTGTTCGTCGCCTGGAAGGCCTGGCGCGGCCTGAAATCCGCGTTCTGGACGCTGTTCGGGCTGGGCATGGCGTTCTACTGGACCGGTCTCTGGCACCGGATCTTCTGAGTGTGGCTGCCGCAGGGGATCTGCGGCAGCACGGTGCGCGGCGACGCATGCCGTCGCCGCGGGATCGCGGAAAATCGGCCATAATCAGCGGCCGTCCCCTCTCCGCAGGACTCGTCCGCGCATGCCGAAGAAGAAGATCGTCGCCCGTCTGTCGCCCATCCACGGCAACGGCGTGTTCGCCGACGAATTGATCCGCAAGGGCGAACGCGTCGTCCGCTACAAGGGCAAGGTGCGCAGTCACAAGCAGGTCGACCGGCTCTACGGCGAACAACAGGAGAACGGCCACACCTTCCTGTTCACGCTCAACGACGACTACGTGATCGACGCCAACGAGGACGGCAACATCGCGCGCTGGATCAACCACAGCTGCGCGCCCAACTGCGAGGCCGTGCTGGAAGAGAACGACAACGGCAAACCGCACAAGGACAAGGTCTTCATCGAGGCGATCCGCGACATCCAGCCCGGCGAGGAACTGACCTACAATTACGGCATCGTGCTGGCCGAACCGCACACCGCCAAACTCAAGCAACTGTGGGCGTGCAAGTGCGGTGCGAAGAAGTGCACCGGCACGATGCTGCAGGCCAAACGCCGGAAGTGACCGGTCGACGGCGTGGGCGCGGACATCCGCGCCTCGCGCCCGCCTGCCGCCAAAGTCCGCACAGTCGCGGTGACACGAGTGACGGTCGCGACGAAAGTTCCCATGACTAAAGACAGTCGATCCCCGTGAGCCGCACGGCGCACGATGCGCCGCATCTTCAACACGGGACACGGCCATGCGCGCTCTGTTGTTCGCGGCGGTGCTCTCGATGCCGCTGCAGGCGTTCGCTCTTGATATCGATGGAAGAATCGACGACACGGAATGGTCGGGCGCGCAGCGCATCGACGATTTCCGCATGACCCAGCCGCTCACGCGCGAGCCGGCGAAGCACGTCACCGAGGCCTGGTACATGGCCACCGAGCAAGGATTGGCGGTGGCCTTCCGCAACCGCCAGCCGGCCGGCGTTCCGCGCACCCGGCAACGCTTCCAGCGCGACCGCAACGGCAACGTCGATCGCGTGAACGTCTATGTGGACTTCGACGGCGACGGCCGCAGCGGCTACAACTTCATGGTTGCGCTGTCGAACGGCATCGCCGACAGCACGATCAGCAACGAGAACCAGTTCAACGGCGACTGGGACGGCCACTGGACGCATGCGGTGGCCGAGGACGAACACGGCTGGTCCGCGGAGATGCTGATTCCCTGGCACATCGCGCCGATGCGCGCCGACGCCGGCGGAAAACGCACGATCGGCATCGCCTTCGACCGGGTGATCGGCGACAGCAACGAGCGCATGACCTGGCCCGCGATCAGTTTCAACGAGCAGCGCTATCTCAGCGTGCTGAGCAAGGTCGAGGTGCCGCAGTTCAGCCAGTCGCTGCTGGCGGTCACGCCTTACGTGGTCGGTCTGGTCGACAATGTCGATGGCAAGACCGATGTCGACGCCGGACTGGATCTGTTCTGGAAGCCGAACGGCCAGTTCCAGCTCAGCGGTACGCTCAATCCGGATTTCGGGCAGGTCGAAAGCGACGGCATCGTCGTCAACTTCGGCGCGATCGAAACCTTCTTCGGCGACAAGCGCCCGTTTTTCACCGAGAACCAGGGCTATTTCGAGGTGCCGTTCGGTTCGCTCGGCAACGCCCAGCAGTTGATCTACACCCGCCGCGTCGGCGGCCCGCGCGACGATCGCGACGGTTCCGGTGACGTGCTCGCCGCGGTCAAGATCAACGGCAGCGTCGGCGGTTTCGGATACGGCGTGTTCGCCGCGACCGAGGGCGACGAGGTCGGTCGCGATTTCTATGCGCTGCGCGCGACCCGGGATTTCGACAAGCAGGGCCTGGGCGCGATGATCACCCGGGTCAACCGGCCGTTCTTCGACCGCGAGGCGAACGTGCTGTCGCTGGATCATCGCTGGTCCCCGAACGAACGCTGGAACGTCCGCACGGCGCTGGTCGGATCGAGCATCGATCAGGCCGGCGAAACCGTGCGCGATACCGGCGGGCAGATACGCATCGATCACCAGATCGACGATGCCTGGCGTCAGCAGTGGTACCTGCTGCACACCGGCGGCGATCTGCAGCTCAACGATTTCGGCTTTCTCGACCGCAACAATTTCAACTATGCGCGTTACGAACTGGCGCGACGGATCACCGGGCTGCCCGAGGATTCGCCGTTCTCTTCGCATCAATGGCGCTACGCGGTGTCGCGTCGGGTCAATGACGATGGCGTGAAGATCGCCGATGCCTTCGCGATCAATCGCGGCAGCGAGCGTCGCGACGGCGGCAACCAGTTCCTGGAACTCTCCGGCTGGACATCGGGGCACGACGATCTGATCACCCGCGGTCACGGTGTGGTCCGGCATCCCGGAAAGCTGTTCGGCTTCGCCGAGCGGTTCTTCCCGAAGAAGCAGCACTGGTCGTTCTACGGCAGTCTGCGCTATGGCGCGGAAGGGCTCGGCGGGATCGATCGCGGCGCTTGGACCCTGTATCTGGAGCCGAATTACGCGGTCAACGACGATCTGAGCTTCTTCGCGGGTCTGGAACTGCAGCGCGATCCCGACTGGCTGCTGTGGCGGGAGGACAATCTGCTCGGCACCTATGGCATGGACCAGGCCTTCCTCAGCGCTGGTACGGTGTGGCTGATCGGGGCCAAGCAGGAACTCCGCGTGCGTCTGGAAGCGCTGGGGCTGGATGCCGAAGCCAAGCGCGCCTGGCGGGTCGCCGCCGACGGCACGCCGGTGCGCAGCAGCGAGACCCTCGACGATTTCGCTCTGCGCAATCTCGGTTTCCAGGTGCGCTACCGCTACGAATTCGCGCCGCTGTCGTACCTGTACGTGGCCTACGTGCGCGGCGGTTCGCTGTTCGACGCCGGTGCCGGGCCGTATTCGGTGGGCGACGAATTCCGCAGCGCGTTCGATCTGCGCGACAGCGAACAACTCTTGGTCAAGCTGTCCTACCGGTTCGAGCTCTGACCGCCGCTCAGCGGTCGAGCTTGATGACCACGCGGCCGTCCTGGATCAGGGTGCCGGCGACACGGCGCTCGCCGAGTTTGTCGAGCAGGTCGGCATCGAGACGGTAGACCGGTTCCTTGCGCGCGTAATCGCGCAGCCAACCGTTGATGAGGTCGCGACCGGTGGCATTCATGCGTCCGCCGACCAGCGGCAGGTCCGCCGATTCCAGTTCCGGCTCCTCCAGATACAGCGCGTTGCTGCGCGGGTCGTAGCGCAGCCCGCTGGTCAACGCGAAATGTCCGGCGGGTTTGTCCCCGCGCAGGCCGAGTCCGTCAAGGCCGACATCGAAGTCCAGATGCAGACGGGTGCTGTTTTCGGGAATGGCCAGTTGCGGATTGAGCACGCTGAGTTTGACGAGACCGCCGAGCTGGTCGTACTGGCGCGGATAGTGGCGGTCGAGATACGCCTGCAATTGCGCGGCGTTGAAGGACACCTGGTTGCCGAGCAGGGCGTTCGCGGTCTGCAGCGCCGCGCAACCGGAAAGGGTCGCGGCGACGGTGAGCAGAGCGGCGGTGCGCAGGAAGGTGCGGCGGCGCGGATCGGTCATGACGGGGCTCCGGGGCGATCGGTGCAGATTAGCCCACCGCGGTGAACGCGGGGTGATCCGGAGCCGCGTCCCGGGCGATGCTCACTCGCCGTCGAACGCGGCCTTGCGTTGCGCCGTGTAGTGCCACCACGGGTGGGCCGGCGCGCCGCGCATGAAATCGGTTGCGGCCAGGAACACGTCGATGACGCAGGGATCGTGGCGCACGCCGGTGATGCGGCACAGGCGGCGATAGAGCGCCCAGGCGTCGCATTCGGCCAGTTCGGCAGGCGATCGCAGTCCGAGCGTCGCGAAATCGGCCGCGGTGGCGGGGCCGACGTTGGGGATGTCGGTGAAGCGTCGGACTTCGGAGGCGTGGCGGGCCTTGGCCATGTCGTGGTCGGTGTGCGGGTGCGGAAACGTGCGGAAAACGTGGACGATGCGCGGAAACGCGAAGGCCGGACTCCTTGCGGAGATCCGGCCTTGGCATGTGCCGCCGCGGGCGTGCCCGCGGCGGTGGAAACGGCGTCGCGGATCAGGCGACCGCAGCGTCCTTGAGCTTCTTCATCGGACGGATCTTGACCTTGACCGTGGCCGGCTTGGCGGCGAAGACGGTTTCCTGACCGGTGAACGGGTTGATGCCCTTGCGCTTCGGCTTGGCCGCAACGCTGACGGCGGTGATCTTCATCAGGCCCGGGAACACGAAGGTGCCTGCGCCCTTCTTGCCGATCGAGGCATGGACGGCGCCTTCGATCGCGGCCAGCACGGCGCGGACGTCCTTGGCGGCGACTTCGGTCGCGCCGGCGATGTGAGCGACCAGAGCGGACTTGCTCATCACTTCTTTGATCGGCTTCGCGGCGGCCGGCTTGGCGGCGCCTTTCTTCGCGGCGGCTTTCTTTTTGGTTGCCATGAGAATTCTTTTTCCTCGTCGGATGGTTGATCTGTACTTGGCCGGGACTGGCCGGCATGCGCACTGTAGGCCAAGGTCCTGCCCTCGCCAAGCCCCTGGCGCGGTTTTTCAGGGGTTTTCATGCACTTTTTTGCGTTCCGGCCGCGCTTTTCCGGCAATCTCGCGGTGCTCTGGTCGAATGACGCGTTCCGGCCCTGAAAAAACGGCCTCCGACGCGGGAACCGGACGACCGCGATCGCCTTGACGCGGGTCGTGTCCGGGATCGTTCCGGTCGCACTCGCATCACGCGCCGCGTCTGCAGATCGCAGGGCGCATGCGCGACAACGCCGCCGTCGGCGTCCACGCCGGCCCGGTCTTTCCGAGCCTGTCCGTCGCGAGGAGGTAGCGCCGCTCGAAGCGTTCGCGATGGCAATCAGGGGTGTACCGGGAAGGGGCGCGCATCAGCACGATCAGGGCCAGGCTTTCCTGTGGCCGCAGCGCCGACGCGGGGACACCGAACCATGTCTGTGCCGCGGCCTCGATGCCGATGCTGTCGCGTCTACTGTGCGCCGCGGAGTCACTGCCCGTTGGCGAGCACGTCCGCCGCGGAACCGACGATCAGCGGGTCGGCGCTGCGCGCGATGTGCGGGTCCTTGCCCGGATAGGGCAGGGTGCTCAGGAAATGGCGCATGCAATTCAGCCGCGCGCGTTTCTTGTCGTCGGACTTGACCACGACCCACGGCGAATCGGCGGTATCGGTGTGGAAGAACATCGCGGTCTTGGCCTCGGTGTAATCGGGCCATTTGTCGAGCGATTGCAGGTCGATCGGCGACAGTTTCCAGTGCTTGAGCGGGTCGTTGCGCCGCGATTTGAAGCGCCGCAATTGTTCTTCGCGACTGACCGAGAACCAGAATTTGTAGAGGCGGATGCCGCTGCGCACGAGCATTCTTTCGAATTCGGGCGCTTCGCGCAGGAATTCGAGGTATTCGGCCGGGCTGCAGAAGCCCATCACCCGTTCGACGCCGGCGCGGTTGTACCAGCTGCGGTCGAAGAACACGATCTCGCCGAGCGTCGGCAGGTGTTCGATGTAGCGCTGGAAATACCACTGCCCGCGTTCCTGATCGTTGGGTTTCTCCAGTGCGACCACGCGTGCGCCGCGCGGGTTGAGATGTTCGGTGAAACGCTTGATGGCGCCGCCCTTGCCCGCGGCGTCGCGGCCTTCGAACAGCACCACGATGCGCTGTCCGGTGTCCTTGACCCAGCTCTGGACCTTCAACAGTTCGATCTGCAGTTTCTTCTTTTCGAGTTCGTACTCGCGGCGGCGCAGGCGGGTGCGGTAGGGGTAATCGGCCGGCAGCGGCGCGCTGGTGCTGTCCTCGTCGGTCAGCGGCACCTCGGCCATCCGCTGCGCGGCGTCCACGGAGAGTCCGGGTTCCAGCGACGGCGTCATCGCCGTGCCGTCGTTGCCGTTGGCGGGTGCCGGATTGGCGATGGCGGATGCCGTGTCTTCGGGCGGAGCCGCGACCGATGGCAGAACCGTCGCGACGGAGGACGGACGCGGTCGGGCAGGACGTTTCGCGGTCGAGGCTTTCGACGGGGACGACGGGGTGCGCGAGCGATTCACGGCCATACGGAGCTCCGGGCGATGGGGACGGATACGTCCGCCGGCGCGGTGCGCCGGCGATCCGGTTCCATCCTCCGCCGCGCGCCCGTCGGGCGCTTGAGCCGGGTCAAGTTCGGGGTGCGAATCGACCTGCGGCCGCCGCCGGGGTGCGCCGCAGGTCGCGGCCGGTCAGGCGGCTTCGTAGGCGCCGTAGCCGCGCAGGCGGCGGTAGCGGCGATCGAGCAGGTCTGCCGTGGGCACGCTTTCCAGCGCGTCCAGTTCGTTGAGCAGCACGGCCTTCAGGCGCTTGGCCATCTGCACCGGATTGCGGTGCGCGCCGCCGATCGGTTCGCGCACGATCTTGTCGATCAGCCCGAGATCCTTCAGGCGTTTGGCGGTGATCGCCATGGCGTCGGCCGCGTCCTGCTTCTTGTCGGCGGTCTTCCACAGGATCGAGGCGCAGCCTTCGGGCGAAATCACCGAGTAGGTGCTGTATTCGAGCATGATCGTGCGGTCGCCGACACCGATGGCCAGCGCGCCGCCGGAGCCGCCCTCGCCGATCACGGTGCAGATCACCGGCACCTTGAGTTCGGCCATTTCCATCAGATTGCGGGCGATCGCCTCGGACTGCCCGCGCTCTTCGGCATCGATGCCCGGCCAGGCGCCGGCAGTGTCGATGAAGGTCAGCACCGGCAGGCGGAAGCGTTCGGCCATCTTCATCAGCCGCAGCGCCTTGCGGTAGCCCTCGGGCTTGGGCATGCCGAAATTGCGGCGGACCTTGGCCTTGGTGTCGCGGCCCTTTTCGTGGCCGATCACCATCACGCTGCGGCCGTTGATGCGGGCGAGGCCGCCGACGATGGCGCTGTCGTTGGCGAAGGCGCGGTCGCCGGCGAGCTCCTGGAACTGGTCGCACATCACCCGCAGGTAATCGAGGGTGTAGGGCCGCGCCGGATGCCGTGCGAGCTGCGAGACCTGCCAGGCGCTGAGATCGCGGAAGATCTGCGCGGTGCGCAGACGCAGTTTGTCTTCCAGTGCGCGGACTTCGGTGTCGATGTTGACCGCAGGGCCCGCGCTGGCCTGACGCAGTTCGCGGATCTTCGCTTCGAGGTCGGCGATGGGCTGTTCGAAATCGAGGTAATTCGGGTTCATACGGCGCGGTCGGCGGTCCTTGGCCTGAGTCTGTCGTTCGGCTGGCCAGTCTAACGGACCGGGGGGCGGAATCGCTGTACGGGGGGGTATGCCGGGTCCGTCCTGCCGGGGGCCTCCGCGCCGTCCGGCCCGGAGGGCGCGTTCCCTCAGGCGTTGCCCGTGCCGGCCCAGGGTTTGGTCATCGCGACCTTGACCGTGCGCACGCCGGGCAGGGCGCGCAGGGCGCTGGGCAGGTCGGCTTCGACCCGCACCGACTGGCCGCCGTTGAGATCGAGGGTGCCGGCGGCGCCCTGCGGCAACAGCAGATCGAGGCGGAGCGGGGTCTGGCCGGGGCGGTGGCGGGCGAGCAGATCCTCGACCGCGCGCATCAGCCCGGGTTCGCGCAGATCCAGACGCAGCGACAGTCGCTGCGCCTGTTGCGCGCAGATCTGGCGGAAATCCCAGCAACGCCGCGCGCGCAGCGCGAAGCCGCCGCTGAACTCGTCCTCGCGCAGGCCGCCCTCGATCACGAGGATGCGGTCGCGGGTGAGCAGGGTCTGGTATTCGAAATAGGCCTCGGCGAAGAACGCGCACTCGATCCGCCCGCGACCGTCCTCCAGTTGCACGAAGGCCTGCGAATCGCCGCGCTTGCGCATGCCG
Source organism: Lysobacteraceae bacterium (assembly GCA_041919915.1). GTDB lineage: Bacteria > Pseudomonadota > Gammaproteobacteria > Xanthomonadales > Xanthomonadaceae > Lysobacter_I. The sequence goes on from JAYRSY010000004.1 coordinate 98,483, forward strand.
ACCACCTGCCCGGCGAGGATCACGGTCGCTTCCGCGCGCCATTGGCGGCCACCGCCGTCCTCGCCGTCGCCGCGACCGCGGCCGCGCGAAGGCGCGGCGCTCTCGTACAACTGGTCGAGCTTGCCCAGATCGGTGCCGACCAGGGTCTGCAGCTCGTCGCGGTACGGATCCAGCGGATGGCCGCTGAGGTAGTGGCCCAGCGTCTCGCGTTCGCCGTTGAGTTTCTGCGACAGCGGCCATTCGGCGCAGCGGGGCAGATCGATGGCGATGTCGGGCGCGCCGCTGCTGTTACCGAACATGTCGACCATGCCGGCGTTGCGGTTGCGGTTGATCTGGTCGGTGGCCTTCAGCACTTCCGGCAACTGCAGCATCAGCGAAGCGCGGTTCGGCGCCAGCGCGTCCAGCGCGCCGGCGCTGATCAGCGCTTCGAGCGTGCGGCGGTTGAGTTTCGCGGTGTCGACGCGCTTGCAGAAATCGAGCAGGTCGGCATAAGGGCCGGCGTTCGCGCGTTCCTCGGCGATGGCCTCGCAGGCGCCGCGGCCGACGCCCTTCACCGCGCCGAGGCCGTAGCGGATCGTCCGGTCGTCGATCGCCTCGAACATGTAGTTCGAACCGTTCACGTCCGGCGGCAGCACGTCGATGCGCAGCGCGCGCGCCTCGTCGAGGAAGCTCACCACCTTGTCGGTGTTGTCCATGTCCGAGGACAGCACCGCGGCCATGAATTCGGCCGGGTAATGCACCTTCAGCCACGCGGTCTGGTACGCGACCAGCGCGTACGCGGCCGAGTGCGACTTGTTGAAGCCGTACTCGGCGAATTTCTCCATGAGGTCGAAGATCTGGGTCGCGGTCTTCGGGTCGACGCCGCGTTCGGCCGAGCCGGCCTCGAACTTGGCGCGTTCCTTCGCCATTTCCTCGGGCTTCTTCTTGCCCATCGCGCGACGCAGCAGGTCGGCGCCGCCCAGCGAATAGCCGGCCAGCACCTGCGCGATCTGCATCACCTGTTCCTGGTACACGATCACGCCGTAGGTGGGCTTCAGCACCGGCTCCAGCGCCGGATGCGGGTAACTCACCTCGGTGCGGCCGTGCTTGCGATCCACCCATTCGCGATCCATCCCCGAGCCCAGCGGGCCGGGGCGGAACAGCGCGGCGAGCGCGATGATGTCTTCGAAGGTGTCGGGTTTCGCGCGTTTCAGCAGTTCGCGCATGCCGCGCGATTCGAACTGGAACACCGCGACCGTGTCGCCGCGCGCGAACAGTTCGTACGACGGTTTGTCGTTGAGCGGCAGCGCGCCGATGTCGAGCGGCGCTTCTCCGGCGCGCGCGCGGCGGACGTTGATCGCCTTCACCGCCCAGTCGATGATCGTCAGCGTGCGCAGGCCGAGGAAGTCGAACTTCACCAGGCCGATGGTTTCGACGTCGTCCTTGTCGAACTGGGTCACCGGATTCTTGCCGCCGCCCTGGCCGTCGTGTTCCGCGAACAGCGGGCAGAATTCCGACAGCGGCTGCGGCGCGATCACCACGCCGCCGGCGTGTTTGCCGGCGTTGCGGGTCAGGTCTTCGAGCTGCAGCGCGAGGTCGATCAGGTCGCGGACATCGTCCTCGCTGTTGTAGCGCTCGATGATCTCGCCGATCGCACGCTCGGGATCCTGCTGCGCGCGCTTGCTGCGGCCGAGCACGTCCTCCAGCGACAGCGGATCGGCCGGCTGCAGCGGGATCAGCTTGGAAATGCTGTCGACGAAGCCGTAGGGCAGGCCGAGCACGCGGCCGGCATCGCGCACCACCGCCTTCGCCGACATCGTGCCGTAGGTGATGATCTGGCTGACGCGGTCGCGGCCGTATTTCGCGGCGACGTAGTCGATGACCTCGTCGCGCCGGTCCATGCAGAAGTCGATGTCGAAGTCGGGCATCGACACGCGTTCGGGATTCAGGAAGCGCTCGAACAGCAGGTCGTAGGGCAACGGGTCGAGATCGGTGATGCCCAGCGCCCACGCCACCAGCGAGCCGGCGCCGGAACCGCGGCCGGGGCCGACCGGAATGCCCTGCTGTTTGCCCCAGTTGATGAAGTCCGCGACGATCAGGAAGTAGCCGGGAAAGCCCATCTTCACGATCACGTCGAGTTCGATGTCGAGACGCGACACGTAACTCTCGCGATCGTGGCCCGGCGCCAGCGGATATTTGCGCAGCCGGGCGTCGAGGCCGTCGTGCGCTTCCTTGCGGATCCAACTGTCGAGGGTGTGATCGTCCGGCACCGGGAATGCCGGCAGGTAGTACTTGCCGAGCGAGAGTTCGAGGTTGCAGCGCTTCGCCAGTTCGATCGCGTTGTCGATCGCGTCCGGCGCATCGGCCGCGAACAGCGCGGCCATCTCTTCGGTCGACTTCAGGTACTGCTGCGCGGTGTACTCGCGCGGTCGTTTGGGATCGTCGAGCACGCGGCCGGTCGCGATGCACACCCGGGCCTCGTGGGCCTCGTAGCCGTCGGCGTCGAGGAAACGGGCGTCGTTGCTGGCGACCACCGGCAGACCGCGTTGACCGGCGGCGTGCAGGGCGAAACCGTTGAATGCTTCTTCGCCGTCGAAACCGCAGCGGGTGAGTTCGAGGTGGAGGCGGTCGTCGAAATGGCGCTGCCAGTCGCCCAGCCACTGCAGGGCGAGATCGTGGCGGTTGCCGGCGGCGAGCTGCCCGGCCTGGCTGTGCCGTCCGGCCAGCGCGAACAGGCCTTCGTTCGCCTCGGCCAGCCATTGCGGCCGCACCACCACGCCGTCGTGGCGCTGGCCTTCCATCCAGGCGCGGCTGAGCAGTCGGGACAGGGCGAGATAGCCGCTGCGATCGCGGCACAGCAGGGTCAGCTTCCAGGGCGTCTCATCGCCTTCGGCGACGCTGATGTCGGCGCCGGCGATCGGTTTGACGCCCGCGCCTTCGCAGGCCTTGTAGAACTTGACCAGCGCGAACAGGTTGTTGCGATCGGTCATCGCCACCGCGGGCTGGCCCTGGGCCACGCAGCGCTGGACCAGTTCCGGGATGCGGATGGTCGAGTCGGCGAGCGAGTACTCGCTGTGCAGGTGGAGATGGACGAAGCGGGAGGACATCGGCGGGCCGGGAACGCAGACCGGCAGGGTAGGCCGCGGGGGTCGCGCGGGCAAGGCTTGACGGCGGGGCTTTCCGCGCTTCGGTCCTCCTCCTCCGCGGCCTGCCGGAGGGCGGCGCGGGCGCGGCCGGCGCAGTCGTGCTCGGCTCAGTCGCGGCCCAGGCGCTCGCAGGTCTCCCGCACCGGCGCGTAGCTGCGGCGATGCTCCGGGCACGGCCCGTGTTCGCGCAGCGCCGCGAGATGCGCGGGGCTCGGATACCCCTTGTGGCGATCGAAGCCGTACTGCGGGTGCAGCGCATGCAGTGCGAGCATGCGCCGGTCGCGCGCGACCTTGGCGAGGATCGACGCGGCCATGATCGCCGGCTCGATGGCGTCGCCGCCGACCAGCGCTTCGGCCGCGCAGGGCAGATCCTTCGGCAGGCGGTTGCCGTCGATCCGCGCGAGGTCCGCGGCCGGCGACAGCGCCAGCAGTGCCCGACGCATGCCGGTCAGGGTCGCCTGCAGGATGTTGAGCCGGTCGATCTCCTCGCGCTCGACGAATTCGATCCGCCAGGCCAGCGCGCATTCGACGATGCGCGGAAACAGCGCTTCGCGCGCGGCTTCGGAGAGTTTCTTGGAATCGTCGAGGCCGTCGATCGGGCGTGCCGGATCGAGGATCACGGCCGCCACCGAGACCGGTCCGGCCAGCGGGCCGCGGCCGGCTTCGTCGACGCCGGCGATGCGCAACGGACGCGTGCGCGCCAGGGTCGCGAGCGGGTCCTCGAACAGGCCGCCGGGGCCGGTGTCGCGCGAGGCCTTGCGACGACTCACGGTGCGATCGCGGCCGGCGTCGGCAGCGTCAGCAGTTCGGCCACGACGTCCGCGGCGCGCGCCGAGGCGTCGCAGCGCAACCGCGCATGGATCTCCGCGAAACGCGGCAGCAGGGCCTCGACCGTCTGCGGCTGGCCGAACCAGCGCAGGCAGGACGCAGCGAGTTTCTCCGGGATGCAGTCGTGCTGCAGCAGTTCCGGGATCAAGGGTGCATCGGCGAGCACGTTGGGCAGCGTGACGTAGCGCGATTTCAGCAGGCCGAGCCGGGTCACGATGCGATAGGTCGTCGGCGAGATGCGGTGGCCGACCACCATCGGACGCTTGCACAGCATGCCTTCCAGCGCCGCGGTCCCCGAAGCCAGCAGCACCACGTCGCTGGCGATCATCGCCCGCTGCGCATCGCCGTCGAGCACGCGCACGCGCGCGGCCAGCGCCGCTCGCGGCCCCAGTTGCGCGCGGATCGCCGCGTCGCACTGCGGGTTGGCCGCGGGCAACAGGATCTGCAGCGCCGGCATGCGCTGCGCGATCAGTTCGGCCGCGTCGAGAAACACCGGCAGCATCTTCGCGATCTCGCCGAGCCGGCTGCCCGGCAGGAGCGCCAGCACCGGCGGCCCTGCATCGATGGACAGCGCGGTGCGGGCCTCGGCGCGGTCGGGTTGCATCGGAATCGCATCGGCCAGCGGGTGACCGACGAAGCGCGCGTCCACCGCGTGCTTCGCGTAGATCGGCGGTTCCATCGGGAACAGGCAGAGCACGCGATCGGCGCTGCGTCCGATCTTCGCGGCGCGACCTTCGCGCCAGGCCCAGACCGATGGGCTGACGTAATGCACGGTACGGATGCCGCGATTCTTGAGCCAGCGTTCGATGCCGAGATTGAAATCCGGCGCGTCGATGCCGACGAAGACGTCGGGTTTCCAGGCCAGCAGACGGCGGCGCAGGCCACTGCGCAGGCGCAGCAGCCGCGGCAGGTGCGACAGCACTTCAGCCAGCCCCATCACCGCCAGTTCCTGGCTGTCGTGCCAGGCGTCGAACCCCGCCGCGCGCATCGCCGGGCCGCCGATGCCGGCGAACGCGGCCTGCGGGAAGCGCGTGCGCAGTTCCGCGATCAGGCCGGCGCCGAGCTGGTCGCCGGAGGCTTCGCCTGCGACGAGCGCGATGCGCACTAGCGGAGCAGCGGCCGTTCGCCGCGTTCGATGAAGTCGAGGAAGGCGCGTACGTCCGCGCTGGTCTCGGCCAGCGTGGCGAGCTGCTGCTTCGCATCGGCGAGATTGGCGCCGGACATGTACAGCGTGCGATAGGCGCGCTTGATCGCGGAGACGCGCTCGGGATCGAAGCCGCGGCGCTTCAGGCCTTCGCTGTTGATGCCGCGCGGCCGGCCATAGTCTTCCTGCGCGATCATCAGGAACGGCGGCACGTCGCCGTTGACGAACGCGCCCATGCCGATGAAGGCGTGATCGCCGATCCGGCAGAACTGGTGCACGCCGGCGAAGCCGCTGAGGATCACCTGATGGCCGACTTCGACATGACCGGCGAGGGTCGCGTTGTTCGAGAACACGCAGTCGTTCCCGACCTTGCAGTCGTGGGCGATGTGGACGTAGGCGAGGAACCAGTTGCGGTCGCCGACGCGGGTCTCGCCGCCGCCGTTGCCGGTGCCGCGATGGATGGTGACGAACTCGCGGATCACGTTGCCGTCGCCGATCACCAGTTCGGTGCGTTCGCCGCCGAATTTCTTGTCCTGCGGATCGCCGCCGATCGCGGCGTGGCCGTGGAAGCGGTTGCCGCGGCCGATCCGGGTCGGGCCGAGGATGCTGCAGTGCGGACCGATGCGGGTGTCGTCGCCGATCTCGACCTCGGGTCCGATGACCGTGAACGGCCCGATTTCGACGCCCGCGCCCAACCGGGCCGAGGGATCGACCGACGCCAGCGGATGGACGGATGCGGCGGACATGTCAGTGCTTCGCCTCGGCGCAGAGGATCTCGGCGCGCGCGGCCTCCTGGCCGTCGACGCGGGCCACGCCCTCGTACAGGGCCATGTTGCGGATGCGCCGCTTGATCGACACGTCGAGATCGACGCGATCGCCGGGCACGATCATCCGGCTGAAGCGCGCGTTGTCGACCTTGACCAGGTAGAACAGCTTGTCTTCGCAGAGCGCGCCCTCGGCCATCCGGCTGGTGAGCTGGTAGAGCAGGCCGCCGGCCTGCGCCAGCGCTTCGATCACCAGCACGCCGGGCATCACCGGCTGCGACGGGAAATGCCCCTGGAAGAACTCTTCGTTGATGGTCACGTTCTTGTAGGCGCGGATGCTGACGCCGGGCTCGAACGCGACCACGCGATCGACGAGCAGGAACGGAAAACGGTGGGGCAGCAGTTTGCGGATCTCGCAGGTGCCGATCGGGAGGCTGATCGGCATGCCGGGAGCGTGTGCGCTGGTGCCCTGGGAGCTGGCGTCGTGCGTGCTGGCGTCGGTCGAGGTCATTGCGGTTCCTTGTTGCGCCCGCCGACCTGTCGCGCCAGGGCGTCGAGCTGTTTGAAACGGGCGGCGCTCCTGCGCCAACTGCGGTTCTCCATCAGCGGTGTACCGGATGAATACTCGCCGGGTTCGCGGATCGAGGAGGTGACCAGGCTCATCGCGGTGATCACGACCCGATCGCAGACTTCGAGGTGGCCAAGGATACCGGCCCCGCCACCGATCAGGCAGTAACGGCCGATGGTGGCGCTGCCGGCCACCGCCGAACAGCCGGCCATCGCGCTGTGCGCGCCGATGCGGACGTTGTGGCCGATCTGGATCTGGTTGTCGAGGCGCACGTCTTCTTCGAGCACGGTGTCGTCGAGCGCGCCGCGGTCGATCGTGGTGTTGGCGCCGATCTCGCAGTCGTCGCCGACGACGACGCCTCCGAGCTGCGGGATCTTGAGCCAGCGGCCATGCTCCATCGCGAGGCCGAAGCCGTCGGCGCCGAGCACCGCGCCGGGGTGGATCAGCACGCGCCGGCCGAGACGCACCCGGCGCACGAGGGTCACGCGCGCGACCAGTTCGCAGCCGGCGCCGACGATGCAGTCCTCGCCGATGACGCAGCCCGGGCCGACAACCGCGCCGGCCTCGATCCGGCTGCGCGGACCGATGGCGACGAACGGGCCGATGCTGGCCTCCGGCGAGACCTCCGCGTCCGGGTCGATCGCCGCGCTCGGGTGGATGCCGATGGCGGTCGCCGGGCGGTGGTCGAACAGCGCCGCGATCTTCGCGAACGCGGCATAGGGGTCCTTCGCGATCAGCGCCGTGCCCGCATAGCCCTTGGCATCGTCCTCGCGCAGGACCACGACTCCCGCGCGACTGTCGGCGAGCTGGCTGCGGTAGCGGGGATTGGCGAGAAACGCGAGCTGGGTCGCACCGGCGCGGGAGAGCGTCGCGACGCCGTCGATCGCGCGCGCGCGGTCGCCATGCACGGCGAGGCCGAAGCGCTCGGCGAGCGCTTCGGCGGTGTGGATGTCGTTCGTCATCGGACGCCTCCGTCCGTGGATCGGAGCGCCGCGATCAGAACGCGCCGCCGAAGGTGAACTGCAACCGCTCCAGCTGATCGTCCTCTTCCTTGTTGAAGGGGAACGCATAGCTGATCGAGATCGGGCCGACCGGTGCGCGCCAGAGCAGGGCGACGCCGGTGGACGCGCGCAGTTCGCCCGCGTCGAAGCTGTCGATGTCCTTGAACACGTTGCCGACATCGATGAACGCCGACACCCGTGCCGACGGCGTGTCGAGCAGGCGCGGGAAGAACATTTCCAGCGAACCGACGGTCTTCACCGCGCCGCCGATCGGCTGGCGGAACGAGCTGTTCGCGGCGAAATCGATCGGGCCGAGGGTGTTGTCGCGGAAGCCGCGGACCGAGCGCACGCCGCCGGCGTAGAAGTTCTCGAAGAACGGCAGGCCGGTGGCGACCAGCACGCGTTCCAGGGTGCTGTTCGGGCCGCAGTCGGCGTCGCTGTACTGCTTCGGGATCGGCGGCGGGCTGCCCTGCAGGTTGCAGATCACGCGCACCGTGTCGCTGCCGTAGCTGTCGCCGTAGCCCAGCTGGAAGCGGGTGTTGAGGACCAGCGAGCGGCTGAGCGGCCAGTACTTCGAGAACTCGTAATTGAGCTTGTAGTACTCGGCGGTGGAACCGGGCAGGGTGATTTCCGCGGACAGCCGCTGGTAGGTACCGGCGGTCGGGGTGAAGAAGTCGTTGCGGGTGTCGCGCGCCCAGCCCAGTTCCGCGCGCCAGGCGTGGAAGGTGCTGCGGTCGTAGGCGTCGATGTAGTCGACGATCGTCTGCGGCGAGCCTGAGTACGGCGAGGCGAAGATCTGGTTGCGATCGAGGCCGAACACCAGCGACACGCTGTCGTTCTCGGTCAGAGGCACGCCGAACACGGCCTGCGCGGCGGCGCTGGTGTTGGAGTATTGCGCGGTGTTGAAGTCGGAGTTGTCGAGCTCGCGCCACCACAGGTTGTAGCCGAGCGACATGCCCTCGTCGGTGAAATACGGATTCAGGAACGAGAACGAATAGCGCTGCAGGTAGGCGTTGCGCTGCACTTCGATGCCGATCTGGTTGCCGGTGCCGAGGAAGTTGTTCTGCGACAGCTGCAGGGTGGTGGTCAGGCCCGACAGCTGCGAATAACCGAAGCCGAAGGTGAAGCTGCCGGAGGTGGTTTCCTTGACGTTGAAGACCACGTCGACCTGATCGTTGCTGCCGGCCACCGGCTCGGTCTCGACCTCGACCGAACCGCTCTCGAAGAAGCCCAGGCGCTGCAGGCGCACCTTCGAACGGTCGATCGCCGCCTGCGAATACCAGGCGCCCTCGAACTGGCGCATCTCGCGGCGCAGCACTTCGTCGGTGGTGCGGGTGTTGCCCTTGAAGCGGATCTGGCGGACGGTGACGCGCGGGCCCGGCACCACCTGCAGGTTGATCGCGACGGTGCGTTTCTCGCGGTCGATCTCCGGGATCGGATTCACTTCCGCGAACGCGTAGCCGATGTTGCCGAGCGCGGCGACGATGGAGTCCGAGCTCAGTTCGAGGATGGTGCGCGAAAAGGTCTGGCCGGAGCGGATCAGCAGGTAACGCTCGATCTGCTCCTTCGACAGCACGGTGTCGCCGGTGACCTTGACGTCGGAGACGGTGTAGATCTCGCCTTCGGTCAGGTTGGCGGTGACGTACATGTCGCGCTTGTCGGGGCTGATCGCGACCTGGGTGCCGTCGACGCTGAAGTCGATGTAGCCGCGGTCGAGATAGAACTCGTTGAGCTTCTCGAGATCGCCGGTGAGCTTTTCGCGCGAGTACTGGTCGTCGCGGCGGTACCAGCTCAGCCAGTTGCTGGTGCCGGATTCCCAGCCTTCGCGCAGTTCTTCCTCTTCGAACTTCTCGTTGCCGATGAGGTTGATGTGGCGGATGCGCGCGGCCTTGCCTTCGTTGACGTTGATGGTCACGTCGACGCGGTTGCGGTCCAGGCGGGTGATGGTCGGATTGATCTCGACGTTGTACTTGCCGCGGTTGTTGTAGGCGCGGTTGAGTTCGAGGGTGACGCGATCGAGCGCGAGGCGGTCGTAGGTCTCGCCCTCGGCGATGCCGATCTCCTTGAGATTCTGCATCAGGTCTTCGGTCTTGATGTCCTTGTTGCCGGACAGCGTGAGCGTGTTGATCGCCGGGCGTTCGGTCACGCTGATCACGAGGATGTCGCCTTCGCGGTCGAAGCGGATGTCCTCGAAGAAGCCGGTCTTGTACAGCGCGCGCATCGCTTCGGAGATGCGTGCGGAATCGATGGTGTCGCCGCGCTCGATCGGCAGATAGGTGAAGACGGTGCCGGCGCCGATGCGCTGCAGGCCGTCGACGCGGATGTCGGAGACCGTGAAACGTGAAGAGGACGCGGGGGCCGCGGTCTGCGCCAGGATCGGCGCTGCGTGGAGCGAGGCCAGGCTCGTGGCGAGGGCTAGGGCGAGCAGGCGGCGGTTGGGCGTGCGCGTCATCAGGACATCCGGTAATGGGGCGGTGGCGTAACGGTGGGGCGGGCTGCGGAGACGTCCGCGGACGCGTCAGGTGACCGGTCCGTCGTCCGTGGACGGCCGGAAATGCGGGGCGCTGGCTTGCGTCATCGGATCAGCCCTTGCAGGTCGTTGTAGAACGCGAGGCCCATGAGCCCCAACAGCAGGGCGAGCCCCACATATTGCCCGGCGGCCATCGCACGGTCGCTTAACGGGCTGCCCTTGAGCAACTCGATAAGGTAATACAGCAGGTGCCCCCCATCCAAGACCGGGATCGGAAGCAGGTTGAGGATGCCCAGGCTCAGGCTGAGCAGGGCGAGCAGGCTGATGTACCACGCGAGGCCGTTCTGGGCGTACACGTTGGCGGCCCGGGCGATGCCGATCGGGCCCGAAACGGTGTTCTGGACCGCCAGCCGGCCGTCGAAGACGCGCTTGATCATGGCGAACAGTTCGCCGGCCTGGAACCGGGTTTCGCGCAGCGCCGCCGGGACCGCTTCGAGCGGGCCGTAGCGCAGCACGGCGTCCTTCGGCGGCTTGCCCGCCTCGGCGGCGCCGATGCCCAGCCGCCAGACGCGGGCGGCGCCGGCCTTGCCGGGCTCCGCGCGGGGCGTCACGGCGATGGTCTTCGCGACGCCGTCGCGCAGGACCGTGATCTCGCCGCCGCCGGCCTCGCCGATGCGCGCCACCAGCGGCGGGATGTCGGACCAGTACTGCACCGGGGTGCCGCCGATCTTCACGACCCGGTCGCCCGCGCGCAGCAGGCCTTCCCCGGCCGAGCCGGCGCGGACCTCGCCGATCACCGGCGGTTCCATCATGTGCCGCGGCACGATCCCGATCAGGCCCATGGTCCGCGGCAGGTCCAGTTCGTCGGACGGCAGGCGCGAGAAGTCGATCTGGCGGGTGAGTTCCGTCCCCTCGGCGGTCCGGACCCGGACCGGCGTGCGGCCGCGATCGATCGCGGCGGTCAGCAGGGCCATGCTGGCCTCGGTCCAGGTGGGGGTGTCGCGATCGCCGATCGCGAGCAGGGTGTCGCCCCGGCGCATGCCGCTCTCCGCGGCGATGCCGCCGACCTGACCCAGCGTCGGCTGGTAGTCCGGGCGGCCGATGACGAACATCACCCACAGCAGGGCGATGCACAGCACGAAGTTGGCGAACGGACCGGCGAAGCTGATCAGCATGCGCTGGCCGACCGATTTGTGATCGTGCGATTGCCCGCGTTCCTCCTCGGAGACCGGGGTCTTGCGGTCGACCAGATCGTGTTCGCCGAGCATGCGCACGTAGCCGCCGAGCGGAAGCATCGCGATCGCCCATTCGGTGCCATGACGATCGCGGCGCATCCACAGTGTCCTGCCGAAGCCGACCGAGAACCGCAGCACCTTCACGCCGCACCAGCGCGCGGCCCAGTAGTGGCCCAGTTCGTGGAAGGTCACGAGCACGCCGAGGGCGACGATCAGCCACCAGGCGGAAGCGAGGAATTCGGTCATGCGGGCACCCCGCGGGCGATGGTGGCGAGCGTCCGCGCGCGCGCGGCGGCGTCGGCGGCGAGCAGGGCGTCGAGCGAACCGGCGTCGGCGTGCGGCATGCGTTGCAGGGCGTCTTCGACCAGAGCGGGGATCGACAGGAAACCGATGCGGCCCTGAAGAAAGGCTGAAACCGCTTCCTCGTTCGCGGCGTTGAGCGCGGCGGGCGCGGCGCCGCCGGCGTCGAGCGCGTCGTACGCCAGACGCAGGCACGGGAAGGCGTCGGGATCCGGCGGTTCGAAATCGAGCCGGCCGTGGGCGAGCAGATCGAGTCCGGCGACGCCCGAAGCGATGCGTTCGGGCCATGCGAAACCGACCGCGAGCGCGGTGCGCATGTCGGGCAGACCGAGCTGTGCGAGCGTCGAGCCATCCACGAATTCGACCAGCGAATGCACGAGACTCTGCGGATGCACCAGCACGTCGATGCGGTTTCCGGGCAGGCCGAACAGATGATGCGCCTCGATCACTTCGAGGCCCTTGTTCATGAGCGTGGCCGAGTCGACCGAGATCTTCGGGCCCATCGACCATTTCGGGTGGGCCACCGCCTGCGCCGGCGTGACGTCGGCCAGCGACGCCCTTGAACGGCCGCGGAACGGGCCACCGGAAGCGGTGAGCTGGATCCGCGCGAGACCGGCATGGGCCTCGGCGTTGGGTAGGCACTGGAAGATCGCGTTGTGCTCGCTGTCGATCGGCACGACGACGGCGCCGTGATCGCGGACCGCCGCCATCAGCAGGTCGCCGGCCAGCACCAGCGATTCCTTGTTGGCGAGCAGCAGCCGCTTGCCGGCGCGCGCCGCGGCCAGGGTGGACGACAGGCCGGCCGCGCCGACGATCGCCGCGACCACGGTGTCGTTGCCGCCGTCGGCCGCGAGCGCGTCGATGGCCTCGGCCCCGGCATGCGCCTCGGTCGCGAGACCGGCGGCGCGCAGGCCGTCGCGCAGCGCGGCATAGCCGGCGGGGTCGGCGATCGCGGCATGCGCCGGCCGGTGGGTCCGGCACAGCGCGACCAACGCCTCGGCGTTGCTGCCGGCGACCAGCGCCTCGGCGCGCAGCCGGTCCGGATGGCGGGCGATCACGTCGAGCGCCGAGGTTCCGATCGACCCGGTCGCGCCGAGCACGGCCACCCGTCTCATCGGCGGGCTCCGGAGGTGGTCGGAATGGCGGTCGGGGACGGGGACATGGCGGTCATGGACCGTGGTGCGGGCATCGAGTTTCAGAATCCGAACAGCAGCTTGCCCAGCGCGAACACCGGCAGCGCGGCCAGGATGCTGTCGATGCGGTCGAGCACGCCGCCGTGGCCCGGGATCAGATGGCTGGAGTCCTTCACCCCGACATGGCGCTTGAGCAGGCTCTCGAACAGGTCGCCGACCACCGAGAACAGGATCGTCCAGATCGCGACGATGGCGACGTAGGGCAGTTGCTTGAGCGTGGCCCCGGCGAACGGTGCCGCCGCCAGCGCCACGAGCATGCCGGCGATGGCGCCGCCGATCAGACCCTCGATGGTCTTGTTCGGGCTGATCCGCGGACTCAGCTTGTTGCGCCCGAACCGGCGGCCGGCGAAATAGGCGCCGGAGTCGGCGGCCCAGACGATCATCAGCGCCAGCAGCAGCCAGCGCTGGCCGTTGGGCTGGCTGGCGGCGGCCTGGCCGACCCCCAGGCCGATCTGGCCGGCGTGGATCAGCACCAGCGCGCACCAGGCCGGGATCACGCTGAGGGTGGCGGCGGCCAGCTTGAAGACGCGGGCGTGGGTGTTGTGGTCGGAGGCGAACTCGTAATGACGCAGCCACAGCACCGCGAGCAGCCACCAGATCACCCCGATCAGCACCATCAGCTTGAACAGGATGAACGAGCCGCCGCTGTTCGAGCGCGAGGCCCAGACCAGGACGACCATCAGCAGCAGGTTGACCACCAGCAGCACGCCGCGGGCGATCGGGTCCTCGATGTCGGTGAGCTTCAGCCACTCCCACAGCCCGACCAGGAAGGCGGCGGCGCTGAGCGCGGCCATCCACGGCGTCGGCAGGAACAGCACGGCGCAGATCGCCAGGGGGGCCATGACCAGAGCGGCCAGCAAACGCGTCCGGGTCATGGATCGGTCCTGTCGGCGGGAAGGGGAGGCGGGACGGCACCGTGGCCGACCTGCGCGCTGGTGAGACCGAAGCGGCGTTCGCGCCCGGCGAAATCCTCGAGCGCCCGGTCCAGGGTCGCGGCGTCGAGTTCGGGCCACAGGATCTCGGTGAACCACAGCTCGGTGTAGGCGAGCTGCCAGAGCAGGAAATTGCTGATGCGACGATCGCCGCCGGTACGGATGAACAGATCGGGCGGCGGCAGATCCGCCAGCGCCATCCGCCGGGCGACCGCCGCCTCGTCGATCTCCTCGGGACGCATCCGGCCGGCGGCGACGTCCTCGGCCAGCGCGCGCGCGGCGTGGGCGATGTCCTGCCGGCCGCCGTAGCTGGCGGCGATGTTCAGATGCAGGGCGCGATTGCCGGCGGTCCGCGTCTCGGCCTCCTGCATGCGCGCGAGGATCTCGGGCGCGAAGCGCTCGCGTTCGCCGATGAAACGCAGGCGAACGCCGCGGCGATGCAGTTCATCGACCTCGCGTTCGAGCGCGTTGAGGAACAGCTTCATGAGCGCGCCGACCTCGTCCTCGGGCCGGCCCCAGTTCTCGCTGGAGAAGGCGAACAGGGTCAGCGCCTCGATCCCGCGCTGCAGGCACCAGTCGATGCACAGATTGACCGCGCGCGCACCGGCGCGATGGCCCAGCACGCGCGGACGATGGCGGCGTTCGGCCCAGCGGCCGTTGCCGTCCATGATGACAGCGAGATGGCGCGGAACGCGTGGCGGAGCGGGCGGAGCGGGCGGAGCACGCATCGGACGACGGCCTCAGACGGCCATCAGTTCCTGTTCCTTCGCCTTGACGACCTCGTCGACATCCTTGATCGCCTTGTCCGTCAGCTTCTGGATCTCCTCCTCGCTGCGGCGCTCCTCGTCCTCGGTGATCTTCTTGTCCTTCAGCAGTTCCTTGACGTGCTGGTTGGCGTCGCGGCGGATGTTGCGGATCGCGACCTTGCAGTCCTCGCCCTCGGCGTGCACGTGCTTGGACAGTTCCTTGCGGCGCTCCTCGGTGAGCGGCGGCAGGTTGATGCGGATCGTGGTGCCGGCGGTGTTCGGGGTGAGGCCGAGGTCCGAGGCGAAGATCGCCTTCTCGACCGCGGCGACCATGTTCTTTTCCCAGGGCGTGATGGTCAGCGTGCGCGCGTCGGAGACGGCGATGCTGGCGACCTGGGACAGCGGCATGTCGGAACCGTAGTAATTGACTTTCAGATGGTCCACCAGAGAGGCGGACGCGCGACCGGTGCGCACCTTGGTCAGGTTGTGGCGCAGCGATTCCACGCTCTTGGCCATGCGGGCCTGCGTGTCTTTCTTGATGTCGTTGAGCATGCCGGTTCCTGTTCCTGTCCTGTTTCGATGGCGGCCCGCGGGTCGCGCCTGCGCCAAGACCGCCGATTATATGCGAAGGCGTCGCGACTGCCGGTGCGGATGCCGTCAGCCGCCGGGGCGCGGGGCGCCGCCGTGCGGCGCCCGGTCGTGGCGGTCGTGCCCGCAGGCGCCGCCATGCTCGATCTGCAGCGTCGGGTGGTTGATGCCGAAACGCGCATCGAGGTCGCGGATCAGCGCGTCGAGGAAGCTGTCGTGGTCTTCTCCGCCCCCCTCGCCACCGGGCCGGACCAGATGCGCGGTCATGGCGATCTCGCCCGCGCCCAGCGACCAGATGTGCAGGTGGTGCACGGCCCGGACCCCGGGGCGGGCGGCGAGGAAACCCTCGACCTCCGCCTGGTCGATCCCGCGCGGGACCGCGTCCATCGCCGCGTCGAAGGCGTCGCGCAGCAGCCGGAAGGCCCCGACCGCGACCACCGCGGCCACCAGCACCGCGGTCGCCGGGTCCAGCCAACGCCAGTCGAACCAGAGCATGCCCAGCCCGGCCAGGACCGCCGCCAGCGACACCGCGGCGTCGGCGATCAGGTGCAGGAAAGCGCCGCGGCGGTTCAGATCGTGTCCGTGGCTGTGCCCGTGCCCGTCGCGCAGGAACCAGGCCGCGCCCAGATTGACCGCGATGCCGATGGCGGCGATCACGATCACCGGCAGTGCCGGGATCTGCGGCGGATCGGCGAACCGACGCACCGCCTCCCAGCCCAGGGCGCCGCTGAACCCGACCAGCAGCAGGGCGTTGCCCAGCGGCGAGAGCAGGGTGGCGCGGCGCCAGCCGTAGGTGTGGCGGCCGGTCGGCGGACGCCGGGCCATGGTCGCCGCTCCCCAGGCCAGCGCCAGTCCCAGGACGTCGCCGAAGTTGTGCAGCGCGTCCGACAGCAGCGCCAGCGAATCGGTCCAGAAGCCGTAGCCCGCTTCCAGGACCGTGTAGGCCAGATTGATCAGCAGGGCGACCGCGAACGCACGGGTGCCGGTCGAAAAACCGTGCGCGTGGCCGTGGCCATGTTCGTGTCCGTGATCATGTGCGTGCCCATGGTCATGCGCGTGGTCGTGCGCATGGGCATGGTCGTGGTGGTGCGGGTGGTCGTGATGCGGATGGCTCATCGCGGGATGGTGCCACGGCGGAACGGGCGGACACTATCCGCGCCCGTGGTTCCGCCGCTCGGCGGAACGAGCACGAAACGACGTCCGCACCCATGCAGGCGTCGTGCACGATCGTCCGCGCTCGGGGCCGGACTCACTCCCGCGTCAGGCGCTTCAGCAACGGCGTCGCCAGGAACAGCAGCGCGCCGGCGCCGATCCCGATCCACATCATGTCGGTGAACACGTCGGCGTACAGCGCCAGCGCCGCGGGCACGTCGTACTTGCCGGCGGCATCGGGTTCGATCGTCGCCCAGGTGCCGAGGCGGCCGGCGATGATCTCGCCGAAGGCCGAGAACAGGAACCACGCGCCCATCATCAGGCCGACCGCGCGCGGAATCGACAGTCGCGTCACCGCGGACAGGCCCACCGGCGACAGCACCATCTCGCCCATCACCAGCACCGCGTAGGCCAGCACCATCCACCACAGGCTGGTCTTGCCCGCTTCGCCCGGATTCGCGGCCGCGAAGGCCAGCACGCCGAACGACAGCCCGCAGAACACCAGGCCCCAGGCGAATTTCGCCGGATAGCTCGGGTTGAGGCCGGCCTTGTCCAGCTTCGGCCACAACCAGGCGAACGGGAAGCTGAAAATGATCACGAACAGCGCGCCGATGGCGGTGGTCTGGCCGGCGGTCCACTCGATCCCGAACGTGGTGCGGTCCATGCCGATGTCGGCCATCAGCACCCAGGGGCCGTAGGTCTGTTCGTACAGGCCCCAGAACAGCGCGCTGACGGTGATCAGCACCATCAGCATGACCATGCCACCCTTCTCGGCGCGGCTCAGGCCGGAGAACATGAGGCGGATGAACCAGAGATAGAGCACCGCTCCCATCACCACCGCGACCACTTCGGTGAGGGTGACCTGATGGCCGCCCATCATCTTCGTCAGCGGGCCGAAATCGATCTTCGTCTGCAGCACCTGCCACACCACGACCGCCAGCACCAGGCCGCCCAGATAGATCAGCCATTCGCGCGACAGACCGGCGAACGCGGGCGCCTTGAGCATCGCCGGATCGGCGGGCTCGGCGTGGCCGTGCAGATGTTTCTGCCCGATCACGAACTGCACCAGACCCAGCGCCATCATCACGCCGGCCAGCGCGAAACCGTAGCCCCAGCCGATCTTTTCGCCGATCCAGGCGACGATCAGCGACGACAGGAAGGCACCGACGTTGATGCCCATGTAGAAGATGGTGAAGCCCGAATCGCGGCGCGGATCGTCGGCGCTGTAGAGGCGTCCGACAATCGTCGAGATGTTGGGCTTGAGGAAGCCCACGCCGACGCCGATCAGCGCCAGCGACATGTACATGATCTGGATCGCGACGCCGTCGCGCACGGCGTTGTCCGGCGTGGTGCCGGTGGCCGCGCTGCCGGTCCAGGCCATGCCGAGCTGGCCGAGCACCAGCAGGATGCCGCCGAACAGCACGGCCTTGCGCATGCCGAGATAGCGGTCGGCCAACAGGCCGCCCAGCAACGGCAGGGCGTAGGCCAGGCCGGCGTAGGTGCCGAGCAGGATGGTGCCGTCGGCCTGTGCGAACAGGTGGTGTTTGACGAGGTACAGCAGCAACAGGGCCTTCATGCCGTAGAAGGCGAAGCGCTCCCACATTTCGGTCAGGAAGCAGACGTAGAGGCCTTTGGGATGGCCGAAGAGTTCATCCTGGGCGGACAGGGCGGGAGCGGTGGTGGACACGGCGGATTCCGGTGAGACGACCGGCGGAGTATGCCAGCGCGGGGCGGCTCGCGTGCCAATGGCCTGTCGGGGGTGCCTTTCGGACTATGCCCGGGCCGCCCGGGCGGCCTACCATCCGGGGTTGCCCGCCTTTCCCGACAGGACGCCCCATGTCTCCGATGCGTACCGCCTTGTGCCTCGCCCTCGCGATGGCGCTGCCGATGACCGCTTCCGCCGCCCGCGGTCTGCAGCCGCGCGATCTGGTCACCCTCGACCGCTATTCCTCGCCGACCCTGTCCCCCGACGGTCGCCTGCTGGTGTTCGCCAAGCGCAGCGTCGATTTCGCCGCCAACAAGGGCAGCACCGGGCTGTGGATCGAGAATCTCGTCGCCCGCGACAAGCTGCCGCCGCGACGGCTGACCCCGGAAGGCTGGAACGTCAATTCGCCGTCGTTTTCGCCGGACGGCAAGACCGTGTACTTCCTCAGCGCCAAGTCCGGCAGCCAGCAGCTGTATGCGATCCCCGCCGGTGGCGGTGAGCCGCGTCTGCTGACCGATCTGTCGCTGGACGTGGGCGTGTACAAGCTGTCTCCCGACGGCAAGCGCGTCGCGCTGGGCCTGGAGGCCTTTCCCGATTGCGGCGGCGATCTCGCCTGCACCAGGAAGCGGCTCGACGAGACCGCCGCGCGCAAGAGCAGCGGCGTGCTCTACGACAAAGTGTTCGTGCGTCATTGGGACACCTGGGCCGACGGCCGCCTCAATCGCCTGTTCGTCGCCACGCTGCCGGTGCTGGGCAAGGATCCGGCCAAGGACAAGCCGCTGAAGAACGCGATCCTGGTCGGCGGCGACGTGCATGGCGATGTGCCGTCGAAGCCGTTCGGCGATGCCGGCGAATTCACCTGGTCGCCGGGCGGCGCCTCGCTGGTGGTGTCGGCGCGCAAGGCCGATCGCGCCGAACCCACCAGCACCAATTTCGATCTGTACCTCGTCCCCGCCAACGGCAACGACCCTTCGCGCAATCTCACCGAGGCCAACAAGGCCTGGGACACCACGCCGGTGTTCAGCGCCGACGGCCGCACCCTGTACTACCGCGCGATGAAGCGCCCGGGTTTCGAGGCCGATCGCTTCGCGCTGATGGCGATGGATCTGGCCAGCGGCACGACGCGCGAGATCGCGCCGAAGTGGGACGCGTCCGCCGACGGTCTCGTGCTGTCGGCCGACGGCACCTCGATCTACACCACCGCCGAGGAACTCGGCCGCCGTCCGCTGTTCTCGGTGTCGATCGCGAACGGCGAAGTGACGTCCATCTACAAGGACGGCACCGTCGGCGCCTTCGAACTGAGCGGCGGCACGCTGGCGATCGCCGCCAACTCGATGAAGACCGGCGACCGCATCTTCACCACCACCGTCGACGGCAAGGCGCCGCTGCGCGCGATCACGCCTGACGCCGCCGAGATGCTGCCCGACGTGCGTTTCGGCGAGTACGAGCAGTTCCGGTTCCCGGGCTGGAACAACGAGACGGTGCACGGCTACGTGGTCAAGCCGTGGAATTACGAGGAAGGCAAGCGTTATCCGGTCGCGTTCCTGATCCACGGCGGCCCGCAGGGCAGTTTCGGCGATGGCTGGAGTTACCGCTGGAACCCGCAGACCTACGCCGGTCAGGGCTATGCGGTGGTGATGATCGATTTCCACGGCTCCACCGGCTACGGCCAGAAGTTCACCGATTCGATCAGCGGCCACTGGGGCGACCGTCCGCTGGAGGACCTGCAGAAGGGCTGGGCCGCGGCACAGAAGAAATATCCGTTCCTCGACGGCGACCGCGCCTGCGCGCTCGGCGCCAGCTACGGCGGCTACATGATCAACTGGATCGCCGGCAACTGGTTCGACAAGAAGGGCAACGCGCCGTTCAAGTGTCTGGTCAACCACAACGGCGTGTTCGATACGCGCTCGATGGGATTGGTCACCGAGGAACTGTGGTTCTCCGAATGGGAGTTCGGCGGCACCGTGCACGACAAGCCGGAAGGCTACGAACGCTTCAATCCGGCGCGCCACATCCACAAGTGGAAGACGCCGATGATGGTGGTGTCCGGACAGAACGACTTCCGCGTGCCGATCGACCAGAGCCTGTCGAGCTTCACCGCGCTGCAGCGCAAGGGCATCGAGTCGCAGTTGCTCTACTTCCCCGACGAGAATCACTGGGTGCTGAAGCCGCAGAACAGTCTGCAGTGGCACGACACCGTGCATGCGTGGCTGAAGAAATACATCGCGCCCTGACCGGCCGCCGCCCGGCGTCCATCGGCGATGCGATCGAACGCCCCGGGTTTCCGGGGCGTTTTCGTTTCCGCCACGGTGGGATGGTCGTCCGGCATCGCGGCACGCGACGGCACGTGCGCGCATCGCGCGGCTCGGGCATGATCGAAGGCCATCCCTCCAGCGGACACGCCACCCATGCTCGCACCCGAAGACGCGCCCCCCGGCCCGCCGCCGATGATCGACAACGATGCCGTCGTGCTCGGCCTGCTGGTCGCCATCCTCGGCTTCGTGTTCTGGAGTTCTTCGCGCAACGACGGATTCTGGAAGAAGTTCTACGGCATCGTTCCGGCATTGCTGCTGTGCTATTTCCTGCCGGCGCTGCTCAATTCCTTCGGCGTGATCGACGGCAAGACTTCCGGGCTGTATCCGATGGCGCGCGACTATCTGCTGCCCAGCGCGCTGGTCCTGCTGTGCGTGGCGATCGATTTCAAGTCCATCGTGCGGCTCGGCCCCAAGGCGGTCGTCATGTTCCTCACCGGCACCGTGGGCGTGATGCTCGGCGCGGTGGTGTCGCTGACCGTGATGCAGGTGATCCACCCCGAAACCGTGGCCGGCGATACCTGGCGCGGCATGACCACCGTCGCGGGTTCGTGGATCGGCGGCGGCGCCAACCAGGCGGCGATGAAGGAAGTGTTCGAGGTCGATGCGACCCTGTTCGGACAATTCGTCGCGGTCGACGTGATCGTCGCCAATCTGTGGATGGCGGTGCTGCTGTTCCTGGCCGCCCGCAACGCGGCGTTCGACCGCTGGACCGGTGCCGACACCCGCGCGATCGAGGACCTGAAACATCGGATCGAACGCTTCCAGGCCGAACATACCCGCAACCCGTCGTTGACCGATCTGATGCTGATCGTGGCGCTCGGTCTCGGTGCCACCGGTCTGGCCCATGCCATCACCGATCCGCTGGTCGCATGGATCAAGACCCTGCCTGCCGAATGGCGCCTGCAGGATTACAGCCTCACCGCGAAGTTCTTCTGGATCACGGTGCTCGCGACGACCTTCGGACTGCTGTTGAGCTTCACCCGCGCGCGGAATTTCGAGGGCGCCGGTGCATCGAAGATCGGCTCGGTGATGCTCTACGTGCTGGTCGCGACCATCGGGATGCAGATGGACCTGAGCGCCTTGCTCGAACGTCCGTGGCTGTTCGCGCTCGGCCTGATCTGGATCCTGGTCCACGGCGGGCTGATGCTGCTGGTCGCGAAGCTGATCCGTGCGCCGCTGTTCTTCATGGCGGTCGGTTCGCAGGCGAACATCGGCGGCGCGGCCTCGGCGCCGGTCGTCGCCAGTGCGTTCCATCCGGCGCTGGCGCCGGTCGGCGTGTTGCTCGCGGTGCTCGGTTATGCGCTGGGCACCTACTGCGCCTACGTGGTCGGTCTGTTGCTGCAGCGGATGGTGTGAGCGGTCGGCGACATCCGGAGCGACGACGGGCCGCATGCGCGGCCCGTCGTGTCCCGGGGGGCGGTCGCGCCGCTCAGCGCGCCGCGGTGGCCGTGCCCGCCGGTCTGCCGCCGATGTGCTTCGCGAAGAAATCCAGCATCGCCGTGTACAGCGCGACCTTGTTCTCGTCCTTGTAGAAACCGTGCATTTCGCCGCTGGTGATCATCATGCCCTCCGGTGTGTTGCCCGCGGCGACCAGCGCCTTGTGCATCGCCTCGGTGTTCTCCGGCGGACAACGCGGGTCGCGCGCGCCGGCGGCGAGATAGACCGGAATCCCGATCTTGCCGGCATGGTTCACCGGCGACATCGCGTCGCGTTCCGCCTTGGTCTTGCCCAGCGCGCGCAGCATGTAGCGGCGCCCGCCGTCGCTCAGGCTGGTATCGCTCTTCGTCATCTGGATCTCGGCGTCGTACGCGCCCACGTACCCGAACGCGCACTTGAACAGTCCCTGTTCGCGCGCCGGCGCCATCATCGAGGCATAGCCGCCGAAGCTGCCGCCGTAGATGCAGATGCGATCCTTGTCGGCATGGCCGCGGTCGATCGCCCAGCGGGTGGCGTCGATGATGTCGTTCATGATTCCGGTGGCCCAGGCACCGTAGCCGAGGTCCTGGAAGCCCTTGCCGAAGCCGCCGGAACCGCGATAGTTGATCTGCAGCACCGCATAACCGCGGCTGGCGAACAGCTGGGATTCCCAGTTGAATGCCCAGTCGTCGCGCGGGCCGATCGGGCCGCCGTGCACGTTCACGATCATCGGCAGATTGCGGCCGTCGCTGCCGTTGGGCAGGGTCAGATAGCCGTGGATCTTCAGGCCGTCGCGGGTGGTCAGCGCGATCGGCTGCACCGCGCCCATGCGCTTGGCATCGATCCACTTGCGCTGCCGCATCAGGAAGCGCGCCTTGTTGGTCGCGCGATCGTAGAGGTACAGCTCGCCGGGATTGGTGTCGCTGTAGGTCTGGACCACGATGAGGCCGCCGTCGCGCGTTGCGCTGGCGAAATTGACGAACTGGCCCGGGAACGACGCCGACAGCGACTGGTACAGCTTCGCATCCGGGTGATCCTGCTCGATCATCGTCACTTCCGGCGCGCCGGCTTCGGTGACGACGCCCAGCATGACGTCGCTGCCGTCGACCGCGGCGATGAAGCCCGACGGGTCGGAGACCGGATCATGGAACAGCGTGTTGAACGCGCCGGTCTTCTCGTCGATCGTGCCGAAGGCGCGCGGACCCTTGCCGTCGCTCTGGGTCGCGTAGATGCGGCCATCGCGCGCGCTGCCGAAGACGCTCAGCGACTTGCCCGAGGTGCTGGTGCTGCTGACCAGCGTCCACTTGCCGTCGCTCTCGCGCCGGTACAGCTCGCTCAGCTCGTCGTATTCGCCGGCTTCGTTCTTGTAATCGCTGC
The DNA here is from genome assembly GCA_041919915.1 of Lysobacteraceae bacterium. GTDB lineage: Bacteria > Pseudomonadota > Gammaproteobacteria > Xanthomonadales > Xanthomonadaceae > Lysobacter_I. Next base: position 121,342 of record JAYRSY010000004.1, read on the forward strand.
AGACCGCGTATTTCGGCTGCTTCTGCGCATCCAGCGCGATGCCGCAGTTGCCTCGCGGCGCGCGCGCAAGCGTTTTCCAGCGCCCGGTCGAAGTGTCGACCTCGATGACCTCGGCATTGGCGCTTTCCGACGAACGCGCCGTGCTCGCGACCATGATGACCTTGCCGTCGTCGCGCTGCGGATTGTCCAGCAGGCTGAAAAAGGCGTTGGCGAGATCGCGGCCGCCTTTCGATCCCATCTCCAGCACGCGCGGCTGCGAACCGTCCGCGTTCACCGAATACCACTCGCCGGTGCCGAACGGCTGCGCGAAGCGGCCGAACTTGCGCACCGAGGTGAACATCAAGCGTTCGGGACTGACCCAGTGGAAGGCGCCGACGCTCTTCTCGTTGGGCAGTTGCGTGACCTTGACGATGCTCAGGTCGCGGGTGCGCAGCACGGTCAGCACGTCGATGTCGCCACGGTCGACGGTCATCGCGAGATACTCGCCGGTGGGCGAGATGCGGACGCCGCTGTAGGTGGGATTACGGACGAAATCCTGGATCGGAATGTCCGCCGGATCGGCGGCGGTGGCCGCGGTGGCGGTGATGCTTGCGGCGCAGGCGAGGGCGAGCGCGGCCAAGGTGCGATGCATGGGGGTCCCCGGTCTGACGAAATGGATCGATACCGGGCGGAACGGCCGCCCGGGGCGTTCGATCCTAACGCAAAACCGCAGGGTCCGGCCTCAGCAGCAGCGGGAGGCGCCGCGCCCGTAGCGGGCCTGCATCCGTTCGGCGAAGAACGCCTCGCGGGTCATCGGCGTGCGATCCGGATGCGAGCGGCGCATGTGCGTCACGTACAGATCGTAGTCCGGGACGCCCACGATCAGGCGCCCGGTCTGCGCCAGGAATCGCCACAGCGCCCGCAGGCGCTCAGTGAACGGCGTCGAAGGCGACATGGGCGGTCTCCTGCGCGGTCGGTTGCGATTGCCGGCGCGCGGCCAGCGCGGTGCGGATGCCGAAGACCAGCATCAGCGTCACCACGCTCATGAACAGCACGCACAGCGCGGCGTCGAGTTGATTGTTGAAGACGATGCGCTCCATGTCCTTGAGCGATTTCGCCGGTGCCAGCACCTCGCCCGAAGCCAGCGCATCGCCGAATTTCCGGGCGTTGGCGAGGAAGCCGATCTTCGGGTCCTCATGGAACAGTTTCTGCCAGCCCGCGGTCATCGTGCAGATCAGCAGCCACGCGGTCGGCAGCAGCGGGATCCACAGATACTTTTCGCGCTTCATCTTCACGATGGTGACGCAGACGAAGATCATCGCCATGCCGGCCAGCATCTGATTGGCGATGCCGAACAGCGGCCACAGCGTGTTGATGCCGCCCAGCGGATCGACCACGCCCTGGTACAGGAACCAGCCCCAGCCGGCGACCGCCAGCCCGGTGCAGACCACGTTCGCGGTCCAGCTTTCGGTCCGGCGGAACGGCGCGTACACCACGCCGATCACTTCCTGGATCATGAATCGCGCCACGCGGGTGCCGGCGTCGATCGTGGTCAGGATGAACAGCGCTTCGAACAGGATCGCGTAGTGGTACCAGAAGGCCATCATGCCGCTGCCGCCGATCATGCCGTGCAGGATCTGCGCCATGCCCACCGCCAGCGTCGGTGCGCCGCCGGTGCGCGACAGCACCGTCGATTCGCCGATCTCGGCCGCGGTCATGGTCAGCATCTCCGGCGTGATCGTGAAACCCCAGCCGGAGATCGCCGCGGCCGCGGATTCCGGCGTGGTGCCGATCAACGCCGCCGGCGAATTCATCGCGAAATACAGGCCCGGATCGAGCACGCAGGCCGCGATCAGCGCCATCACCGCGACGAACGCCTCCATCAGCATGCCGCCGTAACCGATCACCCGCGCGTCGCGCTCGTTCTCCAGCATCTTCGGCGTGGTGCCGCTGCTGATCAGCGCATGGAAGCCCGAGATCGCGCCACAGGCAATCGTGATGAACAGGAACGGGAACAGCTTGCCCGCGAACACCGGCCCGGTGCCGTCGACGAACTGCGTCACCGCCGGCATCTTCAGATCGGGCAGCGCGAAACAGATCGCGATCGCCAGCATCGCCACCGTGCCGATCTTCAGGAAGGTGCTGAGGTAATCGCGCGGCGCCAGCAGCAGCCACACCGGCAGCACCGCGGCCACGAAGCCGTAGCCGATCAGCATCCACGCCAGCGCCTTGCCGTCGAAGGTGAACATCGGCCCCAGCGTCGGCGATGCCGCCACCGATTCGCCGAACCAGATCGATGCCAATAGCAGCACCAGGCCGATGATCGAGACCTCCATGATCCGTCCCGGCCGCAGCCAGCGCAGATACACGCCCATGAACAGCGCGATCGGGATGGTCATCGCCACCGTGAACGTGCCCCAGGGGCTGACCGCCAGCGCCTTCACCACCACCAGCCCCAGCACCGCCAGCAGGATCACCATGATCGCGAGGATGCCGATCATCGCGGTCAGCCCGGCGGCGTTGCCCAGCTCGCTGCGGATCATGTCGCCGAGCGAGCGCCCGTCGCGCCGCGTCGAGAGGAACAGCACCATGAAATCCTGCACCGCGCCGGCCAGGATCACGCCGAACAGGATCCACAGCATCCCCGGCAGATAGCCCATCTGCGCCGCCAGCACCGGGCCCACCAGGGGGCCCGCGCCCGCGATCGCCGCGAAATGGTGACCGAACAGCACGCGCTTGTCGGTCGGCACGTAATCCAGCCCGTCGTTGCGCCGCCACGCCGGCGTCGCCCGCGTCGGATCCAGCCGCAGCGCGTGCTCGGCGATGTATTTCGAATAGAAGCGGTAACCGATGGCGAAGATCGACACCGCCGCGGCCACGATCCAGAACGCACTGATCGTCTCGCCCCGCGACAACGCCACCGTGCCCAGACAGAACGCCGCGAACAGCGACAACAGCCCCCAGCCGGCCATCTTGATCATCGTCATGCCCCACACCCCGAATGCGCGGCCCCTCCGGCCGAAGCCCGAAGGGTGTCGCGGAAGCCCGCCGCGGTCAATGCGCGCCGCCGCATCGCCTTTCTGTAGGAGGGCCTTCAGGCCCGAGCCCTTTCCCAAACCATCCCCGCGGCAAGATCCATGTAGGAGGGCCTTCAGGCCCGAGCGGTTGATCTTGATCCCATCGCAGAGCTCGGGGCTGAAGCCCCTCCTACAAAACGCCGCACATCACCGCACGACTGTAGGAGGGCCTTCAGGCCCGAGCTTTTCCCACAGGGCCCGCATCCGCCACATCCTCGCCAAAGGCACCCGCATCTACCTGTCATTCGTGCGAGGGAAGCCGAGACGGCAACCACCGCATCTTTGCCCCGACCCCATGCCAAAATGCCGCGTCCGTCCATCAGGGCGGAGCGACAAGGGAAACGATCCGCATGAGCGCACTGCAAGACCTGCTGAACACCTACCGGAAGGCCGCCCAGACCGAACGCGAGAAGGGCACGTACTTCGAGGAGCTGATCCGGGTCTACCTGCGTCACGAGCCCACCTATCGCGATCTGTACAGCGATGTCTGGACCTGGGCCGACTGGGCGAAGCAGCAGGGCATCGACGCCCGCGACACCGGCATCGACCTCGTCGCGAAGACGCAGGGCACGAACGAATTCCATGCCATCCAGTGCAAGCTCTACGCCGAGGATCATGTCCTGGCGAAGAAGGATATCGACAGCTTCTTCACCGCCTCCGGCAAGAAGCCCTTCACCCATCGGCTGATCGTCGCCACCACCGCGCACTGGAGCGAACACGCCGAGGACGCGCTGCGCGACCAGCAGCCGCCGGTCAACCGCATCGATCTTTACGATCTCGAAAACAGTCTGGTCGACTGGTCCAGGTACCAGCCGAAGGCCGAGGTCGTGCTCAGGCCCCGCAAGACGCTGCGTCCGCATCAGACGCATGCGCTGCAGGATGTCGTCGCCGGCCTCAAGACGGCCGATCGCGGCAAGCTCATCATGGCCTGCGGCACCGGCAAGACCTTCACCAGCCTGAAGATCGCCGAGACCATGGCCGGCAAGGGCGGACGTGTCCTGTTCCTCGTGCCGAGTCTGGCCCTGCTGTCGCAGACGCTGACCGAATGGACGCAGGAAAGCGAAACCCCGCTGCACAACTTCGCCGTCTGCTCCGATGCGGAAGTCGGCAAGAAGCGCAGGAAGAATTCCGAGGACGACGTCGTCCATACGCAACTGCACGAATTGCGCTATCCGGCGACCACCGAGGCGTCCCGGTTGGCGATGGAAGTCGCCAAGCGCCACGACGCCGGCCACATGAGCGTCGTCTACAGCACCTACCACTCCATCGCCACGATCGCGGAAGCGCAAGCCGCGCACGGCATGCCCGCCTTCGATCTGATCGTCTGCGACGAAGCCCATCGCACGACCGGCGCGACCTTCGACGACCAGAAGGAAAGCACCTTCGTCAAGGTCCACGACGCGGGCTACATCCATGCCGCCAAGCGTCTGTACATGACCGCTACGCCGAAGATCTTCGCCGACAGCGCCAAGGCGATGGCCGAGCGCGACAATGTTGCCCTGTGTTCGATGGACGACGAAGCTCTGTACGGCAAGACCCTGCACGTCATCAATTTCTCTGAGGCGGTGAAGCAGGGGCTGCTGGTCGACTACAAGGTGATCGTGCTGTCCATCGAGGAATCGCACGTCAATCGTCGCCTGCAGCATTGGCTCAAGGACGAGGACAACCAGATCCGCGTCCACGATGCGGCCAAGATCGTCGGTTGCTGGAAGGCGCTGGCCAAGCAGGGGCACGACGGCGAGCCGGTCGACGACGGCGTCTTCATGCGTCGCGCGGTAGCGTTCTGTCAGGTCATCGAGGCTCAGGTCGGCGCCAGGACACACAAGGTCAGTTCCAAGCGCATCGCCGACATGTTCGAGGATGTCGTGGCCGCCTACCGCGAGACCGGCGAGGAGGATGCCGCGGCGGAACTGGTCTGCGAGGCAGAGCACGTCGACGGCGGCATGAGCGCGACCGAAAAGGAAAGCAAGCTTCAATGGCTCAAGCAGGATGCGCCGGAAAACACCTGCCGCATCCTCAGCAACGTGCGCTGCCTGTCCGAGGGCGTGGACGTGCCGGCGCTGGATGCGGTGCTGTTCCTCACCCCGCGCAATTCGCAGGTGGACGTGGTGCAGTCGGTCGGCCGGGTCATGCGCACCGCGCCCGGCAAGGAGCGGGGCTACATCGTGCTGCCGGTGGTCATTCCCGCCGGGATGGAGCCGCACGTCGCGCTCAACGACAACGACACCTACCGGGTGGTCTGGCAGGTGCTGCAGGCGCTGCGCTCGCACGACGACCGCTTCGATGCGATGGTCAACAAGCTGGAGCTGATCGGCAGCGACCCGCGCAAGATGGAAGTCATCGCCGTCGTCGATCGCGTCCAGCGCAAGGCGGCGCCGAAGACGCCGCAGGAGAAAGCGCTGGAGCGGGCGAAGCGCGGCGGCACGATCGGCAGGAAGGTCGAGGAGAAGAAGCCGGAGCAGATCGCGCTGGAGCTGGAGATCGGCGAGATCGAGCGTGCCATCTATGCACGCATCGTGCAGAAGGTCGGCAATCGCCTGCACTGGGACGAGTGGGCGGGCGACATCGCGAAGATCGCGCGCACCCACATCGACCGCATCCGCGCGATCCTCGGCCTGCCGGCGGATGTCGAAGGGCGGCAGGGCGGGGTGCAGGCCGTGCAGCCGGACCCGCAGGACCCGGCGAAGACCGCTTTCCTGGCCTTCGCCGCCGAGCTGCGCGACGACCTCAACGACAGCCTGAGCGATGGCGAGATCATCGAGATGCTGGCCCAGCATCTGATCACCAAACCGGTCTTCGACGCGCTGTTCGAGGACTACAGCTTCGCCAAACACAACCCGATGTCGCAGGCGATGCAGGGCGTGCTGGACGTGCTGCAGGAGCACCGGCTGGAGCGCGAGGCGGACACGCTGCAGAAATTCTACGACAGCGTCCGCGAACGCGCCTCGGGCATCGACAACGCCGCCGGCAAGCAGAAGATCGTCGTCGACCTGTACGACAAGTTCTTCCGCAAGGCCTTCCCGAAGATGACCGAGCGCCTGGGCATCGTCTACACCCCGGTGGAGGTGGTGGACTTCATCCTGCGCAGCGTCAACCACATCCTGAAGACCGAGTTCGGCGAAACCCTCGGCAGCAAGAACGTCCACATTCTCGACCCGTTCACCGGCACTGGCACCTTCATCACCCGGTTGATGCAGATCGGTCTGATCTCGCCGGAAGAGCTCAAGCACAAGTACAAGTACGAGATCCACGCCAACGAGATCGTGCTGCTGGCCTACTACATCGCCGCGATCAACATCGAGGCCACCTACCACGACATCGTCGGTGGCGAGTACGTGCCGTTCGAGGGGATCTGCCTGACCGACACCTTCCAGATGTACGAGAAGGAGGATCTGGTCGATCAACTGCTGGTGGAGAACAGCGCTCGACGGAAGCGGCAGAAAAATCTGAATATTCGCGTGATTGTAGGAAATCCGCCTTATTCCATTGGTCAGAAGAATGAAAACGACAACAACGACAATGTCGAGTATGGCGCTCTGGATGAGCGCATTCGTACTACCTATGCAGCTCGGTCAGAGGGGCTTCTGGCAAGAGGCTTATACGACAGCTATGTTCGCGCCATTCGTTGGGCCAGTGACCGTATTGGCAATGCCGGCATCATCGGTTTCGTGACTAATGCTGGATTCCTTGAGTCAAACACTGCCGATGGGTTGCGAAAATGTCTGGCGGAAGAGTTCTCAAGTATGTTCGTGTTCCACTTGCGGGGAAATCAGCGAACTTCTGGCGAAAATTCTCGTAGGGAGGGTGGCAAGGTATTCGGTAGCGGAAGTCGCGCGCCAATAGCCATTTCGCTTCTTGTCAAGAATCCGGACAAAAAAGAACATGGCGATATCTACTTCTACGATATCGGCGACTATCTGAGTCGCGAAGAAAAGTTGGCGAAGATTGCCAGTTACGCAAGCGTGGCTGGCATCAATGAGTGGCAGCCCATAGCGCCGGATTCCCACGGAGACTGGCTTAGGCAGCGAGATGATAGCTTTAAGAAATTAGTTGTTATGGGTGACAAGCGTGGGGATGAACTAAAGATTTTCGAAAATTTCTCTCTTGGAATCGTAACGGCACGTGATTCTTGGGTCTACAACTCTAGCCTCAAGAGGCTTGAGTCAAATGTGAAAAATATGGTTGCCTTCTACAATTCCGAAGTTGCGCGATTTGAGGCTGCTTATTATGGGAAAGAAAGAAAAACTCGAGATGATGCTGTTGATCGGTTTATTGATGCAGATCCGTCGAAAATAAGTTGGTCCCGATCTTTGAAGAGGGACCTGAGTCGAGGCAAAATTTTTGAGTACGAAAGAGAGAGCAGAACTCAGTCTTTGTATCGTCCATTCACAAAGCAATGGCTCTACTTCAATCGGCGTTTTAACGAGATGGTGAACTCTGTGTATCGGCTATTCCCCGATGCAGACGCAGCTAATCTTGGGATCTGCATTCCTGGATTCGGTGGGGATAAAGGATTCTCTGCGCTTATTGCAGATAGGCCGACCGACCTCAATCTTGCCCCGGGCATGGGAGGCTATCAATGCTTTCCCCTCTATCTCTATGAGCAGGAAGAACACTCTAATCAGCAAGGCCTCTTCTCTGGGCAGCCTCAGAGTGGAACTCGGCGGCATGACGCGATCACCGACGCCGGCCTCGCCCACTTCCAGTCCGCCTATCCGGGCGAGGCGATCACCAAGGAAGACCTCTTCTACTACGTTTACGGCATTCTGCATTCGCCGGACTACCGCGAGCGCTATGCCGACAATCTGAGCAAGGAGCTGCCGCGCATTCCGCGCGTGAGCAGCGCCGCCGATTTCTGGGCATTCAGCAAGGCCGGCCGCGCGTTGGCCGACCTGCATCTGAACTACGAGACTGTGGACAAATACCCGTTGACCATCGAGGCCAAGGGCCCGCTGACCGACGCCGATTACCGCGTCGAGAAGATGAAGTTCGCCAAGAAGAAAGACCCCGAAACCGGCAAAAACGTCGACGACCGCAGCGTGGTGATCTACAACACGAAGATCACCATGCGCGGCATCCCCGACGACGCGTGGGGCTACGTGGTCAACGGCAAGGCCGCCCTCGACTGGGTGATGGAACGCCAGGCCGTCCGCGTGGACAAGGCCAGCGGCATCGTCAACGACGCCAACGACTGGGCCATCGAAACCATGGGCAACCCGGCCTATCCGCTGGAACTGTTCCAGCGCGTGATCACGGTCAGCCTGGAGACGCAGAAGATCGTCGCCGCGCTGCCGGCGCTGGACATTCGCGAGGATGGTTGAATGACCCGCTACGCACACCCCTTCGCGCTCGACTACGCCATGCTGGGCAAGGTGGCGGAGATCGCCGAGCGGCTGGGGCAGTGGCTGCAAGCGATCCGCGATGCCCTGCAGCCGCAACTGCGGCGCAACCATCGCATCCGCAGCGTGCGGGCCTCACTGGCGATCGAACAGAACTCCCTGACCCTGGGACAGGTGACGGCGGTGCTGGACGGCAAACCTGTGCTGGGCCTGCCGCGCGAGATCCAGGAGGTGAAGAACGCCTTCGCCGCCTACGACGCGCTGCCGCAGTGGGACCCGACGCGGCTGGACGATCTCTGCGCAGCGCACGGCCTGCTCATGCGCGAGCTGGTCGACGATGCCGGCCGCCGCGCCGTGGCGGCGTGGGCATCCATCGCGGTGAGCGCCTGTTGCACATGGCGCCGCCCGCCAATCAGTTGCCGCGCCTGTTGAAGGACCTGCTGGGCTGACTGGCGCGGACCGAGGCGCATCCGTTGATCGCTTCGTCGGTGGTGCATTACGAACTGGAATTCATCCATCTCTTCAGCGACGGCAATGGCCGCATCGGCCGGCTGTGGCAGACCCTGATCCTGAGCCGCTGGCAACCGATGCTGGCCTATCTGCCGGTCGAAACCGTCATCCGGCAGCGGAAGGACGACTACTACCGCGTGCTCGGCGAGGCCGACCGGGCCAGCGTCTGCAGCGGGCTCATCCGGAAGACACGGAAGACAAGGCCACCCGCTTTCGGCTCTCCCGACAACAGCCAAAGCACAAGGCTGGCGGCCGCATGCGCAACCGTGGTGTCGTGACCTGCCCGCGATTGCCATGCGCCCACTGACCGGTGATGTCCCCTCTTGACGATGCCCGGATGAGCCGTAGTCCGGAAAGACGGCCACACTTCACGCCGCCTTCGTATGCAGCTCACGCAAACGGGTGACGATCCGGCTGTCCGGGCCTGCCCTTGATCGACAGCGAGGTGTGGAGGACCGGGCGCCCGGAGTCCAGGTCGGCAGGTGCCGGAAGCCCGGATGCACGTCGCCGCATTGCGCGACTTCGATGGAGGAGTTCGACGGCATGCCCTGGACGTTCGCGCATCCGGCTGCGGCGGTGTTGGTGCGGCGCTTCGGTGGGGCATCGCTGCCGCTGTCGGGGCTGGCGATGGGCAGTCTGTCGCCGGACTTCGGCTATTACGTCGGTGCGTTCGGCGTGGCCACGCATGCGCACACGCTGCGCGGGACGCTGGAGATCTGTGTGCCGAGCGCATTCGTGCTGCTGCTGATCATGCTGCGCCTGCGCGGGTTTCTTGTCGCGCCCGTGCCGCAGCCGCATCGCCGGGCGATCGAATGCCTGCCCTCGCCGTCGCTCATGTCGACGGCGAACATCGCCAGGATGCTCACCGCTCTGTGGATCGGGGCGATGACGCATCTGGCCTGGGATTCCTTCACGCATGCCAGCGGTGCGATGGTGTCGGTGATCGCGCCTCTGCGTCATGTGTTGTTCGAGGTTTCGGGTCGCACGTTCACCACCTACAACATCCTGCAGCATGTCGGGACGCTCTTCGGCATCGCGGTGATCGGCATTGCGTACGGCCGTTGGCTGGCGCGAACCGTGGACATGGCCTCCTGCCTGCAGTGGCGTGCATTGCGTGGGTTCATCCCGCTCGTACTGGTGCTGCTGTTGTGTGCGGCCATCGGATTCGCCTCGGCCATCCTCAGGCTCGGCCCGGGCAGCGGATGGCCGGTGATCGTCTTTCGCGGGACCGTCGACGCGACCATCGCCTTCGCTGCCGCCTATCTGCTGCTGGCATGTCGTGCACGGCGTAAGCGCGCAGGGCGCATCCGCGACGAGCGTAAGCGGTCGGGTCTCCGTGGCTGATCGAGATCGAAACCACAGGGGGCAGGGCGGCGGGCGCAGCATCCACTCTGCGGGCTGCCGATCAAAAAGCTCGGGCCTGAAGGCCCTCCTACGAGAACGGTGATCGTCGGGCGGCGATGTGCCGTGGTTTGTAGGAGTGGCTTCAGCTCCGATCTCTGCGATGGGATCAAAATCAAGAGATCGGGCCTGAAGGCCCTCCTGCGCAGGGCGGCGGGCTTGAGCCCGCCCTACAGCCAGCGGACTTTCTTGAGGTAGCGGTACAGCACGATGCAGACCACGGCGACGATGCCGATGAGGATGGCGTAGCTGTGTTTGCCGTGCAGTTCGGGCATGTGTTCGAAGTTCATGCCGTACCAGCTGGCGATCAGCGTGGGGGCGGCGAGCAGGGCGGCCCAGCCGGCGAGTTTCTTGACGGTTTCGCCCTGCTGGATGGTGACCAGCGAGAGGTTGACGCTCATCGCGGCGCTGAGCATTTCGCGCAGGGTGTCGATGGCGTCGTTTAGGCGCACGACGTGGTCGAGCACGTCGCGGAAGTAGAGCTTGGCTTCCTCGGTCATCTGGGTCATCTGGGTGCGGGTGAGCTGGGCGAGGATGTCCTGCAGCGGCGCGATCGCGAGCCGCAGCTGGGTCAGTTCCTTCTTCAGTTCGTAGAGCTTGACGATGGTGTCGCGGCGCCACGAGGACGCGAGGATCTCGTGTTCCAGCGCGTTCAGTTCGTCGCGGAATTCGTTGACGATGGGCTGGTAGTTGTCGACGATGAAATCGAGGATGCCGTACAGCGCGAAGGCCGGGCCCTGCGACAGCAGTTCGGGTTCGCGTTCGAAGCGGGCGCGGACGTGGCGGTACGACAGCGAGGCGCCGTGGCGCACGGTCACCAGGAAGCGCGGGCCGACGAAGGCGTGGGTCTCGCCGAAGCGCACGTGGCCTTCGACCAGTTGCGCGGTATGCACGGCGAGGAACAGCGACTGGCCGTAGGCTTCGATCTTCGGACGCTGGTGCGCGTGCTGGGCGTCCTCGATCGCGAGATCGTGCAGGCCGAATTCCTCCTGCAGCGTGTCGAGCAGGGCTTCTTCCGGCTCGTACAGGCCGACCCAGACGAAACTGCCGTCATCGACCGCCAGCATGTCGCTGATCTGTTCGAGGCTGATGTCGGTGCGCACGCCGTCGCGGTAGACGGCGCAGTTGACGACGCATTGCGGCAGCGTCGGGGCGGCAGGGGGCGTGCTCATGCGCGGCATCGTGCCGCGATCGGGCGGGTGGGGCAAGCCGAGGGCGTGAGCGCCGTTGGATCCCGTAGAAGGTGGGCGATGCGAGATGGCTTGTAGGAGGGGCTTCAGCCCCGAGCCATGCGATGGATCAAGATCAAGGGATCGGGCCTGAAGGCCCTCCTACGGGAGGCGATCTATGAGTAGGAGGGGCTTCAGCCCCGAGCTCTGGGATGGATCAAGATCATGAGCTCGGGCCTGAAGGCCCTCCTACAGAGGGAGGCCGCGCGAAAACGGATAGGCGTCGGCAGTGTCGACCAGGCCCGCACGCACGGGGTTGTTGAGGATGTAGTCCGCTACGGTCTGCAGGTCTTCTTCGGCGCGCAGTGCGCGATCGTGGAAGCTGTCCTGCCAGACGGGTCTGGCGTGCGGATGACGCTGGCCCAATGTACGGGCGCTCGCGCCCTTCAGCCTGCCGATCAGTTGCGAGAGGCAGATATCCGAATCGAGCCGGATCAGGCCATGCCAGTGATCGGGCATCAGGACCCATGCCATGAGGTGTGCACCGATCCAGTGCCGGGGTTCGAGCAGTGCGGCGACCGCATCGGTGGCGATGTCGCGATTGCGGAAGATCGGTTTGCGTGCGTGGGTGCAGAACGTGATCAGGTAGATCCGGCCTGGTTGCGAAACGCGGCCTTTGCGTAGTTGATGGTGTCTGTGGTTCATCCCGGCAGGATGCGTGGATGCCGGCGTCTGCGGAATCAGGCAAGGCCGCGGTTGGAGGTAGGTGTTTTCCGAAGGCGGGAAAGCTCGGGCCTGAAGGCCCTCCTGCGAGGGCGGCGGTGCGCGGTGATTTGTAGGAGGGGCTTCAGCCCCGAGCTTTGCAATGGGGTCAAGATCAAAAGCTCGGGCCTGAAGGCCCTCCTACGGGGGGCGATGGCGTGTGGCTCTGCAGGAGGGGCTTCAGCCCCGAGCTCTGCGAAGGGGCCAGGATCAAAAGCCCGGGTCTGAAGGCCGTCCCGCGGGGCGGGTGGCCTACGGGCGCGGCCGCAACCACGCCAGGGCGAACGCCGCGTGGATCGGGAGCAACAGGGCGACCCAGTGGGCGTTGGCCTGCGGTGTCGCCGGCAGCCACAGCGCGAACGGTGCCAGCGCGGCGCCGGCGGTGACGGCGCCCAGTGCGATCCGGAATCCGCGGCCGGGCGTGCGGCCGCGCAGCAGGCGCCATCCACCCGGCAGCAGCAGCCAGGCGAGCGGGCTGAGCAGCAGCAGGTTGCGGTTCGCCCAGGCGAAACGGTGTTCGGTACCGAGCCACAGGCCCAGCATCACCGCGCCGAGCGTCCCGGCGAGCATCCAGAACAGCAGCGCGATGGTCGCGGCGCTGCGCGGTGCGCGCGTGCGCAGGCCGAGCCAGAGCGCGGCGGTCACGAGACCACCGAGCAGCCAGGGCCACCACGGGCGCGGTACTTCGGCCGGTTCCGGTGCGACCTGGTGCGGCGCGACCATCTCGTCGGCGACGACCAGCGGCCGGCCGTCGGCGCGGCGCGCTTCGCGCAGGCTGTCGGCGAGGCGCATCGGCACATAGGCGTCCTCCCAGCGCGACAGCGGCTGGTCGGAGGCGGGGCCGAGGCCGACATCGAAGCCCAGCCACATCCACGGCGCCGGTCGCGCGAGCCGTACGGCCTCGCTGCGATAGGTGTCGCCGCGCGAACGCGAGACCAGCTGCGGTTTCAGCGTGCCGCCGAGCGCGCGGTCGAGCGCGTCGCGCACGCGGGTGGCGCAGTTGTCGGTGAAATAGTCGTAGCGGTAGCGCGCGTTCTCGGGGCGCGCGTTCTCGGCCAGCGCCGCCGCCAGCGCGCGGGCCTGGGCAGGATCGAGGTCGAGCCATTGGATGCGCACGCCGCGACCGGTGTCGAGGTAGTACTGCAGATCGTCGCGCCAGGGCAGTTCGGCCAGACGGTAGATCATCTCGCCGCGGACGAAACGGGCGACGAAACCGTCCTCGCCCATGTCGAACATGCCGAAGTTGTACGACATCGGCTCGTACCCGGGAGGGGCGACGATGATCGCGTTGTGGCCGAAGCGTTCGAAGAAGATTTCGCCCGGCTGCATCGTCGCCACGCCGATGCGCGGCGCGGGCATCGATGCGGGCTCCTGCCGGGCGGCCTGCGCGACGCAGGCCCAGAGCAGGGCGAGCAGCGACGCCAGCAGGGCGGCGGCGATGCCCGCGCGCGGTCGCCTACGCGGCATGCACGCTCACGTGCAGCGTGTGCAGGCGGCGGGCATCGGCGCGGGCGACGCGGAAGCCGAAGCGGCCGAGAGTCAGTTCCTCGCCGGCTTCCGGCAGATGGCCGATCGCGGCGGTGACCAGACCGCCGATGGTGTCGTACTCGTCGTCGGCGAAATCGGCGCCGAAACGGGCGTTGAAATCGGCGATCGGGGTGAGCGCGTCGACCAGATACTGGCCGTCGGCCTGGGCCGCGATCAGCGCGTTCGGGTCTTCGGCGTCGTCGTGTTCGTCGTCGATCTCGCCGACGATCTGTTCCAGCACGTCCTCGATGGTGACGAGACCGGCGACGCCGCCGTATTCGTCGATCACGATCGCCATGTGGTTGCGCGACTGGCGGAACTCGCGCAGCAGGATGTCGAGGCGTTTGGATTCGGGGACCAGCACCGCCGGGCGCAGCAGTTCGCGGATCGTGCCCGGGCCGTTGTCGGCGACCACGCCGCGCAGCAGATCCTTGGCCAGCAGGATGCCGAGGATCTCGTCCTTGTCCTCGCCGTGCACCGGGAAACGCGAATGGCCGGATTCGACCACCTGCTTCATCAGCGGCAGGAACTTGCCGTCCACCGGCAGCACCACCATCTGCGCGCGCGGCACCATGATGTCGCCGACGCTCATGTCGGAAATGGAGACCGCGCCTTCCATGATCCGCAGGGTGTCGGCGTCGATCACGCCGTCGGCCTGCACGTCGCGCAGCAGCTCGACCAGATCTTCCTGATTGTCGGGCTCGCCGGAGATCGCGGCGCTCAGACGGGAGAGCCAGGAGCGGCCCTTGTCGGTCCGGCGGCCGTTGTTCCTGTCGGAAGCCGCCTTGTCGGCGGACCTGGGGGCGCCGTCCGGCGCGCGGGTACTGTCGTCCTCGGACATTGTCGTCTTGTCATCGCCCGTACGGGCGGAGTGGGTCAGTTTAGCGGACCGGGGCGGGGTGCGCATGCCGGGGCGGGCGGGATCGACGCCTGCAATGCGGGCGATCGATAGCGAAATCAAGCGCTTGCGTGAAGTGTCACGGCTTGTCCTCCGGCGTCCGCCCCTGACATCCGGCCCTGTCGTCGGGGCCGCCTGCGATGCTACGGTCCGCGACCATGTCGGCGCATCCGCGGCCGTCGTGCCGCCGCCGTTCCCGCCCTTCTGTCCGATCGAGCCTCCGCCATGCGCAGATCCGCCTTCGCCTTTCTCCTGTCGTGCGCGCTGTTGGCGCCGATCGCCGTCGCGCCGGCGGCCACGCCGGTCGTGCCCGATGTCGAGCAACTGCGCATCAAGCACGAGCGCTTCGTGCTGCCCAACGGCCTGACCGTGCTGGTGCACGAAGATCACAGCGTCCCGATCGTCGCGGTCAATCTCTGGTACCACGTCGGTTCGCGCGACGAGCGGCGCGGCCGCACCGGTTTCGCGCATCTGTTCGAGCATTTCTTCTTCAACGGCAGCCAGAACTATCCGCATGGGTTCCGCGAGGCGATGGACGACCTCGGCGCGAACAACCGCAACGGCACCACCAATACCGACCGCACCAATTTCTTCGAGGACGTGCCGGTCTCGGCGCTGGAGCGCACGCTCTATCTCGAAGCCGATCGCATGGGCTTCCTCGCCGCGAACATCAACCAGGAGATGCTCGAACGCGAGCGCGGCGTGGTCCAGAACGAGAAGCGCCAGGGCGAGAACCAGCCCTACGGCCGCAGTTTCGATCGGCTGCTGCAGATCCTGTATCCGTACTCGCATCCCTACAGTTGGTCGACGATCGGCAGCATGGAGGATCTGCAGTCGGCGAAGCTCGACGACGTGAAGGAGTGGTACGGCACGTACTACGGTCCGAACAACGCGGTGCTGGCGCTGGCCGGCGACATCACCGTGGAACAGGCCCGCGCCCTGACCCGGAAGTATTTCGGCGCGATTCCGCCCGGGCCGCCGCTGCCGCGGCTGGAATCGTGGGTGCCCGAACTCGACGCCGACATCCGCGACACCCTGCAGGATCGCGTTCCGCAGCATCGTCTCTACCGCGCCTGGCATCTGCCGCCGGCGGGCGACCGCGACGTGCATGCGATGGAACTGTTCGCGAGCGCGCTCGCCGGCAGCGAGAGCGCGCCGCTGGAACGGCGGCTGGTGTTCGAGACCGGGCTCGCGACCAGCGTCAACGCGTTCGTCAACGATCAGGAGCTGTCCAGCACCTTCATCGTGGTGGTCGACGTGAAGCCGGACGCGGATCCCGCGCAGGCCGAACGCGAGCTCGATGCGACCCTCGCCGCGCTGCTGCAGCGCGGCCCCGCGGCGACCGATCTGCAGCGGGCCCGCACCCGCTATCTCGCCGGTTTCGCGCGCGGCACCGAACGCCTCGGCGGCTTCGGCGGCCGCTCGGACGTGCTCGCGGAGAGCCAGACCTACCACGGCGATTCCGAAGCCTATCTGCGGCGTCTGGGCGACATCGCCGCGCTGTCTCCGGCGCAGGTGAAGGCCACGGCGCAGCATTGGCTGGGACGCCATCATGCGACCCTGCTGGTCGCGCCGTTCCCGAAACTGCGCGCCGGTCGCGACGATTTCGACCGCACGCAACTGCCCGCGCTGGGGGCGCCGCCGAAGGTCGCGTTCCCGCGGATGCAGCGCGCGAAGCTGTCCAACGGCATGCACGTGGTGCTGCTCGAGCGCCGCTCGGTGCCGCTGGTGAACATGGCCCTGACGATCGACGCCGGCGCCAGCGCCGATCCGGCCGACGCCGCCGGCACGTCGCGTTTCGCGCTGGATCTGCTGCTCAAGGGCACCACCACCCGCGACGCCTTCCGCCTCGCCGACGAACGCGATGCGCTCGGGGCCACCCTCGGGACCGGCAATTCGCTCGATCAGTCCTTCGTCTACATGAACGCGCTGCGCGCCAATCTCGGCGGTTCGCTCGACCTGCTGGCCGACGTCGCGCGCAATCCCGCGTTCCCCGCGGACATGGTCGAACTGCAGCGCAAGCAGCAACTGGCCGCGATCGAACAGCAGCGCGCCAGCCCGACCGCCGCGGTGCAGCGCATGTTGCCGTCGCTGCTGTACGGACGCGATCACGCCTACGGCCGCATCGGCGGCAGCCTGGGCACGGAAGCGACCGTGTCGGGTCTGCAGCGCGGAACGCTGCTCGACTGGCATCGGCGCTGGTTCGTGCCGTCAAACGCGACCCTGGTCGTCGCCGGCGATATCACCCTCGACGCCCTGCTGCCCGAACTGGAGCGCAGTTTCGGCGGTTGGCAGGGCGATCGCGCGCCGGCCAAGCCGCTCGGCGCCGCCAGCGCGTCGGGACGCGGCAAGGTCTATCTGGTCGACAAGCCGGGCGCGCCGCAGTCGGTGATCGTCGCCGCTCATCCGGGCCCGACCGGCGCCACACCGGGCGATCTCGCGCTCGAAACGGTGATGCGCAATTTCGGCGGCATGGCCACGTCGCGACTGAACCGCAATCTGCGTCTGGAAAAGCACTGGTCCTACGGCACCTCCGGCGGTCTGTCCGGCGCCCGCGGTCCGCGCAGTTTCGTGGTGGTGGCGCCGGTGCAGACCGATCGCACGAAGGAATCGATGGTCGAGGTGATGAAGGAAATCCGCGGCGTTGCCGGCGAGCGGCCGCTGGTCGGCGAGGAATACGAGAGCATCATGCGTGGCCAGATCGCGCGTCTGCCCGGTCGCTTCGAGACCCTCGATGCGCTGATCGCCGCCGCGGTCGATCACGTCAACACCGGCCGCGATCCGGCCTACTACTACGACTACGCCGACAACCTGCGCGCGCTCGATCCGGCGGCGCTGGCCGAAGCAGGGCGGATGGTCAAACCGGAAGAACTGGTCTGGATCGTCGTCGGCGATCTGTCGAAGGTCGAGCAGGGCGTGCGCGAACTGGGCTTCGGCGAAGTGGTGCGCGCGCAGGTGGAATAAACGCTGAGCCCGATGTTCGCAGGAGGGCCTTCGGATTCTGTAGGAGGGCCTTCAGGCCCGAGATTTTCGGTCCGATCGCGATGTCCGCGCGTGAAGCTCGGGCCTGAAGGCCCTCCTGCGACAGCGGCGTGCTCCGGCGTCAATCGCGGATGCGATAGGGATCCGCGATGCCCAGCTCGGCGAGGATGTCGCGCTCCAGCTGCTCCATGCATTCGGCTTCGCGTTCGTCCTGATGGTCCATGCCGAGCAGATGCAGTACACCGTGCACGGTGAGGTGGGCGTAGTGGTGCGCGACCGATTTGTCCTGTTCGGCGGCTTCGCGCGCCACCACGGGCGCGCACAGCACGATATCGCCCATCAGCGGCATCACCACGCCCTTGGGCAGCTTCACGTCTTCGGCGACATCGGCCGGAAAACTCAGCACGTTGGTCGGGTAGTCCTTGCCGCGGTAATGCCTGTTCAGCGCGCGGCCTTCGTCCTCGCCCACGACCCGGATCGCCAGATCGGCTTCGCGGATGCGGCCCTCGAGCGCGGCGGCGACCCAGCGACGGAAACTCGGGGCGGCCGGCACGCCGGTGCGCGGCACGGCGTAGCCGACGGCGACATCGAGACGGATCGGGCCTTTGGTCATGGGGTGCTCCAGTCGTCCGCGTCGTAGGCGATGGTCACGATCTCGGCGTCCTCCGGTTCGATCTCCTTCGCATCGGCGCGCGATTCGTAACAGTTGCGCAGACTGTGGTTCACCAGTTGTCCCAACATGTCCGCGACCAGGTCGTCGAAGCTGGCCTCGTCGGTCCGGTCGAGGATCGCGCGGTTCGTGGCGACCGTCATCTCTCCGCAACCGCCGATGTTGATCGCGGTGATGGCCGGAACGAGTTCGCGAACCGCCCGATCGGACAGGGTTTCGTAGACGTCCTGCGGGACTCGGGATTCGGCGGCCGTGATCCGGCTCTTGAAGTAGTGCAACTGCTGGTAGAACAGGTAACCGCGCGAGCGCATCGGCACGAGCTCGCCGGTGTCCTCGATCCGCATGCGATAGCGCAGATCGATGCGCTTGCCGCGCAGGCTCTCCACGGCCCGCAGCACGAGGACTGAGGCGTCTTCGGGGATCTTGCTGGCGGGGACGATCTCGAAATCGGTCGTGCCGAGAATCTGCAGATCGTCGTAGTACTTCAGCTTCACGCCGGCGTCGAACGAGGCGGTGAATGCCTGCATCCCGTCGTCCATCGCCTTCTCGCGCGGCATCTCTCCGGCAGGATAGACGAAGATGTCGAAGCGCAGTTCCGGATGGTCCGGATGCATGTAGCGGAACTGCACGCCGGCATCCTTGCTGGTCTCCTCGTACAGACTGCCTTCGAGGATGAAATCGCCGACGCGTCGGCGCGCGGCGATGCGTGTTTCCTCGACGAACGGTCGTTCCGCCTTGGGCTTTTCCTTCGCGACGACGTCCCCCGGCGTCAACGCGACGAGCAGGATCGCGGCGCATGCGGCCGCGCAGGCGAGGACGCGGTTCATGCCTTGTCTCCCGGGGACGTCTGCGCCGCGTGCCTGTCGTACGCCCGCACGATCTTCGCCACCAGCGGATGGCGCACCACGTCGCGGGCCTCGAAGAAAGTGAAACTCACGCCCTCCACCTCGCGCAGCACGTCGATCGCGTCGCGCAGGCCGGATTTCACCTGCTTCGGCAGATCGATCTGGGTCAGATCGCCGGTGACCACGGCCGTGCTGCCGAAGCCCAGGCGGGTGAGGAACATCTTCATCTGTTCGATGGTGGTGTTCTGCGCTTCGTCCAGAATCACGTAGGCGTCGTTGAGCGTGCGTCCGCGCATGTACGCCAGTGGAGCGATCTCGATGACGTTCTTCTCCAGCAGCTTCGCGACCTTTTCGACGCCGAGCATTTCGTACAGCGCGTCGTAGAGCGGGCGCAGGTAGGGATCGACCTTCTGCGACAGATCGCCCGGCAGGAAGCCGAGTTTCTCGCCGGCCTCCACCGCCGGACGCACCAGGATGATGCGCTGGATGCGCGCGGTGTTCAGCGCTTCCACCGCCATCGCGACGGCGAGGAAGGTCTTGCCGGTGCCGGCCGGGCCGACCCCGAAATTGATGTCGTGGGTGGTGATCGCGTGCAGATATTTCTGCTGATTCGCGCCGCGGCCGCGCACGGTGCCGCGCTTGACCTTCACCGCGACCTCCTGCGGCTGGTAGCCGGTCTCGGTCTCGGTCTCGGTCGCGGGCGAGGCAGGGGCTTCATCGCCGCCGAGCCGCAGGTGGATGGCGTGCGCGTCGAAGGTGGTCTCGGCCGCTTCCTCGTACAGCGCGCGGATCAGTTTTTCGGTGCCGGCGACGGCCGCTTCATCGTCGCCGCTGACGCGGTAGAGGTTGCCGCGGTTGGCGATCTCGACCCCGCGGCGCAGTTCGATCTGGCGCAGATGGGCATCGAAGGGGCCGGCGAGATTGGCGAGACGTTCGGGATCGGCGGGGTCGAGCGCGAAGTCGCGGCTGTGGGAGCGTTGCGCGTGGGTCTGCATAGGCCGGAGAGGGTAACGCGTGGCGCGGGGCGAGGCCACGGCGTAACCGCCCGTCGGCCGGCGATGGACATTAATTGTCGAGACAATTAATTTAACGCGATGTCCTCCGATTCCCCTCCGCAGTCCCCCTCCGCACCCATGCCCCCCGAGCGGCGGCCCGGCGTCCGGGCCCGCTCGCCCGGTCGCCCGGCGGGCGAGGGCGCGGAGCTGCGCGGTCGCCTGCTCGACGCTGCCGTCGCCCGTTTCGCGCGGCAGGGCATCGCGGGCAGTTCGCTGCGCGAGATCGCCGCCGACGCCGGGGCGACGCCGGCGCTGGTGCATTACTACTTCGGCAATCGCGAGGCGCTGCTGGAAGCGGTGATCGAGGAACGAGTCCTGCCGGTGATGCAGCGCCTGCGTGGCGCCGTGGCCGAGGCCGGCGACGATCCGCGCACGCTGGTCCGCGGTTTCGTGCGCGCGGTGCTCGCCGTGGCGATGGCGCAGCCCTGGCTGCCGCAGCTGTGGGTGCGCGAAATCCTGCACGAAGGCGGTGCCCTGCGCGGATTGCTGCATGAGCGCTTCGGCGGCATGCCGCGGATGCTGGCGGAGCGCTTCGCGCAGGCGCAGGCCGCGGGACGGCTGAATCCTGGCCTCGACCCGCGTCTGCTGGTGCCTTCGCTGATCGGCCAGACGATGTTCATGGCCGCGAGCGCGCCGATCTGGCGCGGACTGCTCGATGCCCGCGAGGTCGATGCGGATGCCCTGTCCATGCACGTTCTGGCATTGCTGGAACATGGTCTGCAACTGCGTGACCCGGAGTGCTCCGATGCGTGAATCGCGAATCCTGTCCCTGCCGTTGTCGTCCGCGGTGTTGTTCGCAGCATCCCTCGCGGTGCTGCTCGGTGGCTGTACCGACGATGCGCCGCAGGCGTTGGGCACGCTCGAATACGACCGCATCACGCTGCCTGCGCCTGCGGCGGAGCGGATCGTTTCGATCGAAGTGCGCGAAGGCGAGCGGGTGAAGGCCGGCGCGCTGGTGATGACCTTGGAGCCGGTGCGGATCGCGGCGCAGACCGAGGTCGCGCGCGCCCAGGCGCAGGCGCAGCGCGAGGCGCTGTCGGAACTGGAAGCCGGGACCCGCGTCGAACAGATCGCGCAGGCCCGTGCCCAGCTCGCCGCCTCCCAGGCGCAGGCCCGCGATGCCCAGGCCTATCTGGCGCGGGTCGAGCCGCTGGGTCGCCGGCAACTGGTGGCGAAGGTCGAGGTCGACCGTGCCCGCGCCGTCGCGGAAAGCGCCGCGGCGCAGACGCGCGCCGCACAGGCGTCGCTTGCCGAACTGGAGCGCGGTGCGCGCGACGAACGCATCGCCCAGGCGCGCGCCACGCTGCGCGCGGCCGACGCCCAGGTCGTGGCGCAGACGGTGTCGCTGGACAAGCTGCGGATCGTCGCGCCGCGCGATGGCCGCATCGACAGCCTGCCGTACGAGCTGGGCGATCAGGCACCGGTCGGCGCGCCGCTGGCGATCCTGCTGGTGGGCGAAGCGCCGTATGCGCGGATCTACGTGCCGGAACCGCAGCGCGCCGGCGTGCGCATCGGCGATGCCGCGATCGTGCACGTCGATGGCCGCGAAGCGCCGATCGTCGGCCGAGTGCGCGCAATCCGCAGCGAACCGGGATTCACGCCGTACTACGCGCTGGCCGGCAAGGACGCGGCGCGATTGAGCTATCTCGCCGAAATCGCGTTCGAGGGCGATGCGCTCGCCGCGGCGCGCGATCTGCCGGCGGGGCTGCCGGTGCAGGTCGAGTTCGCGGCGAAGTCGATGCCGGACGGACGTTGAGACGATGGACGCCGACCTCGCCATCCGCGCGCGCGGCCTGAGCAAACGCTTCGGCGCGCTGCTCGCCGTGGATGGCGTCGATCTGCGCGTGCCGCGGGCCAACGTTTACGGGTTTCTGGGTCCCAACGGTTCCGGCAAATCGACCACCATCCGCATGCTCTGCGGCCTGCTCACGCCGAGCGCCGGCGAGATCGAAGTGCTCGGTTTCGAGATCCCGCGCGAGGCCGAGGCCTTGCGTCGCAGGATCGGTTACATGACCCAGAAATTCTCGCTGTACGAAGACCTGACCGTGCGCGAGAACCTCGAATTCATGGCCGAGGTGCAGGGACTGTCGCGCGCGCGGCGGAAGACGCGGATCGAGGAGCTGGTCGTCACCTATCATCTGGCCGACCGCCAGAAGCAGCTCGCCGACACGATGAGCGGCGGGCAGAAACAGCGGCTCGCACTGGCCTGCGCGACGGTGCACGCGCCCGAACTGCTGTTCCTCGACGAGCCGACCAGCGCGGTGGACCCGGAATCGCGGCGCGACTTCTGGGAAAAACTCTTCGACCTCGCCGATGCCGGCACCACGATCCTGGTGTCCACGCACTACATGGACGAGGCCGAACGCTGTCACCGCATCGCGATTCTGGAAACCGGCCGACTCGTCGCCGACGGCACGCCGGCCGAACTCACCCGCGCGCTGGCCGGTCGCACGCTGGGCGTGCGCGCGCGCGAACCGCGTCGCGCGCAGGCGCTGCTGAAACAGGCGCCGGGCGTGCTGAGCGTCGCCCAGATCGGCAACGAACTGCGTGTGCTCACCGATCGCGGCGGCGATGGCGCGCAGTTGCAGTCCTGGCTGCGCGACGCCGGCCTCGCAGGCGAGGTGTCGGACATCGCGCCGAACCTGGAAGACGTGTTCGTTTCCGCGACCAGCCACCGCGATGGTCGCGACGCATCCCGGGCGAGCACGGCATGAAACTCGCGCAGATCTTCGCGGTGATGGTGAAGGAACTGCGGCAGATGCGCCGCGACCGGCTCACGCTGGGCATGATGATCGGCATCCCGACCCTGCAATTGATCCTGTTCGGATTCGCGATCAATCCCGACGTGCGCAATCTGCCCGCGGCGGTGGCCGATCTCGCCGGCACCGCCGGTTCGCGCGCGCTGGTGCAGGACATGCTGGCCACCGGCGTGATCCGCCAGGTCGAGCCGGCGCGGACGCCGCAGGAACTGGATGCGCTGCTCGATCGCGGCAGGATCAAGATCGGCGTGGTCATTCCGCCGGATTACGAACGCCGCCGCCTCGACGGTCGCGAGGCGGTGCAGGTGATCGTCGATGGCAGCGACACCTCGGTGCAGGCGACCGCGCGCCAACTCGCGGCGATGCCGCTGGATGGCGGCAGCGGTCTGAAAACACCGTCGATTTCGGTGCTGCCGCTGTACAACCCGGAGCGACGCTCGGCGGTGAACATCGTGCCCAGCCTGATCGGCGTGATCCTCACCATGACGATGGTGATGTTCACGGCGATGGCGATCGTGCGCGAGCGCGAGCGCGGCAATCTCGAACTGCTGATCACCACGCCGGTGTCCAGCGCCGAGCTGATGATCGGCAAGGTGCTGCCCTACATCGGTGTCGGCCTGGTCCAGACCACGGTCGTCCTGCTGCTGGGCATCGGTGTGTTCGACGTGCCGGTGCGTGGCCGCCTGATCGACGTCTATGGTGCGGCGATGCTGCTGATCATCGCCAACCTCTCGCTCGGGCTGCTGGTGTCGACGCGGGCGCAGACCCAGTTCCAGGCGATGCAGATGGCGTTCTTCCTGTTCCTGCCGTCGATCCTGCTGTCGGGCTTCATGTTCCCGTTCGACGGCATGCCGCGCGCGGCGCAATGGATCGCGGAGGTGTTGCCGCTGACCCATTTCGTGCGTCTGATCCGCGGGGTGATGCTGCGCGGCGCGGATCTGGTGGCGCTGTGGCCGGACGCGCTGGCGTTGATCGTCTTCACCGTGGTGACGATGGCGCTGGCGATCGCGCGATTCCGCAAGCGTCTGGATTGAAAGGGTCGAGGCGCGCGGGTCGAACCGGTGCCTGCGACATCGTGCGTTCGCGGGGCCGGCCTGATGTTCTGCCGCGTTTCGGATGATCAGGGTGGTGGGCCCGAAGCCATCGATACCGTCATTCCGAGTCTTCGGCGAGGGATCTGCTTTTCGATACTCTACGGCCAGGTCTCACGATTTCCCGGCGAATGCCCGGCAAGCGCGCGACGCTCCCGACGCGGGCCGGTCATGGATTCCGGCGAAGGCCCGGAATCCTTTCCGCGCTGGTGCGCGGACCACTTTCTTTTCGAAAAGAAAGTGGCGCAAAGAAAACACTCAAATCCGGTTCAAATCTGCCATCGGAAGCGTGATCTGGATTTTTCGACAAGGCATCCTTGCCTTGTCGAAAAACGACGGACGTCCTGTCCGTCGCCCGCTGGGTCTCCGGTCGATGGCAGGGACGTCGGGCCTGCGATGTCGTCGGGACGAATCAGGTTGGGACGGCATTTTTGCATCAAGTCTGGAAATTCCGGTCCATTCAGGAAAAACGCGCGGACACCCGGACAAACGACCCGCCCTACAACGAATCGAGGAACTCGCGCACCGCTGGCCCGAAGCGGGCGATGTCGACCAGGAACGCATCGTGGCCCTGCGGCGATGGCAGCGGCAGGCAGCGCGCGTCGGCGCCGCCGGCGAGCAGGCCGTCGGCGATTTCCTGCTGCTGCTGGATCGGGAACAGGATGTCGGTGTGCACGCCGATCGACAGCGCGCGGTTCACGCGCAGCTTCGACAGACCTTCCTCGCAGGTGCCGTGGCAGGATTCGCCGAGATCGAACCAGTCCATCGACCGGCTGAGGTAGAGATAGCAGTTCGGGTCGAAGCGGCGCACGAAGCGGCGCGCGTGGCCTTCGAGATAGCTTTCGACCTCGAACTCCAGTCCGAAGGGATCGTCGCCGACGCGGCGGTCGGCGTCGAGACGCACGCGGCCGAAGCGGCCGTCCCATTCCAGCGCGGAGCGGTAGGTGATCACGCCGAGTTTGCGCGCCATGCGCATGCCGGCTTCGGGATAGGCCCCGTCGTTGTACGCGCCGTTGTTCCATTGCGGATCGAGCCGGATCGCTTCGCGCTGCAGCGAGCGGATCGCGATCGAGAACGGCAGCGCGCGCGCGGCGCCGGAAATGTTGATGTGGCCGTGGGCGAGGCCGGGATGGCGCTGGATCAGGGACAGCGCGACCATGCCGCCCATCGAGTTGCCGATCACGCAGCTCAGCCGTTCGATGCCGAGGCTGCGCACCACGTGCGCCGCGGCATCGGCGCCGTCCTCGACCGACAGTTCCGGGAACGACAGTCGATAGGCCTGTCCGATGTCCGGATCGATCGAGGCCGGGCCGGTCGAGCCCTTGCAACTGCCCAGCGAATTCACGCAGATCACGAACCAGCGATCGGTGTCGATGGGCTTGCCCGGGCCCAGCATCGCCTCCCACCAGCCGGGATCGGGGTTGTCGGCGTGACTGGCGGCGTGCGCGTCCGGCGACAGTCCGGTCAGGATCAGGATCGCGTTGCCGGCCTCGGCATCGAGCCGGCCCCAGGTCTCGTAGGCCATGCGTGCGCCGTGCAGCGCGCCGCCGCGTTTCATCGGGAACGGCGAGGGCAGATCGACGAAGCGCGTGCCGGGAGGAATGAATTCGGTCATCCGTGAAGTCTAACGGTCCGTGACGGGAGCACGGATCGTACGCCATGGACCGCTGTTTTTCGTGGCGGTGTCCGGAGACCGCCGGCAGGGGCGGTGCCGGACGGCGGTCAGCGTTCCGTGGCCGTTCGCTGCAGAATCGCCCGCACCGGGCGGTGATCGGAGCCGATTCCCGGGCCGCGCAGGGTTTCGCCGCGACGCCAGTGCGCGCTGGCGAGCACATGATCGATCGGAATGCCGATATGACCGTCGGGCCAGGTCGTGCCGACGCCGGTGGCGCGGAACAGGCCGCGCGCCGCGGCGCCGGTCATCGCGCTCGACCAGGGCGTGGCGTTGAGATCGCCGGCGACGATCATCGGCATCGCGTCGTGCGCGGCCTCATCGGCGAGTGCGTGCAGCAGGCGATCGCGTTCGGCATGCCAGTGCCCGCTGACCGGCGGCATCGGATGCACGGCGACGATCCGCACCGGGCCATGGTCGGTGTCGATCTCCGCGCGCAGTTGCGGGATGCCGTCGGCGCTCCTGCGCAGCGCGATCGCGGTCAGTGGGCGGCGCGCGATCAGGCCGATGCCGAAGGGCGTATCGGCCGCCGCGAACGCGCGGTACGGGTAGTCGTCGCCGAGCGCGCGCGTCAGCGCGTCGGCGTAGCCCGGCGTCAGCTCGGCGATCGCCACCACGTCGGACGGCTGCGCGCGCAGCCAGACGACGAGCGGTGCCGGATCGCGATTGCCGACATGCACGTTCGCCGCGGCGACGATCAGCGTCGAGGCCTCGCCCGAGGCGCGCGGCAGGGCGGTGCTCGCGGTCCACAGCGGCAGCAGCGCCGCGGGTGCGAGCAGCAGCCAGCGACGGCCGCGCACCGCGCACAGCAGACACAGCGCCAGCCAGACCAGGGCGTAGGCGAACTGCCAGTGCGCGGCCAGATCCAGGCTCCAGGCGAGCGTCAGCGGCGCGCTGTCCGACAGCGGGCCGGCCAGCGGCAGGAGCAGACCGAGCGCGCAGGGCGGCAACAGCCAGCGTGCGGCCCGGGCGAGCGATCGTGCCGCGCTCACTCGGCGCCGAGCACCAGTTCGACCGCGCCCTTCGCCGGCAGCGCGACGCGCGCCGGCGTCGATTCGATGTCGCCGTCCTGGCGCATCGCATTCCCGCTGGCGGAAAGGCGCGCGATCACCTCGACTTCGCGCAGCGCCGACAGCTTCGCGGTCGGCATCGGGCTGTCGCCGTCGTCGAGCACGACGGTCAGCGGCAGTTCGGAGAGACGGCGTTTCTCCACCGCCACCGGCATCGGCGGGCCGTCGGGCGCGCGTGCGATCACGAACACGGTGGCGTCGCCGCGCAGCCGCACGCGCGCGGCGAAATCCGGATCCAGCGCGACCTTCACGGTCAATCCGCCCGCGGCGGCAGACGCAGCGGGCGTCGCGACCGGCAGCGGCGGCAGGCCGGCGTCGCGGCGCGCTGATGCGATCTCCGCGCGCAGGGTCGCGCCGTTCTCGGCGTCGATTTCGCTCAGCAGCGGTTCCCAGGTGCGCGCGGCCTCCGCGGCCTCACCGCGCTGACGCAGCGCGATGCCGAGAAAGAAGCGCGCGCGCTGATGGCGCGGGTCGGTCTTCAGGGCGTGACGCAGATGGCCGACGGCGCGATCGTCGAAGCGATTCGAGGCATCGGCGCGCGCGCGCGCCTCGGCCGCGGCGGCGAGGAAATTGGCGTCGTCGGGCTCGCGCGCGAGCACCTGTTCCCAGGCGTCGCGGGCTTCGGCGTTGCGGCCGAGACGGGCGTAGGCGGTGGCGAGCATCACCCAGCCTTCGTGGTCGGGAAAGCCGTCGCGGTTGCGTTCCAGCTGGGCGACCGCTTCCTCGATCGTCGCCGGCCGTTTCACCATCGCCGCGTCCAGCGCGAGCGGTGTGCCGACGAGGTGGTAGAGACCGGCGGTCAACGCCACCAGTCCGGCGAGCAGCGCGGCGGACGAGCGCGGACGTGCGCGCCACATCGGACGCAACACCAGGCCGAAGACGAGCAGGGCGGTCGCGGCGGCGAGCAGGGAGAACACGAAGGCCGGCGGGTTCTGCATCACCACTCCTGATCGTCGGTCGCGTCGTCGGTCGTGTCGTCGGCCGCGCCGCCTGCCGTCGCGGTGTTGGCGGCCGCAGGCGCGCGACGGCGCAGCGTGCGCCAGACCACGATGCCGCCGCCGAGCGCGAACAGCACCGGGCCGAACCACAGCAGCCACGTCCGGCCGCTCATCTGCGGGCGGTAGAGCACGAATTCGCCGTAGCGGGCGACGAGGAATTCGCGCACTTCGCGATCGCTGCGGCCTTCGCGCATCAGTTCGAGCACTTCGCGGCGCAGGTCCACCGCGATCTGCGCGTTGGAGTCGGCCAGCGATTGGTTCTGGCACATCACGCAGCGCAGTTCGGTGACCAGCGCATGGAAGCGCTGCTCTTCGGCGGCATCGCGGAACTGCAGCGGCGTGGGATCGGTCGCTTTCTGCGCGAAGCACGGCGCCAGCAGCGAGGCCGCGAGCAGCGCCAGCAGCAGCGCGAACGCGAGACGGATCCGCCGATGCGGCGCCTGGCGCGGTGCGTGCCCGGTCGTGGCGACGCGACTCATCGCCGTCCGCCTTCCGCGGCGTCGAGCGCGGGCAGCAGTTCGTCGCGCACGATCTCGTCGGTCAGGATGCCGACGTGCTTCCAGCGCACGATGCCGTCGGCATCGACCAGGAAGGTTTCCGGCGCGCCGTAGATGCCGAAATCGATGGCGGTCTGGCCTTCCTCGTCCGCCAGCACCAGCCAGTACGGATTGTTGAAGCGCTCCAGCCACGCCAGCGCATCGGCGCGCTCGTCCTTCCAGTTGTAGCCGATCACGCGCACGCGCTTGGTTTCGGCGAACCGGGTGACGACGGGATGCTCGTCGCGGCAGCCGGGGCACCAGCTGCCCCAGACGTTCAGCACGTAGGGTTGGCCGCGCAGTTCCTGCGAGGACACGATGCGTCCGGGTTCGTGCAGCACCGGCAGCGCGAACGCCGGTGCGGGCTTGCCGATCAGCGGCGAGGGCAGGGCATCGCGGTCGCCGCGACGCGACATCCACACGCCCGCGGCCATCAGCGCGGCGATCAGCAGGAAGGCGATGAAGGGAAGCCAGCGCTTGGCGGTCATCCGTCGGTGTCTCCCGGCGCAATGGGCAGGATGTCGTCGATATGCGGATCAGCGGCGTCGGCGCTCTGGCGAGGCGTCTGTGAGGACTGCGCGAGCGCCGAGAGTGTCGTTGCGTGATCGCTTTCGACATGCGACCTGCGGAACCGCCGATCCACCGCGGTCACGAACGCGCCCAGCGCCATCAGCAGCGCGCCGATCCAGATCCAGCGGATGAAGGGTTTCACCTGCACGCGTACCGCCCAGGCGCCGCCCCCCAGCGGTTCTCCCAGGGCGACGAAGACGTCGCGGGTGACGCCGGGACGGATGCCGGCCTCGGTCATCACCTGACCGCCGCTGGCGTACTGGCGTTTTTCCGGATGCAGCGTGGTCACCCGGCGGTCGTCGCGGAAGATCTCGACGCTGCCGCGGTTCGCGAGGTAGTTGGGGCCCTGCAACTGCTGCACGCCGTCGAAGCGGAAGCTGTCGCGGCCGAGCGTGAGCGTCTGTCCGGGCTTCATCGCGATCTCGCGCTGCTGCAACTGCGCTTCGACCAGCAGCGCACCGACCAGGAACACCGCGATGCCGCCGTGGGCCAGGATCATGCCCAGCATTTCCGCGGTCAGCGGACTGCGCAGCGTGCGCACGCGCTGCCAGACGAAGCGCGCGGTGCCCAGCGCGATCCACAGCGCGCCGGCGACGCCGGCGGCGGTCTTCAGCGGCCCCTGCGGCGCCTGGAACCAGGCGATGACGCCGGCGACCAGCGCCAGCACCGCCCATGGCAGCAACTGGCGCAGCGGCCGGCCGTACTGGTCGCGCTGCCAGCGGATCAGCGGCCCCAGCGGCAGCAGCAGCACGATCGGCGTCATCAGCACGATGAACAGCAGCGAGAAGTAGGGCGGGCCGACCGAGAGCTTGTGCTCGCTGCCCACCGCGTCGAGCAGCAGCGGCCACAGCGTGCCGATCAGCACCATGGCGCAGGCGGCGGTGAGGAAGACGTTGTTCAGCAGCAGCAGCGCTTCGCGCGAGGCGCCGGTGAAGGGCTTTCCGCCGTCGCTGTCGTCCGCGCGCAGCGCGTACAGCGCCAGCGAGGCGCCGATCACCAGGCCGAGGAAGATCAGGATGAACAGGCCGCGGCCGGGGTCGGCGGCGAACGCATGCACGCTGGTCAGCACGCCCGAGCGCACCAGGAAGGTGCCGAGCAGCGACAGCGAGAACGCGGCGATCGCCAGCAGCAGGGTCCAACTGCGGAAGCTGCCGCGTTTCTCGGTGATCGCCTGCGAATGCAGCAGCGCGGCGCCGGCCAGCCATGGCATGAAGCTGGCGTTCTCGACCGGATCCCAGAACCACCAGCCGCCCCAGCCGAGTTCGTAG
The DNA here is from genome assembly GCA_041919915.1 of Lysobacteraceae bacterium. Classification (GTDB taxonomy): domain Bacteria; phylum Pseudomonadota; class Gammaproteobacteria; order Xanthomonadales; family Xanthomonadaceae; genus Lysobacter_I. Next base: position 151,520 of record JAYRSY010000004.1, read on the forward strand.
TACGCCCACCAGCTGCCGAGCGCGATGCCGAGGGTCAGGAAGCCCCAGGCGATGTTGGTCCAGGGACGCGTCCAGCGCAGCCAGCTGGCGACCATCGCCTGCGATGAGGATCCGCGGTCGAGCAGCGCGGCGATCGCGAAGGCGAACGGCACCGCGAAGCCGACGTAGCCCATGTAGAGCATCGGCGGATGCACGATCAGGCCGAAATCCTGCAGCAGCGGATTGAGATCGCGGCCCTCCGCGGCGGCCGGCAGCACGCGTTCGAAGGGATTGCTGGTGAAGATCAGGAAGGCGAGAAAACCGACGCTGATCGCACCCATGGCGCCGAGCACCCGCGCCACCACCGGCTCCGGGAGCCGGCGCGAGAACGCCGCCACCGCCGCGGTCCACAGCGCCAGGATCAGCGTCCACAGCAGCAGCGAACCTTCGTGCGCGCCCCACACCGCGGAGTAGCGGTAGATCACGGGCAGCAGCGAGTTGGAGTTCTCGGCGACGTAGCGCAGCGAGAAATCCTGGGTGACGAATCCGGCGGTGAGGATCGCGAACGCGAGCCCGACCAGGAGCAGTTGCGCCCAGGCCGCCGGCCGCGCCACCGCCATCCACGGCGCGAGACCGCGCTGGGCGCCGATCAGCGGCAGCAGCGTCTGCAGTGCCGCGATCAGCAGCGCGAGGATCAGGGCGACCTGGCCGAACTCCGGCAGCAGATGCATGCGTTCAGTTCCCCTCGCCGGCGGGCGGCGCGGCGACACCGTGCTTCTTGTGCGCCAGCCCCATCTTGTCGGCGACTTCCTTCGGCACGTAGGTCTCGTCGTGCTTGGCCAGCACCTGCTCGGCGACGAACACGCCGCCTTGCATCCGGCCGGTGGCGACGACCGCCTGCTTTTCGCGGAACAGGTCCGGCAGGATCCCGGTATAGCGCACCGGCAGTTCGGCGTCGCCGTCGGTCACCCGGAAGTGCGCTTCCATCGAGCCTTCCTCGCGCCGGAACGAGCCGGCCGAGACCATGCCGCCGAGGCGGAACACGCTGTCGCCGGTCAGCACGCGGGCACCGGCGTCGCCGCGCAGCACTTCGCCCGGCGTGTAGAGATAGGAGACGTTGCGCTGCAGCGCCAGGATCACCAGCGCGGTCGCGGCGAGCGCCGCCGCGAGCACGGCCAGCACCAGCCACAGCCGGCGTTTGCGGGAGGGATTCATCGTTGCAGCTCCGTGGGAGTGGGCGCGGCCCTGGCGGCCGAGCGCCGGGCGCGCAGGCGCGCATCGCGCAGGATGCGGCGGATGCGCAGGGCGGGAACGATCATGTCCCACAGCAGCACGACCGCGAAGACCGCGTAGGCGGCGGCGACGTAACCGGCATAGCTCATGGCGCGTCCTCCGCGGCGGCGGCGCGCGTGCGCACCCAGTCCTTGGCGGACTCGCGATCGAGATTGTCGGCCCGCGCGCGCAGCAGCAGCGAGCCGAGGAACCAGAACTTGGTGCCGATCACCATCGCGATCAGCGGCGGGAACATGCTCGGATCCATGCTCGACTCGCCGAAGATGCGGATGGTCTGCCCCTGGTGCAGCGAGTTCCACCACTCCACCGAGTAGCGGATCACCGGCAGCAGGGCGACGCCGACGATGGCCAGCAGACCGGCCGCGCGCGCGGCGTTGCGGCGGTCGTCGATCGCCTGGTACAGGCCGATCACGCCGAGATAGAGGAACAGCAGGATCAGTTCGGTGGTCAGGCGCGGATCCCATTCCCACCACGTGCCCCACATCGGTTTGCCCCAGATCGAGCCGGTCGCCAGCGTGATCACCGTGAACCCGGCGCCGATCGGGGCGCAGGCCATGGCGAGGATCTCGCACAGCTTGATCCGCCAGATCATCGCGATCGCCGAGTAGAACGCCATCAGCCCGAACACGAACATGCTCATCCACGCCGAGGGCACGTGGATGTAGAGGATGCGGAAGCTGTCGCCCTGCTGGTAATCGGCCGGCACCACGAACAGCGCCTGCCACGTGGCCCACACCATGACCGCCAGACCCGCGGCGTAGCACCACGGCGCCCAGCGCGACGCGAAGCGGTCGAAGTAGGGCGGCGAGCCGAGTTGATGGAACCAGCGGACGACGGGATTCATGCGGAGGGGACGCGGGTCATCGATGGAAGGGCGTGGCGCGTCCGGGCGCGGAGATCGCGACGGTCGCGGGAGGTGGCGCATTGTCGATGCGCGGGCGACCCTGGACATTGACCTGTCTCAAGCCGCTCCCCCGCATCAGTGGGTCGCGATCCGGATCGCCGCCGCCGCGACCAGCGGCGCCAGCACGATCGCGACGATCAACCCCGCCCCGAGCAGCAGCAGCGGACCGATCGGATCCAGCCCCTGCGCGTGGGCGGCGACGCTGCCGGCACCGAACACCAGCACCGGCACGTACAACGGCAGGGCGAGCAACCCCACTAGGATACCGGAGCGACGCATCCCCACGGTCAACGCCGCGACGACCGCGCCGATCAGGCTCAGCAGGGGCGTGCCCACCGCCAGCCCGATCATCAGCACCGGCAACTGGGCATGCGGCAGGTGCAGCAGTTCGGCCAGGAACGGCGCCGCCAGCAACAGCGGCCCGGCGGTGGTGGCCCAATGGATGAAGGTGCGCACCGCGACCAGCCAGGCCAGCGGCACCGGCGCCAGCATCCACTGCTCCAGCGAGCCGTCCTCGGCATCGCCGCGGAACAGGCTGTCCAGCGCCAGCAGGCCGGCGAGCAGCGCCGCGACCCAGAGCACGCCGGCCGCGACCTGCGCCAGCAGTTTCGGTTCGTTGCCGAGGGCCAGCGCGAACAGCACGACCACGATCAGCGCGAACAGGGCGGGCTGGAAGGCGTCGCCGCGACGGCGCCAGAGCAGGCGCAGATCCCGGGCGAGCAGGGCGCGGGCGGCGCCGGTCAGCGACGGTGCGGTTCCGGCCACGGCCGTCGCGATGGCGGTGGCGGGTGCGCGAGGCGCCGGCGCCGGGGCGGGAGCGGGGTCGTGCGGGTTCATGACGGACGCTCCAGCACCAGTTCGCGGGTCCGCACCGGCGGTGCGGCGTAGGCACCGTGGGTGGTGACCAGCGCGGCCCCGCCCGCACGCAGATGCGCCTGGACCATCCGGTTCACCAGTTCGATGCCGGAGAGGTCGAGATTGGCGTAGGGCTCGTCCAGCAGCCAGACCGGCGCCGGCGACAGCCACATCCGCGCCAGCGACAGCCGTTTCTTCTGCCCGGCCGACAGCTGGCGGGCGAGGGCGTCCTGATACCCGTCCAGCCCCACGACCTGCATCGCGGCTTCGGTCGATTGTCCCTTGCGACGGCCGTGCAGCCCGCACAGGAACGTCAGGTTCTCGAGCGCCCCGAGATCGGCCTTCAGCGCCGGCAGGTGGCCCAGATAGGCCAGGGCGCGGGTGCGTTCCGGGGTGGCGGTGGCGCGGCCGTCGATCTCGATCCGCCCGGCCTCCGGTCGCAGCAGTCCGGCCAACACCCGCAGCAGGGTGGTCTTGCCGGCGCCGTTGTCGCCGCGGATCAGCAGCGCCTCGCCGGCCTCGACCGCGAAATCGAGCGGTCCGAACACCGGTTCGTCGTTGCGCGCGAAGCGGAGCCCGCGTGCTGCGAGCAGCGGCGGTGCGGAAACATCATGGGCGGTCATCGCGGAGGTTGGGCCGGGTCGGGTCTGGACGGAGCGGCTGCGGTCCAGCCGTGTCGCGATTTTACGGACTGCCCGCGGGATTTGCCCGGGCCGCGTCCGGCGCGGTGCCGGGCTCGCCTTCCAGCCAGTCGATGTACGGATGCGGCGCCACCGCGTCCGGGCGACGGGCCCGCATGCGCAGGCGCACGGGGGCGCCGCGTGGCCACAGCAGGGTGCCGATCTGGTCGAATTCCGCGGCGAGTGCATCGAACATCGACGGTTCCGGACCGATCACCAGCCAGTTGAAGGCTTTCCAGCTGCGGCTGTGGGCGGCGACGAAGGCGGGGCGATACGCCAGGCCGAGGTGGTCGAGTCTGCGCTGCAGGGCGCGGTCGGCGCTCCGGTTCTCGGGGTCGGAGCGCAGGATGTGGCCCGGGTTGGCGGCCGAGATCATGCCGAAGCGATCGGCCCCGGGGTAGGCCGCGTCCAGCTCGGGGGCCGCCGCGCCGATGCGCACCGCGGTCCAGACGCCTCCCAGCTCCCACTTGTATTCGGCGGCCAGGAACACCCCCGGCAGCGTGGCGATGTGGGACTCGGGGAGCGCTTCGTTCACGTCGATGGGCTTGTGCGGTCCGCGGGGGCGCTTCATGAACGGGTGTCCGGCCTGCGGCCGGTCAGCGCCGCAGCCAGTCGATCGTGTCGTACCCCTCGCAATCGCGGGGGGCGGGGCCATCCACCCGCATCCTGACGGGCGCGTGTGACGACCAGTACAGGGTGGCCAGTTGTCCGTAACGACGCGACAGGGCGTCGAACTCGGCCACCGGCATGTCCACCACCAGCCAGCTCGGCTCGCGCCAGGAGCGGTTCGCGGCCGAGGAGAACGCGGCGCGGAACACGCGACCGCTGGCCAGCAGATCGTCCTGCAGGGCGTCGTCGGCAGCGCGGTTCACCGACTCGGGACGGGGCACCGAATACGGGTCCCAGGCCGAGATCAGGCCGAAATGACGGGCTTCGGGATAACGCCGGCGGACATCCGGTGCGTCTTCGCCGATCTTGAGATTCAGCCAGCGGCCATCCAGCTCCCAGCGGTATTCCGCCGCCAGGTAGGCGCGAACCAGGTCGGCGATCCGGGACTCGCCGGGAGGCAGGAGGGACGGCAGCATGATGCGTTAGGTTTAACCCAGACGCGCCGCCCCGTAAACTCTGGCGCCCGTCGTCGCGGATGTGCTAAGCCCTCGCCGCGGCAGGCCTTTTTTCAAGCGTTTTCCCCATCGATGGAACCGGACATGCCGCAGACCAAACTGCCCAGGGTGGGCACCACCATCTTCACCGTGATGTCGCAACTGGCGGCCGAACACGGCGCGATCAATCTCGGCCAGGGGTTCCCCGATTTCCCGGTGCCGCAGCGGCTCGTCGACGAACTGGACCGGGCGATGCGCGCCGGCCACAACCAGTACGCGCCGATGACCGGCATTCCCGCGCTGCGCCGGGCCGTCGCCGGGAAAACCCGGCGCGTTTACGGGGTCCCCGTGGATCCGGACAGCGAAATCACGATCACCAGTGGCGCCACCGAGGCGATCTTCAACGCCATCCATGCGGTGGTCCGCGCGGGCGAGGAAGTGATCGTCCTCGATCCCTGCTACGACTGCTACGAGCCGGCGATCGAACTGGCCGGCGCGCGCGCCGTGCACATCCCGCTCGATCCGGCGACCTTCGCCCCCGACTGGCAGCGGGTGCGCGACGCCATCGGTCCGAAGACCCGGATGCTGATGATCAACAGCCCGCACAACCCGTCCGGCGCGATGCTGGGCGACGCCGACATGAATACGATTTCAGAACTGCTGCGGGACACCGGCATCTGGCTGTTGTCCGACGAGGTCTACGAGCATATCGTCTTCGACGGCGCCGCCCATGCGTCCGCGCTGCGCTATCCGGAGCTGCGCGAGCGGGCCTTCGTGATCTCCAGCTTCGGCAAGACCTACCACTGCACCGGCTGGAAGGTCGGCTACTGCATCGCCCCGCCCGCGCTGAGCAACGAATTCCGCAAGGTGCACCAGTACAACGTCTTCTGCACCTTCCATCCCGCGCAGCACGCGTTCGCGGCCATGATCGAGGCCGAACCCGAGCACTACGAGCAGTTGGGCGCGTTCTATCAGGCCAAGCGCGACCGCTTCCGCGAGCAGCTGCTCGGCACCCGGCTGGTCCCGCTGCCGGTCCCGGGCGGGTACTTCCAACTGGTCGACTATTCCGCGGTCAGCGGTCTCGACGACCTCGAGTTCTGCCGCTGGCTGACGATCGAACACGGCGTCACCGCGATCCCGCTCTCGCCGTTCTACGACACACCGCCGGCAGGCCAGCGCCTGGCGCGGCTGTGCTTCGCCAAGAACGAGGCCACGCTGGATGCGGCGATCGAACGGCTGCTGAGGCTCTGACATGAACGATCTGCGCGTCACCCTCGTCCAGGGCGATACCCGCTGGCACGACCCGGTCGGCAATCGCGAGCACTACGGACATCTGATCGCCGGCCTGAAAGGGCGCACCGATCTGGTCCTGCTGCCGGAAACCTTCACCAGCGGCTTTTCCAACGAGGCCATCGACAAGGCCGAAACCATGGACGGCCCGACCGTCGCCTGGATCCGCGAACAGGCGCGCGCGCTCGATGCCGCGATCTGCGGCAGCGTGCAGTCGCGCGATGGCGACCGGGTGTTCAACCGTCTGCTGTTCGCCACGCCCGACGGCGATCTGCACACCTACGACAAGCGCCACCTTTTCCGTTACGGCCGTGAGCACGAGCGCTACGCTGCCGGCCGCGAACGCCTGACCGTCGACTGGCGTGGCTGGCGAATCTGTCCGCTGGTCTGCTACGACCTGCGCTTCCCGGTGTTCTCGCGCAACCGCTACGACGTGGAACGCCCGGGCGCGCTCGATTATGACCTGCTGCTGTACGTCGCGAACTGGCCGTCGGCGCGCGCCTATCCGTGGAAGACGCTGCTGCGCGCGCGCGCGATCGAGAACCTCTGCTACGTCGCCGGTCTCAATCGTGTCGGCAGCGACGGCAACGGTCTGCACTACAGCGGCGACAGCGCGGTGATCGATTTCCTCGGTCAACCGGTCAGCGAATGCGCCGACGAGGAAGTGGTGGTCACCGTCACCCTGCAGGCGCAGGAACTCGCCGCGCATCGCGAGCGGTTCCCGGCGATGCTGGACGGGGACGCGTTCGAGTTGCGATGAACGCTGCCGGCCGCGGTTCAGCGGCCGCGCGTGGGCGAGAAACAATGCGCGGGGACGCGTCCGGCCCCGCGCCAATCGGGCGCCGGTTCGAAGCGGAGCGTGCGATAGCTCCACAGCCACGCGCTGCCGCTGCGGATCATCCACGCATGCGGCTCCCCGCGCTCCATGATGCCGTACGTGTAACGCTCGCGAAGCGAAGCGATCAACGAGCGGGCATTCCTGCACTGCGCATCGGCCTGCGCGAGTGAGTTGTGCATCAAGATCCAGCGGATGCCCTCGCCGCAGAGGATCGGAATCCACAGCGCCAGCACTGCGATCAGGATTGCTTTCGTGTTCCGCGATAGAGAGATACGCACCGTCATGTGCAGACGATGCAGCGCGACCGCCGGCAGCAATCCGGTGCCGCAGGCGAGTGTCGCGAACAGCGGCGCGGCGGATGCGCTGTCCCGGATGATGTGGAGCAGGTAGGGCGGAAACACCGCGTACAGCACGACCCAGCCGCCGAGTAGCGGCATCAGGGCGACCGCGATCGCGAGATGCAGCTTGCCGAGGGTCAGCGCGAAGTCGAAGCAGCGTCGCCCCCATCCCGGGGAGGCGGTCGATGGGGGCGTCGTCGCGAGCGTCATCCCGCAGGTCTCCGCCCGAAATACACCCGCTCCGCCGCCCAGCGCATCGGCGCGCTGCCCAGCAGCAGATCGAACGGCCAGTCCTGCTGCGCATGGTCGAAGGCCCAGCGCAGCGCGCGCTTGATCCGATAGCGCGGCGCCGCGCGGTCGGCGATGCGCTCCGGCGACGGACCGCCGTCGCGCAGGTGGCGGGCGATGGCTTCGCCGGTGGTCCAGCCGTGCCGCCAGGCCGAATGGATGCCGCCGGCGGTGACCGGAGAGACGATACCGGCGGCGTCGCCGGTGAGGATCGTGCCCGGCATCGCCAGCGGCGACACCGGTCCACCGCAGGGAATCAGGCCCGCGCGGATCGCCGTCGGCGCGAGCGTGTCGGGAATCCCGATCGCGTTTCCGACGCGCGCGCGCAGCGCGTCGATATCGGGCACGCCGGTGCGCGAGGCGCGATGGCGGAACGCGAGGCCGAACTGCACGCCGGTGGGATTCTGCGTGGCCCAGCCGATGTAGCCCGGCGCCAGGGCGCGACTGACGAAGCAGTGCAGAGCATCGGCTTCCTGCAGCGTGTGTCCGGCGAATTCGTATTCCACGCCGTAGAGGAAATCGCGCACGTGACCGAGGCCGAACCGCTGCGCGACCCGTGATTTCGCGCCGTCCGCGCCGACCAGCCAGTGGCAGTGACCGATGCCGGGCAGATGCCAGCGCCCGCGCCGCGGATCGGTCGCGTGCGCGGCGTGCTGGAAGGACTGCGCCAGTCGCACGTCGACGCCCTGCATGCGCATCTCCTCGACCAGCCAGCGCATCAGGTTCGGCGTGTCGGTGGTGAGGAAGTAGTAGTCCGGCACCTGCAGGGCGATGTTGCGCAGATTCGGCGCGTACAGACGCACGCGCTCGACCCGGCGGACCAGTTCCGGCGGCACCCGGTTGAGCCAGGTGCGTTCCGCCGCTTCCTTCACGATGATGCCGGTGGTGTGCAGCTTCAGGCCGGGGTCGCGCTTGCGTTCCATCACGCAGACGCGCAGGCCGTACTGCGCCGCGGCGATGGCGCAGGCGGCGCCGGCGAAACTGGCGCCGACGACGATGAGGTCGAAATCGCGTTCGGGTTGGGCGGCCATGCACGCTCCGTCGGAGGAAGACCGGGACAGTCTCGGCACCGGCCGCGGGGATGGCATGTCGGCTGTGTGAAGTCGGAGTTCACAGGCCGCATCGGAGACGTCCCTGTCGGAATCGACAGGGTCCGGGCGCTTGTCGTGGATCGATCGTCGACCTACAGTCCCTGCATCGTGGTGTGCGCAAGGATTCGACGCATGCGGAACGACGAACTCCGGACGATCTGGGCCGATGCGGCCCGATACGATCCCACCCTCGCCGCCACGCCCGCGCAGTTGCGCAGGCTCGCCGACCTCCGCGTCCTGCCGCAGCCGTATTCGCGACGTGCCCTGTTCGATGCGATGGCCAATCGCCGCCCGGCGCTGCTCGCGGGCCTGAAGGTGCTGGTCGATGGCGCCGGTCGCGTCGATGACCCCGACGCGCTGGCGAAGATGATCGATCGTGCGTTTCCGCGCACCGAGCGGATCAGCGTGCAGACCGGCCGTTCCGGTGTCCGCCGGCGGATCCCGGTCGCCGAACTCGTCCGCCGCTGGTGCGGCCGTCGCCGGGTGGTCAGCATCACCGATCTGCACGTGCGCGGCACGCGGCTTGAGCGCGAGATCGACACCGACCTGCTGTCGCAGTTCAACCTGCTGCCGCTGGGCTCGGAGCGCATGCGCCTGCAGGAGATGATGACCCTGGTGGTCAGTTCGCGCGGCAACGTCACCGATTCGCATTCGGACGATCCCGACGGCAGCAATCACTGCTTCACCGGCCGCAAGTTGTGGCTGGCGTGGGACACCTTCGAAGGGCTGCGCGCCGGGCTGCAGGACGTGCAGCGCGAGGACACCGCGGACCGGGCCGCGTTCGATGTCGGCACTTTCTGCCGGCTGCGCAGCGCGTGCTGGTGGGTCGTGGGGCCGGACCAGACCCTGTTCCTGCCCGGCGGACTCACCCACAAGGTCGTCACCCTCGATGCCTACATCGGTATCGGCAGTTTCTACGTCGCGCCCGGATCCTGCCTGGACAGCCTCAGCCGCTGGTACGTCCACGGACCGCTCTGGTCGCTGGACGAGGAGGCCGAATACAACGCCGGACTGGTCGACGAGATCGCCTACGCGATGAACGCAAGGCTGGAGTGGCTGATGCGCCAGCCGGCGAGGATCCGCCGCGACTGGGGCCTCGACTTCGTTCCGGCCTCGCTGGCGTACTGGGAGCGGATCTGGTCGGCAACGCAGCGGGGCGCGCTGATGGCGCGGCCGCCGTTCGCCCAGCTGATGCGCACGGTGCGGGCGCTCTCCGCCTGAGCCGCCGTCAGCCCGCCAGCCTGCCCCGCAGCGAATTGCTCATCGCCTCGGTGATCACCACGTCGACGAACTGCCCGACCAGCTTCGCGCCGACCGGAGCCGGGAAGTTCACGAAACGCATGTTCTCGGTGCGGCCGGTGCACTCGTTCGGGTTCTTCTTCGACGGACCTTCGACCAGCACCGTCTGCACGCTGCCGATCATCGATTGCGCGATCCGCTTCGCGTTGTCGTTGATCGCCGCCTGCAGCCGGGCGAGCCGGGCGTGCTTCTCCTCGTCGCTCACGGTGTCTTCGAGGTCCGCGGCCGGGGTGCCCGGGCGACGCGAGTAGATGAAGGAGAAGCTCTGGTCGAAGCCCACGTCCTCGATCAGCTTCATGGTCTTCCCGAAATCGGCGTCGGTCTCGCCGGGGAAGCCGACGATGAAGTCGGAGCTGATCGAGATGTCCGGACGCACCGCGCGCAGCTTGCGGATCTTCTGCTTGAATTCCAGCGCGGTGTAGCCGCGCTTCATCGCCGAGAGGATGCGGTCGCTGCCGGACTGCACCGGCAGATGCAGGAAGTTGGCGAGCTTGGGCACGTCGCGGTAGGCCTCGATCAGCGAATCGCTGAACTCCAGCGGGTGCGAGGTGGTGAAGCGGATCCGTTCGAGACCCTCGATCTCGGCGATGGCGCGGATCAGCAGGCCGAGGTCGGCGATGTCGCCTTCCCCGTACGGCCCGCGATAGGCGTTGACGTTCTGGCCGAGCAGGGTGACCTCGCGCACGCCCTGTGCCGCGAGCCGGGCGACTTCGACCAGCACGTCCTCGAACGGCCGGCTGACCTCCTCGCCCCGGGTGTAGGGCACCACGCAGAAGCTGCAGTACTTCGAGCAGCCCTCCATGATCGAGACGAACGCGGTCGGCCCTTCGGCGCGCGGCTCCGGCAGGCGGTCGAACTTCTCGATCTCGGGGAAACTGATGTCGACCTGCGGGCGGCCGGTCTCGCGCTTGGCGCGGAGCAGGTCCGGAAGGCGGTGCAGGGTCTGCGGACCGAACACCAGGTCGACGAACGGAGCGCGCTTGAGCAGCGCTTCGCCTTCCTGACTGGCGACGCAGCCGCCGACGCCGATGACCACCGGACGATCCTGCTTCAGCGCCCGCCAGCGGCCGAGTTGGCTGAAGACCTTTTCCTGCGCTTTTTCTCGGATCGAACAGGTATTGAGCAGGATCACGTCGGCTTCGTCGGCGTTCTCCGTCATCACCATGCCTTCTTCGGCGCCGAGGACCTCGGCCATCTTGGCCGAGTCGTACTCGTTCATCTGGCAGCCGTGGGTCTCGATGAAGAGCTTTTTCGGTGCGGTCTGCGGTGCCGCAGCGGCGGGCGTCGGAGGCGTGGCGGTGCGGGTGTCGGTCATGGCGATCTCCGGGGCGCGGCGATGATTCCGGGCCGGATGGTGGCGAGGGAGCCGGACAGTCTAAACCAGACCGCGTCCGGGACCTTCCGCGACCCCTTCCGCCGTTTCACAATCAAGCACTTGGCAAACCTTCTGAATCCGGAGACACTCCCGCCCATGATCCGGGGCCTGGCCATTCTTTCGACCCTGACCGTGCTGGCGGCCTCGCTGGCGGTTCCGGTCGCGCACGCCGGCACCGTGTACCGCTGCGAAAGCCCCGACGGCAGCCGGACCTACGCCAGCAAGCGCGTGAAGGGCGCCAGGTGCACGGTCGTCAGCAGCTACACCCCGTCGCCCGCGGCCGTGCGCAGCGCGCCGCCGCCGGCCACCATCGCCCGCAGCGCCAGCGAACCGCCGTCGCCCGCGCCGCAGATGACGCCGGTCGCGGCCACGGTCGATGCGGCCGCCGCCGCCCCGCCGGCGCCGGTCGCGGCCCCCCCGGTGATCGCCGCGCCTCGGCAGGGCGTCACCCGTCGCGTCGAGGGGCAGGTCTACTCCTACATCAAGGACGGCGTGCGTCACTACACCAGCAAGCCGCCCCGCGGTGTCGCCGGGGCGACCGCGATCCGTTCGATCCGCTACAGCTTTCTCGAGACCTGCTACGCCTGCGCGCCGCTGCCCGGGGTCAACTTCGGCACCCTGCGCCTGAACACGGCCGCCTATGCCGCCGAGATCCGCGCCGCCGCCACCCAGCACGGCGTCGACGAAGCGGTCGTGCGGGCGATCATCCATGCCGAGTCCTCCTTCAACCCGAACGCCCTGTCCCGGGTCGGGGCGCAGGGGCTGATGCAACTGATGCCGGCCACCGCCCGGCGGTTCGGGGTCAGCAATTCGTTCGATCCCGGCCAGAACATCCGCGGCGGCGTGCAGTATCTGGCCTGGTTGCTCAAGCGCTACAACGGCGATCTGACCCTCGCCGCCGCCGGCTACAACGCCGGCGAGGGCGCGGTCGACAAGTACAAGGGCGTTCCGCCCTACAGTGAGACGCGGCGTTACGTCGAGCGCGTCCGCGTCCTCGCCGACCGCTATCGCGGCGTGCTGGCCGGGCCCGGCTGAGCCCGGGCCGCGCCTCCGGCGCATTCCCGGCCCGGAAAAACATCATCGGACCCGTATCGGGGCGCCCTCGCCGGACGGCCGCTTCCCGGGGTGGGACGGCAAACATTGTCGGCCGATTCAGCGTTCCGTTACACTTTGTCGTCTTTGCCGGTCCGCTTCGGGGACGAAGCCGGCCGTCAGTCCAAGTATCCCCAAAGCTTTGCGGAGTGCCGGATGGCAACAAAAGTCGTAGGCGGGTCGGATCACCAGCATGGTGACGGCGCGCAACCGGTTGACGCGGGTCGTCGCCGCTTCCTGACCGCTTCCACCGCCGTGGTGGGCGCTGTCGGCGTCGCGGGGGCCTCGGTTCCCTTCATCAAATCCTGGTTCCCGAGCGCGCGCGCCAAGCTCGCCGGCGCGCCGGTGATCGCCGACATCAGCGGCCTGCAGGAAGGCCAGCGCCTGATCTTCGAATGGCGCGGCCAGCCGATCTGGATCGTCAAGCGCTCGAAGGCCGCGCTCGACGCCCTGGTCAGCCTCGACGGCAATCTGCGCGATCCCAAGTCGGAGAATGCCGACCAGCAGCCGAAGTACGCGGTCAACGAGTTCCGCTCGATCAAGCCGGAGATCTCCGTGCTGGTCGGTCTGTGCACCCACCTGGGCTGCTCGCCGGAGATGAAGGCCGAGATCCGGCCCGAGCCCTTCGACGCGGAATGGAAGGGCGGTTACTTCTGCCCCTGCCACAAGTCCAAATTCGACATGGCCGGTCGCGTCTACCAGGGCGTTCCCGCACCGACGAATCTGCCGGTGCCGCCGCACCATTTCGCCGACGACAACACGATCGTGATCGGCGTCGATCCGGAAGGGAGCGCGTAAGCCATGGCGAACATCCTGACCCGCATCACCAACAATGCGATGGACTGGTTCACCTACCGGGCGCCGGCGTTCATGCCGTTCTACCGGAAGCACATGACCGAGTACTACGCGCCGAAGAATTTCAACCTGTGGTACATCTTCGGCATCCTGGCCACGGTGGTCCTGGCCAACCAGATCGTCACCGGCATTTTCCTGACGATGCACTTCAAGCCGAGCGCGGCGGAAGCCTTCGCCTCGGTCGAGTACATCATGCGCGACGTCGCCGGCGGCGACACCATCCGCTACATGCACAGCACCGGCGCGTCGATGTTCTTCATCGTCGTCTACCTGCACATGTTCCGCGGCCTGATGTACGGCTCGTACCAGAAACCGCGCGAGCTGGTCTGGATCCTCGGCATGCTGATCTACCTCGTGCTGATGGCCGAGGCGTTCATGGGCTACGTGCTGCCGTGGGGCCAGATGTCGTTCTGGGGCGCCAAGGTGATCATCTCGCTGTTCGGCGCGATTCCGTACATCGGCAACGGGCTGACCGAGTGGATCATGGGCGATTACCTGCCCAGCGACGCCACCCTGAACCGGTTCTTCGCGCTGCATGTCATCGCGCTGCCGCTGGTGCTGTTGCTGCTGGTCGTGCTGCACCTCGGCGCGCTGCATGAAGTCGGTTCGAACAACCCCGAAGGCATCGAGATCAAGAAGGGGCCCAAGGGCAACCGCTGGTCGCCCACCGCGCCGGCCGATGGCGTGCCGTTCCATCCGTACTACACGGTGAAGGACACGTTCTTCGTCGGCTTCTTCCTGATGATCGCGGCGTTCATCGTGTTCTTCGCGCCCGCCTTCGGTGGCTGGTTCCTGGAGCACGACAACTTCTCCGAAGCGAACCGTCTGGTGACGCCGGCGCACATCAAGCCGGTCTGGTACTACACCCCGTACTACGCGATGCTCCGCGTCGTCCCGCACAAGCTGAGCGGCGTGATCGTGATGTTCGCGGCGATCGCCATCCTCTTCCTGCTGCCGTGGCTCGATCGCGCGAAGGTGAAGTCCTACCGCTATCGCGGCAAGCTCTCCTGGGCGCTGCTGCTGATGTTCGCGCTGAGCTTCGTGTGGCTGGGCAAGATCGGCGCCGGTCCGGGTACCGATCCGGTCGAGACCATCGTCGGCCGTTTCCTGACCGCGTACTACTTCCTGTTCTTCCTCACCATGCCGGTGTGGACGAAGATCGACAAGACCAAGCCGGTGCCGGAACGGGTGACGATGCATGACTAAGCCAGCCCATTCGTCGCCTACGAACATCCGGACCGCAACGATGAACATTTCGATCTTCAAGCGCGCCTCGGTCGTCCTCGCCGGCATGCTGGTGTCGTTCTCGGCGTTCGCCTCCTCGGGCGGCGACGTCGAATCGGCCGGCGTCGATCTCGAGGACCGGGCCTCGCTGCAGCGAGGCGCGCAGCTGTACATGAACAACTGCGTCGGTTGCCATTCCCTCAAGTACATGCGCTATTCGCGCATCGCCGATGATCTGGGGCTGAGCGAGGATCAGGTGATGAACAACCTGAACTTCACCGGCGCCAAGTTCGGCGAACACGTGATCAGTTCGATGCCGCCCGCGTTCGCCGAGAAATCCTTCGGCAAGGCGCCGCCGGATCTGAGCCTGATCGCGCGCGTTCGCGGCAGCGACTGGGTCTACACCTACCTCAAGTCGTTCTATCTCGACGAGTCGCGTCCGTTGGGCTGGAACAACAAGCTGTTCCCGAACGCGTCGATGCCCAACCCGCTGTGGGAGATGCAGGGCCTGCAGCGCGCCGTCTACGGCAAGAAGGACGAGAAGACCGGCGAAGCGCCGGTGGACCGTCTGGAGATCGCCCAGGCCGGCACCCAGAGCGCCGAGGAATTCGACCGTACCGCACGCGATCTGTCCGCGTTCCTGGAGTACGTCGGCGAGCCGGGCGCGCTGAAGCGTCAGCAGACCGGCGTGTGGGTCGTCCTGTTCCTGGCGTTCTTCACGTTCATGGCGTGGCTGCTGAAGAAGGAATACTGGCGCGACGTGCATTGATGCCGTTCGTACCCTTCGCTCCACGACGATCACACGCAGGGCGGCCGGCTCGTCCGGTCGCCCTTCGTCTTAATGAAGATGGATGGCGAGTCTGCCTATGCGCAATGCTCTGACCCTGTTTTCCTCCGTCGACGACGTGTTGTGTCATCGCGTGCGCCTGGTGCTCGCGGCGAAGGGCGTGACCTACGATCTGGTGCCGGTCGATCCGCAGAACCCGCCCGAAGACCTGATCGATCTGAATCCCTATCACTCGGTGCCGACGCTGGTCGAGCGCGATCTGGTGCTGTACGCGGCGTCGGTCGTCAGCGAATACCTGGACGAACGCTATCCGCATCCGCCGCTGATGCCGATCGACCCGCTGTCGCGCGCGCGCCTGCGCCTGGCGATGCTGCGGATCGAGCACGATTGGGTGCCGCAGGTGCAGGCCGTGCAGTTCGGCAATCGCCAGCAGGCCGAAGCCGGGCGCAAGCGGTTGAAGGAACTGCTGACCGCGGCGGTGCCGTTGTTCAAGGCCAGCAAGTTCTTCCTGAACAACGAGATGAGCCTCGCCGATTGCGCGATGGCGCCGATCATCTGGCGCCTGCCGTCGCTCGACGTGCCATTGCCGAGCGACGGCAAGGTGATCGAGGATTACGGCAACCGGATCTTCCGCAATCCGGGCTTCGTCCGCAGTCTCACCTCGCAGGAAAAGAGCCTGCGCGAGTTGCCGGCCTGAGCCGGTTCCGGCCGTCTTGGCCGGCCTGTCCCGGGAGTACACTGCGGCCATGACCGACGGCTCGACGCCACGAATGACCAGCCACCGCCCGTATCTGCTGCGGGCGCTGTACGCGTGGATTTCCGACAATCGCATGACCCCGCACCTGCTGGTGGACGCGACCCGTCCGGGCGTGCAGGTGCCACCGTCCGCGATCAAGGACGGCCGGGTCGTCCTGAACGTCGCCGAGCGCGCCGTGGTCGGTCTCGACATGGGCAACGAACTCATCGCCTTCACCGCGCGCTTTGGTGGCGTCAGCCAGCCGGTCCGGGTGCCGATCAGCGCGGTACTGGCGATCTATGCGCGCGAGAACGGGCAGGGCATGGGCTTGCCGGAGGAGATCGGCGGAGCGGCCGAGGAGCCTGGAATGCTGGATCCGGGCGATGATGAAGATGGTGGCGATGGCGGCGACGATCGCGCTCCGCCGCCGAAGCGCGGCGGTCACCTGCGCATCGTCAAATAGCCGTCGCGGCCGTCGGGCGTTACGATGCGGGAAAGCGCGACGCGGCCCGGAGAGGCGGTGCGCGGAAACGGGTTCAGGCCACGCGTGAATTCGGGCAGGAATCAGGGTCTGGAACAGGGATTCGGCAACGGTTCGGGGGGAACCATGCAATCAATCCGGCAATCAATCCGGCTGCGACCGGTCTTCGATGGCCCGGCGCTCGATGTCCGGGCCTTCAGCCGTCCTGCCTTCGAGCGTCCTGTCTTGAAGGGATCTGCCCTCGAACGTCTGCCGGGCGACGACGCGCGCGGTCGGCATCAGCGGTCCGCTGAACGACACCACGTGTTCGCCATGCAGCACGATCCGTGCGATGTGGCGATCGGTGCCGTCCTCCGAATATTCGAAACGGAAGCTGCGTTCGAACCCGAGACGGCCGTCCTCGCCGCGGCGCAGACGCAGTCCGCTGGCGTGGACCGTGTGGTCGATCAGTTGCACGCCCGCAGCGTGGCAGGCTTCTCCGCCAAGGCGCACCGCCCGTTCGGCGGCGGCCCGCGAGGCGCTCCAGAATGCGAACCCCATCGCACCCAGAATCATCAGGATCAGTAAAGTCGGCATGTCCTTAATCTGCGGCCCATGCCCCGCGGATGCAATCCCCGAACCGGAGCCAGATCGTCCATGAAACTCGTTTTCGCCGCTGGCGAATTTCCGCCCACCCTGCTGCAGCAGGGCGTCAAGCGCATCGGTTCGGCGGTCGATGCCGATATCGGCCTCAGTGGCCCCGACATCCTGCCGCAGCACTGCGAGCTGCAGGTCGGTCCGCAGGGAGTGGTCCTCAAGATCGCGCGCGGCGCGGCGGTGACCGTGAACCAGCGTCCGGTCGACGGTCTGATCTCGCTGCGCGCCGGCGACCAGATCGCCTTCGGCGCGGTACAGGCCACGCTGTTGGCGCTGGACACGCCGCGTCCCGCCGGTCCGAGCGCGTCCGAAACCGACGACGTCGCCACCACCACCGTGCGCGCCGCGCTGCCGAAGTACGCCCTGCGCGCACAGACCGGCCGCATTCTCGGACGGACCTTTCCGCTCACCGGCGCCACCATCGTTGGCCGCGCACCGGAGTGCCAGCTGCGACTGGAAGACGCCAGCCTCTCGCGCAAGCACGCCAAGCTCATTCCGACCAACGAAGGCGTGGTGATCGAAGACCTCGGTTCCACCAACGGCAGCTTCCACAACGGCAAGCGCGTGCAGCACGCGGTGGCGCAGGCCGGCGACGAGATCGGTTTCGACACCCTGCGATTCCGCCTGTTCGAACTGGGGCAGGACGTCGCCATGCCTGCCGTGCCCGCCGCCAGCGGTGGTGGTGTGCCGCGTTGGGTGTGGCTGGTCGCCGTCGTCGCCGTGGTCGCGGTGCTGGCCTTCGTCCTGCTCTGAACCGCAGCCCCTGACCCGTCACCTCGAATCCAGCCGTCTCGTCTGCCGAACCGCGATGCACGATCCGACCCTGAAAGCCGCGCATGATCGCTCCAGCCATCATCGCGCCGAGATCGAGTCCAGCACGATCTGCGGCTGCTTCTACTGCTGCAGCGAATTCGAGCCGAACGAGATCGGCGAATGGGTGGACGCGATTGACGACATCATCGGTCAGACGGCGCTGTGTCCGCATTGCGGTGTCGACGCGGTGATCGGTTCGCAGTCTGGTTTTCCGATCACGCAGGAATTCCTCGCGCAGATGCGCGCCCACTGGTTCGGCAACTGAGGCGCGACCGTCGGAACGGTGTCGCCGAAGCAGTGTCGTCGAAGCAGCACCGTCGAAACGCCGCGTCGACACGTCGCGGATCAGGCCGGCGGCGGGCCCAGTTTCAGCGAAAGATCGATCGCGCGGACGTGCTTGGTCAGTCCTCCGATCGAGATGCAGTCGACGCCGTCCTCGGCGATCGCGCGCAGCGTGCCCATGTCCACGCCGCCGGAGACTTCCAGCGGAATGCGGCCGTCGTAGGGGACGGATCGTGCGATCCGCACCGCCTCGCGCCGGGACATCGCGTCGAAATCGTCGATCAGGATGCGGGTGCAGCCGGCGTCGAGGGCCTCGCGCAACTGGTCCAGCGATTCCACTTCGACGATCAGCGGCAGCGACGGATGCATCGCGCGCGCGGCCGCGACCGCGCCGGTCAGTGAGCCGTAGGCGCGGATGTGGTTTTCCTTCAGCATCACCGCGTCGTAGAGGCCGATGCGGTGGTTGTCGCCGCCACCGACCCGCACCGCGTACTTCTGCGCGATGCGCAGGCCGGGAATGGTCTTGCGGGTGTCGAGGATGCGCGCGCCGGTGCCGCGCACCGCGTCGACATACTGCGCGACGACGGTCGCGGTGCCGCTGAGGGTCTGCAGGAAATTCAGTGATGCGCGCTCGGCGCTGACCAGGGCGCGGCTGCGGCCGGCGAGGGTGGCGATCACCGTGCCCTTCGCGACGCGGTCGCCCTCGGCGACGCGCCAGTCGATGCGGACATCCGGATCGAGTGCGCGATGGCAGGCGTCGAACCACGGTCGCCCGCAGATCACCGCGTCTTCCTTGCACAGCAGATAGGCGATGTCGGGCCCATCGGGCAGCAGCGCCGCGGTGACGTCGCCCGTCCCCAGGTCCTCTTCCAGCGCCGCCGCGACGTTCGCTGCCACGACGTCCGCGGCCACGACGTCCTCGGCAACGGCGCCGGCCGGCGGCGGGACCGGATTCACAGCCCGACCACCGTCGCGGCCACGATGCCTTCCTCGATCAGCAGCACGGGAATGCCGTCGTCGACCCGGTACAGGGTCCGGCGGTCGCGGGTGATCAGGGCCTCGCGCACCGGTTCGGTCTGCGGTGCGCCATCGGTGCGGGTCACACCACCGGCGGCGATGGCCGCGTTCAGCACCTCCAGACCAGGTTTGTCGAGCAGCGCCAGCGGTTGGCGGGTGGCGGGACAGACGAGCAGATCAAGCAACTTGCGGTCCATTCGATGAAGCCGGGGCGGAAGTCCCGCTAGAATACCGTTTTGCAGCAGGCGTGACGCCGCAGGGTGGGGCCATGGCAGACACGAACGCGGACGCGACCGCCCAGCCGCTGGTCGGCATCGTTATGGGATCGCGCTCCGACTGGGAGACGATGCAGCACGCCGCCGCGAAGCTCGAAGCGCTGGGCGTCCCTCACGAGGTCCGGGTGGTCTCGGCCCATCGCACGCCCGACGTGTTGTTCGAATACGCCGCCACCGCGCAGGCGCGCGGCCTGCGGGCGATCGTCGCCGGCGCCGGCGGCGCCGCGCACCTGCCGGGCATGCTCGCGTCGAAGACCGCGGTGCCGGTGCTCGGCGTGCCGGTGCAGAGCAAGGCGCTCAACGGCATGGATTCGCTGCTGTCCATCGTGCAGATGCCTGCGGGCATTCCGGTCGCCACCTTCGCCATCGGCAACGCCGGCGCGGCCAACGCCGCGCTGTTCGCCGCGGCGATGCTGGCCCGCGAATTTCCCGCCATCGGCGACGCGCTGGACGCGTTCCGGGCGAAGCAGACCCGGGACGTCGTCGACAACGACGACCCGCGCGCATGACCACCGTCGGCATCCTCGGCGGCGGGCAGCTGGCCCGCATGCTCGCATTGTCCGGCGCGCCGCTCGGGCTGCGCTTCCGCGTGCTCGATACCGTCGCCGATGCCTGCGCCGGCCAGTTCGCGCCGCTGATCGTCGGCGATTACCGCGACGAAGCCGCGCTGGCCGAATTCGCTTCGCAGGTCGATGTCGCCACCTTCGATTTCGAGAACGTCCCGGCCGAATCCGCGCAGTGGCTCAGCGCGCGCGTGCCGGTGTTTCCGAACCCGCGCGCGCTGGCGGTGGCGCAGGATCGTCTGGCCGAGAAGACCCTGTTCCGCGAACTCGGCATTCCGGTGCCCGAATTCGCCGACGTGCCGGATCGCGGCGCGCTCGATGCGGCGGTCGCCGCGATCGGGACGCCCTGCATCCTCAAGACCCGGCGCCTGGGATACGACGGCAAGGGCCAGTTCCGGATCCGGTCGACGGGCGATGTCGATGCTGCGTGGGAGGCGCTCGGCGCGCAGGCGGTCACGGTCGGTCTGATCCTCGAGGGATTCGTGCGCTTCGAGCGCGAACTGAGCGTGGTCGCGGTACGCGGCCGCAACGGCGAATTCCGCACCTGGCCGCTGACCGAGAACTGGCACATCGACGGCGTGCTGTCCGCCAGCCTCGCGCCCGCGCGCGTCGATGCGGAGATGGCCGCGCGTGCGGTCGCGCATGCGCGCGCGCTGGCCGAAGCGCTGGACTATGTCGGCGTGTTCGCCCTCGAACTGTTCTGTCGCGATGGCGTGCTGCTGGCGAACGAACTCGCGCCGCGCGTCCACAATTCCGGGCACTGGAGCATTGAGGGCAGCGAAACCTCGCAGTTCCAGAACCATCTGCGCGCGGTGCTCGGCCTGCCGCTGGGCGATACCCGCATGATCGGTCATGCCTGCATGCTCAACTGGATCGGCACGATGCCCGATGCCGACGGCGTGCTGCGCGAATCCGGCGGCCATTGGCACGATTACGGCAAGGAGCCGCGCGCGGGACGCAAGGTCGGTCACGCCACGCTGCGCGCGGACGCGCCCGGTGCACTGGCGGACGCGCTGATCCGCGTCGGCGCCGCGCTGGGGCGCGAGGCCCAGGTGGCGCCGGTGGTGGCGTGCCTGCGGCAGGAAGCGTGATGCGTCCATTGCGTCTGTTCGCGGCGCTGCTGTTGTTCGCCGCGTTGCAGTTCGCCGTGTTGCAGTCGGTGCCGGCCATGGCGGCCACCGATGCCCTCGTCGTCAAGCCGGGCGAAGGCGTGGTGTTCTTCCACGACGCGCTCAATTTCCCGGACATGGACCAGACCGGTTCCGGATCGACCGTGCAGGTGGTGCGTGTCGACGGCGAACCGAAGAAATACATTCTCACGTTGATGCGCTACGGGATGCGGACATCGTCCAGCTATCACGCGGCGCTGCCCGCAGGCCGTTACAGGCTCCACGATTTCGATGCCGATCCCGAATGCTGGGCCTGGGTCTGCAAGCACGCGGTGATGCCGCCGATTTCGACCATGCCCGATTTCGAGGTGCGCGCCGGCGAAGTGTCGTACCTGGGGCCGATCCAGGTGTCGATCACGTCGGAATGGGGCGCGGGGCCTGAAACGCGCAAGGTCGCCTGGGGCTGGGACGAGACGCCCGATCTGGCACTTGGCAAACGGGTCTACGCAGGCCTGCAGCCGACGCTTGCGGACATGCCGATGCGTTCGGGCTGGGCCGCATCGCGCGAGCCCGGACACGATCTGCGCTGGCGCTGGTCGATCATCGAGTCGTCGCAGGGCATGGCGTTCGCCGGATATCACGGCGCCGACGGTTTCTATTTCAGCGCGAAGAACGGTGTCATCAAGCGTTGGCTTCCGGGCCGCGACATCGAAATGCTCTACACGGGCAGCCCGTTCGCGGTGGAGTCGGTGCTGGAGATGCCGGGCGGTCTGCTGCTGGCCGGCGGGGAGGCGGGAACCCTGCGTCGCTCCCGCGACGATGGCCGGACCTGGAGCGACTTCAATCCGCGATTGCCGTATGGCCGGGTCTCCGGTCTGATCGGTCTCGACGATGGCGATGCCTTTGCGTTCAGCATGGTGTCGGAAGGGCGCGCCATGGTGTATCGCGGCGATGCCGTCACCGGCGAGTTCGTCAGTCTCGCGGATTTCGAACTCGATTTTGCGCTGTGGAATGCACCGCCGGACTATCAGCCGCGGATGTTTCTGCATCGCGGCAAACTCGTGTTCTCGGTACCCAGCCGGAAAATGGGCGTCATCGACCTGACGACCGGTACCGCCGAGTTGCGCGACCTGCCCGGTGCGATTTCGAATTTCAAGCTCAATCCCGATGGCGTCCTCTGGTGCATCTGCGCCCAGAAGCTGCTGGTCCATCCGTTCGCCAGTCGCGATTTCGGCAGTAGCTGGGAGAAATCCGAGGGCGACCGGCTGATGGTGACGGCGGAGTTCTTCGACGGATCGCGCGGCTTCGGTTATCGCAGCGTCGCGTTCTCGGACAAGAACAGCGGCATCGTGCGCACCATGGATAGCGGCAGGAACTGGTCGCTGATCGACGATCCCGATATCGATCGCGCATTCTGGAGGCCGGCGTATTCGAAGGACGGAACGGTCATGCTGCTCAACAACCTGCGCAGGATCGGGCAGTACGGCGTCGTGCTCACCAAATACAGCGTCGACGGCGGGGACACCTGGTTGCAGGTGCCCCGCCGCATGGTCTGGAACGAAGTGCCGCAGCTCTGAGCGCAGGTGTTCAGCGGCACCGTCCGTAACGGTCCGGCGACGCGCCCGGGCCGCCGCGCCAGCCCGGCGGATTTTCCCAGTTCGTACCGCGACCGCCGACCGGACCCGGCGGATTGCGGTCGTTGTCGCGCCAGCAGCGCTTCGCCTGATTCCAGAAGCCGTGGCGCGGATGCCAGTAGCCGTAGGCCGGATGGAAATAGTAGCCGCCGTCGCGCACGGTGAACTTGTAGCGCTTGCCGTCGTGTTTGTAGTAGCGGTAATCCGGGGATGTGCCCGGGCCGCCCCGCCAGCCGGGCGGATTTTCCCAGTTCGTGCCCGGGCCACCGGCGGGGCCGGGCGGGTTGTGATCGCGATCGCCAGCGGAGGCGACTCCCGTGACGATCGCGAGCAGGGCGGTGGCGAGGTGCGGGGCGAAGCGGCGGATGAGCAGGTGTTTCATCGACGTGTCCTGTTGCGGAAGGCAGGCGATGAATGCGCGGAGGCGGCGGACGGTTGACGACGCCGGTGCCATGTTCACCTGGCGGATATGTGCATGTCACCGGACATGATCCCCTTCGCCCGCGGATTCCGATTGAACAGTGGATGGCCGAAAGGCCCTGCCCGCGACGCATTGCTGCGGTCGCCGTGTCCGATCCACGAATCGGACACGTCTCGTCCGCAGCGCGGTCGCTCCCAACGACGAAGGACGAAAAACGATGAAAAGACCCGGATTGCGCGAGAGCCTGCGCCTGATTCTGTCGCTGAGCCTGCTGGTCGGCGCCCACGCGCAGGCGCAGAGCTGCCAGTGGTGGCAGACCGATGAATGGTGCGGCGGCACGACGTTCCCCGATCCGAACTACCCCGACAATTCCGGCGGTGGCGGTGCCTCCAACTACGGTGGCCTGTGGACCGTCCCGAACGCACCGAACAATCCGTATCCGGCGAGTTGCGGTTCCAGTCGCGAGATGCGCACGCTGCATGCGATCTTCGACATCAATGCGATGCTCGCGATGCCGAACACACCGACGCCGAGTCATCTGGACAGCTTCCTGGTCACCTACGACGACAATCTGAAGCAGACCTACGGGAGCGATGGATCGCTGATGGGCGGTGGCTGGATCTACTACAGCCAGTATTACAAGCCCGATGTCTGCGACCCCTGATCGCGAGGTCTCCGGCATTCCGCCGTTCTACCGTCCGCAGCGCGAGGATTTCCTGCGGCTCTTGACGGCGGATGTCGCCGATGTCCACGGCACCTGCGTTGGCGCCGGCGTCGAAGCCTGGCTGGCGTCGATCATCCAGTCCGGATCGATCGACGCCGGTTTCGATCCCGTGGTCACAGGAGGTGATCCGGCGGCGTCCGGCCCGCGTCGCCTCCGGCTGTTGGAGGCGATCGATGCGGGCGGCGCCGATCTGCGCGGCGTGTTGTCGGCGCATCGCGAGGCGATGGGCACCGTCGAAAAATCGCGGTTCCGGGACAAACTGTCGATCATCGGCGTGCGTTCCGCGGAAGGCCATGGTTTCGTGGCGCCCGAATACGATGTCCGTGCGGAGATCGCGTGGATGCTGGAGCGGGCGACCGCACGGACGACACCACTGCCTTCGCTGGTCGCGGCGGTGTTGTTCCATTTCCTGCACGTGCACCCGTTCGTCGACGGCAACGGCCGCGTCTCGCGGGTGTTGTTGCCGCGCGTGCTGATCGCGGTCGAGGGACGCGCGCGCCTCGCCCTCGTGCTGTTCGCGCTGGCGCATTTCCAGGTGGAGAAGGCGGACTTCGTCCGCGCGTTGTTCCAGGAGCGCGTCGCAGGCGGAGGTGCGTTCCTGCGTTACGTCACCTCGGTGCTGGAGCGTGGCGGCCGGTTTCTCGAATGCGTCGGCGATCTGCCGCCGATGGATCCGCGCGCCGCGTTCGAACCGCGACGCGAAGCGTTCCTCGCCGCGCTCGCGTCCGCTTCGTGGCCGTCCTGATCGGGCGGGGACGGGCACATACGCCTGAAAACGGAAACGGCCGGGTTTCCCCGGCCGTTCGGATCATCGCGGTGTCGCGATCTTCACTTCATCTGCGACGCGGCGAAGTCCCAGTTGACCAGGTTCCAGAACGCTTCGACGTACTTCGGACGGGCGTTGCGGTAATCGACGTAATAGGCGTGTTCCCACACGTCGCAGGTCAGCAGCGGGGTGTCCTCGCCGGTCAGCGGCGTGGCGGCGTTGGAGGTGCTCACCAGCGCCAGCGAGCCGTCCGGACGCTGCACCAGCCAGGCCCAGCCGGAGCCGAAGGTGCCGATCGCGGTCTTGGTGAACTCTTCCTTGAACTTGTCGAAGCTGCCGAACGCGGCGTTGATCGCGTCGCCGAGCTTGCCGGCCGGTGCGCCGCCGCCGTTGGGCTTCAGGCAATTCCAGTAGAACGTGTGGTTCCACACCTGCGCGGCGTTGTTGAACATGCCGCCCTGCGACTTGCGGACGATCTCTTCCAGCGAGAGGGTCTCGAACTCCGTCCCCGCGATCATGTTGTTGAGGTTGGTGACGTAGGTCTGGTGGTGCTTGCCGTAATGGAAGTCGATCGTCTCGGCCGAGATGTGCGGCTGCAGGGCGGTGCGGTCGTAGGGCAGGGCGGGCAGTTCGATGGCCATGAGGGGTCCTTGCTGGGCGGGAGGGGCTGGGATCCCGAGCGGGATTCCGGAACGGAACGACCGCGGGTGATTGGGGGCGGCGGTGGCCGGAGACAAGTCCGGACCGGTCCGAGGGCTTACAATGCGCGATTGTAACCCCACACCCGCCGCCGCCCGCGTCGCGGCCGCTCCCAGGAGACTCCCCATGCCGGTGATGCAGCGCATCCAGTCCGAGATCGAAAGCCACCCGATCGTATTGTTCATGAAGGGGACGCCGCAGTTCCCGATGTGCGGCTTCTCCAGCCGTGCGTCGCAGGCACTGAAGGCGGCCGGCGCCAGCAGCTACCACAGCGTGAATGTGCTGGAGGACCCGGAGGTCCGCGCCAATCTGCCGCGCTTTTCCAACTGGCCGACCTTCCCGCAGTTGTTCATCAACGGCGAACTGATCGGCGGTTGCGACATCACCCTCGAGCTGTACGAGTCCGGCGAACTGGCGCGGATGATCGCCGAGGCGCAGAAGGCCTGATGTCGGCGGTCGTTCCGCCCGTGGCGCCCGGGGCTCGCGCGCTCGAAGGCCGCGTGGTGCTGGTCGTCGGCGCGCACGGCACGCTCGGCCGCGCCGCGGCCACGGCCGCCGCCGCCGAGGGTGCGACCGTGGTGCTGCTCGGTCGCAAGGTGCCCAAGTTGAACCGCGTCTACGACGCCATCGTCCGCGCGGGCGGCGAAGCGCTGCTGTACCCGCTCGATCTCGAAGGGGCGACGCCTGACGACTACGCGGAGATGGCCGAACGCATCGGCACCGGCTTGGGGCGTCTCGACGGCGTGCTGCACTGCGCCGCCGATTTTCCGGGCCTGACGCCGCTGGAGAACACCGACCCGGGTGCGTTCGCACGCGCACTGCACGTCAATCTCACCGCGCGCTGGTGGTTGACCCAGGCCTGCCTGCCGCTGTTGCGTCAGGCGCCCGACAGTGCGGTGGTGTTCGTGGTCGACGCCGATGCCGGCCGTGGCCACGCCTATTGGGGCGGTTACGGTCTGGCGCAGTCGGCGCTGCGCACGCTGGTCGCCACCCTGCACGCCGAGCTGTCGCATTCGTCGGTGCGCGTCTGCGGCCTCGCTCCGGGCCCGCTGCGCACGCCGCTGCGCGCGAAGGCCTTCGTCGAGGATGGCGACAACGCGGCGCGCGAGCCCGAGGTTGCGGCCGCGGCCTGCGTGCGACTGTTGTCTTCCGCGGGCGCCGATCATCGCGGCGGAATCTGGTCGCCGACGTGACCATCGCGTCCGCCGCGCTGCTGCTGTTCCTGATCCTCGATCCGCTGGGCAACATCCCGGTGTTCCTCGGCCTGCTGCGCGGCCTGCCGCCGCGGCGGCAGCGGATCGTGCTGGTGCGTGAACTGCTGATCGCGCTGGCGGTGCTGATGGCGTTCCTGTGGGCCGGCAAGTACGCGCTGGAGTTGATGCACCTGCGCCAGGAATCGGTGTCGATCGCGGGCGGCATCGTCCTGTTCCTGATCGGCATCCGCATGATCTTCCCCCCGCCCGAAGGGTTGATGGGGGAGATTCCCGACGGCGAGCCGTTCATCGTGCCCATGGCGATTCCACTGGTCGCCGGGCCCTCCGGCATGGCCGCCGTGATCCTGATGGGCAGCAACGATCCGGCCCGTCTCGGAGACTGGAGTCTGGCGCTGTTCCTCGCCTGGGCGGCCACCGCGGTGATCCTGTTCTCGGCGACCTACCTCTATCGCTGGCTGGGCCAGCGGGCGCTGATCGCGGTCGAGCGCCTGATGGGGATGCTGCTGGTCGCCATCTCGGTGCAGATGCTGATGGATGGCATCGCCGCCTATCTGAAAATCCAGGCCCCCTGACCGTGCCTGCGGTCCCGATACCCGTGCGCATGCGTAGGGTGTTGAACTGTTTGCGGGCTGACATTCAAGTGATTTCTTACAAATGTTCAGCCAATGAATTCAAGGACTTAGAACACGGCCGGCCGTCATTCCGCTGTCATGTTCCGCAGCTACCGTGTTAACCTATGGTTAACCCGAGCCTATCTGCTGCACAGGCGGCGGGTCCAGATTCCCCACGCTGATGGATCGCGGCGCTGAAGCGCGCGCGGTCCTTTGTGTACGACCAACGCATCGTCATTTCCAACGAGGCCCAACGCAATGAATCACAACAACCGTCTCCGACTTTCGAAACTGTCGATCGGACTGGTCGTCGCCCTCGCGGCGGCGCCCGCCTTCGCCCAGAACACCACCGCCGCGCTGAGCGGTCAGGTGCTCAGCGCGGACGGTCAGCCCATCGCCGGCGCCGAAGTGACCATCCTGCACACCGAGTCGGGCACGGTCAGCCGCGTCGTCACCGACGCGAACGGCCGTTACAACGCGCGCGGCCTGCGCGTCGGTGGTCCGTACAAGATCACCGCCAACAAGGAAGGCGCCGGCACCCAGTCCGAGAGCGACGTCTATCTCGCCCTCGATCAGGTGTCCCAGGTCGACATCGCGATCGGCGGCCAGGATCTCGAAACCATTTCCGTCGTCGGCGTCGCCGGCCCGACGATCTTCAGCGCCGACAAGATGGGCGCGGGCAGCAACGTGACCCGCGACCAGCTCGACTCGTTCGCTTCGATCCGCCGCGACCTGCAGGACTACGCCCGCCTCGATCCGCGCATCTCGCAGACCGACAAGGAGCGCGGCGAAATCTCCGCCGGCGGCCAGAACACCCGCTACAACTCGGTGACCATCGACGGCGTCAACACCAGCGACACCTTCGGTCTGGAATCCAACAACCTGCCGACCGCGAAGCAGCCGATCTCGATCGACGCGATCCAGGAAGTCAACCTCAACATCGCCAACTACGACGTGACCCAGAAGGGTTACACCGGCGCGAACATCAACGCCGTCACCAAGTCGGGCACCAACGATTTCCGCGGCACCCTGACCTACGTCTACCGCGACGAGAACGGCGTCGGCAAGCGCTACAACCGCGCCACCGACAACTACGCCGACTTCGGTCCGTTCGAAGAGAAGACCTGGGGCATGACCCTCGGTGGCCCGATCCTCAAGGATCGCCTGTTCTTCTTCGCCGCCTACGAAGACTACACCGCCACCAAGACCGTGCCGGACTTCGGTCCGATCGGCGTCGGCGCGGGCAGCACCGTCAACATCAACCAGTCCCTGATCGACCAGTACCGCACCCTGGCCGGCACGGCCTACGGCCTCGACGTCGGCTCCTCGCAGATCCCGAGCGGCTTCGAGACCCGGGTGAAGGACGCGCTGTTCAAGCTCGACTGGAACATCAGCGACACCCAGCGCATGAGCCTGCGCTACAACAAGACCGAGCAGGATGAGCCGTTCCTGCCGGGCTTCGGCATCCGCAGCCTGTCGCTGTCGTCGAACTGGTACAACCAGGGCAAGGAATTCGAGACCTGGGTGGGCGAGTGGTTCGCCGACTGGTCCGACAGTTTCTCGACCGAAGCCAAGATTTCCTACCGCTCGTACGACAGCGTTCCCGAGAACAACGTCGACCAGCCGCAGGTCACCCTGAGCTTCCCGCGTCCGACCGCCGCTCCGGGCCTGCTGACCGGCAACGTCAGCCTCGTCTCCGGCACCGAGCGCAGCCGTCACTTCAACGAGCTCGGCACCAAGACCACCAACGTCTACCTGGCCGGCAACTGGTACAAGGGCGACCACACCGTCAAGTTCGGCCTCGACTACGACAAGAACGACATCACCAACGCGTTCCTGCAGGACACCAAGGGCAACTACACCTTCGGCTGCATCAACAGCTCGGGCACCATCACCTACGTCGGCGATCCGTCGATTCCGGGTGGCACCGTCAACTGCTCGACCTCGGCGCAGTCGGTGATCGACGCCGCGGTGCTCTACAACTACCGCATCGGCCGTCCGACCAACTATCAGGTCCAGGTCGCCGCGCCGGGCTTCACCATCCAGGACGGCGCCGCCGACTGGACGCTGAAGAACCTCGGTCTGTTCATCCAGGACACCTGGATCGTCAACAACAACCTGACCCTGTCCTACGGCGTGCGCGTCGACAGCCCGATGGTCAACGATGAGCCGATCTTCAACGCGGCCGCTTCGGCCCCGGTCGGCCCGATCGTCGCCGGTCGCCGCACCGGTGGCTTCGGTTACCGCAACGACCGCACGATCGACGGCAAGGAACTGATCCAGCCGCGCTTCGGCTTCAACTACACCTTCGACAGCGAGCGCCGCACGCAGATCCGCGGTGGTTTCGGCCTGTTCCAGGGCGCTGCGGCCAACGTCTGGCTGACCAATCCCTACCAGAACACCGGCGTCGCCACCCGCATCATCGGTTGCGGCGGCTCGTTCGGCGCCTGCCCGGCGGCCGGCGGTCTGTTCAGCCCGGATCCGAACGCCCAGCCGACGCCCGCCAGCGCCACGCCGGCGGCCAACGTCGACTTCATCTCGTCCGACCTGCGTCAGCCGTCGGTGTGGAAGGCCAACCTCGCGTTCGAACACGAGCTGCCGTGGTGGGACATGGTGTTCACGGCCGAATACGTGAAGACGGTGGTTCAGGACGGCGTGTATTACCGGTTCCTCAACCTGGGTGACGCGACCCGCTTCGGTCCGGATGGTCGTCCGCTGTACTACACGACACAGGGCTACAACCCGTCGTGCTGGACCGCGACCGGCGGCACCATCACCACCGGCGGCACCTGCAGCGGCTTCCGTACCCGCGCTGGCAGCAATGCCGCGTACAACAACGTCCTGCTCGCCGACAACACCGGCAAGGGCGGCGGCGAGAACCTGACCATCGGCCTGCAGCGCCCGATGAAGGACGACTGGTCGTGGAGCGTGGCGTACAGCTACACCGAAGCCACCGACGTCAACCCGCTGACCTCCTCGGTCTCGAACTCGAACTGGCTGAACCGTTCGATCTTCGACCCGAACGAGGAAGTCGCCTCGCGTTCGAACTACGTCAACCGCGACCGCTTCATCGCCAGCGTCCAGTGGCAGCACCGCTTCTTCGGCGAGAACAAGACCTCGGTCGGTCTGTTCTACGAAGGCCGCAAGGGCAAGCCGTTCAGCTGGACGTACATCAACGACTTCAACGGCGACGGTGTCGGCGGCAACGACCTGATGTACATCCCGAACCCGGGCGACAACACCGTCGTGTTCCGCGATCTCAACGGCAACGGTTCGGGTGACGAGCAGGCCGCGTTCTGGGCGGTGGTCAACGCCAACCCGGAACTGCGTCGCCACATCGGCGGCGTGGTCAAGCGCAACGAAGCCTTCTCGCCGTGGGTCAACACCTTCGATCTGCGCGTGAGCCAGGAATTCCCGGGCTTCTTCGACGGCAACAAGTTCACGGTCACGCTCGACGTGCTGAACGTCGGCAACCTGCTGAACCGCAAGTGGGGCCGCACCGATGAAATCGGCTTCCCGCTCAACCGCAGCTTCGTGAACAACGGCGGTGTCGATGCGTCGGGCCGTTACGTGTATGTCATGGGCACCACCGAAGACTTCGTGACCCGCCAGGAGCGCGCCGAGTCGCAGTGGGCCGCCCAGCTGACCTTGAAGTACAGCTTCTGATCCCGCGATCGAAGCCCGAGAAAGACGGAACGGCCGGGGAAACCCGGCCGTTTTCGTTGGTGGTGCCGCCACGAGCACCCTGCGCGATGCGTCGTCGGCGGGATGCCCGTGCGCCAGTGCCGAAAACCGGGCGCCGTCGGCGCCCGGTTTCCAGTTCAGCGTGCGATCACTGCGGTTCGATCAGGCAGGACGGATCGCCCAGGGCGACTTCCCACCAGCAGCCCAGGAATTCCAGGCGTTCTTCCAGCACTTCGAGCTTCAGCTCGTCGGCAAGTTCCAATTCTCGGTTCATACGTGCTCCTGACTTCATTGGCCGTCGGTGTCGTTTCGTGCATTCCGGTCGACGGTGGCCCGGGATGTGTCATGTGTCCGGCAGCGATCCGCGGATCTCGCGCCACTCCTGCAGGAACCAGGGCGTGAACGCGTGTGCGGCATCGGCGATCCCGGCGTCGATCTCGCGTCTCGTGGCCCAGCGCACCGCGGAAATCTCCGCGGCGTCCGGGTGCACTTCACCCGAGTCGAGCGTGCCGAGAAAGACGTGGCAGAACTCGCGCTCGGAACCCACGTTCCCGAAGCGCGCGTGATAGATGAAGGAATGCAACAGCTCGACGTCGGTGCGCACGCCGAGCTCTTCGATGAGTCGCCGGTCGACCGCCTGTTCCAGCGGTTCCATCCAGCGCGGATGCGAACAGCAACTGTTCGACCAGTAGCCCGGCCACAGCGGCTTCAGCGCGCTGCGCCGCTGCAGCAGCACCCGGCCCGCGGGGTCGAGCAGGAACACCGAGAAGGCGCGATGCAGAATGCCGTCGCCCTTGTGGCAATCGACTTTCGCGAGCGGGTAGAGCGCGACATCGTCGTCGTCGACACAGACCAGATCGTCCATGCGGGATTACTCCGTTTCAGGCGTTGGGCATCTTCGCGAAGAGGCGTTTCAGGAGACCGCCGAGCATGCGGAACAGCAGCAGGCAGAAGATGAGGAAGGAGAGGGACATCGCGGGCGAATCGAGCGAATCCGAAGCGATGCCGGTGCGCAGGTAGCGCAGCAGATCAAGCGCGAAATCCCGTGCGCGTCCCGAGGCGTAGAGCAGCAGCGCCACGATGAAGAGCGTGTTGGCCACGAGATAGACGAGCCGTGGGCCTGCGTTGCGGATCGCCGGGACGCCACTGCGCCACGCGCGCCACAGGCCGCGTTCGTGATGGCCGAGTTTCGGCTCGTCAAGCAGATCCGACAGGATCCAGAAGCCGTCGCTGCGCGCGATCGGGATCAGCTGGAACAGCGCGAGGACCGCGGAGCCGAGTCCCGCGGCCATCAGGAAGTCGCTTTTCCACGGCATCGATGCACCGATCAGCAGCGCCGAGTAGATCAACTGGGCGTACACGCCGCCGAGACTGACGACGATCCGGTCGCGCACCGGCAGCCGCCACGATCGCGAGAGATCGGTGTAGAACACCGGCAGGAGTCCCGCGTACAGACCGAAACCGATGGCGCCGGAGGATTGGCCGCGTGAGGTCAGCGCCGCGGCGTGGCCGACTTCGTGGAAGACGATGCCGCACAGCACCAGGGCGAACGCACCGGCCAGTTGCAGCAGGTCGATGGAGGCGATCGAACAGGACACCGCTTCGGACCAGTGGAAACCGGCGACGACGAATCCGACGGAGATGAACGTCGCGGCCAGACCGAAGATCGCGCCGGGCCAGCGGAACACGGGCGCGAGCACGGCCGCGAGGCGGTTCGCCATGGCCGGTCCGAAGACGCGGAGCCTCCATTTCACCGCCGTATCCCGTCGCGCGTCGCCGCCATCGAGCGCGGCGCGGCATTTTTCGGCGTGCGCGCGGAAGACGTCGAACGCGAGCCGGCCGCCGTCGTCGCGATACCGCGCGTAAGCCGGTTCGTAGGCATCGTTGCCGGCGATCGCCCGCACCACGCGCACGGTCTCCCGTCCCGCGACCACATGACGATTGCCTGATGCGATCAGCCAATCGCCATCCGGCCGCTGCTGGAACTGCAGGTGCGACACATCGGGAAGCAGGCTCATGCGGGTTCGGCGTCCGTGCGGTGATTGCGTTCCAGGCGTTCCTGCGCCGCCGCGCGTTCCTCGGCGATCGCCGCGATGATCCTTCCGATACGGTCGATGTCGCTGCGGATGGTTCCGGTGTATTCGGGCAGGTCGATGCCGGATACGCCATCGAGTGCCGCCGCGAAATGCGCGTTGGCTTCGGTCAGCAGGGCTTCGCCGAGGCCGCAGGCGAACAGCAGTCGTTTCTGCCTGAGCGGCACGATCGCATCGAGCGCGATCCCGGTAGCGCGCGCATGGGCGGCGAGCCGTGCGCGCGCCCAGGTCGGCTGGCCCAGTTCCGCATCGGCGACGAAATCGTTGATGTCGTCGAGCCATTGCATGCCGAGATGCTGGTCGATCAGCGAACGACGCAGGCGCTCGGCGAGATCGCCGGGCGCCGGCGCGAGCGCGTCGAGCCAGTCCACCGTGAGCTGGATCAGGCTGGATTTCCCGGCGGCCACCGATATGAAGGCGTCGCGTTCGTCGTCCGGCGACAGCTCGCGTTCGATCCGGATCTGGTCGATGGAATGATGCAGGCGCGCGGCCAGGCCGGCCCAGACCGGCGAGTCCGGAGGAAACACCACGGACAGTCGCCGCACCGCGACGGTGTAATGCACCAGACCATCGTAGAGGTAACCGGATTCCTGCCGGTCGACCACGCGATCCATCGCCAGCACCATCCTGAAGATGCCGTAGAACGCGCATCCCAGCGTTTCCACGGTCGTCGCGGCGACGGTCGGGAAACACCGCGACAGCATCGGGATGACCCGCAGATAGAAGGCGTGATCGGCGGCATGCGCATCGACCACGAAATCGCGGACCGATGCCGGTGCGATTCCCGCGTCCATGCGCAGCGCTTCGGTATAGCGGGCGAGCATCCGTCGCGCGCTGTCGCGCCCCGCGAGTCCGCCTCCGGTTCCATTGGCGGTGTCGATATCGGTCATGGTGATCATGCGGACAGTGTGCCCAGCGATGCTCTCGCAGGCTGAGACCGGATCTTTTCCGGTGGCGGAAACGATTGCGACATGACGGCTCCTTGTCGGGAGGAACGGGGTGAGGTGCGATGTTAAGGGGTCAAGGGGGCTAGCGTGAAAGCCGGGAGGACCGGATCACGTCCTGTCGGTTCCCTTGTTCCGGGGCGGGCCCCGCGGGCCGGTCGCGTCGGGATCGCCGTCCGTCCGTTGGCGTATGCATGGGCGGGATGGTGCTTGCCGGAGAGGTCGTCGCGGTTGTCGATCGATCGACCCTTGCGATACAGTCGTCGGGACATACGACGACGAATACACAGCGAAATGAACGATTCTCTCCATGCCATCCTTCCCACCGTCGACGCGCACATCTACCCGCGCGGTGCGCTCGACGTGCTGTCCCGCGACGAGGTCGCACGTCTGCGCGACGCGTCCACCGGCGGCATGCACGAGTTGCTGCGGCGCTGCGCGCTGGCGGTGCTCACCAGCGGCAGCGCGTCCGACGATCCGCGTGCGGCGCGCGAGCTCTACCCCGATTTCGATATCCAGGTGCTGCAGCAGGATCGCGGCGTGCGCATCGATCTGGTCAAGGCGCCGGCGATGGCTTTCGTCGACGGCGAGATCATCCGCGGTGTCGCAGAACTGCTGTTCGCGGTGGTCCGCGATCTGGCCTACACCGCGATCGAACTGCGCGGCAACGGTGCCGGTGGGCGCGATCTGAGCACGTCGGAAGGCATCACCGATGCGGTGTTCGGTCTGCTTCGCAACGCGCGCACGCTGCACCCGATCGATCCCAACCTGGTGGTGTGCTGGGGCGGGCATTCGATCAACCGCGACGAATATCTCTACACCAAACAGGTCGGCTACGAGCTGGGCCTGCGCGGGTTGGACATCTGCACCGGCTGCGGCCCGGGCGCGATGAAGGGCCCGATGAAGGGCGCGACGATCGCCCACGCCAAGCAGCGCCATCGGCGCATGCGCTACATCGGCATCACCGAGCCGGGGATCATCGCGGCGGAGTCGCCGAATCCGATCGTGAACCATCTCGTGATCATGCCGGACATCGAGAAACGCCTGGAGGCCTTCGTCCGCGTCGGTCACGGCATCATCGTGTTCCCTGGCGGCGTCGGCACCGCGGAGGAGATCCTCTATCTGCTCGGCATCCTGCTGCGCGAGGAGAACGCGGCGCTGCCGTTCCCGCTGATCTTCACCGGTCCGCCGGCATCGGCGCCGTATTTCGAACAGATCGACAAGTTCCTGCGCCTGACCCTCGGCGAGGCGGCGACGTCGCGCTACCGCATCATCGTCGGCGATCCCGCGGCGGTGGCGAAGAAGATGACCGCGGGCATCCGCAAGGTCCGCGAATACCGCATCGCCGAGAAGGACTCGTTCTTCTTCAACTGGTCGCTGGAAATCCCGCTGACGTTCCAGCAGCCGTTCGTGCCCACGCACGAGGCGATGGCGGCGCTGGATCTGCATCATGGCCGCAAACCGCATGAACTGGCGGCGGATCTGCGTCGCGCGTTCTCCGGCATCGTCGCCGGCAACGTGAAGGAGGACGGCATGCGCCGGATCGAGGAGCATGGCCCGTTCAAGATCCACGGCGACACCGACATGATGCAGTCGCTCGATGCGCTGCTCCGCGCGTTCGTCGAACAGCGCCGGATGAAGATCTCCGGCGCGTACCGTCCCTGCTACGAGGTGGTCGCCTGACGTGATCCGGACGGCGCGGCTGTGGCGGGTGCCGGCAGCCGCACCGTGACCGTGAACCGTCCGTCCGCGGCGTGCGCGACAACGCCGCCGCGGCCCTCGGTATAGGCCTCGATCTGCGCCAGCGAGGCCGGCAGGCCGACGTTGTGACCGGTGGATGCGCCGGTTGGTTCGGAAGGCATCGGATTGGCGATGACGATGCGCACGCCGTCGGTGTCGGCGTCGACGTGGATGTCGATCTCCCCGCCGGCCGGCAGGCGTTCGATGCCGTGCTTGATCGCGTTCTCCACCAGCGGCTGCAGCGACAAGGCGGGGACCAGCACGTCCGGCATCGGTTCGGGTGCGTTCCAACGCACGCGCAGGCGCTCGCGGAAACGCAGCGATTCGATTTCGAGATAGCGTTCGATCAGCGCGAATTCCTCGCTCAACGGGATCTCGCGCGGGCCGCCGAGCGCGGCACGGAACAGATCGGCCAGATCGAGCAGCAGTTCCTCGGCTTCGTCCGGATGGTGATGGACCAGCGCCGCGCCGGTGTTGAGGGTGTTGAACAGGAAATGCGGCCGCACCCGGGCCTGCAGGGCGGCCAGTTCGGCCTGCTTGGCGCGCACCGCGAGCTGGCGCGTCCGCCAGTGATTCTGGAACGCGGCCAGCGCCAGCCAGCCGACGATCAGCACGATCCCGGTCGTGCGCAGGAACACGTCGAGCCGCGCATCGGCCGGGATCCGCCACAGTTCGCCCAGAAGCACATCGCTGATCGCCAGCACCGACCAACTGCTGGCCAACAGCAATCCGAGCGCCAGCCAGGCGATGCGCAGCGGCCGCACGTCGCGCAGGCGCTCCCGCAGCAGGTAGAGACCGCCCAGGGTCAGCAGCGCCACCCATTGCACCATCAGCGACAGCAGCCCGAATCGCACCCAGCGTCCGAGCGGCGCGTCGCCGGCGAGGGTCAGCACCGCGGCCAATCCCTCGGCCGCCAGGACGACCCAGATGATCGCGCGGCCCTGCCACAGACTGTCGAGAGGTGCGCCACCACGGATGCCGGCGGGAGACGTTGGGGGCAGGGCGGGGGTCTGCATCGCGTCATGATGCCCGGCCCGGCCGCGAACGGGCAGGGGGACCGCTCATGCGTCCGCGCCGGCCGCCCATCGGCGGCACGCCGCCATTGGCTGGCCGCCCCCTGAACGGCCGCCTATGCTGACCGCCATCGACCCAGGAGGCGCAATGCGAGACTTCCCCCGACGCAGACCCCCCCCGGCCGGACGCCGTGCCCGGGCATCCGGCTTCACGCTGGTCGAACTGGCAATCACCGTGGTGGTCCTCGCGGTCATGATCGCCATGTCGGCCCCGCTGTTCACCGGCATGATCAACGGCGGCCGCCTGACCGGCAACGCCAACGAACTGGTGGCCGCCCTGCAGATCGCGCGGATGGAATCGATCCGCAGCAACGTACGCACCACCATCTGCCAGAGCGCGGACCAGCTGACCTGCACCAACGTCTCGCCCTGGCGCGGCTGGATCATCTTCTCGGACACCGACGGCGATGGTGTCGTCGATGCCGGCGAGATCGTCCGTACCGGCGTGATCGAAGCCCCGGTCCAGGTCCTCGCCAGTCCGAGCATCGTCAACAACCGCATCACCTTCCGCGCCGACGGCATGGCCTATTCCGCGGGCAATACCCTGCTCGAAGCGAATCTGCGGGTGTGTCTGCCGGTCACCAATCCGAATCTGAACGCGCGCAACGTCAATATCTCCATCGGCGGTCGCGTCGCGGTCCGTCCCCCCACGAACGAAGCTGGGGCATGCAACG
Organism: Lysobacteraceae bacterium; assembly: GCA_041919915.1. Classification (GTDB taxonomy): domain Bacteria; phylum Pseudomonadota; class Gammaproteobacteria; order Xanthomonadales; family Xanthomonadaceae; genus Lysobacter_I. The sequence continues at coordinate 189,000 of JAYRSY010000004.1, forward strand.
CTCCGGGGAATACATGATGTACACCGATTCCAAGCCTCTTCCCGTGGCGATGGCCCGTCGTCGCCGCGCCCCGCGGACCGCCGCCGGTGTCCGCGGCGTCGGCCTGATCGAGGTGCTCGTCGCCGTGCTGGTGCTGGCCATCGGTCTGCTCGGCGTGGCCGCGATGCAGGCCACGGCGTTGCGCAACAGCCAGAGTTCGCTGGAACGCAGCCAAGGCGTGGTCCACGTTTACACCATCCTCGACGCCATGCGCGCCAACCCGCAGGCCGCGCGCAACGGCGCGTACAACATGGGCATGACCTGCACCGTGCCTGCCGGCGGCACTTTGGTCGATGAAGACAAGCGCGCCTGGATGACCGCGGTCCAGAACAACCTCGGCGCCACCGCCTGCGGCCAGGTGCAGTGCGTCACCGCGCTGTGCACGATCACCGTCCGGTGGGACGACACGCGCGGCAGCGCCGGTTCGGCCGCCCAGACCTTCAGCACCACGACTCGGATATGACCCGCATGAGCAACGTTCCGGGACGCGTTTTCGCCCACGGCCGCGCCGCCGCCGGCGGCATGACCCTCGTCGAATTGATGATCGCGATGATGCTCGGCCTGCTGGTCGTGGTCAGCGCCAGCGCCATCTTCATTTCCAATCGTCAGACCTATCGCGCCACCGAGGGATTGGGGCGGGTGCAGGAGAACGGGCGCATGGCGTTCGAGCTGATGGCCCGCGACATCCGCGAGGCCGGCGGCAATCCCTGCGGCAACGCCGATCGCAAGGAACCGCTGAAGCTGGTGAACGTGTTGAACAGCCCGGCAAGCAACTGGTGGAGCAACTGGAACAACGGCATCGTCGGCTACGAGGCGGCGATGCCCGGTGCACCAGGGAACCGCGTCACCACCGCCGATGCGCTGGCACTGATGTCCGGTGACAACTCCAGTGCAGTGACCGTGGTCGACCACAATCCCACTTCTGCCGAGTTCCATCTCAACACGGTGAATCACACGCTTGATGACGGCGATATCGCCATCGTCTGCGATTGGCGTCAGGCTTCGCTCTTCCAGGTGACCAACGCGCAGCCGGAGATCAACACCAACGTCGTGCACAACACCGGCGGCTCGGTCAGCCCGGGCAACTGCAGCAAGGGACTGGGTTACGCCAATCCGCCGAAATGCACGACCAACGGCACTCCCTACCAGTACGGCCCGAATTCGCAGATCGTCCGGCTGCACGCGGTGCGCTGGTTCGTCGGCACCAGCCCCGGCGGCCGCTCGCTGTTCCGCAGCACCCTGATCAACGGCGCGGCCGGACTGCAGGCCCGGGACCAGGAAATCGCCGAAGGCGTGACCGACATGGAAATCCAGTACCTGCTCGAAGGCGGCGTGAACTACATCGACGCCACCGCGGTGCCGGCCAACCGCTGGACCGACGTCACCGCCGTCCGGATCACGCTCGACATGCTCAGCGCCGATGGCGCCGGCGTCGGCGGCGCGCAGCTCGCGCGTCGCATCTCCCACACTGTCACACTCCGGAATCGCATGGAATGAACCGTCGCACACGCCATCCCGTCGCGCCGGCCCGCCGGCAACGTGGCGCCACCCTGGTGGTGGTGCTCATCCTCCTGCTGTTGATGACCCTGCTCGGGCTGGCCAGTCTGCGCAGCACCGTGCTCGAGGAGCGCATGACCTCGAACCTGCTCGACCGCAGCCTGGGGTTCCAGGTGGCCGAGGCCGGGCTCCGCGAGGCGGAGGCCACGCTCAGTCCGAATCCGGCCTTCCCTGCCGCCGGCTGCAACGCTGCCACAGGCTTGTGCGCCCGGCCCGATCCTGCCGCGATGGAGCGCTGGCTCGATCCGGGGTTCAACCAATGGCGAGCCGCCTCGGTGTTCGACGCCAACACTGCCGCGCCGCAATTCATCATCGAGGAAATGGGCGAAGGCCCGAACTGGCGCGACTGCGACCGTCTGTCGCCGATCCATCCGCTTTGCCTGACCCCACGTTATCGGGTCACCGTGCGCAGCCAGCAGAACGGGCGTGCATCCGTCCTGCTCCAGACCATTTATGCCGGCAAATAAGACCGAGGCCGCCGTGAACACTTCCTCCCGTCCCGCCCACGTCCGCGCCGCGCGTCCTTCGCGCTTCGCGCCGCTGATCGCCTGTCTCGCCACCGTGCTCGGTCTGCCCGCGAACGCGGCCGTCAGCTTCCCCGACACGCCGATGCAGACCAACAACGGCGTTCCGCCGAACATCTGGTTCATCCTCGACGACTCCGGTTCGATGGCCTGGGATTTCATGCCCGGCGCCAACAACTCCGGGCAGGTGCCGGCGACCACGCCGACCGCGATCCAGTTGCAGGCCTTCACCCGCAACACGCTGTACTACAACCCGTCGCGCACCTACCGTGGCTGGCAGCGTTCGGACGGCAGCTACATGGGCGATACGCTGTACACGTCGGTGTACAGCAGCAATACCCATGCCAGCGGCGGCACCACCAATCTTTCGGGGGCGACGCAGACCTTCTACGTGCCCTTCACCAACATCACCAATTTCGCGGACTCGCGGCAATACACGCGCTACCGGTTCCTGACCGACGGCACCGCGCAGTCCTGCACCTGGAACACCGGCACCAACTCGTACTCGACCTGCGCCGGCGGTGTGACCACGTTCACCTGGCCGGGCGGCGTGACCCGCAACCTGGCCCAGGAAAAGCAGAACTTCGCCAACTGGTATTCCTACCACCGCACCCGCAGCAAGGTCGCGAAGGCCGGTGCCAGTTACGCGTTCAACGACACCACCATCTTCAACGCCGACAACGACTATCGACTCGGCTACACCACGATCTGGGCGGGCGGCAACGGTCTGACCAACCAGACCTACCGCATCCCGGTGGCCACCGACAACGGCCTGTTCCGCGGGACCAACCGCGACACGTGGTTCGCGCGTCTGTTCGACTCCGGCGCGAACAACGGCACCCCGCTGATTCCCGCGCTCAATCGCGCCGGTCAGTACTACGAGGAAAGCGGCAATACCGGTCCCTGGGGGCCGCAGGCCAATGGCTCCCAGTACGAGTGCCGCCAGAACTTCTCGATCCTGACCACCGACGGCTACTGGAACAGTGGCGCCGTGGCTCACGGCAATACCGACGGCACCGATGGCAGCGCGATCACCCGGCCCGACGGCCCGGCCTACACCTACGTGGCCGCCGATCCGTTCCGCGACGCCTGGAGCAACACCCTTGCCGACGTCGCGATGCATTACTGGAAGCGCGACCTGCGCCCCGAAGCGCAGATGACCAACATCGTGCCCGCCTCGACGTCGAACCCGGCGTTCTGGCAGCACATGGTCACCTTCGGCATCTCCATCGGCCTCAGCGGAACCCTGGACGTCGCCACCACCAACACGCGTGTCCGCAACGGCCAGTCGGTCGCCTGGCCGAACCCGATGGACACCGAAGACGACGAGCGCATCGACGACCTGTTCCATGCCGCCGTCAACGGCCGCGGCTCGTTCGTGGCCGCCAGCAACCCGGCCGAGTTCGCCGATGGCCTCGGCGATGCACTGCGCGCCATCGCCGCGCGCAAGGGCTCCGGCTCGAACGCGACCGTGACCGGTACCTCGACCGCGGCCGGCACCAAGGTGTTCCAGGCGAAGTACTACTCGGCGAAGTGGTACGGCGAGTTGCTGGCTTACAACGTCACCGCGAGTGGCGTGAACACCACCACTCCGCTGTGGACCGCGACGATCCCGGCCGGCATCCGCTCGAACATCTACACCCACAACGGTTCGGCCGGTACGACCTTCCCGACCGCGGCGCAGACCACCGCGCTGACCGCGGATGTCGCCAGCTACCTCCGCGGCGATCGCAGCAAGGAAGCGCCCTCCGGGCCGCTCCGCGAGCGCACCTCGCTGCTGGGCACCATCGTCGACAGCTCACCGACCTACGTGAAGACGTCCGCCTCGGTCGACACCGTCTACGTCGGCGCCAACGACGGCATGCTGCATGCGTTCAACGCCACCAGTGGCGCGCTGCGGTTCTCGTATGTGCCGCGGGGCCTCGATTTCGCGGACCTCAAGGCCTTCAGCGATCCCGATTTCAGCCACCGCTTCTTCGTCGACGGCGCGATCGTCACTTCGACCAGCCGCGATCTGACCAACAAGACCATCCTGGTCGGCGCGCTCGGCCGCGGCGGCAAGGGCCTGTTCGCGCTCGATGTCACCGACCCGACCGCCTTCAATGCGGGCAAGGTACTGTGGGACCGCACCGGCGAGCTCGACATCGACATGGGCCAGATCATCGGCAAGCCGCTCATCGCCAAGCTCAACAACGGCGAGACCGCCGTGATCGTGCCGAATGGTCTGAACAGCACCGGCCAGAGCGCCGTGACGGAGGACTCCGAGGCTGTCCTGTTCGTCTACAACCTCGAAACCGGCGCCGAACTCGCGCGTCTCAGCACCGGCGTGACCGGCAACAACGGTCTGTCCTCGCCGCGCGGCTGGGACGAGGACGGCAATGGCACGGTCGATATCGTCTATGCCGGCGATTTCCAGGGCAACGTCTGGAAATTCGACCTGCGCGACAGCCAGGAAAACCAGTGGGATGTCGACAAGCGTCTGTTCCGCCCGGTTTCCAGCGCGCAGCCGATCACCGGTGGCGTGACCATCGCGGTCGACCCCGCGACCGACAAGCGCTGGGTGTTCTTCGGCACCGGCCGTCTGCTCACGCCGAGCGACATCACCGACGTCACCCGTCAGGCGTGGTACGGCGTGATCGACGACGAGTCCTCGGGCACCGCGGTGCAACGTGCCGATCTGACCGCGCGCAACATCGCGCAGTTCGACGCGGGCACCCGCAACCGTGCGTTCGAGACGTATTCGGCGCTGCCTGCGAACAGCAAGGGCTGGTACATCGAACTGGATCTGCCGCCGGCCAACACGCTGGAAGGCGAGCGCATGGTCGGCGACCAGCAGGTGGTCAAGAACGCGCTCATCGCGGCCAGCATCGTGCCCAGCACCAACAACCCGTGTCTGCCCGGTCGCGGTTACATCAATGCCGTCGACGCCTTCACCGGCACCAGCCTGCAGACCGGCCTGTTCGACGCCGACCGCAACGGCCAGTTCGGCGGCAGCGGCGACATGATGGGCGGCGATGCGATCGGATCGATCGACCTGGGCGTCGGCATGGTCACGGATCCCGCGCTGCTGGATAAACTGCTCGTCGCGGGTGGCTCGCTGGCGACCCTGGCGACCGCGCCGCTCGATCCCACCCTCTACGGCGGCCGCATTTCGTGGCGCGAAATCATCCGGAGATGAACATGACCCGCATTCGACCGCACGCCTTCACCCACCGCCGCTCCGACGCGGGCTTCACCCTGGTGGAAGTCATCATCGTGGTGCTGATCATCTCGGTGCTGGCGGCGATCGCCTATCCGGCCTATCAGGACTCGGTGGTGAAATCCCGCCGCAACGCCGCCAAGGCCTGCGTGTCGGAAGCCGCGCAGTTCATGGAGCGCTTCTACACGACCAACCTGCGCTACGACCAGACGCTCGCCGGCGTCGCGGTCGTGCTGCCGGGATGCGCGGCGGGCACCGACGTGACCAATCACTACAACGTGCGGCTCACCGCGGTCGGCCAGCGGAACTACACGCTGACGGCGACGCCGATCAACCTGCAGGCCATCAAGGACACCAAGTGCGGCACGATGTCGCTCGACAACATCGGCACCAAGACGAAGTCGGGGTCGGATACGGTCGATTACTGCTGGTAACCCGAGCCGTGATTTCCGGCAATGCAAAAGGCCCGCTCATCGAGCGGGCCTTTCGTTTGCGGCGGCGTCGCCGCGATCAACAAAGAAACCCCAAAAAAGAAACCCCGCGACTCGCGTCGCGGGGTTTCCGTATCTGGCGCCCCGTAGCCGCCTCTCATGGGTACCAAATGACGTCCGTAAGAGCTCTGATGCCCGCACATCTTCTGGCACGCCGGCGCCCACGGCGAATACCCAGTAATGTTCATTTTTGATTTTATAACTTATTGAAAAGTAAAGAGTCTCAGCGTGCGAGAGAAGGTGGCTCTAAGGTGTTGGCGCGCTGCCTAGCAATGGACTCAATCCATAACGTAGACTTGACTCATGGGTATCCCAATGCAATCCCAAAGTCCGCTCGGCGTAGGAGTCTATTCCTTCGCAGATGCTGCACGTTTCATCGGCGCCAAGTCGAGAGATCTGCGGCGTTGGTCATTGGGATACGTGCACAAGTCTCGAGATGGCGATGAAGTTTTCTCGCCTCCTCTTTGGCGCACCCAGTTGTCTAATACAGAGACTGAAGGGCTTGGATTCAAGGATCTTATAGAACTTCGTTTTGTCCAAGCTTTCCGTTCTGAAGGCGTTTCCATGCATGTGATCCGTCGGACGCTGGAAGTCGCACGTGAGCGGTTTTCATCCCAATATCCTTTTACTTGCAAAAGATTCAGAACTGACGGTAAGCGAATCTTTATGGAAGTAATCGAAGAGACGGGCGATGAGTCTCTTGTTGACGTAGAGAGACAGCAGAACGTAATTCAGAAAGTTATCGGGCCATCTTTGCGAGAAGGCATTGAACTGGATATGCAAGGCGAGGCCATGCGCTGGTTCCCTGTGAAAAATTCGCGTTCCGTGGTCTTCGACCCTGCACGCAAATTTGGCCAACCAATTCTTACAGATTTTGATATTCCTACTGTAGCGATTGCCGATGCGGTCAAGGCTGAGGGCGGCAATGACAGACGTGTTGCTAAGCTGTATGAGATACCGCTTACTGCAGTGCGTAGGGCTGTTGAATTCGAGTCTAAGGTCGCCAATTGAAGGCGCAGCTTGACGAGAATCTTTCGCCAGCCCTTGCGAGGGCGCTAAATTGCCTTGTTCAAGCCGATGATCATGAGGTAATTCATGTCACGGAGCTCGTGCCTCGGGGTACCCCTGACGTAGATCTCTTTTCTGCCGTTGTTGCCGCAAAAATTCAGATTCACATTACCCAAGATCATCACCATCGACGCCCGATAGAACGTGACGCTATTGCTCGATCGGGCTTGATCGTTTTTGTTCTAGATAAGGGATGGGCATCACAGCCTGAGTTTGAGAAGGCTGCTCGTTTGATTCAATGGTGGCCACGTATCGTTGAGCATGCTGAGGCTATGAGACCTCCGGCTGTCTTTCGGGTCCCATGGAAAAAAGTGGGCAAAGGAAAGTTCGATCTGGTGAAAATAACCCGCTAGCAAGCTCGATATTAATGGTCGTCGCGAGTCGCAGCTCTGCTTCGGCGCTCAATCAGGAGCTGGATTAGCTTTTTGCCAAAGAGCTCGACCAAATTTTTCTCTGCATCTTTGATGACATAAGGGAACGGATCGCCTGGCCGATATACCTCATCCCCAACCCGTTCGATGATGCGCTTGGGCATGTTGAGCGCGCTTCGACGTGGCTTCCTCTTCGGTTTCTGGTTCATGGCGAGCCTGCTACGGAGTAGCGAATCGGACTCGAACCATAACGCCCTTGATTTCTCGATGTTTGAGTGAGGGCGGAAATGAAAAAGGCTTCGCGACCGAGTCGCAAAGCCTTTTTTGAATCAATAACTTAGAAATCTGGCGCCCGAAGTTGGACTCGAACCAACGACCCCCTGATTAACAGTCAAGTGCTCTAACCGGCTGAGCTATTCGGGCGGGGCTGCATATCGTAATGGCACTGCGGGGCGCGATCAAGCTGCCGTGTCGATCGACGCGGACTGGCGTCACGGACCGGCGGCGCAGGTCGCGGCGGCGGCGGACGCCGGGCGCTCGCTGCGCAGGCGGGCGCCGTTGGACAGGATCAGCGCCAGGGCGTCGTCCGCGCCGCGGCGATCGCAGAGGGTCCAGGTGAGGTTGGCGCCGGCGCTGCCGCCGTTGGGTTGATAGACCACGCGGGGACGGCCGATGCTGCCGAGCAGGCGGACACCCGCCGCGAGTTCAGGTTCGCGGCGCACGATCGTCTCGCCGGGGCCGCGCAGGCGGTCGCCGTCGGCGTCGATGAAGGCGATCCAGCCGACGCTCCAGTCGCGGCCCCCGGCGCACTGGTCGTGCGTGGCCGGGCAGACCACGACTTCGCGGCCGAGGATGGTGGCGTGGCGCTGGGCGTCGAAGAGGGTCGCGGTCAGCGCGGTCCGGGCGGCGCCGGCCTGGATCCGGGCCACGGCGTTCGTGAAGCCGGGCAGGGCGATCCCGAAGACGACGCAGAGGATGGTGATCGCGATGAGCAGGTCGATCAGGGTGAAGCCGCCCCGGCGGGCGGGCGAGGCGATTCGGAAGCGGGGCATGACGGGCTCCGGTGAGCGTGGACGGGAGCCCAGTCTCCCGCTCGCGTCGCATCGTCGGGATCGGTCGTCGTCCCGCGCCGGGGTAGGAAAACCCCGCGTCGCCGGCCGCGACTCGGTAGACTTCCCGGTCGACCCTTCCGGTCCGAGCCGTCCCCGCCGATGAACGACCGCCGTCTCTCCGAAGCAGAATTCCAGCTCGTGGCGCCCTATGCGCCGGCCGGCGACCAGCCGCAGGCGATCGACAGGCTGGTCGAGGGGTTCGAGAGCGGGCTGGCGAAACAGACCCTGCTCGGCGTCACCGGTTCGGGCAAGACCTACACCATCGCGAACGTGATCCAGGCGGTGCAGAAGCCGACCCTGGTGATGGCGCACAACAAGACCCTGGCCGCGCAGCTGTACGGCGAGTTCAAGGCGTTCTTCCCGCACAACGCGGTCGAATACTTCGTCAGCTACTACGACTATTACCAGCCCGAAGCCTATGTGCCGTCCAGCGACACCTTCATCGAGAAGGACAGCTCGGTGAACGAGCACATCGAACAGATGCGGTTGTCGGCGACCAAGGCGCTGCTGGAGCGGCGCGACGCGATCATCGTGTGCACGGTTTCGGCGATCTACGGCCTGGGCGATCCGAACGAATACTTCAAGATGGTGCTGCACATGGTGCGCGGCGAGCGCATCGATCAGCGCGAACTGATCCGCCGGCTCACCGAGATGCAGTACAGCCGCAACGACACCGAACTGCGCCGCGGCACCTATCGCGTGCGTGGTGAAGTGATCGACGTGCATCCGGCCGAATCCGACGTCGAGGCGCTGCGGGTCGAACTGTTCGACGGCGAAATCGAACAGCTCACCGTGTTCGATCCGCTGACCGGCGAAAGCCTGCGCAAGCTGCCGCGCTACACGATCTATCCGAAATCGCATTACGTGACCACGCGACGCACGGTGCTGGACGCGATCGAGGCGATCAAGGTCGAGCTGCGCGAACGGTTGGAGCAGCTTTACGCCGCGAACAAGCTGGTCGAGGCCCAGCGGTTGGCGCAGCGCACCCAGTTCGATCTGGAGATGATGGCCGAAGTCGGTTTCTGCAGCGGCATCGAGAACTATTCGCGGCACCTCACCGGGCGCATGCCGAACGAAGCGCCGCCGTGCCTGTTCGACTACCTGCCGCCGGACGCGCTGCTGGTGGTGGACGAATCGCATGTCACCGTCCCGCAGATCGGCGCGATGTTCAAGGGCGACCGCGCGCGCAAGGAAACACTGGTGGAATTCGGGTTCCGCCTGCCGTCGGCGCTGGACAACCGGCCGCTGCGGTTCGAGGAATGGGAGATGCGTTCGCCGCGCACGATCTTCGTTTCGGCCACGCCGCGCGATTACGAGATCGAGAAATCGCAGGGGCAGGTGGTGGAACTGGTCGTTCGCCCGACCGGGCTGGTCGACCCGGTGGTCGAGATCCGTCCGGTCGGCACCCAGGTCGACGATCTGCTCGGCGAAATCACCGAGCGCGTGGCGATGGGCGATCGCGTGCTCGTGACCACCCTCACCAAGCGCATGGCCGAGAACCTCACCGAATACCTCGGCGACCACGGCGTGAAAGTGCGCTATCTGCACTCCGACATCGAAACCGTGGAGCGCGTCGAGATCATCCGCGATCTGCGTCTGGGCGTGTTCGACGTGCTGGTCGGCATCAACCTGCTGCGCGAGGGCCTGGACATGCCCGAGG
>JAYRSY010000005.1:0-183216 GCA_041919915.1 Lysobacteraceae bacterium
GGGCGACGCGGCGTGCGACCGCGATCGCGCGCGGCACCACGCGAGCGGCCGGCCGGCCCTGCGCACGCACCGCGCCGCGGACCGCCTGCGCGGCGGCGCGCACGACCTGGCGGCGGGCCGGCGCGGCCATGCGCGCGACCGCCGGCAGGGCGCGACGCAGCGCCAGACCGGCGATCAGCGGCGCGGCGGCATCGATCTCGTCCTCGTCCAGGCCGTCGATCATCTCGTCGTAGGCTTCGAATTCGTCGGCGCCGTCGGCGAGCAACCGTCCCGCGGCGCCGGCCAGACGGCCGATCAACTGCGCCTGCGGCAGCGGGATCATGCTCGCGATCGGCGCGACGGTGCGCGCGACGCTGCCGACGCCGCGGGCGACGCGTCCGGCGATGTTGCGCAGACGGCTGAGGAATTCGTCGGTGTCGCCGGCGTCGAGCGCATCGGCGACCAGTTCGTCCGCGGCGTCGAGTTCGTCGCCCTCGTCGAATTCATCGTATTCGTCGCCTTCGTCCATCTCGTCGGCTTCGTCGTAGGCCTCGAAGTCGTCGCCTTCGTCGAATTCGTCTCCCTCGTCGAATTCGTCTCCCTCGTCGAATTCATCGCCCTCGTCGAACTCGTCGCCTTCGTCCGCGCCGAGCAGTCCGCCGAGAATGTTGCCCAGTCCGCCGAGCGGACCGCCGCCGCCACCGCCGCCGGGCGCGCCGCCCGGGCGGCCGCCGCGTCGACGGCCGCCGCCGCCGAGCAGACCGCCGATGCCGCGGGCGATGGTGCCGAAGAACTCATCGTCGCCCTCGTCGAATTCGTCGTAGGCGTCGAACTCGTCGTCGAACGCATTGGCGCCACCGGCGGGACCCTCGGCGCTGTCGTACATCAGGTCGTCCAACGCGTCGTTTTCATAGCTTTCCATGACGGTTTCCTCTTGCTGCGGAGTGGGTGGAGACGGGCCGGGGGGCCGGCTCCTAAAGCGGCCGGATCGTCAGTTCGACAGGTCCGTAGAGCACGTAGCGGCGTGCCGAGCCGCGGGTGACGGAAGGGACGCCACGACCGACGCCGGTCGGGCGCGAAGCTGCGGGTGCCCGCGACATCGGTTGCGAGAGACGGCGCACCGCGCGCGGGGTGCGGGCGACGGTGCGTGCGGCCTGGGTCGCGGTGCGGCCGACCTGCTGCGGAATGCGCTGCGGCGGCGTGCGCTGCCGACGGGCGGCCTGCGCGCTGGACGCGGCGATCCGCGGCAGCGCGCGCACGCCGGCCGGACCGGCGCCCTGGATGAGATGACGCGCCGCCGCGCCGATCGCGCGCACGAAACCGCGGCGCGCCTGCGGCGGGAGCTGCGCGAGGTTGTGGCCACCGAGCGCGCGCGCGGCGAGCCGTGCCGCCAGACCGACCGCCGCCGGCAGGGCAGCGTCGACGCCTTCCTCGTAGAGATCGGCCATGGCGTCGAAGGCTTCGAAATCGTCGGCGCCGTCGGCGCTCAGCTGGCCGATCCGCGCCAGCAGTTCGGACAGCGGATTCTGGTGCGCGGCCGCGCCACCGGCGACCTGCGATGCGCGCTGCAGTTGCCCGGGTACGCCCGACGCGGCACCGAACGCACCGCCGAGTCCGCCGGCGACGCGTCCCGCACCGCGCGAGACCTGCCCGAAACGCTGCAACTGCTGCGCCAGTGCCGGATGCCCCAGCCGTTGTGCGAGCATCGAACCGGCACCGGCGAGACGACTCGCCTGACCTGCGTATCGGCCCGCGGTGCGCGCGTAGCCGCCGAGTCGCGACGCCATGCCCGCCGCCGGACCGAGGCCGCGCGCGAGGCTGCCCGCGACCCGCGAGAATCCGCCGAGCACGCTGCCGAGGAATTCGTCGGTGCCGTCGGCATCCAGCGCATCGGCGAGTTCGGCTTCGAACGCCGACCACGCCGCATTGGCCTGCGCCGGCGTGGCCAGCGCACCGGTGGCGGCGTCGAGCGCATCGTCGTCGTAACCGTCGAGCGCGTCGTAGGCATCGCCCTCGAACGCATCGCCTTCGAATTCGTCGCCGAGCGATTCGTCGTAACCGTCGCCTTCGTCGTAGCCTTCGGTCTCGTAGGCGGCATCGGCATCGTCGAACGCCTCGTCATCGCCTTCGAGTGCGTCCGCCTCGAAATCGTCGTCGCTACGATCGAAACCGAGCGGCGCGTCGTAGGCATCGCCTTCGTCGGCGGCGTTGCCTGCATTGACCTGCGGATGCGTCATGGCCGTCTCCCGTGCGTTTCGCCCCGCCCGGATGGACGGAACGCCTGCGAACGGAGGCTAGGCGCGTGTTTGTGCGATGACCATCGCGTTTTCGCCCTACGGGATTTCCCCTAGTGCGGACAACGTAGGCCGGGGAGACTACCCCGAACGGGGGATTGCGCGGGACGTGACCGTCGTGATCTGCGCCGGCGTCGAGCGCTCAGCGCAGGAAGTGCGACAGCGCGGTCGCGTATTCGGGAAACGCGGAGATATCGTTGTGTCCGGCAGCGTCGATCGCGACGATCTCGGGCGTGCCCGGCAATGCCGCGATCAGTCGCAGCGTGGAAGCCGGCGGCACCACGTCGTCGCGGCCGCCGCGCACGATCAGCACCGGCCGGGCGAACGCGCGCAGCGCCTTCGTCGATTCGTAGCGTTCCTGCAGCAGCGCATCGACCGGAAACCACGGATAGTGCGTCTGCGCGGCACCGACCATGCTGTCGAACGGCGTCACCAGCGCCAAGCGCTCCACCGGCCGTCGCGCGGCGACCTGGCTCGCGACGCCACTGCCGAGACTGCGACCGATCACCGCGATCCGCTGTTCCGGATGTCGTGCGCGGACATCGTCGAACAACGCCAGCGCATCGCCGACGAGCGCCGCTTCGGTGGGTTCGCCATCGCTCGCTCCGTAGCCGCGATAGGCGAGCAGATACACGCTGCGCCCGGGAAACAGGCGCGCGAAGTCTTCGCGGTTGTGCTCGATGCGCTCGGCGTTGCCGCCGAAATACAGGATCGGATCGCGGCCCGCCGGATTCACGACCCAGCCGCGCAGCACCGCGCCGGGACGGGTCAGCGCGAAATCGGTGCCGGCGATATCGGCGCGGGTGTAGGCGCCGTAATAGATCAGATCGCGCTGTTGCGCATGCAGGAACCAGCAGGCGCCGGCATAGCACAGGACAGCGACCGCGGCGGCGATGATGAGGAAGATGCGCATCCCGCGATCAGGCGTGTCGCTTCTGCGCCGCCTCGAACGCCGCCAGCTGTTCCGGCGTCGCTTCTTTCTGGTGCAGCGCCTTCCATTCGCCGAACGGCATCCCGTACACGGTCGCGCGGGCCTCGTCCTTGCCCATGTCCAGGCCACGCGCTTCGGCGGCTTCGCGGTACCAGTCGGCCAGACAGTTGCGGCAGAAGCCGGCGAGGATCATCAGGTCGATGTTCTGCACATCCGGGCGGTCGCGCATCAGGTGATCGCGCAGGCGGCGGAAGGCGGCGGCTTCGAGTTCGGTGACGGTCTGAGGGTCCATGAGCGATCGGCTGCGGGTTCAATGGAATCGTGTGCCGCAATGGTCGCAGGCTTTCGCGAGCATGGCGAACCCCTCGTGGTCCATCAGCGAACGATGGCAGGCCGGGCAGGCGACCTTGCGTTCGGTGAGCCTGCGGATCGCGAAATGGATCGGCAGCAGCGGAACCAGCAGCCACCACACGTGCATGCCAGGCGCCAGGAAGAACAGCCAGAGCAGACCGATCGCGCAGAAGATCGCGAACTCCAGGGCCATCAGCCCGAAGAACCATCGGCGGGCATTGGACAGACGTTGCCCGGTGCGCGGTGGGAGTGGGGCGGGTCCGGACATGCGCGGGCATCGGGCAGGGGGGAGCGGGTTCGGCGATAATACGCAGCCATCCCGCCTCACGACAGCCGAATGACCGCCCGGATCCTCGACGGAAAACGCATCGCCGACCTGCTGCTCGACGATCTGAAGACCCAGGTCGACGCGCGGGTGGCCGCCGGCCGTTCCCGGCCCGGGCTGGCGGTGGTGCTGGTGGGCAGCGACCCCGCGTCGCAGTCCTACGTGCGCAACAAACGCCGGGCGGCGCAGAAGGTGGGCATCCGGGCCCTCGATTTCGACCTGCCGGCCGGTACCACCGAGGCCGAATTGCTGGCCCTGATCGACCGTCTGAACGCGGATCCCGAGGTCCACGGCATCCTGGTCCAATTGCCCTTGCCCGGAATCCCGGATGCCACCCGGCTGATTCACCGGATCGACCCGCGCAAGGACGTGGACGGTTTCCATCCCGAGAACGTCGGCCATCTGGCCCTGCGTCAGTTCGGCCTGCGCCCGTGCACGCCGCGCGGCATCACCACGCTGTTGGCCTATACCGACCGCCCGGTGCGCGGGCAGAGCGCCACGATCGTGGGCGTGAGCAACCACGTCGGCCGGCCGATGGCGCTGGAACTGCTGATCGCCGGCTGCACCGTCACCAGTTGCCACAAATTCACCCCGGCGGAGGTGCTGCGCCGGCACGTCGGCGAGGCCGACATCCTGGTCGTCGCCGTGGGCAGGCCGGGCCTGATCCCGGGCGAATGGGTGAAGCCCGGCGCGGTGGTCATCGACGTCGGCATCAACCGCCTGGACGACGGCCGTCTGGTCGGCGACGTGCGGTTCGAGGCCGCCGCCGCCCGCGCCAGCTGGATCACCCCGGTCCCGGGCGGAGTGGGGCCGATGACCGTCGCCACGCTGATGCAGAACACCATCGAGGCCGCCGAGGCGGCGGAGAATCTTTCGTAGGAGGGCCTTCAGGCCCGATCTTTTTGGCTGATGGCGGCCGAAGCCGCTCCTACGAGGGGCGCCGCCGGTTACAATGACGCGCTTCATCCCCACCGGACCGGCCATGCTCCGCATCCAGGCTGAAGCGCTCACCTACGACGACGTTTCGCTCGTCCCCGCGCATTCCACCGTCCTGCCCAAGGACGTCTCCCTCGCCACCCGCCTCACCCGCGACCTGCGCCTGAACCTGCCGATCGTCTCGGCGGCGATGGACACGGTGACCGAAGCGCGTCTCGCGGTCGCGATGGCCCAGCTCGGCGGCATCGGCATCGTCCACAAGAACCTCAGCCTGGAACTGCAGGCGGCGCAGGTGGCCAAGGTCAAGAATTTCGAGGCCGGGGTCATCCGCGAACCCTTCACCGTCGGCCCCGACGCCACCATCGGCGATGTCCTGAAACTCACCCGTGCCCGCAACATCTCCGGCGTGCCGGTGGTCGACGGCGGACAACTGGTGGGCATCGTCACCGGTCGCGACATGCGCTTCGAGAAGAAGCTCGACGATCCGGTGCGCCACATCATGACCGGCCAGGACAAGCTGGTCACCGTGAAGGAAGGCGCGACCGACGAGGAAGTGCTGGAACTGCTGCACAAGCACCGCATCGAGAAGGTGCTGGTGGTGAACGACGGTTTTGAACTGCGTGGCCTGATCACGGTGAAGGACATCCAGAAGAAGCGCGACAACCCGAACGCCGCCTACGACTTCAGCGAACGTCTGCTGGTCGGTGCGGCGGTGGGCGTCGGCGGCGATACCGAACAGCGCATCGAAGCGCTGGTGGCGGCGGGCGTGGACGTGATCATCGTCGACACCGCGCACGGCCATTCGCAGGGCGTCATTGACCGCGTGGCCTGGGCGAAGAAGACCTTCCCGAAGCTGCAGGTGATCGGTGGCAACATCGTCACCGGCGACGCCGCGCTGGCGCTGGAACAGGCCGGCGCGGACGCGGTGAAGGTCGGCGTCGGCCCCGGCTCGATCTGCACCACGCGCATCGTGGCCGGTGTCGGCGTGCCGCAGGTCACCGCGGTGTCGATGGTCGCCGAAGCGCTGCAGGATCGCATCCCGTTGATCGCCGATGGCGGCATCCGCTATTCGGGCGACATCGGCAAGGCGATCGTCGCCGGTGCATCGACGGTGATGATCGGCGGTCTGTTCGCCGGCACCGAAGAAGCGCCGGGCGAGACCGAACTGTTCCAGGGCCGCAGCTACAAGAGCTATCGCGGCATGGGTTCGCTGGGCGCGATGGAGAAGGGTTCGAAGGACCGCTATTTCCAGGACGCCAGCGACGCCGACAAGCTCGTGCCCGAAGGCATCGAAGGCCGCGTGCCGTATCGCGGCCCGCTCGCGAACGTGGTCCACCAGCTCGCCGGCGGCCTGCGCGCGACGATGGGTTATGTCGGCTGCGCGACCATCGACGAGATGCGCACGAAGCCGTCGTTCGTGAAGGTCACCGGCGCGGGGCAGCGCGAAAGCCACGTGCATGACGTGCAGATCACCAAGGAACCGCCGAATTACAGGATGGGGTGAGGGTCGTCCCGCTTTTTTGCAGGAGCGGCTTCAGTCGCGAGCTTTTCCTGCAAGAGCCATCGTCGCAACAAGAGCTCGCGGCTGAAGCCGCTCCCACGGAACACCATGACCGACATCCACCGCGCCGACATCCACAGCGACAAGATCCTGATCCTCGACTTCGGCGCGCAGTACACGCAACTGATCGCGCGACGCATCCGCGAGATCGGCGTCTACTGCGAAATCTGGGCCTGGGACCACGATCCGGCGGACATCGCGACGTTCAACCCGAAGGGCATCATCCTCTCGGGCGGTCCTGAATCGACGACGGAAGCCGGTTCGCCGCGCGCGCCGCAGCAGGTCTACGACAGCGGTCTGCCGATCCTCGGCATCTGCTACGGCATGCAGACGATGGCGATGCAGCTCGGCGGCATGGTCGAAGGCGGGCATCATCGCGAATTCGGTTACGCCGAGGTCGAGGTGACCGGCGACGACAAGCTGCTGGGCGCGCTGACCGATCACCCGGGCCGCCAGGGCCTCGACGTGTGGATGAGCCATGGCGATCGCGTGACCCGGCTGCCCGAGGGCTTCGCCGTCACCGGCCGGACCGACAGCGTGCCGATCATCGCGATGGCCGACGAGGCGCGGCGCTGGTACGGCGTGCAGTTCCATCCCGAAGTCACGCACACGAAGCAGGGCGAGACGATGCTGCGCCGCTTCGTGCTGGACATCTGCGGCTGCCGGGCGCTGTGGACGGCGGCGAACATCATCGACGACCAGATCGCGCGCGTGCGCGCGCAGGTCGGTAGCGATGAAGTGATCCTCGGCCTCTCCGGCGGCGTCGACTCGTCGGTGGTCGCGGCGCTGCTGCATCGCGCGATCGGCGAACAGCTGACCTGCGTGTTCGTCGACACCGGTCTGCTGCGCTGGAAGGAAGGCGATCAGGTGATGGCGATGTTCGGCGCGGCCTCTGAACAGGGCGGCATGGGCGTGAAGGTCGTGCGCGTGAATGCCGCCGACCGCTATTTCAACGCGCTCGCCGGTGTCACCGACCCGGAAGCCAAGCGCAAGATCATCGGCAATCTGTTCGTCGAGATCTTCGAGGAAGAGTCGAACAAGCTGAAGAACGCCAAATGGCTGGCGCAGGGCACGATCTATCCGGACGTGATCGAGTCCGCCGGCAGCAAGACCGGCAAGGCCCACGTGATCAAGAGCCATCACAACGTCGGCGGCCTGCCCGAACACATGAAGCTCGGCCTGGTCGAGCCGCTGCGCGAGCTGTTCAAGGACGAGGTGCGCCGCCTCGGCGTCGAACTCGGCCTGCCGCGCGAGATGGTCTACCGCCATCCGTTCCCGGGTCCCGGTCTCGGCGTGCGCATCCTCGGCGAAGTGAAGCGCGAATACGCCGAACTGCTGGCGCAGGCCGACGCCATCTTCATCGAGGAACTGCGCAAGGCCGGCTGGTACGACCGCACCTCGCAGGCGTTCGCGGTGTTCCTGCCGGTGAAGTCGGTCGGCGTGGTCGGCGACGCCCGCGCCTACGAATGGGTGATCGCGCTGCGCGCCGTCGAAACCATCGATTTCATGACCGCGCACTGGGCGCATCTGCCGTACGATTTCCTCGATACCGTCTCGCGCCGGATCGTGAACGAGCTGCGCGGGATCTCGCGGGTGGTCTACGATATTTCCGGCAAGCCGCCCGCAACGATCGAGTGGGAGTGACAGCGCGATGACGCCAAAGGAATGGGTCGGAGAAGCCAAGGCCTGGGTCGCCGCCAACAGGCGCACTGCCTGGACGTTCGCGATGATCGGGATCGCGGTGATCTTCGTGAACGTGTATCGCGGATACATCGCCCGGCTCGACGAGGACATGGTCGACGCCTACTACCAGAAGCACATCAACGCGATGCGGCGGTTCGATTCGAACACGCTGTGCAATCTGATGGACAAGACCTACCGGTCGGTGGACACGTCGGTATCGCCGGAAGGCACCGAAACCGTCGAATCCGACAAGGACAGCGCCTGCTACGAAACCGATCAGGCGATCCGCCTGATGTGGGCGTACGCGAAGGAGAAGAAGGTCGAGCCGGAGCTGAAATACACGATCGCTTCGGTGACGCTGTCGGAGGACCGCCGTCGCGCCGAAGTCCAGCTGCGCGGGTCGATCAGGATCGACAAGAACCTGCAGATCGAGTTCACCGGAACCGAGACCCTGATTCGCCGCTGGGGCAGCGTTCGCAGCATCGGCGGCAAGAGCCGGACGGTCGTCAAAACGCGCTGAACGCATCGGCCCGCGGCGGCGCGGCGGACGATCGATCAGACGTCCCGTTTCGGTGCGCCGAGCCTGCGGTACAGCGTGCTGCGATTGACGCCGAGCAACCGCGCCGCGCGCGCGACGTTGCCGTCGCAGGCGGCGAGTGCGTCGCGCATCGCGGTCTCCTCCAGCAGTTCCAATGGGGCGACGCCGCCGCCCATCGTGATCGCCGGGAGCGCGCGCTCCGCGGAGCGCAGATGCTCCGGCAGGTCGTCCTGTTCGATCCGCGCGCCGTCGTCGCTCAGCGCGACCAGTGTGCGCAGGCAGGCGACGAGCTGACGCCAGTTGCCTGGCCACGCCCCGGCGATCAGGGCCGCGCGCGCGTCGGCCGCGAGCGTGCGTCGCCCGGCCATCCGCGCCCAGAGCGCATCGACGATCGCGCCGCGGTCGCCGGCTTCGCGCAGAGGCGCGAGCCGCACGCGATGGTCGGCGATGCGGTAGTAGAGGTCCGCGCGGAAACGACCTGTTTCCACGGCCGCGTCGAGGTCGCAGTGGGTCGCGCAGATCAGCGCGAAGTCGAGTTTCACCGGTTTGCCGCCGCCCAGCGGCGACAGCTCGCGCTCCTGCAGCACCCGCAGCAGACGCGGTTGCAGCGCCAGCGGCATGTCGCCGATCTCGTCCAGGAACAGCACGCCGCCCTGCGCCTGGCGCAGCAGGCCCGGGCTGCCCTGGCGGCGCGCGCCGGTGAAGGCGCCTTCCTCGTAGCCGAACAGTTCCGCTTCGATCAGCCCCTCGGGCAACGCCGCGCAGTTCACGGCGACGAAGGTCTTTCCCGCGCGGGCGCAGCGTGCATGCAGCGCCCGCGCGAACACTTCCTTGCCGGTGCCGGTTTCGCCGACGATGAGCACCGGCAGATCGGCGTCGATCACGCGGCGGGCACGTTCCAGCGCGACGGTGGCCGTGGCGTCGAACAGCGGACCGTCGGCCGCGGCGGGTCGCGCTGCGGTCGCCGGTGCGGCCGGTGTGCGCACCGGCCGTGTCACGATCGCGCCGCGTGGCGCGTCGCCATCGACCCGACCGTGGAGGACCCGACCGCAGCGGTCGCGGAGCGCGCCTTCGCTGCGCAGGCGGGTCAGGGCATCCTCGAACAGCACGTCGTAGTCGACCCGGCCGAGATCCGTGCGGTCGATGCCCGCGAGCGTCAGTCCGGCCTGATTGGCGGCGACCAGCCGGCCGTTGCGGAATGCGAGCACGCCTTCACGCGATGATCCCAGCATCGCCGGGTCGCGATGCAGCCGCAGCAGTTCGCAGCCGTCGAGGCCCTCGTCGAACTGGCGGTGCTCGATGTTCTCGACCGCCATGCGCACCAGTCCGAGCGCGTGCAGGTGCTGCGCGCGCGAATCGCCGCTGATGTCGAGCACGCCGATCAGCCGGCCGTACGGGTCGTGGATCGGCGTCGCCATGCAGGTGAGGATGCCGTGGGGCGTGCGGTAGTGCTCGCTGCCGCGGACCTCGACCGGGCGCCGTTCGACGATCGCGGTGCCGATCGCATTGGTGCCGACCTCGGACTCGTTCCAGCAGGTGCCCGGCCGCAGCGCGACCCGCCCGGCCTTGTCGAGGAACTGCGCGTGACCGGTCGCATCGAGGATCCAGCCCTGGTCGTCGGTAAGGATCACAATGCTGCCGCTGGCATCGGCGTCCGCGGCGAGCAGTTCGAGTTCGGCCCGCGCCGACCGCCACAGGCGCTCGTTGCGCTCGCGCATCTGGCGCAGGCGGGCTTCGGGCACCGGTTCGATCGCGGGCGTGCGTTCTTCCGGCAGTCCCAGCCGCCGGCAACGCTGCCACGAACGCAGGATCGTCTGCGGCAGGCCCGCGGCGGCGCTGCCGCGCTCGAAGAACGCCCGTCGTGCCTGGGCGAGTTCCGAGGTCGGACGCAGTCGGGACATGGCGGCTCCTGTGTCGCATTCTGCGACAGTGACGGCGAAGTGCGTCTCCATAAACAACACACTCGTCCGGGCGATGCAATGCTGGCGTGTTGTGCGATGCAACATGCATCGGCGCAAGTCCGCGCCGCGACACGGATCGCTGCATGTTGCGCTGCGTCATCGCGGAATTGGCACCGTGCTTGCAACAGTCACGGCACACTCTGTCCAAGGATCTGCCATGAACGCCCTCGTCAAACCGCATCTGCACGAACACTCCCGCATCTTCAAGGCGCAATACGACAATTTCATCGGCGGCCAATGGGTCGCGCCGCGCAGCGGCGAGTATTTCGACAACATCACCCCGATCACCGGCAAGGTCTTCACTCGGATCGCGCGTTCCAACAAGGATGACATCGAACTCGCGCTCGATGCCGCGCATGCCGCCAAGGACGCGTGGGGCAAAGCCTCCGCGACCGAACGCGCGAACGTGCTGCTGCGCATCGCCGACCGCATCGAGGAGAACCTCGAACTGCTGGCGCATGCCGAGACCTGGGACAACGGCAAGCCGATCCGTGAAACGCTCAACGCCGACGTGCCGCTGATGGCCGACCACTTCCGCTACTTCGCTTCAGCGGTGCGCGTGCAGGAAGGCAGCATCGGCGAGATCGATCACGACACCATCGCCTACCACTTCCACGAGCCGCTGGGCGTGGTCGGCCAGATCATTCCGTGGAACTTCCCGATGCTGATGGCGGCGTGGAAGCTGGCGCCCGCGCTGGCGGCGGGCAACTGCGTCGTGCTGAAGCCCGCCGAACAGACGCCGGCCAGCATCCTGGTGCTGATGGAGATCATCGGCGACCTGCTGCCGCCGGGCGTGTTGAACGTCGTCAACGGCTTCGGCCTGGAGGCCGGCAAGCCGCTGGCCAGCAGCCCGCGCATCGCCAAGATCGCGTTCACCGGCGAGACCACCACCGGCCGCCTGATCATGCAGTACGCCAGCCAGAATCTGATTCCGGTGACGCTGGAACTCGGCGGCAAGTCGCCGAATATCTTCTTCGCCGACGTGATGGCCGAGGACGACGATTTCCTCGACAAGGCGGTGGAAGGTTTCGTGCTGTTCGCCTTCAACCAGGGCGAAGTCTGCACCTGTCCGTCGCGCGCGCTGATCCAGGAATCGATCTACGAGAAGTTCATGGAGCGCGTGATCGCGCGCGTCGCCGCGATCAAGCAGGGCGACCCGCTCGATCCGAACACGATGGTCGGCGCGCAAGCGTCCAGCGAACAGTTGGAGAAGATCCTCAGCTACATCGACATCGGCCGGCAGGAAGGCGCCGAAGTGCTGATCGGCGGCGAGCGCAACGCGCTCGAAGGCGACCTCGCCGGCGGCTATTACGTCAAGCCGACGGTGTTCAGGGGCCACAACAGGATGCGCATCTTCCAGGAAGAAATCTTCGGGCCGGTGGTGTCGGTGACCACGTTCAAGACCGAAGAGGAAGCGCTGCAGATCGCCAACGACACGCTGTACGGCCTGGGCGCCGGCGTGTGGAGCCGCGACGCCAGCCGGCTCTATCGCTTCGGCCGCGCGATCCAGGCCGGTCGCGTGTGGACCAACTGCTATCACGCCTATCCGGCGCATGCCGCGTTCGGCGGTTACAAGCAGTCCGGCATCGGTCGCGAGACCCACAAGATGATGCTCGATCATTACCAGCAGACCAAGAATCTGCTCGTGAGCTATTCGCCCAAGGCGCTCGGATTCTTCTGATTCCGGGCAGCGTTTCCGCGTCCGCGTCGCCGTCTCTCTTCCTCCTCGGCGGCGCGGACGTCTTTTGCTTTCCGCGTCCGATCGCATCGCGGCCGCGCCTTCCGGAGATGCGCATGCCCGAGTTCGCCCTGCCCGATATTCCGCTGCAGGTCATCGCCACGTTGCCGGCGCTCGCGTTGATCGAGCGATTGCGCGCCCGGCATGGGCCGCTGCTGTTCCATCAGTCGGGCGGCTGCTGCGACGGTTCCTCGCCGATGTGTTTTCCCGAGGACGACTTCATCGTCGGCGATCACGACGTGCGTCTGGGCGAGATCGGCGGTGCACCGTTCTACATCAGCGCCCCACAGTTCGGGTACTGGAAACACACCCAGCTGATCATCGACGTGGTCGAAGGACGGGGCGGGATGTTCTCGCTCGAAAACGGCGAAGGCGTGCGTTTCCTCGTGCGTTCGCGGCTGTTCGGCGAAGACGAGTACGCAGCGCTGGAGGCGGCGGGGCGGGTGTGATCCACGCTCGCGACGGCGGCGTCGCGATCAGGCCATCATGCCGGAGTGCGATCGCGCGTCGAAAGTGGTCGACGGCGAGGATTCGCCGCCGTTGCGTCGTCGCCAGAACGGCGATGCCGGCCAGCGCGTCTCCATCGCATAGAAGGCGTGCAACTGTGCGCGATACACGCGATGGATCTCGCGCAGATGCTGCGCATACGCGGCGAGGGCGGCGGGATCCCTGACGGCGTCGTCGGTGTGGTCGCTGCGCAGGATCGCCTCGGCTGCCTGCAGGCCCGTGTACAGCGCATTGGAAATCCCTTTCGACGACAGCGGATCGAAGGCGAGGGCGGCATCGCCGACGGCGAGCCAGCGTTCGCCGCAGGCGTGGTCGAGTTCGCTGCTGCAGGCGTCGGCACCCTGTGTCGGTCCCGCCGGGCGCCAGCCGTGTCGCGCGCAGAGGGCATGCAGGTGCGGTGCGCGTTCGAGCGCATGCCAGAGGCCGTCGCCGTCGATGAGCGCGCGGCGATCGAGCAGATCGGCGTCGCCGAGGAAGGCGATCAGTCGTTCCTCCGATGGCAGCCGTACGCTGTACCACCAGCCGTCCTCGACCGCTTCGACCAGGGTGCGGCCGTCGCGATCGGTATCGCCGCCGCCGTGCAGGCGCAGGTGGAAGGCCAGCAGCCGGTCGTGGACGATCCGGGTCGCGCCCAGCGCTCGCGATAGCCCGGCGCCACGACCGCCGGCGTCGATCAGCCAATCGGCGTCAATGCTTTCGTCGTCGCCATGCGCGCGTTGCAGGCGCAGACGGTGCGGCGTCCGCGTGTCGCCCGCCGCGACGAGCCGCAGTTGTGCCGCATCCACGCATTCGGCGCCGGCCTCGCCTGCGGCCGCACGCAGCATGGCGTCGAAGCGGATGCGGTCAAGTTGCAGGCCGCGCCCCTGCAACGTGCGCATCGCGTCCTCGGTGTGCGGTGTGTCCGAGCCCCACCAGGCTTGGGTGCCCGGACTGGCGCGATGTCCGTCCGCGAGCGTGCGTTCGAGCACGCCGAGCGCCTGCAGCAGCGGTCGCGCGGCGGCGGGCAGGCCCTCGCCGATGCGGAATGCGTCCCGGGGGCGACCGTTCGCGCCGCAGGCATCGGCCAGCAGCACCCGCCGGCCTGCGCGTGCGAGCGCGATCGCGGCGGCGGCCCCGGCCGGGCCGCCGCCCACGATCGCGACATCGCAGGTGCGGGTGCGCATCCGCCGTGTTCCGCGTCAGTCGCGCTTGTGGTTCCGGCGGACCGGCAGCGGCAGCAGCACTTCGCCTTCCGTTTCGCCAGCCATTTCCGCGCCTTCTTCCGCGGCGACCGCTTCGGCCGCGGTCGTCATCCGCTTGAGTGCCGGCGTCGTGGCGGCCTTCGGCCCGAAACTGGCGACCATCATCGTTTTCGGGAACGCCGGTTCGCAGGTCACACCCGGACGGACTTCGACCACGCCCATCGAGCCGAAGATGTCGACCATCGCCCGCATCTGTTCCGGGACGCCGACACGGCCGAGCGGCGCGTTCCAGTCGAAGCGCTTGCGGAACGCGAGCACGCGCGCGTCCATCGGCTGCGAGTCATCGCGCACGATCTCGTAGTCCTCTTCGCTCAGCACCTGGTTCGGCACCCGCGCCGGCCAGAAGGTCGGCACGAACGGATCGTATTTCGATTGGCTGAAATAGCCGCCGCGGCAGAACGCGGTGTCCGCCTGCCAGGGCAATCCCATCCAGCGCGTGATGTCGCCCGGGCCCTGCGCGCGCAGCGGACCGATGGCGGAGAGGATCGTCGCCTGATCAAGCGTCTTGCCGTAATTCGGTTCGGGTTCGCCCTCGGGGCGGTGACGGATCCGGAACGGTCCCGAATACATCGTTTGATGACGCATCGGCCAGGTCATTTCGCAACCGGGATGGAAGGCGTCCGCCAGACAGAAGTCGAGCGCTGCGCGATCGAGCATCGCCGGTTGCAGCGCCGCGGGCAGATCGTCGATGTCGCGCACCGGCTCGCTGCCGGGACGGCCCCAGTCGGCGTCGAAATCGCCTGCGGCCCAGCGCTGGAGGATCTTCGACTGGATCGCTGTGATCGTCGCGTTCTGGCGCGGGTTGTTGATCGCGGGCAGTTCCATCGCGTCGCCGAACAACCACGGCCACGGCAGCTGATTGCCGTCGACCGGCACCGGCGGACGGAAGTTGTGGAAGATCTGCAGCCGCAGTTCGGCATTGATGTCGTAGGCCTTCGGCGCGGGTTTTGTCGCCAGTCGTGCGATGAGGTCGGGGTCATTGAAATCGTAGGGACCCTGATGCCCGAACTGCACCGAATAGCCCTGGTTGACCCACTGCAGACCAGTCAGCCGCTGCAGGATCGGATACACGTCGCGGGTGAAGGACACCGTCGACGGCGGCGTCATCCAGCCGGCCTGCACGTTGAGGTCGTAGAGCAGGTCGTAGAGCGTGCGCACCGACTTCAGCTGTGGTGCGTAGTTCGGCGGTGCGGTCACCACCCATGCGCCGTCGACCGGGATCTCGCGGCCTTCGATCGAGACCGTGGCGTCGATCGGACCGTCGCTGACATCGTCGTACCAGCCGTCGGCGTTGATGAAGCCGAACGGATCCTCGTCGTTGTAGATCGGACTGTCGGTCGGCGACGCGGAGATGCCATGGCCGCCGAGCACCATCAGTCGACCGGCGGCGTCGGTCCAGCACTCGCCGAGGTACACCGGGGTCTGGCCGAATCGCCCGTTGAACGCGACGGGCGATGCGTTCCTGCCGGCGACGTGCTGCAGACCGCCGTCGATCACCAGCGAAGCGCGATCGCGGACCTCGGCGTTGCGCAGCGGCAGCACGTTTTCCGCCGCTTCGGGAATGTCCATCGCGATCTGCCACTGGTACCACGCGGCCTTGCGGTTCGCGACATGCACCGACCAGCGGATCAGCGCGGTGTCCGGCGTGAGTTCGCGCACCACTTCGCCGGCCGCGTTGTAACCGTACAGACGGAACTGCGCGGCCTCGCGCTTGAGCGCGCCGCTGTCGTCGCGATAGTGACCGGCCGGTTGCGGCAGCGGATCCACGACCTGCGGGCCGAGATAGAACCCGCATTCGCTGTCGCCGACGCGGGCGATGCCGATCGCCGGATGGATCGCGGCGCGCACGATCCGCGTGTCCCGCGCCTTCGGATAATCCACACCGGGCGCGTACTGCGGCGGACGCGGCACCACCGGTTCGGCCAGGGGCACGCCGTTGACGTTGCGGCGGTTTTCCGCGGATGCGCGATAGACCACCTCGCGGGCATCGGAAATGCTGCCGGCCGGGCGGTGCTCGGGCAGGGCGTGCCACGGATTCCAGGCCAGATGCTCGCCGTAGGTCGCCTGTCCGCGGGTGTCGAGATCCTGCTGCGGCAGTTCCAGAATTCCCACCTGGATCGGCGGGCTGGCGTCCTCGCTCCAGCGCACCGTCGCGGCATCCAGCGGCATCGCGGCGTCATCGGTCCGGAACTGCACGAGGAAGCGGAAGCGCGCGGGCCCCTTGCGCAGTCGCGCGTGCAGATCGGCGCGCAGATAGAACGGATCATCGAAATCCGGTGGCGCGTCCGCCGGTGCCGCTTCCATCGGTTCGAGCTTGTACTTCACGTAGCGGCCCTGACCGAAGCCGTAGGGCAGCACGCTCCAGTACGGCGTAGTGAGGGCCGAGTCGACCACCTTCTTCATCGCGTCCAGCACCCGCGCGGTGACCGGATGCTCCGCGAGATACCGGTCGCCCTTGCCGTGCAGCGAGGCGCAGGTGAATTCGCACATGTCCTTCGCGGTATCGACGAAGAACACATCGTGGTTCTGCAGGATGAAATCCTGGGTGGTCGCGTCCTGGTCCGGCACGAGCAACTTCTCGCCCTCGACGCCGAACAGTTTGATGCCGATGCCGGTGGTGCCCTTCAGGTCGGGGACGCCCGGCTGGACATCGGCCGAAAAGCGCACCCAGGCCGGATATTCCGGTGCCTGCGCGAACACGCCGACCCGCAGCTCCGGCGGCAGATCGGGATCGACGATGAAGCGGCCATGGGCGACGCCGTGCAGGCGCAGGAACACCGGCCGGGTGGCCGGGTCGCGGCCGGCGGCCATGCCCCGGCCCTGGAAATAGTCGACGAACAACTGCTTCAGTCCGGTGATCGGATCGCTGTCGCAGCAGCAGGGCTCGGGCGGCAGGATGGGCGGCAGCCGGACCGGCGTGGCGGTGCAGCCACCCGGCGACGAAGTTGCGGACGGATCGATCTGGTTCGACATCGGAACATCCCCTGTTGCGCGCGTCGTGCGCGATATCCGGTCGTGAGCGTAACGGCGATGCCGTTGGCTGGCGCCTGCAAGATGACACAGGCTGGCACAGCCCTCATCATTCCACGCTCGTCCTGACCCGCCACAACGCGAAATCCGCAGCCGACCGGCCCCGATGACCGCTCCTGAAACGCCGACGCCAGCAGATGTTCCGTCCGATGCCGATGCCGATGCGCGCTGGATGCGCCACGCGCTGGCACTGGCCGAGCGTGCCGAGCGCGAGCACGACGAGATCCCGGTCGGCGCGGTGCTGGTCGACGCCGACGGCCGGGTGGTGGGCGAGGGCTGGAATCTCAACATCACCGAGCACGATCCGAGCGCGCACGCCGAGATCGTGGCCATGCGCGCGGGCGGCCGTGCGCTGGGCAATCATCGGCTGATCGGCTGCACGCTGTACGTCACCCTCGAACCCTGCGCGATGTGCGCGATGGCCGCGGTCCACGCGCGGCTGGCGCGGATCGTCTACGCCGCCGGCGATCCCAAGACCGGCGCCGCCGGCAGCGTTTTCGATCTGCTCGCCGACCCGCGCCACAACCATCGCGTCGATGTCGTCGGCGGTGTGCTGGCCGAAGAGGCCGGCACCATGCTGACCAACTATTTCCGCCGCAAACGTGGCAAACCGCCGCTGTCGCCCTCAGCGGAATAAAGCACGCGGACCGGCCGCGCCGTGGATCAGCCGCGCTTGCGCGCGAGTTCCTGATCCAGTTCCTCGTCGAAACTGCGCACCGACAATCCGACTTCACGCCCCATCGCCAGACTGGCGCCGAGCAGACACAGCATGCCGATCACCGCGAGCACGGTCGGCACCGCATCCAGATTGAACCCCAGCAGCGCGTCCGCGGCCAGTCCGAGACTGGTGCCGATGAACGCGCCGAGCGCCGCATACAGCAGCCGGCAGGCCTGCAGCACCAGCGCCGCACGATGACGGTGGCGCTGGATCTGGGTGTCGCGTTCCTCTCGGTCGGGCGCATCCTGCTCCCAGGCCACGATCAACGCACGCAAGCGATCGACGACGCGCGCCAGCCGGGCATTCGCGGACACCAGCAGCGAGCCGGTCGCGGCCATCAACAGGGCCGGGGCCAGCATCGCGCCGAGGATGGCGTGGTGATCGAGGGAAACGGGCAGGGCCATGCGGGCGGGGCTGCGGGACGAGGGAAGGGCTGGGCTATGATGCGGCTTCCCCGATTCCGATGCGAGCCGCATGGCGACGATCCCGAACGAACCCCTCCCTTCCGAAGGCCGGCTGATCTGGATCGATCTGGAAATGACCGGGCTGGACACCGGACGCGATTCGATCATCGAGATCGCCACCGTGGTCACCGACGCCCGGCTCAACGTCCTGGCCGAGGGGCCGGAGTTCGCCATCACCCACGATCTCGCGACCCTCGAAGCGATGGACGACTGGAACCGCAACCAGCACCGCAAGTCCGGCCTGTGGCAGCGGGTGCTGGAGCAGGGCGTGCCGATGCAGGACGCCGAAGCGCGCACCCTCGATTTCCTGCGCGCCTGGGTCGGGCCCAGGGCTTCGCCGATGTGCGGCAATTCGATCTGCCAGGACCGCCGCTTCCTGCATCGACTGATGCCGACGCTGGAGCAGTATTTCCACTACCGCAATCTCGACGTCAGCACGCTCAAGGAACTCGCCCGCCGCTGGGCCCCGCAGGTGCTGGGCGGCGTACAGAAGGAGTCCGCGCATACCGCGCTCAGCGACGTGCGCGATTCCATCGCCGAACTGCGTCACTATCGCGCGCGGATCGCCGAGTTCGCGCCCGCGCCGGAGGACTGATCATGAAACCGCTGGTTCTGCTTCCGCTGCTGCTCGCATCCGCCCTGGCCACCGCCGCCGAGCCACCCGCGCCGGCAACCCCGCCATTGCCGCCGGGAATGAAGCAATACTGGTTCGTGATGTTGAAGAAAGGCCCGAAACGCGACCACCCCGCCGAGGAGGCGCAACGCTTGCAGGCCGGACACATGGCCAACATGCAGGCCTACGCCGACAAGGGCCAACTGCAGATCGCCGGCCCGTTCATGGACGACGGCGACTGGCGCGGCATCTTCATCCTCGACGTGCCCGATCGCGCCGGCGCCGAAGCGATGTGCAACGACGACCCGGCGGTGCAGGCCGGTCGGCTGGTCTGCGAGATCCATCCGTGGTTGTCGCAGAAGGGTGCGGCGTTGAAGTAGGCGTGAGCAAACTGGATGCCATCTTTCGAAAGAATTTCTAATGGAGTAGTGAAATGGCTAAGCACAAAACAACTTGGCAAGCCGCGGTCGATGCGCGAGATGATCTGGCTCAATATGGAGATAACGCCTACGGACTGTTTGCCCTTGCGCTCCGTTTCTCTGTTGACGACATTCATAGCGTAGCTGCCGAGTCGATAACGGATGGCGGTGATGATAAAAAATGCGATCTTATCTATATCGACAGAGAAGAGGGTGTCGCAGTTATTGCTCAGTGCTTTTCTTCTTCAAAGGCTAAAGCAGCGGCGCCTGCTAACAAAGCATCAGATCTAAATATAGCCATTGCATGGCTCTTGCAGCGACCAATTAAAGAGCTTCCGCTTCGTCTTCGTTCTGCCGCAAAAGAGCTTCGGGCTGCAATTGATGATAAAGAAATTAAGAGAATGGAGGCGTGGTATGTCCATAACATGCCAGAATCCACCAATGTGAAAGATGAGCTGGTGACAGTTGCTCAAACGCTGAGTACCTTGACAACAAATCTTAGCCCGAATAACCGAATCGATGTTTCGGCATTGGAGATCGGTAAGGGGCGGTTGGAAGATTGGTATCGAGAAACGCTTTCTCCGATCCTTGTTAACGACGAGGTCAAGATAGATGTTGGTGCGGGATTCAAGCTTTCGGCGGGAAGCTGGGAGTCTTATGTAACAGCTGTTCCAGCAAAGGTACTGCATAAGCTTTATAAAGCTCACGCGACTAGGCTTTTCTCTGCAAATGTTCGAGATTATCTCGGCTCTAGGAAGAGTGATGCCAATATCAACAATGGAATAAAAGAGACCGCCGAAAATAATCCAGATAACTTCTGGGTGTTTAATAATGGAATTACTATACTTACCCATTCATTTGAAGAGAGAGTTTCTAAAAATAAAAAACAGTTGTTGATTCGGGGCGTGTCCATAGTAAACGGAGCTCAAACAACGGGCGCGATTGGCACCTTGTCAAAGGCTCCTCCAGAGCATGCGCTGGTTCCGGCCAGATTTGTGTCCACTTCTGATAGTGAGTTGGTATACGACATCATTCAGTACAACAATAGTCAGAATAAAGTCACGGCATCTAACTTTAGAAGCACTGATCGTGTCCAAAAGCGTCTGCGATCAGAGGTTTTACAGATACCAAGTGCGAAGTATGAGGGCGGTAGGCGTGGCGGTCATAAGGACGCCATTGAGAGAAACAAAAATCTTATGCCGTCATATACGGTCGGGCAGGCGCTTGCTGCCTACCATCTTGATCCCGTCACGGCTTACAATCAGAAAAGCGAAATATGGGTTAACGATAAGCTTTATGCGCGCTTTTTTAATGATGACACTACGGGAGCTCATCTTGTTTTTTGTTATTCTCTTCTTCGCGCGGTAGAGGATGCAAAACGAGGATTGGTGGCCAAGTCAAAGAATGGAAAAGACCTGACGGATCAGGAAGAGTCGTTGTTGTCATATTTTCGACTTAGGGGTTCGATTTATCTGCTGGTTTCGGCTGTCGCTTCATGTACGGAAACATTTGTTGGTCGAAAGATTACTACCAGTTCAAAGGTTTCATTTGGTTCAAAAATTAGTCCAAAACAGGCGACTGGTCATTGGTCTGAAATAATTTCTGTAGTTTCCCCGTTTTGCCAGCAACTTTCTGAGGCCTTGGGCGACGGACTAAAAAGCAATGAGCGTGCCCAGAAGGCGATAGGTACTTTTAAGAGTTTGGTTCAAGCGACTGCAAGTGCTAATTCTGAGGCGTATAAAAAGTTCGCAAAGCTTATATCGGTGACTCGTTAGTTTCATGTGCGCGTCATTTTTTTCGCCGATGACGTGGTCTCGCATGAATGTGACTGGTCTCAGGCCGTTTGTGACATGCAGAAGCAGAAAAGAGGTGCTATGGCACTTAAGGATGCACGGTGAGCTTAAGTCCGCAGGGCGACAATTGGTGGTGAATGTTTACTGGGTTTTGCTTTGTGGCTTTGGATTTCTCTGTCATCAAGGGCTTGAGTCTGCCCAATGGCCTGTGATCACATCTCTGGCTTGATCGCGTCGGTGCCGGCGCAGTGTTCGTTGGTGACGCAGATGAGCCGGGTCGCGGAGAGTTTGGCCCCGGGAGAGTCCTTTGACCGCCTGTCCTTCGATCAACGATTACAGGCTGGTGCTGTACTGCCCGCGCAGGTCCGAGACCTACGGCATCGCGCTTAGTCGCTTCTCGACGCCATCGCACGGCGCGTTTTTCGGACGGAAAGCCAGGGTGCCACCGAGGCCCGGCGCCCCACGGAACTGCGCCTTCAAGCCGGTGCATCCGGTGTTGATGCCCGGTGGCAGTACTTCCGGCGGATTGTTCCGATTCGTGAAGTGACCATATTACTTTAAGGTCACTTGTTGATTGATTCCGGCGCACGGCATAGGCTAGCCGGATGAGCATCCCGACCCCCTATTCAGGTTCATCGCGCGGCCCCGCCGATCACGACGTGCGGGATCAGATCGTGGTGGTGGCGACCGAATACTTCAGCCGGTACGGGTACGAGAAGACGACTGTCTCCGATCTCGCCAAGGCGGTGGGCTTCTCCAAGGCCTACATCTACAAGTTCTTCGAGTCCAAGCAGGCCATTGGCGAGATGATCTGCACGAACTGCCTGCGCCAGATCGAGACCGAGGTCAGGGCCGCCGTGGACGCGGCTGACCGGCCGCCGGAGAAGCTGCGCCGCATGTTCAAGGCGATCGTCGAGGCGAGCCTCCGCCTGCTGTTCCAGGATCGCAAGCTCTACGAGATCGCGGCCTCTGCGGCGAGCGAGCGTTGGCAGGCGGCGATCTCATACGAGAGCCGCATCCGCGCCTTGCTCCAGGACATCGTGCAGCAAGGCCGTCAAACCGGCGATTTCGAGCGCAAGACGCCGCTCGACGAGGCCACGACAGCGATCTACCTGGTCATGCACCCCTACGTGAACCCGTTGCTCCTGCAGCACGGGTTCGACCATGCCGAAGAGGCCCCCGCACGGCTGTCCGGCCTGATCCTTCGCAGCCTGTCCCCCTGATGAGTGGCATGCAGTGACTATTGACTAAATTGGTCACTAGGATCATGATCGGGTCCCAGATCAGCTCGTCCATGGGTCCCTCATATGCTCCGGCGCCTCATTCCAGTCGCGGTCTTCAGCGTATTGCCGTTGGTGCTGACGGCCTGCGGCGACGAACCCGCCCCCGATCCGCGCACCCTGGCACCACTGGTACGCGTCGCAACGGTTGAGCGGGCGAGTTCGGCGTCGCGTTCCTTCAGCGGAACCGTCGCCGCCCGGGTACAGAGCGACCTGGGGTTTCGCGTCTCGGGCAAGGTGCTGGAGCGGCTCGTGGATGCGGGTCAAACGGTCAGGCGAGGCCAGCCACTCATGCGCATCGATCCGGTGGATCTGCGGCTCGCGGTGAGCGCGCAGCAGCAGGCCGCGGCGGCTGCGCGAGCGCAGGCCAAACAGACGGCAGCGGATGAAGTCCGTTACCGGAATCTGCTCGGAACGGGAGCGATCTCGGTCTCGGCCTACGATCAGGCCAAGGCGGCCGCGGATGCCGCGCAGGCCGGACTGCGCGCGGCGGAGGCGCAGGCCGAAGTCGCTCTCAATGCGAGTCGCTATGCGGAACTCCTGGCCGATGGCGACGGTGTCGTCATGGAAACGCTTGCCGAACCCGGTCAGGTCGTCAACGCCGGACAGGCCGTGGTCCGCCTGGCACACGCGGGCCCTCGCGAAGCGGTCATCCAGTTGCCTGAAACCCTGCGTCCGCAGCTCGGTTCACTCGGTCAGGCCACGGTCTTCGGCAAGGAGGGCGTGAGCGTCCGGGCCCGACTGCGTCAACTTTCGGACGTGGCGGATCCTCTCACCCGGACCTTCGAGGCGCGGTATGTGCTGGAAGGCGATCTGGCCGACGCCCCCTTGGGTACCACCGTCACGATCCAGGTCGCGGATCGTGACGCCTCCGAAGCAGGTGGTCTGCGCGTACCGCTGGCGGCGCTGTTCGATCCGGGCAAGGGACCGGGGGTGTGGTTCATCCACGGTACTCCCGCGAAGGTGTCCTGGCGGCCCGTAGTGATTCAGCAACTGGACGACGACAGCGCACGCATCGTCGGCCCGCTCGAACAGGGCGATCGCGTTGTGGCGCTCGGCGCGCATCTGCTGCGCGAAGGCGAACGGGTCAAGGTCGCTGATCAATCTTCGACCGCAGGGGGCGGGCAGTGAGTGCGGGCCGCTTCAACCTCTCGGCACTCGCCGTACGCGAGCGCGCCATCACGCTGTTCCTGATCCTCTTGATCACGCTGGGTGGCGCCATGTCCTTCTTCAAGCTGGGACGTGCGGAGGACCCCTCATTCACGATCAAGGTGATGACGATCGTCACGGCTTGGCCCGGCGCGACCGCACAGGAAATGCAGGATCAGGTCGCCGAGAAGATCGAAAAGCGATTGCAGGAACTGCGCTGGTACGACCGCAGCGAGACGTATACCCGCCCGGGATTGGCATTCACCACGCTGACCTTGCTGGACAGCACGCCGCCATCTGAAGTGCAGGACGAGTTCTACCAGGCTCGCAAGAAGGTCGGGGACGAAGTCCGGAATTTGCCGCAAGGCGTGATCGGGCCGTTTGTCAACGACGAGTATTCCGATGTGACCTTCGCCCTGTTCGCCCTGAGGGCGAAGGGCGAACCCCAGCGCACGCTCGTCCGCGATGCGGAAACGCTGCGCCAGCGTCTCCTGCACGTTCCGGGCGTGAAAAAGGTCAATATCGTCGGCGAACAGTCGGAACGCATCTACGTCGAGTTTTCGCATGATCGTCTGGCGACATTGGGCATCGACCCGCAGGACGTGTTCGCCGCACTCGGCAGCCAGAACGCCTTGACCCCGGCCGGATCCGTCGAGACCAAGGGGCCGGAGGTGTTCATTCGCCTCGATGGCGCCTTCGACGAGTTGCAGAAGATCCGCGACACGCCCGTGGTGTCGCAGGGACGCACGCTGAAACTGGCGGATATCGCTACCGTGAAACGTGGCTATGAAGATCCGGCGACGTTCCTGATCCGCAACGGCGGTGAGCCTGCGCTGCTGCTCGGAGTCGTCATGCGCGATGGCTGGAACGGGCTGGAACTGGGCAAAGCGCTGGATGGCGAGGTGACTGCGATCAATGCCGAAATGCCGCTCGGGATGAGCTTGTCCAAGGTGACCGACCAGGCGGTCAACATCAGCTCGGCGGTCGACGAGTTCATGGTCAAGTTCTTCGCCGCGGTGCTGGTGGTCATGCTGGTTAGCTTCCTCAGCATGGGATGGCGCGTGGGCCTCGTGGTCGCCGCGGCCGTGCCCTTGACGCTGGCGGTCGTCTTCGCGGTCATGCTCGCGACCGGCAAGAATTTCGACCGCATCACCCTGGGATCGTTGATCCTGGCGCTGGGACTGCTGGTGGACGACGCCATCATCGCCATCGAAATGATGGTGGTGAAGATGGAGGAGGGATATGACCGGATCGCCGCTTCAGCCTATGCCTGGAGCCATACCGCGGCCCCCATGCTCTCGGGTACGCTGGTCACGGCGGTAGGATTCATGCCCAATGGCTTCGCCCGATCCACGGCGGGCGAGTACACGAGCAACATGTTCTGGATCGTCGGCATCGCGCTGATCGCCTCGTGGGTGGTGGCGGTGGTCTTCACACCGTATCTCGGCGTGAAGCTGCTGCCCAATGTCGAGAAAGTCGAAGGCGGCCACGGGGCCATCTACGACACGCCACGCTACAACCGCTTCCGTCGACTGCTTGGGCGCGTCATCGCGCGGAAGTGGATCATCGCCAGCTCGGTGATCGCGCTTTTCGTGGTCTCGGTGCTCGGCATGGCCGTGGTCAAGAAACAGTTTTTCCCGATTTCCGACCGCCCTGAAGTGCTGGTCGAGGTGCAGATGCCCTACGGCACGTCGATCACCCAGACCAGTGCCGCTGCGCGGAAGGTGGAAGCCTGGCTGGCCCGGCAGGACGAAGCCGGGATCGTCACGACCTACGTCGGTCAGGGGGCGCCACGTTTCTATTTCTCGATGGGGCCGGAACTGCCCGATCCGTCATTTGCGAAGATCGTCGTGCGCACGGACAGCCAGGACGAGCGCGAAGCACTCAAACACCGGTTGCGGCGGGCCATCGCGGATGGACTCGCGTCCGAGGCGCGTCTGCGGGTGACCCAACTGGTCTTCGGCCCTTATTCCCCGTTTCCGGTGGCTTATCGGGTCAGCGGTCCTGATCCCGAGACGTTGCGCAAGGTGGCCGCTGAAGTACGGCAGGTGATGGATGCCAGCCCGCTGATGCGCACGGTCAACACGGATTGGGGCGTGCGCGTCCCCGCGCTGCACTTCACCTTGCAGCAGGATCGCTTGCAGGCGGTCGGATTGACCTCCAGTTCCGTGGCGCAACAACTGCAATTCCTGCTCAGCGGTATTCCCGTCACGGCCGTGCGCGAGGACATCCGCACGGTGCAGATCGTCGCGCGCTCGGCGGGCGGCAATCGACTCGATCCGGCCAGGATTGGCGATTTCACGCTGGCGGGCGCCCAGGGGCAGCGCATCCCGCTCTCGCAGGTGGGCAAGGTCGAGGTGCGCATGGAAGAGCCGGTCATGCGCCGACGCGATCGTGTCCCGACGATCACCGTGAGAGGCGACATCGCCGAAGGCTTGCAGCCGCCGGATGTCTCGACGGCCATCACCCGGCAGCTCCAGCCGGTCATGGCAACGCTGCCGAGTGGCTATCGCATCGTGGAGGCCGGTTCCATCGAGGAGTCGGGCAAGGCGACGGTCGCGATGTTGCCGATCTTCCCCATCATGCTCGCGATCACGCTGCTCATCATCGTCCTGCAGGTCCGATCCATGGCCGCGATGGTGATGGTCTTCCTCACCAGCCCGCTGGGATTGATCGGCGTGGTGCCGACGCTGCTGCTGTTCCAGCAGCCCTTCGGCATCAATGCGCTGGTGGGCCTGATTGCGTTGTCGGGCATCCTGATGCGCAACACGCTGATCCTGATCGGACAGATTCGCGAAAACGAACAGGCGGGGCTGGATCCCTATCGCGCCGTCGTCGAAGCGACCGTGCAACGCGCGCGTCCGGTCATTCTCACGGCATTGGCCGCGATCCTCGCCTTCATTCCGCTGACGCATTCGGTGTTCTGGGGAACCCTGGCCTACACGCTGATCGGCGGCACGTTCGCCGGCACGATCCTGACCCTCGTGTTCCTGCCGGCCATGTATGCCATCTGGTTCAAGATCAGGCCCGTCCCTTCGCAAGGCTGATCGATCAACGCCAAATCAACCAAACGAACAGGAAACAGCCATGTCGGATTCAAAAGTCGTCGTCGTGACCGGTGTGTCATCGGGGATCGGGCGCGCCGCCGCGATGAGATTCGCCAAACAGGGATGCCGTGTGTTCGGCACCGTACGCGACATCACGAAATCCCAGGATATCCCGGGCGTTTCACTGATCGAAATGGATATCCGGGACGAGGCTGCGATCGAGCGCGGTGTCCAGAACATCATCAACCAGGCCAAGCGCATCGACGTGCTGGTCAACAGCGCGGGCGTGACCTTGCTGGGGGCGGCGGAGGAAACCTCCATTGCCGAAGCCCAGACACTGTTCGACACCAATCTCTTCGGTCTCTTGCGCATGATCAATGCGGTGTTGCCCTACATGCGCGAGCAGCGTTCAGGTCGCATCGTCAACGTCAGCTCGGTGCTGGGTTTTCTGCCGGCACCGTACATGGCGCTCTATTCGGCCTCCAAGCATGCGGTCGAAGGGCTGTCCGAAACGCTGGATCACGAGGTGCGCCAATTCGGCATCCGCGTGGCGCTGGTCGAACCTTCCTTCACCAGGACCAATCTGGATCTCAACGCGCCGCAGACCGTCGCCAGGATCCCGGACTACGCCAGGGAGCTCGCGACCGTTTCCCGGGCGATCCAGAGCAATGTCCAAAAAGCGCCCCTGCCCGATGGTGTGGCATCCACGATCGTCGATGCCGCACTGGGCGCATGGAAGATGCGCCATACGCCGAAGGGCGAGGCGTCTCTTCTGGCCAGACTGCGCCGCTTCATGCCCGCTGCCCCGGTGGAGAAGGGGCTCAGGAAAACATTCGGTCTCGCCTGAAATTCAGGACTGAGACGCCACATCGCATTGGAGATCGCCATGACGAAGTCGACGACCCTCTGGACTGCCCAGCAGGAAGCTGCCCGGCAACGTGCGGCCGCGGGCGGAGGCACGTCCGGTCTCGCGCGAATGGAACTGCTCGCTGGCAGGAGCGGGAGAGAGATTCTGGAAGCCATGATGTCTGGCGAGCTGCCGTTCCCACCCATGAACGAGACGATGAACATGACGTTGCTGGAAGTGGACGATGGCCGCGCTGTATTCCAGGGGATTCCGCTTCCGCAGCACTACAACCCCATGGGGACCGTACATGGCGGCTGGTTCGCCACGCTTCTGGATTCCGCACTGGGCTGTGCCGTGCAGACCATGCTTCCGGTCGGGCGTACGTACACCACGGCTGAGCTCAGCATCAACATCGTTCGGCCCGCCTCCCACAAGACGGGGCCTCTGCGCGCGGTCGGCAGAGTGATTCACGTCGGACGACAAATCGCGACCGCTGACGCCCGCATGGAGGATGAAGCAGGCAAGCTTTATGCCCATGCGACCACGACCTGCATCGTTTTCGAGGTGCCGGCGGTGTTCTGAATGCATCCATGCCGCATTTCTTCTGGACTACGGGGGGCGCTTGTGAGCCCGCCCGATGTCCTGCCGATCACATCTCCGGCTTGATCGCGTCGGCCCCGGCGTTGAGTTCATCGGTCACGCAGGTGAAGAGCGTGGCGGAGAGTTTCGCGACGAGGTAATCCTCGAAGTTCGGCTGTTTGACGAGGGATTCGAGCTGGGTGTCGTCGAGCTTGCGCAGTTGCACGACCAGCGGCGTCGCACTCAGGCGTTTTTCGACGCAATCGCAGAGCGCGCCTTCCGGGCGGGCGGACATCGCGGTGCCCATGCCCGGCGTTTGCCGGAACTGCGCGTCCATTCCGCTGCATCCGCTGGTGATGGAATCCATCATGAGGTCGATGCCTGTCTGGCCTTCGCCGGCGCGCGCGGGCGAAGCCATCGACGCGGCGGCGAGCAGGGTGGTCAGGACGAGCGACGTTGCGATGCGCATGATGGATTCCTTGAGAAAGTCAGTGATCGTGGCGGGCGCGATCAGCCCGCCTTCGATTTGGCCAGCTTCAGCCACGTGTCGACCACGGTATCCGGGTTCAGCGACACCGATTCGATGCCTTCGTCCATCAGCCACTGGGCGAGGTCCGGATGGTCGCTGGGACCCTGGCCGCAGATGCCGACGTACTTGCCCTTGCGCTTCGCGGCCTGGATCGCCATCGACAGCATCTTCTTGACCGCGGGGTTCCGCTCGTCGAAGAGGTCGGCGACGATCGCCGAGTCGCGATCCAGACCGAGCGTGAGCTGGGTCATGTCGTTGGAACCGATCGAGAAGCCGTCGAAGATGTCGAGGAATTCGTCGGCCAGCAGCGCGTTCGACGGCACTTCGCACATCATGATGATCTTCAGGCCTTCCTTGCCCTGTTCGAGACCGTTCTCGCGCAGGACTTCGATCACCTTGCGGCCTTCCTCCAGCGTGCGCACGAACGGGATCATCACCCAGCAGTTGTCGAGGCCCATGGTCTCGCGGACCTTGCGCACCGCGCGGCATTCCAGCGCGAACGCCGCGCGGAACGACGGATCGATGTAGCGGCTCGCGCCGCGGAAACCGATCATCGGGTTCTCTTCGTGCGGCTCGTAGCGCGCGCCGCCGATGAGGTTGGCGTATTCGTTGGACTTGAAATCCGACAGGCGCACGATCACCGGATTCGGTGCGACCGAGGCGGTGATGGTGGCGATGCCTTCAGCCAGCCGGTCCACGTAGAAATCGACCGGACTGGCGTAACCGGCCATCTTCGCGTCGATCTTCCGTTTGGTGTCGAGGTCCTGGTCGGCGTAGTCCAGCAGCGCCTTCGGATGCACGCCGATGTGGCTGGCGATGATCATTTCCAGACGCGCCAGACCGATGCCGGCGTTCGGCAGCATCGCGAAGTCGAACGCGCGCTCCGGGTTCGCCACGTTCATCATGATCTTCAGCGGCGCCGGCGGCATGTTGTCGAGATCGGTGACGATGCGCTCGAACGGCAGTTCGGTGTCGTAGATGAAGCCGGTGTCGCCTTCGGCGCAACTCACCGTCACCGGCTGGCCGTCCTGCACGGAGTCGAGCGCGTTGCCGGTACCGACGACGGCCGGCACGCCGAGTTCGCGGGCGATGATCGCGGCGTGACAGGTACGGCCGCCGCGGTTGGTGACGATCGCCGCGGCGCGCTTCATCACCGGTTCCCAGTCGGGGTCGGTCATGTCGGCGATCAGCACGTCGCCGGGCTGCACCCGGTTCATGTCGGCGATCGAGCGCACCACGCGCGCGGTGCCGCTGCCGATCTTGTGGCCGATGGCGCGGCCTTCGCAGACCACGTCACCGCGTCGGAGCAGGCTGTAGCGTTCGATCTGGGTCGCGTGCGCGCGCGATTTCACGGTCTCGGGGCGTGCCTGCACGATGAACAGCTTGCCGGTGATGCCGTCCTTCGCCCATTCGATGTCCATCGGCCGGCCGTAGTGCTCTTCGATGGTCAGCGCCTGCTTCGACAGTGCTTCCACGTCGGCATCGGTGATCGAGAAGCGGTTGCGCAGTTCCGCCGGTGTGTCCTCGTTGCGCACGCGCTCGCCTGGACGGTCGGAATAGACCATGCGGATCTGCTTCGAGCCCATGGCGCGGCGCAGGATCGCCGGCTTGCCCTGGCGCAGGGTCGGCTTGTAGACGTAGAACTCATCGGGATTCACCGCCCCCTGCACGACGTTCTCGCCCAGGCCGTAGCTGGCGGTGACGAACACCACGTCGCGGAAGCCGGATTCGGTGTCGAGCGTGAACAGCACGCCGGAGGCGCCGACGTCCGAACGCACCATCAGCTGCACGCCGGCGGAGAGGAACACGTCCTCGTGCTTGAAGCCGTGGTGGACCCGGTAGGCGATGGCGCGGTCGTTGTAGAGGCTGGCGAACACTTCCTTGACCTTGCGCACGACATCGTCGGCGCCGGTCACGTTCAGGAAGGTTTCCTGCTGGCCGGCGAACGAGGCGTCGGGCAGGTCTTCCGCGGTCGCGGAAGAGCGCACGGCGACGGCGATGTCGTTGCCGCCATTCTCGGCGCACACCTGCGCGTAGGCTTCGCGGATGTCGCGATCGAGCTCCGGCTGCAGCGGGGCGTCGATCACCCAGCCGCGGATCTCGCCGCCGGCGGCGGTGAGTGCCGGGACATCGTCGACATCGAGCGTGGCCAGCTTGTCGTAGATCCGCTGGTGCAGGTCGTTGTGGGCGATGAAGGCCTTGAACGCCTCGGCGGTGGTGGCGAAACCGCCCGGCACCGACACCCCCAACCCGGCCAGATGGCCGATCATTTCCCCCAGGGAGGAGTTCTTGCCGCCCACACGGGCGAGGTCGGACAGGCGCAGCGCGTGCAGCCAGAGGATGTTCTCGTTCAAGGCGGGGGCTCCGGGCGGGCGCGGCAGGGCGCCGGGGAAAGCGCTATTTTAACAAGACCCGGGCCGCCGCCGCCCTTCGACTTGCGTCCATCTTCCGCATGAGTACAGTCCGACCCGTCTTCTACGTCTCCGATGGCACCGGCATCACCGCCGAAACCATCGGCCACAGCCTCCTGACCCAGTTCGCCGGGACGGACTTCCGCACCGACCGCATTCCGTTCGTGGACACGGTGGAGAAGGCGGGGGAGGCCGCGGCCCGCATCCGCTCGGCCGGCGAGGCCACGGGCAGCCGGCCGATCGTGGTGAACTCCTGCGTCGACGCCGCGCTCACCGCGCGCCTGGCCGAGAGCGGGGCGCTGATGCTGGACGTGTTCGAGCCGTTCATCGAGCCGCTGGAGCGCGAACTGGGCGAACAGCGCCAGTCGCGGGTGGGCCAGGCCCACGGCATGGTCGATTTCGAGACCTACCATCGCCGCATCAACGCGATGAACTTCGCCCTGACCCACGACGACGGCATCGCCACCAATTACGACGAGGCCGACGTGATCCTGGTGGCGGTCTCCCGCGCCGGAAAAACCCCGACCTGCATCTATCTGGCTCTGCATCACGGGGTGAAAGCGGCGAATTACCCGCTGACCGACGAAGACCTCGAACACGACCGCCTGCCGCCGCGGCTGCGGCCGCACCGGGCCAAGCTGTTCGGACTGACCATCGATCCGATCCGCCTGCAGCAGATCCGCCAGGAGCGGCGCGCGAACTCGCGCTACGCCCAGTTCGAGACCTGCAAGCGGGAAGTGGCGGCGGCCGAGGCGATGCTGCGCGCCGAGCGCATTCCCACGCTCAGCACCACGCACACCTCGATCGAGGAGATCGCGGGCAAGGTCATGACCACGCTGGGCATCCAGCGCGGGATGTTCTGACGCAGGGCGGCGTGCATGGCCGGCATGCGTTGGCGGCGTGCGTCGCCCGCACGGCCTTCATGAACGAAAAACGCCGGCGGAATGCCGGCGTATGACGTGTGCCATGGTGGGGGCGGGCAGGGCGTTCGTCAATGCTGTTGCAGGCATCGCCGGATGTGTAGGATCGGCT
The DNA here is from genome assembly GCA_041919915.1 of Lysobacteraceae bacterium. Taxonomy (GTDB): domain Bacteria; phylum Pseudomonadota; class Gammaproteobacteria; order Xanthomonadales; family Xanthomonadaceae; genus Lysobacter_I. The sequence goes on from JAYRSY010000005.1 coordinate 31,957, forward strand.
CATGTCGCACGTCCTCACCCGCCCCATCGATGCCGCGAAAATCAACCGGTTCTCCTGGTTGATGGCGCTGTACGCCGAGAACCACCAGCGCCTGCAACGGCTGTTCGCGGTGGCTACGCTGACGGAAGGGCGCTACGTGTCGAGCGTGGGCGACGGCCTCGACCTGCACCTTGACGTGCTCGTGCAGCATGCCTACACGGTGGAGCTGCGGTTGAGCTATGCGATGCTCGATCCGATCACCGGCGAGCCGGATCCTTCGGCCTATGTCCGCCTCTACCGCGACGCCCGGCAGGCCGAAGCCACTCATTGCTACATCGGCCGCCGCTGGCAGGACGCGATCGGCATGTACCCGCCAGCGGCGGAAGTGCTGGATCACCGTCTGCGCATGAACACCTTCCTCGGCAAATGGCTGCAGTACCTGACCGAGCGGGGGCATGGGGTGGGGACGTTGATCCTTCAGGACGGCCTGATCGAAGCGCGCGCGCCACGCACGGCCTGAGCACGGTGCGACGTTCTCGTTTCCGTGCTTCGCGCTTTCCCTGCGTTCTTCCCGGGTCGAAATGGTGTGTGCGATGACGGTGCGCACAAACGACGAAGCCCGCTTGCGCGGGCTTCGTCGTTCGCTTGAATTGGCGTCCCCACGGGGATTCGAACCCCGGTCGCTACCGTGAAAGGGTAATGTCCTAGGCCTCTAGACGATGGGGACGTCGTGAAACTTCTACAACTACAACTTTCGAACCGGCTTAGGGAGTTCGGAAGTTGGTGGAGCCAGCCGGGATCGAACCGGCGACCTCCTGCATGCCATGCAGGCGCTCTCCCAGCTGAGCTATGGCCCCACAGCTGAGACGCGGAATTCTAGAGACCGTCCGCGAAGTCGTCAAGCATCGTCGGAGAAAAAAAGTTCGGCGATGCGTTTGATGGTGGTCACCACAGCGCGTCGCGCAGCTTGTACCAGGCCATCGCCGCGACCAGCAGCGGGGTGCGGAAGGTGCGGCCGCCGGGGAAATCGTGGTGCGGAATGCGTGCGAACACGTCGAGACGTTCGTTCTGCCCGCGGATCGCTTCGGCGATCACCCGGCCGGCGAGGCCGCTGGCGGCGACGCCGTGTCCGGAGAAGCCCTGGGCGAAGTAGACGTTGCCGTGTCCGATCCGTCCCCAGTGCGGGGCACGGTTGAGACTGATGTCGATGGTGCCGCCCCAGACATGTTCGAACGGTTCCCCGGCGAGCTGCGGGAACACTTTGTGCAGCCGGCGGGCCATCACCCAGGCCAGATTGGGCGGCTGGAAGTTGGAATAGCTGGCGCGGCCGCCGAACAGCAGACGGTGGTCGGCGCTCAGGCGGAAGTAGTCGAGGGCCCAGTTGATGTCGGCGACCGCCATGTCGTTGCGGATCAGCGCCCGGGCGCGGGCTTCGCCCAGTGGCCGGGTGGCGGCGATGTAGGTGCCCACCGGCATGATCCTGCGATCGAGTTCGGGCGCCACGCCCTTGACCAGGGCATTGCCCGCCAGCACGGCGAAGTCGCAGCGGACCTGGCCGTTCGCGGTGCGCAGCACCGGCTTCGCGCCGTGCGCGATCTCCAGCACCGGGCTGTCCTCGCAGATCTGCACGCCGGCGGCGAGGGCGGCGCGACCCAGGCCCAGCACGTACTTCAGTGGATGTAGATGCCCGGACGCGGCGTCGTACAGGCCGCCGAGATAGCGCGGCGAATCGAGCTGCGCCGCCAGCGTTTCCCGGTCCCACCACGGCAGCGGATAGGCGTAATCGCGTTCGAGTTCCGCCTGCCAGGTCCGCAGTTCGTGGATGTGGCGGGGCTTGATCGCGACGTGCATGTGACCGTCGCGCCAGTCGCAGTCGATGCCGTATCTCGCACGGCGCTCGTGGATCAGGCGCACGCCCTCGACCGACCAGTCGAACAGCCGGCAGGCGTCCTCCTTGCCGAGCAGGGAGGCGAGTTTCGCTTCGCCGCAGCCGAAGCCGAAGATGACCTGGCCGCCATTGCGGCCGGAGGCGCCCCAGCCGATGCGTTTCGATTCCAGCACCACCACCCGGTAACCGGCCTCGGCCAGTGCCAGCGCCGCGGACAGGCCGACATAGCCGGCGCCGAGGATGCAGATGTCGGCGTCGATCTCGCCCTGCAGCGCGGGCTGCGGCGGCAGCGGTTCGGCGCTGGCGGCGTACCAACTGGGCGGGTAGGGGGCGGGCGCGGTGTGCATGCGATCTCGCGCCCGGTTACACGGATCGCAGATACCAGTCGTATTCCAGCGTGGTCACTTCGCGATAGAAACTGTGCAGTTCCTTCAGCTTCTGCTGCCCGTAGATATGGCGGAAGCTCTCGCCGAAGTTGCGGGCGATGAAGTCGCTGGCCATGAAGTCGCGGATCGTGTCGCGCCAGTACGGCGTGCGGATCTCGGTCTGTTCGTAGGCGTTGCCGACGATCGGCGCACCGGGGTCGTCGCCGCGCTCGATGCCTTCGAGCATGCCGGCCAGCACCGCCGCGGTAGCGAGATAGACGTTGGCGTCGGCGCCGGCGATGCGGTGCTCGATCCGGGTGTTCTTCTCGTCGCTGTGCGGAATACGCATGGCCACGGTGCGGTTGTTGAAGCCCCAGACCTCGTTGAGCGGCACGAAGGCGTTGAGCACGAAGCGGCGGTAGCTGTTGGCGTTGGGCGCGAACAGCAGCAGGCAATCCTGCGCGCTGCGCTGCAGACCGCCGATGGCGTGCTTCAGCGCATCCGCGGGCGCGTCCGGGCGGCAGGCGAAGATGTTGCGGCCGTCCTGGTCGAGCACGCTGACGTGGATGTGCAGGCCGCTGCCGGCCTGATCGGCCAGCGGTTTGGCCATGAAGCTGGCCTGCAGGCCCTGCTGCTGGGCCACGGCCTTGATCGCGCGCTTGAGATAGAGCGCGTCGTCGCAGGCGAGCAGGGCGTCGTCGCGGTGTTTCAGATTGATCTCGAACTGGCCGGGCGCGTATTCGGCGACCGCGGTGTCGGCGGGAATGCCCTGGGCCCTGCAGGCGCAGGACACGGCGTCGATGAAGTCGCGGAAGTCGTTCAGGTCCTCGATGTAGTAGACCTGCGTGCTGGTGTTGCGCAGGCCGGTGTGCGCGTTGACCGGCGGTTGCGGTCGCCCGTGCGCGTCGGGCAGGCGATCGAACAGATAGAACTCCAGTTCCACCGCGACCACCGGCCGCAGGCCGCGTTCGGCATAGCGCGCGAGCACGCGCTTGAGCACTTCGCGCGGGTTGGCCTCGAACATGCCGCCGTCGGCGTCTTCCATCGAGAGCAGCAGTTGCGCCATCGGCCGCGGCGACCACGGCACCGGGCGCAGACTTCCGGGCACCGGCCGGCAGATGCGGTCCTCGTCGCCGATGTCGTAGCCCAGTCCGGTCTCCTCGACCGTGTTGCCGGTGATGTCGGTGGCGATCAGCGACATCGGCAGACAGACGCCGTCGGCGTAGACCTTCTCCAGCGCGCTGCGGGTGATCCGCTTGCCGCGGAGCAGGCCGTTCATGTCGGGGAGAATCAGATCGACCAGCTCGCAGTCCGGTGTTTGCTGCAGTGCAAGAAGGTCTTCGGGAGAAAGGCTCGCGGGCATGATGGCGACGGTCTTCATGATCTCGGCGACAGTGTGACAGTTGCGCTTCCGGGCGGGAAGGCGTCAAGAATACTCAACGGAGATCATGCCAGCTTTTTCCGCATGTCGCCGTAAATAATGCTGGTGCGATGCAGCAATGCGCCGCGCAGGTGCCGTTCCCGAGGTGCGGTGTTGCAGAAATCGAACATGCCGGTTAACGTGGCTGCGACGCCCCCGACCCTTCGACTGGAGCGTTTCGCATGTCCCCATCACCGGACGCCGCGCCGGCCCGCCCGCCTCTGATCGGTATTCCCACCGATCGCAAAATGATCGGCCCGCATCCCTTTCTGGCGGCGGGTGAGAAGTACGTCCGTGCGGTGATCGACGGCGCCGGATGCCTGCCGCTGCTGATTCCCGGCCTGCAGCCGATGCTGCCGCTGCGTGCGCTGCTGGAAGGCCTGGACGGCATCCTGCTGACCGGTGCGGTGAGCAACATCGAGCCGCATCACTATTCGGACGAGCCCAGCTACGAGGGCAACCTGCACGATCCCGCCCGCGACGCGACCAATCTGGCGCTGATTCCGCTGGCGATCGAACTGCGGTTGCCGATCCTGGCGATCTGCCGCGGCTTCCAGGAGATCAACGTGGCCTTCGGCGGCCGATTGCACCAGAAAGTGCACGAGGTCGAGGGCTTCATGGATCATCGCGAAAACCTCGACGATCCGCTCGACGTGCAGTACGCGCCCGTCCACGAACTCGCCCTGACTCCGGGCGGGATGCTCGCCGGCATCGCCGGCCGCGATCGCGTCGAAGTCAATTCGCTGCACGGGCAGGGCATCGCCCGGCTCGGCGAAGGACTTTCGGTCGAGGCCATCGCGCCCGATGGTCTGATCGAGGCCTACCGGTTCGACGGCGGGGGAGATCGCGCCGGCGCCTTCCTGCTCGCGGTGCAATGGCATCCGGAATGGAAAGTGCTCGAGAATCCGTTCTATCACGCCATCTTCCGCGCGTTCGGCGATGCCTGCCGACAACGCGCCGCGCAACGGATAGGATGATCGCATGAGCCCCCGCACACCGTCCCGCAAGACCTCCGCCCGCAAGACCGCTCCGGTCAAGGCGCCATCGAGCAAGACGACATCGAGCATGGTCGATTCGAGCAGGGCCGCTTCGAAGCGCAAGTCCGACAGTCGCGCCGCGCGCGGCGCCGCGGCCGCGAAATCCAGCGAACACAAGCTGTTGCGCTGGCTCAAGGATCGCCACATCACCGAAGTGGAATGTCTGGTGCCCGACATCACCGGCAATGCCCGCGGCAAGATCATTCCGGCGGACAAGTTCTCGCACGATTACGGGATGCGCCTGCCCGAAGGCATCTTCGCGACCACCGTCACCGGCGACTATCCGGATGACTACTACGACCTGATTTCGCCGTCCGACGCCGACATGCTGCTGCGGCCGGACCCCGACACGGTGCGTCTGGTGCCCTGGGCCACGGACCCGACCGCGCAGGTGATCCACGACTGCTTCACCAAGGACGGCGCACGCCACGAACTGGCGCCGCGCAACGTGCTGAAGCGCGTGCTCGACGCCTACGAGGCCGAGGGCCTGCGCCCGGTGGTGGCGCCGGAGGTCGAATTCTTCCTCGTGCAGAAGAACACCGACCCGGATTTCCCGCTGCAGCCGCCGGCCGGTCGCAGCGGTCGGCCGGAAACCGCGCGCCAGTCGTATTCGATCGACGCGGTCAACGAGTTCGACCCGATCCTCGATCTGATGTACGACTACAGCGACGCGATGGCGCTGGATGTGGACACGCTGATCCACGAGTCCGGTGCCGCGCAGCTGGAAGTCAACTTCACCCATGCCGACGCGATGTCGCGCGCAGATCAGGTGTTCCTGTTCAAGCGCACCATGCGCGAGGCGGCGCTGCGTCACGGCGTCTACGCGACGTTTCTCGCCAAGCCGATGGAAAACGAGCCCGGCAGCGCGATGCACATCCACCAGAGCGTCGTGGACCTGAAGACCGGCCGCAACATCTTCACCGGTCGCGGCGAAGGCAAGCACAGCAAGGCGTTCGAGCATTACCTCGGTGGCCTGCAGAAGTACGTGCCGATGGCGATGGCCTTCTTCGGTCCGAACGTGAACTCCTACCGTCGGCTGGCACTGGGGCAGGTGGCGCCGATCAACGTGCAATGGGGTTTCGACAACCGCACCTGCGGCCTGCGCGTGCCGATGGACACGCCCGAGAACACCCGGGTCGAGAGCCGTTTCGCCGGGTCCGACGCCAATCCCTATCTGGCGATGGCCGCGACCCTGGCCTGCGGCCTGTTCGGCATCCGCGAAAAACTCGAACCCACCGGACCTCTCACCAGCAGCGCGCAGGACGTGGGGTTCGAATTGCCGCGTTCGCTGGGCGAGGCGCTGGACGGACTGGAGCGCTGCACCGAGTTGCACGATCTGATGGGCGCGCGCTTCGTCCGCGCCTACATCTCGGTGAAGCGCAAGGAGTACGAAACCTTCTTCCGCGTCATCAGTTCCTGGGAACGCGAGTTCCTGCTGCTCAACGTCTGACCCGAACCGCGCGACCGCCGTCGGGTCGCGCACCGCCACGTCTTCCGGAACGCCCATGGACAAAACCGCCATCACCCGCCTGCAGCAACTCGATGCCGAGCATCATCTGCATCCGTTCAACGACAACGCCGCGCTCGCGAAGAAGGGCACGCGCATCCTGGTGAAGGGCGAGGGCGCCTACGTCTGGGACGCCGACGGCAACAAGCTGCTCGACGCCTTCGCCGGACTGTGGTGCGTGAATCTCGGCTACGGCCGCCGGGAGCTGGGCGAGGCGGCGTCGAAGCAGATGACGCAGCTGGCCTACTACAACAGCTTCTTCCAGTGCACGGTCGAACCGACCATCGAACTGTCGGCGAAGCTGGCCGAACTCACCCCGGCCGACCTCAATCACGCCTTCTTCACCAATTCAGGCTCCGAGGCCAACGACACCATCCTGCGTCTGGTCCGGCATTTCTGGGCGGTGCAGGACAAACCGCGGAAGAACATCTTCATCGGCCGCCACAACGGTTACCACGGCACCACCATGGCCGGCGCCAGTCTCGGCGGCATGGCCGGCATGCACAAACAGGGCGGGCTGCCGATCCCCGACATCCACCATATCGATCCGCCGTTCTGGTTCGCCGACGGTGGCGATCTGTCGCCCGAGGAATATGGTCTCGTCGCCGCGCGCCGCCTGGAGCAGAAGATCCTCGAACTCGGTCCGGACCGCGTCGCCGCCTTCATCGGCGAACCGATCATGGGCGCGATCGGCGTCTACATTCCGCCGATGACCTACTGGAAGGAGATCGAACGCATCTGCCGGCAGTACGACGTGCTGCTGGTCGCCGACGAGGTGATCTGCGGGTTCGGCCGCACCGGCGAGTGGTTCGGTTCGCAGTATTTCGGGATCACCCCGGACGTGATGACCCTGGCCAAGGGCATCACCTCGGGCTACATCCCGCTGGGCGCGGCGATGTTCAACGATCGCGTCGCCGGCGTGCTGAAGCACCAGGGCGGAGAACTGGCCCACGGCTGCACCTATTCCGGACACCCGGTGTGCACCGCGGTGGCGCTGGAGAACATCCGGATCCTGCAGGAGGAGGGCATCGTCGACCGCGCCCGCGCCGAGATCGCGCCCTATCTGGCCCAGCGCTGGGCCGAACTGGGCGAACACCGGCTGGTCGGCGAGGCGCGCATCGCCGGCATGGTCGGCGCGCTCGAACTGGTGCCGCACAAGGGCCGTCGCGCCTTCTTCGAGGAGCGCGGCAAGGTCGGTGTGCTGTGCCGCGACATCGCCCTGCGCAACGGGCTGATCCTGCGCGCGACCTATGATTCAATGCTGCTGTCGCCGCCGCTGATCCTGACCCGGGAGCAGGTCGACGAACTGTTCGAGAAGGCATGGAAGTCGCTCAACGAGACCGCCGCCGAGCTGGGCATGTCCTGACCCGGTACGCCCGGACCGACTGGCGGGCCCGCCCGCGCTGCGCGACACTGCCCTCAACGACCACCACCGCCACGTCACCCATGCCCGACCGGGCCGAGAGGAAAGCCATGAAACTGCGAATGTTGGGTCTGTCCGTCGTCGTCTCCTCGCTCGTCGCCTGCGGCGGCTCCGAACCCTCCGCCGACGGCGGCAAGACCGGCGCCAAGGGGGGCGACAAGGTCGTCAACGTCATCAACTGGTCCGACTACATCGCCGAGGACACCAACGCCAACTTCGAGAAGGCTTCCGGCACCAAGGTGGTCTACGACGTGTTCGACAGCAACGAGGTGCTGGAGACCAAGCTGCTCGCCGGTTCCAGCGGCTACGACGTGGTGGTGCCGTCCTCGGATTTCCTCGGCCGCCAGATCATGGCCGGCGTGTTCCATCCGCTGGACAAGAGCAAGATCCCGAATTACGCCAATCTCGATCCCGAGATCATGAAGCGCCTGGAAAATCTCGACCCGGGCAACCAGTACGGCATTCCGTACATGATCGGCACCACCGGCATCGGCTACAACGTCGACAAGCTCAAGGCCGCGTTCGGCACGACCGATGTCGCCGGCAGCCTCGACCTGATCTTCAAGCCCGAGAACATCGCCAAGATGAAGGATTGCGGCGTGACCGTGCTGGACGCGCCGGTGGACATCATCAAGATCGCGCTGCATTACCTCGGCGAAGATCCGAACAGCGAAGATCCGAAGGTGATCGAGAAGGCGGTACCGCTGCTGAAATCGATCCGCCCCTACATCACCACCTTCCACTCGTCGTCCTACATCGACGCGCTGGCCAATGGCGACACCTGCCTGGTGCTGGCCTGGTCCGGCGACATCATCCAGGCGCGCGATCGCGCCAAGGAAGCCGGCAACGGCGTCAACATCGCCTATTCGATCCCGAAGGAAGGCGCGCCGCAGTGGTTCGACATGCTGGCGATTCCGAAGGACGCCAAGCACCTCGACGAGGCCCACGCCTACATCAATTACCTGCTCGATCCGAAGGTGATGGCCAACAACTCCAACTTCATCAGCTATCCGAACGCGATCCCTTCGACCAAGCCGATGATCGATCCGGAAATCACCGGCGATCCGACCCTCTACCCGCCGCCGGAAGTCGCCGCCAAGCTGTGGACCTTCAAGATCTCGTCGCCGCAGGCGGCCGAGCAGTACACGCGGATCTGGACCGACCTGAAGACCGGACGCTGACCGCGCGTTCCGCGAACGCAACCGACCGACGGCATCACCACGGGGATCATGATGGGTAGCGAGCACAGCGGAAGCGGCCAGAGCGGCAACGGTCAGGGCGGAAACGGCAAGGATGCGGAGGCCTATCTCCGCATCGTCGATGTCCGCAAGGAGTTCGACGGTTTCGTCGCGGTCGAAGACACCAATCTCTCCATCCGCAAGGGCGAGATCTTCGCCCTGCTGGGCGGTTCCGGCTGCGGCAAGTCGACCCTGTTGCGCTGTCTGGGCGGTTTCGAGCGCCCGACCTCGGGCAAGATCTATCTCGACGGACAACTCATGAACGATCTGCCGCCCTACGAGCGGCCGATCAACATGATGTTCCAGTCCTACGCGTTGTTCCCGCACATGACCGTGGCCCAGAACATCGCGTTCGGACCGAAGCAGGACGGTCTGCCGAAACAGCAGATCGAGGAACGCGTCGCCGAGATGCTCAAGCTCGTGCAGATGGAGAAGTACGCCAAACGCAAGCCGCACCAGTTGTCGGGCGGTCAACAGCAGCGCGTCGCCCTGGCGCGCTCGCTGGCCAAGGGCCCCAAGCTGCTGCTGCTGGACGAACCGATGGGCGCGCTCGACAAGAAGCTGCGCTCGCAGATGCAGCTCGAACTGGTCAACATCATCGAGAAATCCGGCGTGACCTGCGTGATGGTCACCCACGACCAGGAAGAGGCCATGACCATGGCCACGCGGATCGCGCTGATGGAGACCGGACGCATCCGCCAGGTCGCGACCCCGGACGAGATCTACGAATCCCCGACCAGCCGTTTCGCCGCCGAATTCATCGGCTCGGTGAACATGATCGAGGGCCGGATCGACGAGGACATGAAGGACTACGTCACCATCCGCGCGCCGCAGTTGCCCGGCGCGATCTACGTCGGCCACGGCATCTCCGGCTACGAAGGCCAGGAAGTCGCGTTCGCGGTGCGTCCGGAGAAGGTGCAGATCAGCAAGGAAGAACCGTCGCAGCCGCACAACAAGGCGCGCGGCAAGATCGAGGACATCGCCTATTTCGGCAGCCATTCGGTGTTCCACGTCCGTCTGCCCAGCGGATACAAGTTCATGGCCAATTTCGCCAACCAGGAACGCTGGGCCAGCGAAGGCATGACCTGGGGCGATGAGGTCTGGGTGTCCTGGGGCGAGAACGAAGGCGTGGTGCTCACTTCATGAACGCGCGCATCGGCAAGCTGCTGGCCGGGCTGCTGCCCGGCAAACGCTGGGGCGTGATCGCGCTGCCCTATCTGTGGATGCTGCTTTTCTTCGCGATTCCGTTCCTGATCGTGCTGCGCATTTCCTTCTCGATGCGCGATCAGACCCGATCGCCGCCGTACACGCCGATCCTCGAATACATCGACAACGCGGTCACGATGAAGCTCAATCTGAGCCATTACGTGACCCTGGTGACCGATTCGCTGTACATCGAGGCGTTCGGCAGTTCGCTGTGGATCGCGGGGGTGTCGACGCTGCTGGCGTTGCTGATCGGTTATCCGATGGCCTATGCGATTTCGCGGTTGTCGCCGGCGGCGCGCAACGTCGCGCTGATGCTGGTCGTGCTGCCGTCGTGGACCTCGTTCCTGATCCGCATCTACGCCTGGGTCGGCATCCTCAAGAACAACGGCCTGCTCAACAATCTGCTGATGAAGATCGGCGTGATCGACGAGCCGCTCAAGATCCTCTACACGCCGCTCGCGGCCTACATCGGCATCGTGTACTGCTACCTGCCGTTCATGATCCTGCCGCTGTACACCAATCTGCTCAAGCACGACCATCGCCTGCTTGAAGCCGCCTACGATCTGGGCGCGAAGCCCTGGCGGGCGTTCCTCAACGTGACCCTGCCGCTGTCGCGAGCCGGCATCATCGCGGGCTGCATGCTGGTGATGATCCCCGCGGTCGGCGAGTACGTCATTCCCGAAATGCTCGGCGGGCCGGATACGCTGATGATCGGTCGCCAACTGGTCAATGATTTCAGCGCCGCGACCGACTGGCCGCGCGCGTCGGCGGTCGCGATCTCGATGCTGCTGCTCTTGCTGGTCCCGATCCTGATCTTCAACCGGGTCCAGCAGCGCGAGATGGAAGGGAGGCTGACATGAGCGGTGCTTCCCGCAGGAACTGGTTCGCGTGGCCGGTGCTCGGACTCGGCTTCGCCTTTCTCTACGTCCCGATCCTGATCCTGATGGTGTATTCCTTCAACGAGAGCCGTCTGGCGACGGTGTGGTCCGGATTCTCGTTCAAGTGGTACGGTGAGTTGTTCCGCGACGAGGACATGATCAACGCGGCCCTGCTCAGTCTCAAGATCGCCTTCTTCACCGCCACCGGCGCGGTGGCGCTGGGCACGCTGGCGTCGCTGGTGATGACGCGGATGCGGCATTTCCGCAGTCGCACGCTGTTCGGCGCCCTGATCACCGCGCCGCTGGTGATGCCAGAGGTCATCCTCGGCCTCTCGCTGCTGCTGCTGTTCGTATCGGTCGGCAACGTGCTGAAGGGCATGGGCGTCGAGGAATTCCAGCCCAAGGGCGTGCTCACGATCTGGATCGCGCACGTCACCTTCACCCTGGCCTTCGTCACCGTGGTGATCTCCTCGCGCATGGCCGAACTGGACAAGTCGCTGGAAGAAGCGGCGATGGATCTCGGCGCGAACCGGGTGAAGGTGTTCTTCCAGATCACCCTGCCGATCATCGCCCCGGCGATGGTCTCGGGCTGGCTGCTCGCCTTCACCCTGTCGCTGGACGATGTGGTGATCTCCAGTTTCGTCACCGGTCCGGGGTCGACCACGCTGCCGATCAAGGTGTTCTCGTCCGTGCGACTGGGACTCAATCCCAAGATCAACGCGCTGGCGACGATCATGGTGACGCTGGTGGCGCTGGTCGCGGTGATCGGCTGGTGGTGGATGCGCCGCGAGGAACTGCGCCGCCAGCGCGACATGCAACTGGCCGCACAGGACAACGGCTGACCACAACGTGGCGCCGCGGGTGGCGTATTGGACAGCGCTGCGGAAGCGATGCTTCCGGCGGCGCGCGGATTGCAGACGAGGTTGCCGACGATGACGGTCGAACTGATTCATCCCTGGACGGGCCAAATCGATTATCGCTACGACTACATCGGCGATGCCGAGGTCGAACGCGTGCTGCAGGCCGCCGCGGATGCGGCGCCCGCCTGGGCCGCACGCAGTCTCGACGCGCGCGGCGCGCTGCTGCGTGAGGTCGCGGCCCGGCTGCGCGCGCGCCGCGAAGAGATCGCGGCGACGATGAGCGCCGACATGGGCAAGCTGCGCCGCGAGTCGCTGGCCGAGATCGAGAAATCGGCTGCTGCCTGCGAGTACTACGCCGATCACGCCATCGACTATCTGCGCGACGGCGCGATCGCGACCGAGGCGACGCGGAGCTACGTCACCTACGAGCCACTGGGCTGCGTGTTCGCGGTGATGCCGTGGAATTTCCCGATCTGGCAGGTGTTCCGCTTCCTCGCGCCGGGGTTGATGGCCGGCAACGTCGCGGTGCTGAAGCACGCGACCAACGTGCCGCGCTGCGCCGACGCCATCGCCGCCGTGCTGCGCGAGGCCGGCGTGCCGGACGGCGTGTTCGGCGTGCTGCACATCGACAACCAGCTGGCGGCGAAGGTCATCGCCGATCCGCGCGTCAAGGCCGTGACCCTCACCGGCAGCGAACGCGCCGGCAGTTCGGTCGCGGCGACCGCCGGTCGCCATCTCAAGAAATGCGTGATGGAACTCGGCGGCAGCGATCCGTTCTTGGTGCTGGACGACGCCGATCTCGACATCACCGTGCCCGCGGCGATCGCCTCGCGGTTCGGCAATGCCGGGCAGACCTGCATCGCGGCCAAGCGTTTCATCGTGACCCCGGGCATCGCCGATGCCTTCGTCGCCCGCTTCGTCGAGGCGGCGTCGAAACTCGCGGTCGGCGATCCGATGGACGACGCGACGACGCTCGCGCCGATGGCCCGTGCCGATCTGCGCGACGAGATCCACGACCAGGTGCAGCGCAGCGTCGCCGCGGGCGCGACGCTGCTGCTCGGCGGTACGCCGGGGCAGGGCGCGTCGCATTATCCGGCGACGATCCTCGACCACGTCGCACCGGGCATGCCCGCCTACAGCGAAGAACTCTTCGGTCCCGCCGCGAGCATCCTCCGCGCCCGCGACGATGACGATGCCGTGCGCATCGCCAACGACACCGATTTCGGCCTCGGCGCCAGCGTGTGGACCCGCGACAAGGCCCGCGGCGAAGCGGTTGCGCGGCGGCTGCAGGCCGGCGCCACCTTCGTCAACGCGATCGTGCGCAGCGACGTGCGCCTGCCGTTCGGCGGCACCAAGACCTCGGGTTTCGGCCGCGAACTCGCGGAGCACGGCATCCATGAGTTCATGAATATCAAGACGGTGTATGTGGCGTAGACGAAAGCGGACCCTGTTCCAAGGCCGCAGTCTGTTCCTGATCGTTGGTGTCCTGCTGACGGTCGTGGGTTACCAGATGTTCCGGCCCGATCGGGCTTTGCGTACTGCAACCGGCATGGCAGCGCATGATCTGTGCTCCGAGACCTTCGTGTCAGGGCTTGATCCGGAACAGACATTCGACCAGAGCATCGCGCCGCGCCCCGGGATGCGTACGCTCGCATGGGCGTTGCGTCGCGATGTGGATCATGCGAAACGTCAAGTGCGGACCTCGTTCTTCGGCGTGATCCCCAGCCGGGCGATCTGCCGCGACGGATACGGCTGCGTGTTGGTCCACGGCAATGAGCTGGTCGACAACCCCGCTCCGATCCGCGTCGACGGATCGTTGCCCGACGACGCCGGGCAGCGCATCGCCGAACCGGCGAGCCCGATGCTGAAGGCGGCGCTGGATGCCGCTTTCGCAGAGCCCGCAGAAGCGCCGCATCGCTGGACCAAAGCCGTGGTGATCGTCCACGACGGCGAAATCGTTGCTGAGCGATATGCGCCGGGTTACGGCATCGACACGCCGATCCTCGGGTTTTCGATGAGCAAGTCGGTCATGAACGCCCTGGTCGGCATTCTCGTGTACCGGGGGAAACTTCATGTCGATCAGCCCGCGCCGATCGCGGCGTGGAAAGGGGCCGATGATCCGCGTCGCGCCATCACCCTCGAGAATCTGATGCGGATGGACAGCGGTCTGGCATTGGACGAGACCGGCAGCGGTTTCGACCCGTCCAACCAGATGCTGTACGACGAACCCGATATGGCTGGTTATGCAGAGCGCGCCGCCGTTGTCGCGGCGCCGCGCACGCGTTGGTTCTACAGCAGTGCCAGCACGCATCTGGTGTCGCGTATCGTCCGGGATGCCGTTGGCGGGACGGGCGAATCCGTGCAGAACTTTGCACACCGGGAGCTGTTCGCGCCGCTGGGCATGCGCCATGTCACGATGGAGATGGATGCGACCGGCACCCCCGTCGGCGGACATTATGTGTTCGCGAGCGCACGCGACTGGGCGCGCTTCGGCGGGCTCTATGCCTATGATGGCGTGGTGAATGGTAGGCGTCTGTTGCCGGAGGGTTGGGGCCAGTGGTCGTCCGAGCCCACGTGCGGCACTGCCTATGGTGCGGGTTGGTGGACCAACCGCGGCAACGACGAAGCTGCCGTGCATCGACGTGGCGTCGGCATACCGGCAGATGCTTTTTTCGCGTTCGGCAATCTCGGCCAGCGCATAGCGGTGATTCCTTCGGAGCGTCTGGTGATCGTGCGGATGGCGCGCGCGCACATGCGTCATGGCGATATGGCGGGATTCGAAAGGCTGGTCGTGGATACGATCGCGAGTCTGCATCCGCCGAAATGATCTCCCAGGGAGGCGCGCAGCGATACCGGCCACTCCGGCGCCGAAATCAGGTGGACATCAAGCAAAGCGAAAGCGGCATCGCAAACGCATCGGAGTATCGACGACGGGTCGGCTGGGCATGGCTACGCTCGCCCGGCCTGTAAGTCCATCGTTCCTCCCCGATCACGCCATCCCCGCCCCCATCGCCCGCAGCCGCACCGCCCCCCCGCTCAACACCGACGTCCCCGACAATGGATCGCGCAGGTTCTCGTCGAGCAGCGAGTAGGGTGGGGTGAGCGTAGCGAACCCCACCATCGCAGAGTCGCCGACGCAGCAGACCTTCAGTGCAACGAACCAGCCTGCATTCGGAGGCGATCGAACGAGAGCGCGCAACGTCGCCATCTGCTTCGCTCGATGTGCGATGCGGCTGCGGCATCGCAATGGTGGGGTTCGCTGCGCTCATCCCACCCTAAGTCTCTGGTGCGTGCATCCTGGTCGCCGTTGAGTCCGCGGGCATTTGACCGCCGCCGCGGGGCGGGTGCAGACTCCGGAAGCCCGCAACGGGGAAGGGCATTCGCCCGAGAGGCATGGGGCGATCCGACCGCAACGCAGCTGCAGCTCGACGCCAAGGGAGGCGCGCATGGACGTTTTCGATCAGATCGGCCGCAATTACGACTGGTATCCGAACACCGCGATCGCGTTGTGCGCGATTTCCTATGACGACATGGGCGCGATTCCGCGTGAAGTCGCGACGCAGACCGGGTTGCAGGTGGTCTGGGGGCCGGCGGAGCTGACGCACTGGGACGGCATTTCCTACAGTCGTGCGTTGATCGCCGGCGATGCCGCGACCGGCGAATATTTCGTGGTCATCCGCGGCACCAACTTCGAGAGCCTGAGCAGTTGGCTGAAACAGGATTTCGATCTGGACAAGGCCGTGCCCTTCGGTGAGTTGCCGGGCGCGCCGCCGCGGGTGCCGGCGAATGCGCTGATCTCCAAGGGCAGTTTCAACGGCATGTCCGATCTGATCCACCTGCGCGATCCGAACACGCACACGTCGATGGTGGAATTCCTGTCGACGCTGAAGCCGCGATTCCTCTACGTCACCGGGCACAGTCTCGGCGGCACGCTCACGCCGACGCTGTTCGCCTATCTCAACGCGATGCTCTACGGCGGTGGCCCGGTCACCAACATGGCGCTGTGGTCGTTCGCCGGACTGACGCCGGGCGGCACCGGATTCAACGCCTACTTCAATACCGTGCTGCCGAACGCGCAGGGGTTCCAGTGGCGCATCCACAACAGTCTGGATATCGCGCCGTTCTGCTGGTGGTCGTTCGCGGGCATCCAGCAGGTCTACGTGCCGTACGGTCTGCACTGGGATTTCATCGACAAGGATCTGGTCGCCGATCTCTTCCACGATGCGGCGAAGGCGGGCATCGGTTACGCGCATCCGCAGGCGGGACTGCAGCTCGCCGGGGATTTTGTCCACGGCATCATCGACGGCGACATCTGGGCGGCGCAGGCGCTGCAGCAGCATCATCCGGCGACCTATCAGGGGTTGGTGGCGAAGCGGTTTCCGAACCGCCGTTGAGACGTCGCGGGCCGTGTCGCGACCCGCGGCGCGGCCTCCGGATTCTCAGTCCGTGAGAGGGGGCAAGTGCATGATTTCCTTCCGGATCCGGCGGGTTCCGGCAGGACGCCTCCCGCCGTGTTCCGGGCCCAGGAACCCTACGGACAGGAGTACGCATGAACATCCGAAACACCCCGCGACGTGCATCGCACGCCGCGGCCACACTGGTCGCGCTCGCGACGGCCGTCGTCGCCGTCCCGGCATCGGCCGAAGGCACGCTGATCCCGGCGCCGCAACGCGTGGACATGGTCCACGACGACAGTCGCGGCATCCTCTACATCACCCAGGGCGGCGAAGTGCTGCGCTATCACATCGACAGCGGGAATTTCCTCGCGCCGATCGTGCTCGGCGGGGCGCTCAAGGGCCTGGATCTCTCGAACGACAACGCCACGCTGGCGGTCGCGGATGATCTGTCCGACAACACGAATGCCTGGGTGCATCTCGTCGCGCTGGACGATCTGAGCGTCGAAAAGGCGTCGTTTCCCAAGCAGAGCAGCTACGAAAGCGGCACGTACTCGGCGCGTTACGCGGCCGACGACAAGCTCTACACCACCAACGATTTCTGGGGCTCCGGCTGGGTCGGTCTGCGCCGCTACGATCCGGCGGCCGGGACCTGGACGCAACTGACATCGGTGCGGCAGTCGACGATGCTGTCGCCCAGCGGCGACGGCGACACCGTCGCGTTCGCGGAGGCGAACATCTCCGACGGTCGCTGGGGCCTGATCGACGTGCCGACCGGCGCCCTCGTCAACCGTCAGGGCTATACCGACGGCACGTCCTGGTTCAACTACGAGATCGGTACGGACCGTCTGGGCAGCCAGTTCGCGATTCCGACCTACGGCGGCACCTTCGTCTATGACGATGCGTACCGGAAGGTCGCGACGCTGGGGCAGTACGCCGGCGCGCAACCGATCGGCGTGGCCTATCACCCGGTCGAGCGCATCGCGTACTTCCCGTGGTCGGGCGGCG
This sequence comes from Lysobacteraceae bacterium, assembly GCA_041919915.1. Taxonomy (GTDB): domain Bacteria; phylum Pseudomonadota; class Gammaproteobacteria; order Xanthomonadales; family Xanthomonadaceae; genus Lysobacter_I. Next base: position 49,160 of record JAYRSY010000005.1, read on the forward strand.
GTTCGGTGCGGGTGTACGACATGAACACCTTCAGCCAGATCGGCAGCCACGATTTCGAGGACAGCTTCACCCATCAGGGCAACGAGGCCTTCCTGCAGGGCCGCACACGACTGTCGCGCGATGGTTCGCTGCTGATGGTGTCGGTGACCGGCGGCGTGCGCGTGCTGCAGACCTACGCGCCGCTGAGTGCGGAGGCGGTGTCGACCGCCGCGCGCGCGGGCGAAGCGTTGCCGATTCCGCTGCCGGGCAGCATCGGCAACGGCGGCGCGCTGGAATACACGATCGTCCGTCCTCCGGCGCATGGCCAGCTGTCGCTGTCGGGCGCGACCGCGACCTACACCGCGCAGGCCGGTTACGCAGGCGCCGACGGGTTCCGCTATCGCGTCCGCTACGGCAACGCGGTGCGCGAAGCCGAGGTGCAGATCGCGGTGACCGTGCCGAACGCGTCGCCGCTGGCGGTGAACGACACCGCGGCCACGCGGCGGACCTCGATCCTGATTCCGGTGCTGTCCAACGACAGCGATCCGGACGGCGATCCGCTGACGATCACGGGCGTGACCGCGCCCCGCGTCGGCACCGCGACCATCGAGGCCGGCAAGATCCGCTACACGCCGCCGCGCACCTGGTCCGGTTCGGTCAGCTTCGCCTACACCGTGTCCGATGGCCGCGGCGGCACCGCCACCGCGACGGTGACCGTGATCCGCATCTGATCCGGGCAGGGCACACGTTCGATGCGCCCGATGCCGCCGGCCTGACCGGCGGCATCGGTTCGCCCATGCGGACGACTACAGCCAGCGATTGACCCGCGTGCGCACGCCGTCGGCCAGATGCGGCTGCATCGCGTACAGCGCGAAGGCCGCCACGGCCGGGTCGTAAGCGAGACCGCCCGCGTGTTCCAGGCTCTGGCCGCCGCCGCTGTTGTGGACGTGCCGGTTCGCGACCTTGGTGACGACCGGTTGTGCACCCGACAGGTCCAGCGCGTACAGATCGGCCCAGTCGTTGCCGTCGCCCGCGTGCGTGCCGACGAACCACAGCCGGTCCATGCGCACCGGTTCGCCGGCCTGGGTGAAGAGATTGATGTTCTGGTAGCCCGCCCAGCGATCGTCGATCGAGCCGGCGCCGAAACCGTGCGTGGCCTTCGACCAGCGCCACGTGGGCGTGGGCTCGAAGCGCGTCGCGGAGTCGAACAGGTCGCGGCCAGTGGAGCGGTAAAAATCGAGACGCGCGGCGTTCCAGTTGGCCACCAGCAGCAGCCAGCGATCGCCGACGCACCACAACCCCACCGCACCCGCGGTGTCGCTCGGCGTGTCGCGGGCGAGATCGAGATGCGGCAACCGGACCGGCAGGCCGCTGCGGACATCGAAGCACAGGATGCGCGAGCGTCCGTTCTCGCCGCTCTCGAAGCGTTCGTAACCGACCGCGAGCACGCCGCCCGCGATCTGGAAGCCGCCGAGATGATTGAAGTCGCCGACGACCGGACGGTGCGCGTGATGGATCGTGCCGTTGGCGTCGGTGCAGTACAGATAACCGCTGCCCGGTGCGCTGCCCGACACCGCCCAGCCTCCGGTCGGCAACTGCTGGATGCCCTGCTGGTGCCACGTGCTGCTGCCGCGCGCGCCATCGGGGAGGGCGACGCCGGCGGCCAGGGTGAAGGTCAGATCGGCGGGGCCGTACGGCTGCAGCGACTGGAACGCCTGCGGGATCGTGGCGTGCCCCAGTTGCGCCCAGGCGTGGCCGCTGGCCTGGTCGTGGATGAACGACGGCAGCTCCGCCTTGTCGACCCGGATTTCGGCGCCGGTCCCGCGCCAGACCTTGCAGCGCGACAGAGCGGTGCGGTGCTCGTGGATGCGCAGGTCCCAGCCCACCGGCAACAGGAACCGGAACGAGGACAGGCGGTCGTTCTGCGCGTCGGGCCAGGGCACGAAACGGACGGCATCGTTGAAGTCGTGGCGGGCCATCTGGTTGCGCCAGCCACTGTCGCGATAGGTGATCAGGTAACCGGGCATCCGCGCGCTCCATGTGGGATCCCGGAAAGAACGTCATCCGCGAGCGGGACCGGTAAAATGCCGCATGACCGTACCGCCGCCCCCGTCCGCCCCCGACGACGACATCGACGCGCTGCGCCATCGCCATGCGGAGGCCAGCGACCGTCCCACCCGCATCCGCGTCGATCTCGACGCGCTCAGCCACAATCTGCACGCGCTGCGCGCCAGGGCCGGCGTGCCGGTGATGGGCATCGTGAAGGCCAACGCCTATGGCCACGGACTGATCCCGGTCGCGCGGCATCTGCAGGCGCAGGGCGTGGAACAGCTCGGCGTGGCGTTCGTGGAGGAGGGCGTCGCCCTGCGTCAGGCCGGCGTGCATGTGCCGATCCTCGTGCTCGGCGGCATCTTCGGCCCGCAGGCCGCGCAGTTCATCCGCCACGATCTCGAAATCACGGTGTCGTCGCTCGACAAGCTGCGTCAGGTCGAGACCGCGGCCGAGGCGCTTGGCCGCAAGGCGACGATCCATCTCAAGCTCGATACCGGCATGGAGCGCATCGGCGTGCACAGCTACAGCGCCGCCGCCTTCATCGAAGCGGCGGTCGCATCGCGCTGGTGCGTGGTCAAGGGCGTGTATTCGCACCTCGCCTGCGCGGACGATCCCGCGTCGTCGATGACCCTGCAGCAATTGCAGCGTTTCCTCGACGCCTGCGCGCACTTCGACCGCATCGGCGCGCCGATGCCGCTGCGGCATCTCGCGAATTCCGGCGGCGTCCTGCATTTTCCGGAGACCTGCCTCGACATGGTGCGCCCCGGGATCGCGCTGTACGGCGTGCTGCCGGATCCCGCGTCGCGGCGTACGGTCGATCTCAGGCCCGCGCTGTCGCTGGTCTCGCAGGTCGTGTACTTCAAGGTGGTGAAGGCCGGACGCACCGTCAGTTACGGCGCGACGTGGGCGGCGCCGCGCGACACCCGCGTGGTCACGGTGCCGATCGGTTACGGGGACGGTTTCCCGCGCGCGCTGTCCTCGCGCGGCGAGGTGCTGATCCGCGGGCAGCGCCATCCCATCGTCGGCCGGATCTGCATGGACCAGTTCATGGTCGACATCGGACCGGACGGCACCGCCTACAACGAGGACGACGTGGTCTTGATCGGTCGTCAGGGCGATGCCGAAATTCCCTGCGAGGCGGTGGCACAGGCCGCCGGGACGATTCCCTACGAGATCCTGGTCGGACTGAACGACCGGATTCCCCGCGAATACCGCGGCGGCGCGGTCCCGGATCGATGACCGCCGCTGTGCGCGATCTGGTGGTCGTGCTCGGCGATCAGCTCGACGCCGCATCCGCGGTCTTCGACGATTTCGATCCCGCGCGCGACGCGGTGTGGATGGCGGAAGTCGCGCACGAGGCGACCCAGGTCTGGAGCACCAAGGCGCGGATCGCGATGTTTCTCTCCGCCATGCGCCATTTCCGCGACGCGCTGCTCGCCCGCGGATTTCGGGTCGAATACCGCGCGCTCGGCGCCCACGACCACGCGTCGCTGGAGGATGCGCTCGCCGCCGATCTCGCGCGGCTGAAACCGGCGCGCGTGCTCGCGGTGAAACCCGGCGAATGGCGGTTGGCGCAGTCGCTGCCGCAGGTGTGTCGCGCGGCCGGCGTGGATTGGATCGAACGTCAGGATCTGCACTTCCACGCCACACCCGAAGATTTCGCCGACTGGGCCAAGGGCAGGAAGGAACTGCGTCTGGAGTTCTTCTACCGCTGGCTGCGCAAGCGCGAAGACGTGCTGATGGACGATGGACAGCCGGTCGGCGGGCGCTGGAATTTCGACAGCGAGAATCGCGAGACCTTCGGCAGGAAGGGCCCCGGACGTCTGCCCGCGCCGCGCGCGTTCGGACGCGACGCGATCACCCGCGAAGTCGTTGATCTGGTGAACGCGCGTTTCGCCGATCATCCGGGCCGGCTGGACGAATTCGATTGGCCGTTGACCGCGGCGCAGGCGGAAGACGCGCTGCAGGACTTCATCGATCATCGCCTGCCGCTGTTCGGCCGTTACCAGGATGCGATCTGGGCGGGTGAGCCGTGGCTGTACCACGCGCGGCTGTCGGCGGCGATGAACCTCAAGCTGCTGTCGCCGCGCCGCGCGGTCGATGCGGCGGTGGCGGCGTGGCGCGCGGGGCGGGCACCGATCGAAGCGGTCGAAGGCTTCGTCCGCCAGATTCTCGGCTGGCGCGAATACGTGCGCGGCGTGTACTGGCTGCGGATGCCCGGGTTCCTCGACGACAACGCCCTCGGCGCCGATCAACCGCTGCCGGCGCTGTTCTGGACCGGCGAGACGCGGATGGCATGCATGCGCGACGCGCTGCGGCAGACGCTCGATCTCGGCTACGCCCACCATATCCAGCGACTGATGGTGACCGGCCTGTTCGCGCTGCTGCTCGGCGTGCGCCCGCGCGAGATCCACACCTGGTATCTCGCGGTCTACGTCGATGCGGTGGAATGGGTGGAACTGCCCAACGTGCTGGGCATGAGCCAGTACGCCGACGGCGGGATGATGGTGTCGAAGCCGTATGCCGCGTCGGGCAAATACATCCAGCGCATGTCGAACCACTGCGCCGGCTGTCCCTTCGACCCGGCCGAGGCGCTGGGCCCGAAGGCCTGTCCGTTCACCACGCTGTACTGGGATTTCCTCGATCGCCACGCCGCGCGTTTCCGCGATCATCCGCGCGCGGGCATGCAGTGGCGCAATCTGGACCGTCTGGCGCCCGAGCGCCTGGAGGCGATCCGGGCCCGCGCCGCGGCGCTGCGTCGCGCGCTGGCGGAGACTGCAACCATTCCGCCCTCGGATCCGTAATGCAGGGCATGAAGACCTCTCCCGATAGTTCCCGAACCTGTCTCATCACCGGCGCCTCCGGCGGCGTCGCCACGGCCCTGGCCACCCTGCTGCGAGCGGAAGGCTGGCGCCTGGCGCTGGTCGGTCGCGACCGCGGTCGCCTCGCGCCCGCGGAAACCGATGTCGCCATCGAGGCGGACGTCTCCACCGAAGCCGGCGCCGTCGACGCCTTCGAAACCGCAAAAGCCGCCTTCGGCCAGGCCCCGGATGCGGTCGTCAACTGTGCCGGCGCGGTGCTGATCGCGCCGATCGGCCGCACCAGCGAGGCGCAGTACCGCGACTGCCTCTCGGCCAATCTCGATACCGCGTTCTTCGTGTCCAAGGCCTATGTCGCCGCGCTGCAGGCGGAAAAGCGCGGGGGCGCGCTGGTGTTCTTCAGTTCGGTGGCGGCCGGCGTGGGCGTGGGCAACCATCCCGCCATCGCCGCGGCCAAGGGCGGTGTGGAAGCGCTGACCCGCGCGCTCGCGGCCGATGCCTCCAGCCTCGGCCTGCGGGTGAACGCGATCGCGCCCGGCCTGATGGACACGCCCGCCACCGCGAAATTCGTGTCCAGCGATCTGGCGCGCCGGGCGGTGTCGGCGCAGTATCCGTTGGGCCGGCACGGCACCGCGGACGATGCCGCGGCGCTGGCCGCGTTCCTGGTGTCGCCGCAGGCCGGCTGGATCAGTGGCCAGATCATCGCGGTAGACGGCGGTTTCCTGGGCGTGAGGCCCGCATTCAAGGTGAGTTGATGGCCAACGCGATCGTCTGGTTCCGCAACGACCTGCGGCTCGCCGATCATCCGGCGCTGCAGGCCGCGCTCGACGGCGGCTACGCGCCGATTCCGGTCTACATCCACGCACCGGAAGAAGAGGGCGACTGGGCCCCGGGCGCGGCGGTGCTGGCCTGGCGGCAGCGGTCGCTGGCGGCGCTCGACGCCGACCTGCGGCGTCGCGGTTCGCGACTGCGCGTCTTCCATGCGCCGAGCCTGCAGACCCTGCAGACGCTCGCCGCCGCCTGCGATGCCGAAGCGGTGTTCTGGAACCGTCGCTACGAACCGGCGATCGAGAAGCGCGACACCGCGGTCAAGGCCGCGCTCCGGCGTCAGGGGCTGCGCGCGGAAAGCTTCAACGGCGCGCTGTTGATCGAGCCGTGGAAGCTGCTCAATAAGCAGGGCGATCCGTACAAGGTGTTCACGCCGTTCTGGCGCGCCGGCGCCGCGCAACTGTCGTTGCCGGCGCTGTGCGATGCCCCGGCGACGCTGCCCCGGGTCGACGACGGTCCGCACGGACTCCCATTGGACTCACTGGGGCTGGCGCCTGCGCTGGGGTGGGATGCCGGTTTCTGGGAACGCTTCGAACCCGGCGAGGCCGGCGCGCACGCGGCCTTGAAGCGGTTCGCCGAGGGCGCCGTCGGCGAATATCTCGACGAACGCGATCGGCCGGATCACACCGGCACCTCGCGGCTGTCGCCGCATCTGCATCACGGCGAGATCGCGCCCTGGCGCATCGCCGCCACGCTGCGGGCGCTGCCGCCCGGCGCGCCGCAGGCGCAGATCGAAGGCTACGTCCGCCAGCTCGGCTGGCGCGAGTTCGCGTACCACTTGTTGCATCACTTCCCGCACACGCCCGAGCAGAACCTCAACCCGCGCTTCGCCGATTTCCCGTGGGCGCGGGTGGACGAGCGCCTGCGCGAGGCCTGGCGTCATGGCCGCACCGGCGTGCCGATCGTCGATGCCGGCATGCGCGAACTCTGGCACACCGGTTGGATGCACAACCGTGTGCGCATGATCGTCGGCAGCTATCTGTGCAAACACCTGCGCTATCACTGGCGCGAGGGCGCGCGCTGGTTCTGGGACACGCTGGTGGATGCCGACCTCGCCAACAACACGCTCGGCTGGCAATGGATCGGCGGCACCGGTGCCGACGCCGCGCCGTATTTCCGCATCTTCAACCCGGTCACGCAGTCGGAAAAGTTCGATCCCGACGCCGCGTATCTCACCCGCTGGCTTCCCGAACTGGCGCGACTGCCGCAGGCGCTGCGCCATGCGCCGTGGACCGAACCGCGCACGCTCGCCCGGTTGGCGCCGGACTATCCGCGCCGGCCCGTCGTCGGTCTCGCCGAGGGCCGCGAGGCGGCGCTGGCGGCCTACAAGCGGATCGGCGGCGACCGCGAATGAGGTGGCCGGAATCGCGTTGACCGCGGCCCGGGCCCGTGATTCACTCCCGGGCAGGTAGGGAGGACACCATGGCCGACGACACATCCGCAAAACAGACCGCGTTCAAGCGGCCCCGCCGCGAGTCGATGTCGCGGGTCGACACCGCCTGGCTGCGGATGGAAGGCCCGACCAATCCGATGATGATCACCGGCGTGCTCATGTTCGACGAGCACATCCCGCTGGCGAAACTGAAGAAGGTGATCGAACGGCGCTTCCTCGCCTACACCCGGTTCCGGATGAAGCCGGTCGAGACACCCGCCGGCATGGCCTGGCAGGACGACGAGAATTTCGATCTCGACTGGCACGTGCGCATCTCGGCGCTGCCCGGACGCGCCGACCAGAAATCGCTCGAACGCCTGGCCGGCGCGCTCGCTTCCAGCCCGCTCGACAAATCCAAACCGCTCTGGCAATTCCATCTGGTCGAGAAATACCACGGCGGTTCCGCGCTGATCGCGCGCATCCACCACAGTTACGCCGACGGCATCGCGCTCGTGCAGGTGCTGCTGTCGTTGACCGACACCACCCGCGAACCGGTCAAGGGCGCGGATCTGGGCAAGGCCTGGCTGAAACAAGACGGCGCCAAGGTCGCCCAGCGCGTCGGCGCGATGGAGCGTTACGCCAAGCTCGGCTCGAAGATGTTCGAGAAGGGCATGGACATGTACCGCGACCCGACCCTTGCCGGGGTGCTGGCGAAGGAGGGCGGCGACATCGCCCGCGAGCTGGTGCAGGCGCTCGCCCTGTCGGACGATCCGCCGTCGCTGCTGCGCGGCAAGCTCGGCGTCAGCAAGCGCGTGGCCTGGGCGCCGCCGCTGGACCTGGAGGAAGTGAAGGCCGTCGGCCGCGCCTGCGACTGCACGGTCAACGATGTCCTGATGGCCACCGCCGCCGGCGCGCTCCGCGACTACATGATCGAACGCGGCGAGCACGTCGAGGGCCTGACCTTGCGCGCCACCGTGCCGGTGAACCTGCGTCCGCTCGAACACGCGCGCAAGCTCGGCAACCACTTCGGCCTCGTCTTCCTCGACCTCCCGGTCGGCATCGGCAATCCGATCCGCCGTCTGGAGCACGTCGCCGAATGCATGCGCCAGCTCAAGAACTCCCGACAGGCGATCGTCGCCTACGGCCTGCTGGCGGCACTCGGCATGGCGCCGTCGGCGGTGCAGGAACTCGCGCTCGAACTGTTCAGCCGCAAGGCGACCACGGTCGCCACCAATGTCCCCGGACCGCAGCAACCGCTGTATCTGGCTGGCGGCAAGATCCGGGAAATGATGTTCTGGGTCCCGCAGACCGGCTCGATCGGCATCGGCCTGTCGATCCTCAGCTACAACGGCCGGGTCCACTTCGGCATGATCGCCGACGCCAAGCTCGTCCCCGACCCGCATGCGGTGGTCGGACGCTTCCACGCCGAATTCGAGAAACTGCTGTATCTCGCCCTGATGAGCGACTGGAACCAGGAGCTCAACTCGGTCGCGGCCGAGGCGTTGATGAGCTGAGCGGCCGAGCGTCCGCAGCCCGGCCGTCTGCCGGTGCTCGGAACCGGTCCGGACGGATGCCGGACCGGTGATGCGTGTGTTCCGATCACGCCTCAGAAACGGAAATAGTCTCCACCGTTCGGGAACGGATAGCCGACGCCGCGGTCGATCTGCATGTGATTGCCATCGTTGGGATGCGTGTTGCCTTCCGATATCTGCGTGTTGCCTTCAAGGTGGTAGTTCTGCACCCACAGCACCAGAGGATTGGATGCGGAGAACGCTTCGAGACCGGCATCCGGGCAGAAGTACATGCCGTAGAACAGGTCATTGTGATTGCCGCCGTTCTGGATGCGCACGATCGCGCTGTGCTGGGTGTTGACGGTTGGCCGCCACACGTTCTGGTCGAAATCACGCATCAACCAGTGCCCCGGAGCCGTGCTGTATCCACGGATGAATCGGTCGTTCGCCGTCATCCGCGGAATGTATTGCGTTTGCAGCCGGATGTGCTTTCTATTGCCGAAAAAACCGGCATGCTGGGCCAGGAACGCATCGACGTGAACGATCTTGCGATGCGCCCAGTAGGGATGCGGACCCGCCTGCGCGTTCATCGCCTCGTCGCTCATGATTTCCGGCGGCGGAAGACCGTTGTCGTCCACGGGCGCCTGCCAGAGCGAAGCGCTGGAATTTTCGCAGATGTTCTCGAAGGACTGCCGTTGCATGTGACCCCCTGTCTCGTGTGATCGGAGTGGTCGGCGCCTTCGATGGCCACGTCGCATCGCATCGGGATTCCCAATCCCGGGGATGCCGGCATGTTCCGCTTCCGGTCGCCGTTCGGGCATGCGACGCGGACGGAACAGCACAGTGCGCGGACGAACCGCGGCTGCATCCCCCCGACGCGATGCCGGTCGAGTGTGCCTCCTCCCCACCGCGACGGGTAGGGCGTCTCGACGAACGGCGTGGAGAGCGGATGGCGTGCGGTGATCCATGGCGCGGGTCCGCGTCTCATCCGGTGAGACACCCGCGGCGTACATCTGCGATCCCTTCATCCGGAGTGCCGCCGATGTCCGCCGTCGTTCGTTCCGAGGACGCCGACCGTGCTCCGCAGCGATCCGCGCCCGGCGGCGCCATGCTCGCCCGCCGGTTGTCCGCCAAATACCCCGACCGCATCACCGGGATGATCACCGTCCCCGGTCGCGAGGGACGCTACGCCGCATTTCCCGACGATCTGCCGCCGCGGCTCGCGCAGGCGCTGCGTGCGCGCGGCGTGGATCGGCTCTACAGCCATCAGGCCGAGGCCTGGACGAGGACGCAGCGCGGGGAGGATGTCGTGGTGGTCACGCCCACCGCGTCGGGCAAGACCCTGTGCTACACGCTGCCGGTGCTGGCGGCCGCGCTGGACGCGCGGGCGAAGGCGCTCTACCTGTTTCCGACCAAGGCCCTGGCGCAGGATCAGGTGGCGGAACTGCTGGAACTGACGAAGGCCGGCGATCTCGGCGTGCGCGCGGCGACGTTCGACGGCGACACCCCGGGCGATCAGCGCCAGGCGATCCGGCTCAACGGCGACATCGTGGTCACCAATCCGGACATGCTGCATCAGGGCATCCTGCCGCATCACACGAAATGGGCGCAGTTGTTCGAGAATCTGCGCTACGTGGTGATCGACGAAATCCACACCTATCGCGGCGTGTTCGGCTCGCATCTGGCCAATGTACTGCGTCGACTGGCGCGGATCTGCGCCTTCTACGGTGCGCGGCCGCAGTTCATCCTGTGCTCGGCCACCATCGGCAATCCGAAGGCGCATGCCGAGGCCCTGATCGGGCGCGCGGTCAGCGCGATCGACGAGTCGGGCGCCCCCGGCGGCGATCGGCACGTGCTGCTGTGGAACCCGCCGGTGGTGAATCCCGATCTCGGGCTGCGCGCGTCCGCGCGTTCGCAGAGCACGCGGATCGCGCGCATGGCGATCAAGGCCGGGCTGAAGACGCTGGTGTTCGCGCAGTCGCGGACGATGGTCGAGGTGCTGACGAAGTACCTGAAGGACGTGTTCGATCACGATCCGCGCAAGCCGGCGCGGATCCGCGCCTATCGCGGCGGGTATCTGCCCACCGAACGCCGCGAGGCCGAGCGCGCGATGCGCGCGGGGCGGGTCGACGGCATCGTCGCGACCTCGGCGCTGGAGCTGGGCGTCGACATCGGCAGTCTGGATGCGGTGATCCTCAACGGCTATCCCGGCGGCATCGCCGCGACCTGGCAGCGTTTCGGTCGCGCCGGGCGTCGACAGCAGCCGTCGATCGGCGTGCTGATCGCGGGCTCCGATCCGCTCGATCAGTACATCGTCCGCCATCCCGAATTTTTCTCGTCCGCACCGCCCGAGCACGCGCGCATCGCGCCCGATCAGCCGGTGATCCTGCTCGATCACATCCGCTGCGCCGCGTTCGAGCTGCCATTCCGGGAAGGCGACCGCTTCGGGCCGATCGAACCGCGGATCTGGCTGGAGCTGCTGGCCGAGGACGGCGTACTGCATGCCGAAGGCGGAGCCTGGGAATGGATCGCCGACAGTTATCCGGCGAATGCCGTGAGCCTGCGTTCGGTCGCCGACGGCAATTTCGTGGTGGTCGATCGCAGCGACGGGCGGCAGACCATCATCGCCGAGGTCGACTTCAGCTCGGCGCCGCTGATGCTGTACGAAGGCGCCATCCACATGGTCCAGTCCACGCCGTACCAGGTCGAGCGGCTCGACTGGGACGGGCGCAAGGCTTTCGTCACCCGCACCCGGGTCGATTACTACACCGATGCGATCGACTACACCCGGCTGAAGGTGCTGGAATCCTTCGACGGCGCGGTCGCGGGCGCCGGCGTCTGCCATCACGGCGAAGTGCACGTGGTCCGCCGCGTCGCCGGTTACAAGAAGATCCGCTACTACACCCACGAGAACATCGGCTATGGCCCGGTGAACCTGCCCGACGCGGAAATGCACACCACCGCGGTGTGGTGGCAATTGTCGCAGCCGGTGCTCGATGGTCTGTTCGCCTCGAAGCAGGAGGCGCTGGAAGGATTTCTCGGCGCCGCCCATGCGCTGCACGTGGTCGCGCGCATCGCCGCGATGGCCGACGCCGCGGATCTGCAGAAAGCGGTCGGCAGCGGAGATGGCGCATGGTCCGCGGTCGCGGATGCGCGCGGGCGCGGACGATTGCGTGCTGCGGACGGCGCGGAGGTCGAGGTCGATCCGCAGGCGTTCGTGCCGACGCTGTATCTCTACGACAACTATCCCGGCGGCGTGGGGCTGGCCGAACCGCTCTGGCAACGCCGGGCCGAACTGATCGGACTCGCGGCCGCGTTGATCGATGCCTGTCCCTGCAAGGCCGGGTGTCCGGCCTGCGTCGGTCCGGTGCTGGAGGACGACGCGGCAGCGGATCGCACCGCGAAGGCGCACGCGCGGCGGGTGCTCACCGCGCTGTCGGCCGCGCAGGGATCGGCGTGAGCACCGCCACGCTCGAACGCCTGCGCACGCTGCGCCGGCAGGCGGGGCAGGGCGCGTCACCGCCGCGTGCGCCCACGGCGACGGCACCGCGTCCGTCGCCGGTGCAGACGATCGACGATCTGCGCCGCTTGCTGCGCGTGCGCGCACCGGAACGCATCGCGCGCACGCACGAAGCGGTCGATCGCGACCTGCCGGGCGAGGAGATCGCGCCGGGGTTGCGGCTGATCGAGCACCTCCAGCCCGGTGAACCACCGCCGGCGCGGTTCGATCTGGCCTTCGATCGTCGCGACGCCGCTATCGCCGCATCCGATGCGCTGTGTTTCGACACCGAGACCACCGGGCTCGCCGGCGGTACGGGCACCCGCGCGTTCATGATCGGCACCGCGCAGTGGGGCGATGACGGCCTGCGCATCCGCCAATGGCTGATCACAGCACTGTCCGCCGAACGCGATCTGCTCGCCGCCTTCGCCGCGAGCCTGCGGCCCAGCACCGTACTGGTCAGCTACAACGGCCGCAGCTACGACGCGCCGCTGCTGCGTACGCGCTTCCGACTGGCTCGGCTGTGCGATCCGTTGCCGGACTGTGCGCATGTCGATCTGCTGCATCCCGCGCGCCGCCGATGGCGCGGACGCTGGGAGAACTGCCGGCTCGCGACCATCGAGCGCCGCGTGCTCGGCATCGTCCGCGAGGACGATCTCCCGGGCACCGAAGCGCCCGCGGCGTGGTTGCGCTATCTGCGCGGTGGCTGCGCCCGCGACCTGCGTCGCGTCGCCGAGCACAACCGGCAGGATCTGGTGTCGCTGGCGGGGTTGCTGGTGCATCTGGCGTGCACGCATACCGAGTGGGCTGGATCCCGGGCGGGCGATGGCGGTTGATGGGCGGGAGTGCTTGATGACATCGTGTCGTCATTCCGAGCCATCCGCGACGGATTTTCGACGCCCTCGGCCGTGCCTCACGATGTCCCGGCGGCCTCGCGGCAAGCGCGTGACGCTCTCGACGCGGGCTGGCCATGGATTGCGGGGAATTCCCGGAATCCTTTCCGCGCTGGCGCGCGGGCCACTTTCTTTTTGAAAAGAAAGTGGCGCAAAGAAAACACTCAAATCCGATTCAAATCTGCCAACCGGCAGGTGACCGGGATTTTTCGACAAGGCATCCATGCCTTGTCGAAAAACGACGGACCTCCTGTCCGTCGCCCGCTGGGTCTCCGATTCCCGGGCGGCGCGTCGTTTCGGTGATGTCGTCGAAACGAATCGGCCAGGGCGACGCTTTGAGATCAGGCCGGGAAAGTTCTGTGATGTCGATGAAAAGCGTGAGACAGCCTCAAGCCGCCAACATGCTCCGCGAATCAGGATCAGGCGTGACTCAGATACCAGCGCCAATCCTGCTCGCCGACCTCGGCGGTGAACTGACGGTATTCCTCCCACTTGATCGCCAGATAGATGTCCACGAACGCATCGCCGAGCGCCTCGCGCGCCCAGGTCGAGCGTTCGAGCGCGCGCAGGGCGCTCAGCCAGTCGGTCGACAGCGTGTCGCGGGCCTGTTCGTAACCGTTGCCGACGATCGGTGGGCCCGGGTCGATCGCGTCGCGGATCCCGGTGCGCAGGCCGGCGAGCATCGCCGCCGCGGCGAGGTAGGGGTTCGCGTCCGCACCGCAGATGCGGTGTTCGACGTGCCGCGTCTTGGCCGGGCCGCCGGGAATGCGGAACGACACCGTGCGATTGTTCACGCCCCAGCTTTTCGCCAGCGGCGCGTAGCTGTTGGCCTGGAAGCGGCGATAGGAATTCGCGTTCGGGCAGAAGAACGCGAGCGCTTCGTCCAGCGTCGCCATCATGCCGCCGATCGCGTGGCGCAGCAGCGGCGTGCCGTGCGGGTCCTCGTCCGCCATCAGGTTGACGCCCTCGGCGTCGGCCAGACTCAGGTGCATGTGCAGACCGCTGCCGGCGCGATCGCCGAAGGGCTTGGCCATGAAACTCGCCTGACAGCCGTGTTTCGCGGCGACGCCCTTGACCAGCCGCTTGTAGCGCACGCCTTCGTCGATCGCGCGCAGCGCGTCGAACCGGTGTTCCAGGGTCAGTTCGAGCTGCCCCGGCGCGTATTCGGAGATCGCGGTGCGCACGGGCAGCCCCTGCGCAGCGCACGCCGCGTACAGGTCGTCGAGGAAGGGCTGCAGCAGTTCGAGTTCGTGCACGCTGTAGACCTGCGGCGACTGCGGACGCGTGCCGTCGCCGAGCCGCGCCGGTTGCGGCCGGCCGTGCGCGTCGCGTTCGCGGTCGAGCAGGTAGAACTCGAGTTCGACCGCCATCACCGGATGCAGACCGTCGGCCTTCAGCGCGTCGATCGTGCGGATCAGCACCTGCCGCGGATCGCCGTTCGCGGCGGGCAGGCCGCGCTGCGGATGCATCGTCACCTGCACCTGGCCGGTGGGTTCGGCGCGCCACGGTTGCAGGCACAGACTGCCGGGGATCGGCATCGTCCAGCAATCGGCATCGGCGACCTCCCACACCAGTCCGGTCGATTCCACATCTTCGCCACGGATCGTCAGTCCGAGGATCGAACTCGGCAGCGGTCGTCCGTGTTCGTAGATCGCGAGCAGTTCGTCGCGGTGCAGCAGTTTGCCGCGCGGCACGCCGTTGGCGTCGATCAGCATCATCTCGATGCTGCGGACCTCGGGGTGGCGGGCGAGGAAATCGCGGGCTTCCTGCGGATCGGCGGGCATCATCGTGCGGGTCTCGGAAGGAGGGGATTGCGGCTCAGGCGCGGGCGTCGGGCATCGACAGCAGTTCGGTCAGCGCGGTGTCGAGCGTCGAGATCAGCGTGTCGACGTCGTCTGCCGTGGTGTCCGGACAACACAGGGTCATGTTGTGGAACGGCGTGATCAGCAGGCCGCGGTTGATGAGATACAGATGCAGCGCCTGCTGCAGCGGGTCGTCGAACGCGGCCTCGGCTTCGGCACCGGTGCGCGGCGGCACTGGGCAGAACTGGAATTCGCAGCGTGCGCCGAGTTCGGTCACCGACCACGCCAGTCCGTGGTGCGCGATCGTACGCCGGAAACCATCCGCGAGCCGCTGCGCCAGCGGCAGCATGTGGGCGTAGGCGGCCGGTGTCATCACCTGTTCGAGATTCGCGCGCATGCAGTGCATCGCCAGCGCGTTCGCCGACAGGGTGGTGCCCATGCCGCTGTGGCCATGTCCGTGGGCGTCGGTCTGGGCGCGATCGCGTGCGGACGCCATCCGCTCGGCCATCTCCTCTGTGCAGCCGAACACGCCGCAGGGCACGCCGCCGGCGATCGGTTTGCCGACCACGAAGAAATCCGGCGCCAGATCCCACAGCCGCGTGCAGCCGCCGATGCCGGTGGAGATGGTGTGGGTCTCGTCGATGATCAGCAGCGCGCCATGGCGACGCGTGAGCGCGCGGCAGGCGGCGAGGAAGCCCGGATCGGGCAGGACCATGCCGATGTTGGTCATCGCCGGTTCGCACAGCAGTGCGCAGACGTCGCCCTGCGCCAGCGCCGCTTCCAGCGCGTCGAGGTCGTTGAACGGGATCGCGCGGCTGTACTGCGTGAGATCGTAGGCCTGGCCGACCAGCCCGGAGCGATGCACGGTGCGACCGCCACGCGCGCGCACCATCACGTCGTCGACGGTGCCGTGATAGCAGCCATCGAACACCAGCAACGTCCTGCGGCCGGTGATCGCGCGCGCCCAGCGCAGCACGTAGCGGTTGGCGTCGGTGGCGGTCGCGGTCACCTGCCAGAACGGCAGCCCGAAGCGCTCGGCGAGCAGTTCGCCGCAGACCACGGCGTCCTCGCCGGGCAGCATCGTGGTCAGGCCGCGATTCGCCTGTTCGGTCAACGCGCGGACGATCGGATCGGGCGAATGCCCGAACATGCTGCCGGTGTCGCCAAGGCAGAAGTCGATGTAGTCGTGACCGTCGACATCGTGGAAGCGCGCGCCCTTGGCGCGGGCGACGAACAGCGGACTGGGGGTCGACCAGTCGGCCATCCAGTGCATCGGCACGCCGGCATAGAGCGAATGCCGCGCGCGTTCGCCCAGCGCGATCGAGTTCGGATTGCGCTCACGGAAGCGGGTGCGCTCGCGCTCGGTGAATCGCGCCACGGCGGCTGGCTGGATTCCGCTGGTGGTCACGTCCGGCCTCGGGTGTTCGAAATATCGAACATGCTGCTGTCGCTGTCGCGACATTGTCAAGGCGACGCCGGCCAGGCGCGATGCTTCAGCCCGACAGCAGGCGCATCGCCAGCCACGCCGGCACGCCGACGAAGAACAGCAGCCGGCCCAGGCGTTCCAGCCAGCGTCGCGCCTCGACGGCCCGTATCGGCCGCAGCCACAGCGCGAGCAGGGTGCCGAGTTCGATCACCACCCGCAGCCCCGCCGCGAACAGCGTGAGCCCGATCGCCCACGACGCCCACCACAGGCCGAACGCGGTCAGATAGGCCTGTAGGCCGAAGCTGTGGTACTCGCCGAACGTGCCGCCATAGGCGATGTACTGGTGCAACCGGAACGCCGGCAACGTCGGAACCAACGGAAACAGCACGAACTTCAGCAGCGGATGATCGAACCATCGTCGCGGCACGCACGCACGGACGTGCGCCCAGCGTGCGGCGAAGGCGCGCGTGCCGGCGGTGCGTGCGGTTTCGGCGACCGATGACATCGCGCCGGCACGGAGCAGGGCCTCAGTGAACGCTTTCGGATCGGCCAGCGCGATCCCATGCGACCAGTCGCGACCCGACATCAGCCGCAGGCGCACGCCGGCCCCGGGCAGCGGCCATCGCCACGGTTCGACCGCGGCGATCTCGCGCAGCGGAATCTCGATGCGCCGCGAGGCCTGTTCGAGCACCAGGGCGTCGTCGTCGATGCGCAGCGCCGCCGCGAACGCGCGCAGCAACGCCCAGGCCGCGGCTTCCGGCAACACGACCAGCGTGCCGAACAGCGTGATCTGCGACAGCGGATGGGTCTGCGACGGGTCCAACCGCAGCGCGGCCACGGCCATCCACAGCAGACTGCCGCGTGCGAGCACGCGCAGCGCCGCCGCCGCGATCCGCCACATCGGCGCCACTACGATCGCGTCGGACTGGAAGGGGCCGGAGGAAACGGCATCGACCACATCCGCAACACCGGCATCGCCGCGCCGACGGCGCGCACGCAGCACATCGACGACGAGCAGCAGCAACAGACCGGCGAGTCCCGCGCGGCCGACCCAGTCGCCCCACAGCACCATCAGCGTCTTCGGCGGCGGTCCGGCATGCACTTCGCCGATCAGCAGTTTGCGTTCGTCCATCGCGGTCGCCGCGAGCACCGTGCCGGTCGCATCGATCGCCGAGCTGATGCCGTTGGTGGTCACTCGGAGCTGCGGCATCCGGGTCTCGATGCTGCGGAACGCGGCCACCGCCAGATGCAGATCGGCACCGACCGGGTAGCGTGTGAACCACGAATCGTTCGACAGACCGACGATGACCTGCGCCCCGAGGCGGGCCCCGTCGATGGCGAGACCGCTGTCGACATCGTCCAGGCAGATCATCGGCAGCACCGGGATCTCGCGGCCATCGGCGAGGCGCAGCGGAAACACGCGCGCACCGTCGCCGGCCCGCCAACCGCCGGTCCACGGCATCGCCTGACGGAAGCGCGGCCCGTCCAGCCAGGCCGGCACGTACTCGGTCAGCGGAAACGGATTGGTCTTGCGGTAGAACCCGAGCAGTCCCCGGTCGGGTTCGACGATCGCCGCCGCGTTGTATTCGCCGGCCTCGTCGATGTCGTAGGTGCCGAACACCAGCGGCACGCGCACGGTGTCGACGAAGCGCTGGATCTCGCCGTCGAGCGCCGCGCCGTCGGGACTCTTGGGGTGACCGAACGTGGTGGGGTACACGGTTTCCGACCACAACAGCGCATCGACGCGATGCAGATCGATCGCTTCCTGCGACATTCCGTAATGCGTGTCGAGGATTTCGCGCACCACCGCGTAGGCGCCGAGTTCGCGGCGCATGCGCTCGTAGTCGACGATGTTCGATTGCACCATGCCGACGCGCAGCGGCTCGCCGGACGGAGCGGGCAGCATCGCGAGGCGGATCGTGCCGTAGGCGACCAGCGCCGCCGGCACCGCGACGGCCAGCGCCAGCGGACGCAGGGCCGCGTGCGGGCCCTGCGCGCCGCGCGCGATGAGGAGGGTCCTCGCCAGCGCTTCGTTGCACAGAATCAGCAGGAAGGTCAGGCCCGCGGCGCCGCCGACATCGGCGAACTGACGGAGCGCCAGCGACGGAAACAGCCCATGGCCGAGCGTGTCGTCGAGCAGTTTCGGCGCGAGCCATTCGGTCGCGGTCCACGCCGCCGCGCCGGCGAGCGCACGCAGCAGCGGCCCATGGCGACGCCCGACGAGATGACGCACCAGCGCGAACGCCAGGAACTGCAGTTGCATCAGCGGTGCGGCCGCCAGCAGCACGGCGATGCCGATTCCGGCACCGATGCCGGTGTAGGTCGTGATCGCGACCCCGAACCAGCCGAACACGGTCGCCGCGAAGGCGACGCTCATCATCCAGCCGCTGCGCAGCGACGCGCCGGCCGTGCGGTCGGTCTCCAGCGCGAGCAGCCAGGGCACGAGCGCGAAGAACCCGACGATGTAGGCGTTGCCGCCGCGTGCGTAGAGTCCGGACAGGAGCGCGCTGGCGAGAACGCCGGCCAGCGTGCGCCAGCCGGGACGGGAAAACCGGGACATGCTCAGATCGAAGGTCTCCCGGAGGGCGTCGGCCGCGGCGGCGGAAGCACGATCGGACGGATCGTCAGCCCCGGCGGCGCCAGTTCGGGCGGCACCACGCGATTTTCGGGAATCGGAATGGGGCGACCGTCGGCATCGAAGAACTGGAAATCGGGCGAGAACATCAGGATCGGTTCGATCCGCTGGCCATCATCGGTCGCCTGGTAGTGGCGGACGTAGCCTTCGGGCAGCGGGAAATCCTCGGGCACCGCGAGGCCGATCAGCGGCGGGCTGGTGCCCGGCGGGTTGAACGCGCCGAGTCCGGTGCGGATGCCGGCCGCGTGCAGGTGCTCGATCACTTCGTTCATCGTCGGCACCTCGCCGGCAGGCACATAACGGGCCAGATCATCGGGCCCCGGCGGCGGTTCCGGCGGTGCGGGTTGTGCGGTCGCCACGATCCGCGGCGCGGTCGAGGTCACGGACGGATCGTCGGCCCCGGTCGATGCGGATGACGCCGCGTTGCTGGTGGCGTGCGATGACATGGCGGTATCGGCGTCGCCGCGCGACCCACCGCCGGCGCGCATCCACAGGACACCCGCACCGACGCCGATCAGCGCCAGGGCGAGCGCGAGATACGACCATTCCCGGCGACGGCCGCGGTCGTGCCGGGAAATACGCACGCCGTCGCCGCCCTCGGAAGAGGGCGGCGCGGCGTTGTGGTCGCGATCCGGGTCGTGCATGGACGCGATGTCGCGATTACGGCGCCGGCGGGCTGTGGGTCGACAGCGACCAGCCCATGCGCTCGTGACCGTACTGGTTCCAGATCGGGTTCTTGCCGCCGGTGAACGAGGTGTAGCGCGGCGCGCCCGTCCCGGTGGAACCGCCGAACAGACCCGCGCTCACCGTGCCGCCCTGATAGGTCGGGTGGGTGTCGTCGGACTGGATGTAGTCGTAGCTGCTGGACGAGGACACGAAATGGGTGTTCGCATCGCGCAGCGTCGGCTTCAGGGTCGAAGTGATGCGGGTCACGTAGCTCGACTCGCTCTCGCCGGCGACGTACTTCAGCGCGTTCGAATCGATCTGGCCGTCGCCGTTGCTGTCGTAGTCGGCGCCCATGTACTCGGCGAAGTTGTCCACGCACTTGAAGCCCTTCTGGCGGGCGTATTCGCACATCCA
This sequence comes from Lysobacteraceae bacterium, assembly GCA_041919915.1. Classification (GTDB taxonomy): domain Bacteria; phylum Pseudomonadota; class Gammaproteobacteria; order Xanthomonadales; family Xanthomonadaceae; genus Lysobacter_I. The sequence continues at coordinate 69,056 of JAYRSY010000005.1, forward strand.
GTAGTTCATCTGCGCGATCGCCGGCAGGAACTTGTCGCGCAGATTGACCTTTGCGCCGGTGGTCGGATCGTTGCACGAGCTCTGCACGTTGTCGGCGTTGTAGCCGGGGTAGTACAGGTTCGCGATGACCTTCAGTTTCACGCCCGAATAGGCGTTGGCGTTGATGTAGTCCATCGCCGAGGCGACGTAGGTCTTGCAGTTGTTGACCGCGCTGGTCAGCACGCCGTAGTTGCAGGTGCCGGTCTGGTCCTTGAACGCGCTGCGCGCCTGCAGGCCGTCGTTGCCGCACATTTCGAACGTCACCACGCGGGTCGAGGTCGCCTGCATGTAGGAGCGTTCGCTCACGATCTTGTTGTTGTACACGTCGGAGGCCACCGCGCCCGACTTGGCGCGACGCACGCTTTCGATGTCGGCGTTCCACAGCGCCGACAGATACTCGGCGTCCACCGTCGGCGCCGAATACTTCGCGGCATTGGTGACGGAGCCGTTGTAACCGGCGTAGATCGAATCGCCGTAGGCCACGATGCGGTACTTCGCGGTCGTGCCGCTGCGATCGATGGTCCAGGAAACGTTCTGGTTCAGGGTGCTGGCCAGCGCCGGAACGGCAGCGGCCAGGGCGAGAACGGGAAACAACGCACGAACGGTCTTGCCGAGTCTTTGGGTCATGACCTGCATCCTTGGTGTGGAAAGGGTGTGTGCAACGAAAGCCGGAAGGGCTTCCGACTGCGGGAGCGACAACCTGATCGGCATACGGACCGTGTGGGGGGACCGTTCCTTGCCTGGACCGTACGCTAGCGTTTTGTCCGTCCATCGGTCAACACGAATCGCCGTGGACACCCCCGATCGCGCATGCTGCACCGCCGCGAAAACACCCGCGACACCGCGCGTGGTGCGTCGCAACAGACACGCGAACGCACGCTGAAAACGCCGCAATCCCGACGTTCGACACGCCATCGCGGCAAGCGATCCGCCGCACGCCAGAACACCGCGCAACCGGGATCAGGGGCTTGTGCGCTGCATCACGCGACCGCGCATGACAGCGCGGGCATTGCGTGGCGGGCTGATGTCTGTTGCCCGTGCCGGCGGCGGTTCGGAACGGGGATCGGGTCTCGATGACGAACGCAATCGCATGCTTCATTCCGCCGCCGTGGTGGTGGGGTGGGTCATGACTTCATCTTGAACAGATTCCGCAGCGACAGGCCAAGCAGGAACAAGGCAACAAGACTCGTTGCACGATGCATGAGCTCAAGAATGCTCGCAACGGTCATCACCCAGGGACGCTTGCATTCATCGAACAGCCTGTTTCTCAGGAATTCCTGGGTCTTTTCCGTTCCCGGCAGAGGGATCGCGTTGGTGATCACATAGCGCGCGATGTATTGGCGGTGCAGATTCGGATCGGACTTGATCGCTGAATGACATCCGTTGTACAGGTCGCTGGACCAGCCGAAGGTCGACAGTCCGTTGTGCAAAATGGTGAAGATCATCGCCATCACGCCGGTGAGAATCAGGGGCCTGATCGGGCTGAGGCCGAAATCCGACAGCAGCCAATAGAATGTCGAGAAGAAATTTCGCCACCCCTGCTGCGTCGTGCGTTCGGCGTGCATTTCCATGCGGAAGAAGCGCTGTTCCTCGCGCACCGCCTTGATCTGCTCCATCGTCATGCGCAGCGTTCTGTAGCAGATCGCCGCCTCCTCTCCGTATTCCTGCACAAAATTCGTGTAATGCAGGTCGATGCTCTGGTGGAACAGGCAGCCATGGAAATCCGGGGCTCTGTGGAAGGTGGTGATTCCTCCTGCCTGGTAATAATGGGTTCTACCGAGCATCGAGTGATCCGGTACGCAAACGGCCGTGTTGGTCATGCCGAAGGACGTGTTCTCGGCGAAATGTCTGTTGGTGAATGTGGACTTTCCCTTGAAGATCGCGCCGGAAAAGTCCATCGCGGTCACGGTCATTGCGTTCAGGGTCGAACTGTTCGCGTGGGTCAGGATCTGGAACGATGCGGTTCCCATGAAGACCGCCGCGACAAAGTGAGCGGCCTCGCCAAGCGATGCGTCGGTGAAATCCCCGTTTTCATGAAACGTGGCCCGGGTGAAATCGGAAGAGCCACTGACGTTGATGCGGGAAAAATCGCCGTAACTGAAAATCGTGTATGCAAACGATACGCCTTTCTCGAAACGACAATTGGAGAAATTGCAGACCGGCCTGGTGGCGTGCAGTCCGAGTCGAGCGTTTCTTTCCACATCCGGTGCGATTCGTGCCGATTCCGGCGGATCCAGGAAACGCGCCTCCCCGAACCCCTCGAAATCCGCGGGGCCAGAGAAAACGGCGTTTCTGAAGTCGGCGGAATGCACGATTCTGGCGTCGCAGAACGCAATCGGCCCGCGGAATTCCGTGCCGATGCAGCGGAGATTGTCGATCCTCGATCTGGCGAAGGAGGCGCAGGAGGAGGCGTGGGCCGGCAGGGTGAAAACACATCCGGAAAAGTCGACGTCTCCCAGAGCGCAATTCGAAAAATTCGGGAAAAATTCCCTGTTCTCGAAACGCCACGCGTTCCAGATCGAGCTTCCGGCTCGGGCGAGCGCGAGCAGGCCTTCTACCGTCGGGTGATCGAAGGTGCCGTTCGGCGGAGAGGACAGAATCCGTATCGCCTGAAGCAGCGCTTGGTTGCCCTGTGTGGATTCGCCGGAGTCGGAGCTTGCGGCTGTCTTCCGGGACGGTTTGCCGCGCTGCTGTCTTCTGCCATTCGCTGGTGAAGGATGATCGAGCGTCTGTTTGTCGCCAGCCCGACTTTCGTCGGCGGATTTCCGCGTCCCGGGCCGAATGACCGAATCGCCGGCGTCGACCTTCGTTCGCTTCCTTCTTCGCTTGCCGTCAACGTCACCGGCTTTTCCGTCCATCGTCGCAACCCCCCTGTCGCCGCGATGATGCGGGGATTGTGCCAGCGTCGGAGTCTGCGGCAAGGCGCATCGCGCTCCGTTTGTCGGATCACGCACGAAAAAGCCCCGGGCTTTCGCCCGGGGCTTTCGTTTGGTGGAGGTGGGCGGAATCGAACCGCCGTCCGAAGGCACTCCATGCCCGGCACTACATGCTTAGCTCACCGTTCGTTCTCGGCCTGCGGCAACACGGCGTGCGAAGCACACCGCAGGACATACCCGCTTGATCTAGGCTCTGGTTGACGGGTCGCCGCCGGAGCCGATCCTGTGATAATGACCCTACATCCACGAGCACAGGCACAAGTGGGTTCGGGGCTAGGCCTTAAGCGGCCAGAGCGTAGACGTCGTCGTTGGCGTCTGATTGTTTGCCGCTGGATTAACGAGGAAAGCTGCCCCCTCGGCATGCGCCGTGCGATTTCGCAACCCCCGTCGAAGCCAGTGCACCCCCGTGACCGGGAATTTCGTTCGATGGAGTCGTTCTTTCGATCGACGGGAGCAGTATGGGGGCCGGGGGAGGGCGGTTCAAGTCCGCCCACTGCGATCGAACCCGGTCACGCGTCCTTGTTGCGGTGGCGCATGGCGCGCTGCTTCTCGCGGGCCCAGTCGCGGTCGCGGGCGGCCTCGCGCTTGTCGTGGGCCTGTTTGCCCTTGGCGAGGGCGATTTCGAGCTTCACCTTGTTGCCCTTCCAGTACAGCGCGGTCGGGATGATGGTGTAGCCGTCGCGCTGGATCTTGCCGACGAGCTGGTCGATCTCGCGCCGGTGCAGCAGCAGCTTGCGGGTGCGGCGGTCGTTGGCGATGACGTGGGTCGAGGCCTGGATCAGCGGGGTGATCTGCGAGCCGTACAGGAACAGTTCGCCGTCGTTGACCATCGCGTAGCTGTCGCCGATGTTGGCGCGGCCGGCGCGGATCGATTTCAGCTCCCAGCCCTGCAGGGCCATGCCGGCCTCGAAGCGGTGTTCGAGGTGATACTCGTGCTTCGCCCGCTTGTTGAGGGCGATGGTCTTGATCGGCGGGGCGGCCTTGCCGGACTTGTCGCCGCCCTTTGCCTTATCCTTTTGCGCGTTCTGCTTGCTCATCCGCGCCATTGTCCCCGAACCCGGGCGATGAGGCGAGCCCACCGAAACGAGTCCCGCCCGCATGCCGGTCATCCAACGCTCCGCCCTGGTCGAACACGCCGCCGGCAAGATGTTCGCGCTGGTCAACGATGTGGCCGCCTATCCGCGGCGTTTCGACTGGTGCGAGGCCGCCCGGGTGCTGGAGGCGGACGCGACGCGGGTGGTGGCGCGGCTGGATCTGGGCATGGCCGGCCTGAGCACCTGGTTCACCACCGAGAACACGCTGGTACCGCCGCATCACATCGACATGGTCCTGCGCGACGGGCCGTTCAAGCGGCTGACCGGGCGCTGGCAGTTCCACGCCCTGGACGAATCGGCCTGCAAGGTCACGCTGACCCTCGATTTCGAACCGGGCTCCAAGCTGCTGGGGCCTGCCTTCGTGCTGGGGTTCCAGAGTCTGGCGGACCGGATGGTCGACGACTTCGTCCGCGTGGCCGATCGCGGGGACGGCTGAGCGATGTCGGATCGCATCCGGGTCGAGCTGATCCGCGCCTGGCCGCGCCGGCATGCGTCGAGCATGCTGGAATTGCCGGCGGGCGCGACCGTCGCCGATGCGTTGGCGGCGGTGGGCGCGTGGGCGCAGGAGGCGGTGGGCGTGGCGATCTACGGCGAGAAGGCCGACCCGGCGCAGCCGCTGCGCGACGGCGACCGGCTGGAACTGCTGCGGCCGCTGCTGATCGATCCGAAAGAGGCCCGACGCCGTCGGGCCAAGCAGTAGGGACTGTGGCCCCTGACGCGAAAACGCCGGCTCAACGCCGGCGTTTCTTCTTGTCGTCCTTGGCCAGGTTCGGACCGAACTGGCGGCGGGCGTTCATCGCGAGCGCGTCGTCCTGCTCGGGGAAGTATTCGCCTTCCCAGCGGGTGACCGTGCCGTTCTCGAAGAAGACCGTGAAGTTCTTCACTTCGGTGGTGCCGCGGCGATCGATGCGCTGCGTGGCGGTGTAATCCCAGCGGTTCTGGTCGAACGGGTCGGAGATCGACGGCGTGCCGAGGAGACTCATCACGTCCTGCTTGCTCATTCCGGCCTGCAACTGCTCGACGGCGGTCTTCTCGATCAGATTGCCCTGGTAGATCGGCTGCTTGTAGAGGATGCCGCAACCGCTGGTCGCGAACGCGACGGCAAGCACGAGCAGGGGGGCGCGGAGCGAGCGGCGGGTGATCTTGGGCATGAGACGGCCGGCTGGGAGAAGGGGGTGTCGCGGCCGCCGATGATACACTGACGCGAAGGCGCACCGGCAGTCGGGCCGGGCGCCGTCGTTCATCGCGGGTTGGATGCCGCCGTTCACAACGCAACGCCGGACGCGTTCACGGGATCGTTCATGGAAACCAAAGACCTGCGCAAACTCGGCCTGAAGGTCACACATCCGCGGATGCGGATCCTGGAGTTGCTGGAACAGGCCCGGCCGCGGCACATGACCGCCGAGGACATCTACCGGAAGCTGGTGGAGGAGGGGGACGAAATCGGCCTCGCCACCGTCTACCGCGTCCTGACCCAGTTCGAGGCCGCCGGCCTGGTGCTCAAGCACAACTTCGAGGGCGGCCATGCCGTCTACGAGCTGGACCGCGGCGAGCATCACGACCACATGGTCGACATCGACACCGGCAAGATCATCGAATTCGAGAGCGCCGAGATCGAGCAGTTGCAGCACCGGATTGCGGCCGAATACGGCTACGAGATCGAAGCGCACGCGCTGGTGTTGTACGTCAGGAAGAAGAAGTAGGGCGGGCTCGTGCCCGCCATCGCGACGTTCCCGCGCCGGGATTCATCGGATCGAGGCCGGTCAGGCCGTTGTCCGGCGCGATCGCCGAGACAGGCGATATCCCGCCGCCACATCCGTACACGGCATCAAAAATCGAGCAGTGGACGCGTCTCGTAACCGAGGGCTTCCAGCTCGGCATCGGCCCAGAGTTTAAGCGCGATGCCCGCGAACAACGCGGCGACGAACAGGGCGATTCCGAGCGCATCCCGGATCGGTGTTTTCGGCGGGGTTTCGCCGGGGCGGGGCGGCGGTGCGCCGTGCCCGATGACGAGCATCTTCAGACCCCACAGCAGGATCAGGAAGGTGATGACCGTGTATTTGCTGATACCGCCGAGGATGAACTCATCCCCCGCACGGGCCCGTTCCAGCACCCAGTGCACATCGAGGATGCCGAACACGCCTGCGCCGGTCAGCAGCAGGCCGAAGGCGTAGGAGACGACATCGCGATTGGCCTTGGGTTTGCGCTTTTCACTGGTCGACACGACATGTTCCCGTTCGAAGGATACGGTCAGAGGACGTTTTCGAGCAGCCGCTTCGCCGCCGCCCGCGCTTCCTTGCTGATCTCGACACCGCCGAGCATCCGCGCCAGTTCCTCCTGGCGTTCCTTCGGATCGAGTCTGCGCACCGCGCTCTGGGTCATGCCGTCGGCTTCGGCCTTGCTCACGCGATAGTGCGCGTGCCCCTGCGCCGCGACCTGCGGCTGGTGGGTGACGCACAGCACCTGCCGGGTCGCGCCGAGGGCGCGGAGTTTCTGGCCGACGATCTCGGCGACCGCGCCGCCGATGCCCGAATCGACTTCGTCGAACACCATCGTCGGCACCGCGTCCAGACCGAGCGCGGCGACCTCGATCGCCAGCGAAATACGCGAGAGTTCGCCGCCGGAGGCGACCTTGCGCAGCGCCCGCGTCGGCTGTCCGGCATTCGCCGAGACCAGGAATTCGACGCGTTCGGCGCCCAGCGGGTCGGGGCGGGCCGCGTCGACCGGTTCCAGCGCGATCTCGAAGCGGCCTCCGCCCATGCCCAGTTCGGCGATCAGTGCGGTCGTGGCCTGCGAGAGCGAGGCTGCGGCATCGCGACGGGCGCGGGTGAGGACCGCCGCCGCCTCGGCCCAGGCGGCCACGGCCGCGGCGATCTCGCCGTCGAGGGCCGCCAGACGGCTGCCGGCGTTGCGCAGCGCGTCAAGCTCGGTCGCCAGCCGGTCGCGGACCTCGTGCAGGGCTTCCGGCGCGACCCGGTGTTTGCGGCCGAGTTCGTGCAGCCGTCCGAGCCGCTCCTCCAGAGCATCGAAGCGCTCCGGATCGAGGTCGAGATCGTCGCGGATCCGCTGCAGTAGCCGGGTGGCTTCGTCGATCTGGATCGCGGCGGCGTCGAGCATGCCGTCGACTTCGCCCAGCCGGGGTTCGTCGTTGCGGACGCGGCCGAGATCGCCGCGCAGGGCCTGCAGGGTCTGCAGCAGCGATGGCGTGTCGTCGCCTTCCAGCGAGGCGAGGGCGCGTTCGCAGGCGTCGATCAGGCCGGCGGCGTTGGCGTGGCGGCGGTGCTGGGCGACGAGATCGGCGATCGAGGCCGGTTCCAGTGTCTCGCGCTCCAGTTCGCGCCACTGGTGTTCGAGCAGTTCGATGCGGTCGGAGACATCGCCGGCCTTCGACAGGGCGTCGCGTTCGCGCTGCAGGGCGGACCAGGTCGCCGCGGTCGCCGCCACCGTGGCCAAGACCGGGCCGTGACGACCGAAGGCGTCGAGCAGACCGAGCTGGCGGGCCTTGGACAGCAGCGCCTGGTGCTCGTGCTGGCCGTGGATCTCGACCAGCAGTCCGGCCAGTTCGCCGAGCTGGGCGAGGGTGACCGGGCGGCCATTGATCCAGGCCCGCGAACCGCCGTCGGAGCGGATCGTGCGTCGCAGCTGGCAGGTGCCGTCGTCGTCGGGACCCTCATCGTCGAACAGATCCTGTTCGCGCAGCCAGGCCTTGGCTTCGGCGCGATCGGCGAGGTCGAATTCGGCGGTCAGTTCGGCGCGCCCGGCGCCGTGGCGCACCACGCCGCTGTCGGCGCGCAGGCCGGAGAGGAAGCCCAGGGCATCGACCAGCAGCGATTTTCCGGCGCCGGTTTCGCCCGAAATCACGGTCATGCCGGGGCCGAACTCCAGCTCGGCGGCGGAGACGACGGCGAAGTCGCGAAGGGTGAGATGGGTCAGCATGGGGCGTCATTTTGCCTGAAGCGATCTCAATCCCGGAGACGCCATCGCCCCTTGCGCCGGTTCGCGACTGCGCCTATACCGATGGCATGAACCGCCCCGCCGACCCCGGCTTCGACCCGCGCGCGCTCGATCCCCGCGCCCGGCTGCTGCTGCGCACGCTGATTTCCCGCTATATCCGCGACGGCGAGCCGGTCGGCTCGCAGACCCTGGCCCGGCACGCCGGGCTGGACGTCAGCCCGGCGACGATCCGCAACATCCTCGCCGAACTCGAAGACGTCGGCCTGCTGTCCGCACCGCACACCTCGGCCGGGCGCGTGCCGACCGCGCAGGGCTATCGGGTGTTCGTCGACAGCCTGCTGCAGATCCAGCCGCTGGCCGAGATCGAGCTCTCCCGGCTCAAATCCGAGCTGGCGCCCGGCGCCGGCACCCAGAGCCTGCTCGGCAGCGCTTCGGAACTGGTGTCGGCGATGACCCACTTCGTCGGCGTGGTGAGCGTGCCCAAGCGCGAGCAGTTCGCGTTCCGGCGCATCGATTTCGTGCCGCTGGACGGCCAGCGGGTGCTGGCGATCCTGGTGTTCGCCGACAACGACGTGCAGAACCGGATCCTGCAGACCCGGCGAGGCTACGAACCCGCCGAGCTGGAGCGCATCGCCCAGTATCTGAACGCGCATTACGCCGGGCGACCGCTGGCCGAGGCCCGGGCGCTGCTGCTGGCGGAACTGCGCAATGCCCGCCAGGAAATGGAAACGCTGATGGCGCAGGCGCTGGAACTGGCCGATCAGGCCCTCGCCAGCGATGTCGAGGACATGCTCGTCGCCGGACAGACCCGGCTGATCGGCGGGCAAGGGCTGTCCGATCTCGATCGCCTGCGCGACCTGTTCGAGGCCTTCGCCAGCAAGCGCGAGATCCTGCAGGTGCTCGAACGTACCCTGCGCGCCCCCGGGGTGCGGATCTTCATCGGCGAAGAGACCGGCATGGCGCCGCTGGACGGGGTCTCGCTGGTCGCCGCGCCCTACGGGGCCGGCGGGCGCACGCTGGGAGTGCTCGGCGTGATCGGTCCCACCCGCATGGCCTACGACCGGGTGATCCCGGTGGTGCAGGCCGCGGCATCGGTGCTCAGCGAAGCGCTGGGGCCGGACGAGGCAAGATAAGGATAAGGCGAACCGGATCGCACCGATGAGCGGGGCGGAAACGAACCGGACCCGGCAGCGATCGCTCCATTTCCACCTGCCGTGGGCACGGCCTCATTCTCGTCGCATCCCAGACGCTGCCCGGGCCCCCTTGATTCCCCGACGCACGGCCCCATTGCAGGGCGGTCGGCGGGTTCTCCCGCCTCCGCCAGCCTTCGGAAGCCAGATGAATCAAGAACATAGCCAACAGGATGAGCCGACCTCCGCGCATGCCGACACGGCCGCGGCCGACACCCCGGAGGCGATCATCGAAAGCCTCAAGGGCGAACTGGAACAACTGCGCGCCGATGTCCTGCGCGAGCGCGCCGATCTCGACAACCAGCGCAAGCGTCTCGCGCGCGAAGTCGAAACGGCGCGCAAGTTCGCCAACGAACGTCTCCTCGGCGACCTGCTGCCGCTGTTCGACAGCATGGAAGCCGGCCTGGCCGCCGCCACCGAGGGCGACCCGCTGCGCGCCGGCATGGAATTGACCTTGCGCCAGTTGCAGCGCATCGCCGAGGCCAATGGTCTGATCGCGGTGGCGCCGGCACCGGGCGACACCTTCAACCCGGAGCAGCATCAGGCGATGAGCATGATCGATGCCCCGGAAGGCGTCGCCCCGGGCGCGGTCGCGCAGACCTTCCAGAAGGGTTATCTCCTGAACGAGCGTCTGCTGCGGCCGGCGCTGGTGGTGGTCGCGAAGCAGGATTGAGGCCGAAACGCCGCCGGAGATGCGCCGCGGACGCTTGAAAGCCCATCGCGGCTCCCCCACACACAGATCATCGGCGGCGCGACCGCCCCCCATCAAGCAGCATCCAGTACTCCAGAGGAATTCGTCATGGGCAAGATCATCGGCATCGATCTGGGCACGACCAACTCGTGCGTCGCGATCATGGAAGGCGGCAAGGCCAAGGTCATCGAGAACAGCGAGGGCGACCGCACCACGCCGTCGATCATCGCGTACACCAAGGACGGCGAAGTCCTGGCCGGCGCCAGCGCCAAGCGCCAGGCCGTCACCAATCCGAAGAACACCTTCTACGCGGTGAAGCGCCTGATCGGCCGCAAGTTCACCGACGCCGAAGTGAAGAAGGATCTGGATCTGGTGCCCTACGGCATCATCCAGCACAGCAACGGCGACGCCTGGGTCGAAACCAGCGACGGCAAGAAGATGGCGCCGCCGGAAATCTCCGCGCGCGTGCTCGAGAAGATGAAGAAGACCGCCGAAGCCTATCTGGGCGAAGCGGTGACCGAAGCGGTGATCACCGTGCCGGCCTACTTCAACGACAGCCAGCGTCAGGCGACCAAGGACGCCGGCCGCATCGCCGGTCTCGACGTCAAGCGCATCATCAACGAGCCGACCGCGGCCGCGCTGGCCTATGGCCTCGACAAGGGCGACGGCGGTGCCGATCGCAAGATCGCGGTGTACGACCTCGGCGGCGGCACCTTCGACGTGTCGATCATCGAGATCGCCAACGTAGACGGCGAGAAGCAGTTCGAGGTGCTGGCCACCAACGGCGACACCTTCCTCGGCGGCGAGGACTTCGACAAGCGCGTCATCGATTATCTGGTCGAGGAATTCCAGAAGGACCAGGGCATCGACCTGCGCAAGGATCCGCTCGCCCTGCAGCGCCTGAAGGACGGCGCCGAGCGCGCCAAGATCGAGCTCTCCAGCTCGCAGCAGACCGAGGTCAATCTGCCGTACATCACCGCCGACGCCTCCGGTCCGAAGCATCTCAACATCAAGCTCACCCGGGCCAAGCTCGAAGCGCTGGTCGAGGACCTGATCCGCAAGTCGATCGAGCCCTGCCGCACCGCGCTGAACGACGCCGGCCTGCGCGCGGGCGACATCAGCGAAGTGATCCTGGTCGGCGGCCAGACCCGCATGCCGAAGGTGCAGGCGGCGGTGGCCGAGTTCTTCGGCAAGGAACCGCGCAAGGACGTCAACCCGGACGAAGCCGTGGCGATTGGTGCAGCGATCCAGGGCGGCGTGCTGGCCGGCGACGTGAAGGACGTGCTGCTGCTCGACGTGACCCCGCTCTCGCTGGGCATCGAAGTGATGGGTGGCGAGTTCAACAAGGTGATCGAGAAGAACACCACGATCCCGACCAAGGCCACGCAGACGTATTCGACCGCCGCCGACAACCAGACCGCGGTGACCGTGCACGTGCTGCAGGGCGAGCGCGCCCAGGCCGCCTACAACAAGTCGCTGGCCCGCTTCGACCTGGCCGGCATCGAGCCGGCGCGTCGCGGCGAACCGCAGATCGAAGTGACCTTCGACATCGACGCCAACGGCATCCTGCACGTGTCGGCGAAGGACAAGAAGACCGGCAAGGAACAGCGGGTCGAGATCAAGGCCGGTTCGGGCCTGTCGGATGACGAGATCCAGCGGATGGTGCAGGACGCCGAATCGCATCGCGAGGATGACCGCAAGTTCCACGAACTGGTGCAGGCGCGCAATCAGGCCGACGCGCTGGTCCACGCCACCCGCACCGCGATCAAGGACCACGGCGACAAGGTGCCGGGCGAGCTGATCGGCCGTGCGGAAGGCGCGATCGCCGAAGTCGAGACCGCGATGAAGGGTGACGACAAGGCCCAGATCGAGGCCAAGTCGAAGGCGCTGGAAGACGCCGCGCAGGCGCTGTTCGGTGCCGCCAACGCCGGCCAGCAGCCCGCGGGCGATGCCGGCCCCGGCGCTTCCGCCTCGTCGCGCAACGACGATGTGGTCGACGCCGAGTTCACCGAAGTGAAGGACGACAACAAGTAATCCCGCACGTCGATCCCGCACGTCGGGACGAAGGAAACGGGAGACGCGGTCCGCTGCGTTCTCCCGTTTCCGCGTTGATGGCCCCGGAAAAATCCACAAGACACGTTCACGGATCCATGAGCAAACGCGACTACTACGAAGTGCTGGGCGTGGCCCGCAACGCCAGCGACGAAGAGCTGAAGAAGGCCTATCGTCGTCTGGCGATGAAGCATCATCCGGACCGCAATCCGGACGACGCCAATGCCGAGGCCGCGTTCAAGGAAGCGAAGGAGGCCTACGAGGTGCTGTCCGACGGACAGAAGCGTCGCGCCTATGACGCGCACGGGCACGCCGCGTTCGAACACGGCATGGGCGGCGGTGGCGGCGGGCAGGCCGACATCAACGACATCTTCGGCGACATCTTCGGCAACATCTTCGGCGGTGGCGGCGGACGCGCGCCGCGTCGCGGCGCCGACATCGGCGTGGTGATCGAACTGGATCTGGAAGAAGCGGTGGCCGGCATCGACCGACGCATCGAGATTCCGACCATGGTCCGCTGCTCGCCGTGCAACGGCAGCGGCTCGGAGGACGGCAAGCTCGATACCTGCGGCACCTGCCAGGGCCGCGGCCAGGTCCGTTTCCAGCGCGGCATCTTCTCGATGCAACAGCCGTGTCCGCACTGCGGCGGGCGCGGCAAGACCTTCGCCAATCCGTGCAAATCCTGCGACGGTGCCGGCCGGGTCGAAGAGGAGAAAGTCCTGTCGGTGAAGATTCCCGCCGGCGTCGACAACGGCGACCGCATCCGCCTGGCGGGCGAGGGCGAGGCCGGTGCCACCGGCGTGCCGCCCGGCGATCTCTATGTCGAGATCCGGGTGCGCGAACACGCGATCTTCCAGCGCGACGGCGACGACCTGCATTGCGAGGTACCGATCCGCTTTTCCCAGGCGGCGCTCGGCGATGTCGTACGCGTGCCGACGCTCGGCGGCGAGGCCGAGATCCGCATTCCGACCGAGACCCAGACCGGCAAGGTCTTCCGTCTGCGCGAAAAAGGCGTCAAATCCGTGCGCAGTCGCGGCCCCGGCGATCTCTACTGCCGGGTCGTGGTCGAGACGCCGGTCAATCTCACTGCGCACCAGCGCGACCTGCTCCAGCAGTTCGAGGCGACGTTCACCGGCGAGAACGCCCGCCGACATTCGCCGCGTTCCAGTACCTTCATCGATGGCGTGAAGAGTTTCTGGGAGCGGATGACGTCCTGACGCCGCGCCCGCCACAGGCGGGCCTGTACGATCAGGCCGCCATCTGTTCCGGCGAAGACGACTGCCGGCCACGGTCGGTCGGTTGCAGCCAGTCGTATCCGGCATTCCCGTAGCGCGCGATCACCGCCTGCGCCAGCGCCGCGTCGTCGAGCGCACCGGGGTGGAAACCGGGACGTCCGTAGGCCAGCAGATGCTTGAGCGTCCGGGCCAGCATCCGGTGGCCGCCGCCCAGATGCCGCCGCAACTGCGACCACGTGGACACGCGGAACAACTCTCGTCCCTGCATGAGAAACCGCAGCATCCCGAACGTCATCACCGCATAGAACAGCGGCGCCGTGGTCAACAATCCGAACAGGCGCACGGCGTACGACGGAGACACCGTGGTCAGCACGTCGAACGCGACGCACTTGTGCTCGATCTCTTCGGCGAAATGCCATTCCATCAGCGCGCGGACTTCGGGATGCGCTTCGGCGAGGATGTCCTGGGTCAGGAATTCGTGTGCCACGAAGGCGTTGATGTGCTCGACGCAGCTGACCATCGACAAGCGCAGCGACAGCGGTGCGAATTTCTCCATCATGCGGAACGTGAGACGATCGACCGTGCGTTCAAAACCGCGGAAGCGGTAGCCCTGTCGTTCGAGGTTGCGCCAGTAGCGCTTGTGGGCGACGCCGTGCTCGGCTTCCTGATGGATGAAGGTCCTGGCGGCCACGAGCAGTGCAGGATCGGCGATCTTCGACAGGCTAGCGTTGATCGTGCGCATGTAGAACGCCTCGTTCGCCGGGACCAGCACGGTGTACGTGTCGAGCATCGCGGCGAGGGCGCGGGCGCCGGGCAACCAGTCGGACGGAATGTCGGCCGAGAGTGGAGCGGAAAAACGACGGGCAATGAGTTCTTGTTCCATGCGGGACCCCCCTGTCCCGGAATGCACGGCAAGTCCCCAGAGTACTCCCAAAAAACCGGCACGAAAAACCGGCGCGTGCGCTCTCGCTGCCCAGCCTCGCTGGCCGTGCGCCGCGCGATCGCGTACAAAATGAGGGTTTCCCCACGTTTCGGAGCGGTGCGATGGTTCCAGGGCCGGTGATCGGCATCGTCGGCAGCGAAGGCGATTACGGTCGCTGGCTGCGGCGTTTCTTCGAGCAGCGCATGGGGTTGACCGTGCTGGGCCACGATCCCGCATCGGCGCATGGCGATGCCATCGAACGTTTGTTGGAGGAAGCACAGGTCCTGCTGTTCGCCGCACCGATCCGCCGCACCGCCGGCATCATCGACGACTGGCGCATGCGTTCTGCCGGGCGCGAGCGCGGGCGGTTGTGGCTCGACATCACCTCGATCAAGCAGGCGCCGGTCGAGGCGATGCTGCGCTCGCAGGCGGAGGTCGTGGGCCTGCATCCGATGACCGCGCCGCCGAAGTCGCCGACCCTGAAGGGACGGGTGCTCGCGGTCTGCGAGGCCCGCATCGCGGACTGGCGACCGTGGCTGTCGATGCTGCTCGACGCCCTGCAGGCCGAATGCGTGCGGGTTTCGCCGGAACACCACGACCGCGCGATGGCGCTGATCCAGGCGATGGGACACGCGACCCGGCTCGCCCAGGCCGGCGTGCTGCGCGGATACGCGCCGACCCTGGGGCCGCCTGCGTCCCTGCTGCCGCTGCGTACCGCTTCGTTCGAACTGGATGCGGCGACGATCGCACGCATCCTTTCGCTCAATCCGCAGATCTACGAGGACATCCAGTTCGGCAATCCGCACGTGCCGGAGATGCTGGGCCGTCTGCAGGACGAACTGCAGGCGCTGCGCGCACTGGTCGAGCGCGGCGATGACGCCGCCCGCGCCGCGTTCCGCGGGCGTTTCCTCGACGACAACCGCGACGGCTTCGATGCGCGCACGCTCGCCGAGGGCAATTACACGTTCGAACGCGTCGGCTATCTGCTCGCGGATCTGGTGCAGACGCCGTCGATGAGCGTGCATCTTCCCGAGGACCGCAGCGGTTCGCTGCGCGCGCTGCTGGCGGTGTTCGAGCGCCACGCCATCAGTCTGTCGTCGATCCATTCCTCGCGCACGCCGGCCGGCGACGTGCATTTCCGGATCGGGTTCGGCGACGACGTCGATGCCGACGCGCTGGACGCGGCGGCGGCGGCCATCGATCGCGAGGCCATCGGTCGGGTGCTGGAGCGTGTCGCCGCGCCGCGCCGTACCGGAACAGCGACGGCCGGGAGCGACCCGGCGGCCGCCGAGTGAGTCGACGCTCCGGGGCAATGCAATGCGTCGACGCATTGAGTCGACGCATTGAGTAGACCGGGGCCGGCGTTTACGCTGTGCGGATGACCGAACCTGTCCGATTGCTCATCCACGGCGCCAGCGGGCGCATGGGCCAGACCCTGCTGCGGCTGGCCGCCGAACGCGATGATCTGCGCGTGGTCGCGGCGGTCGCGCCACCGTCGCCCGACGCGACGCTGCTCGGTCAACCGTTCCATCCCGTCGCCGATCTCGAACAGGTGCCGGCCTTCGATGTCGCGATCGATTTCAGCCTGCCGGCTGCCTTCGACGCGATCCTCACGCTCTGCGCCCGGCGCGGCAGTGCGCTGATCTCCGGGACCACCGGCCTGGCCGGGCAGCAGAAAGCGGCGCTGGAGGCCGCGTCCCGGCTCGTTCCGGCGCTGTGGTCGGCCAATTTCAGCCTCGGCGTGGCGGTCCTGGAAGAACTGGTGGAGCGGGCCGCCACCGCGCTGCAGGGCTGGGATTGCGACATCGTCGAAGCGCATCACACCCGCAAGCTGGACGCACCGTCCGGCACCGCGCTGAGCCTCGGTGCGGCCGCCCAGCGTGGCGGCGCCGATCCGCACTACGCCAGCCTGCGCGCCGGCGACATCGTCGGCGAGCATCTGGTCCAGTTCGCCGGCATCGGCGAGCGGATCGAGCTCGTGCATCGCGCCACCAGCCGCGAAATCTTCGCCCGTGGCGCCCTGCACGCCGCGACCCGTCTGGCCGGACGCCCCGCGGGCGCCTACCGGATCCGCGATCTGCTCTGAACCGCGGGTCCGGTGGTGGCGCGGATCGATGCCCCCAGCGCGTGTTCTGTGTGGCTCCGAGAGCCTGACGACCGCTTCTTCGCGCGTCATTTCCGGGCATTTCCCGGCATTTGGCGGCCGATCGGATCGATTCCGGCAGCGGCGCCGCAACCGTGATCGACCGCACGGACAGTACGCGGAGGCGGGCGCATGGTCGGCGCCGGCGTGTCCACCCGCGCGCATCGCGATGGGAGCGGACGCCCGTCGGCGCTACGGACGGCACCGCCCGACCGGAGCGTTCCGATCATCCCCTGGTCGATCGTCGAGAAAAGGAGGTTTCGCCATGTCAACGCGTTTCCATCACGCTCGTCGCGCCGCTCTGGCCGCCGCACTGGCGGCCGTCTGCGCGACCGCGCCCGCCTGGGCGGCCGAACGCATCCATCTCCGCCCCCTGAGCGACGGCGTGCCCGTCGACGGATTCATCATCGGGTATCGCCCCGGCAGCGCGGCCAAATCCAGCGCCGTGAGCCTGCAGCAATCGCTGGATGCCGCCACCCGGTCGGCGTTCGGTCGCAACCGTCCGGTGACCGCGAAACGGGAGCGCACGCTCGGGATCGGCGCCGAACTCATCCGGACGAGTCGTCCGCTGGATCGTGTCGATGCGGAAACCCTGATGCGCCGGATCGCGGCCGATCCTTCGGTCGCCTACATCGAACCGAACATCCGCCTGCATCCGGTGCTGACGCCGAACGATCCGCAGTTCTCCTCGCAGTACGGGCTCGGGACCGGCGCCGGCGGCAGCAAGGTGACATTGGCCTGGGATACCGGGAACACCGGTACCGGCGTGATCGTCGCCGTCATCGACACCGGCATCACCTCGCATCCGGATCTCGCCGCCAACGTGCTCGCCGGTGGCTACGACTTCATCAGCACCACGAGCATCGCCAACGATGGCGGCGGACGCGACGCCGATCCGTCCGATCCCGGCGATTGGCAGACGCTGTTCCAGTGCGGATTCGCCAATCCTATGCCGCGCAATTCGAGTTGGCACGGCACCCATGTGGCGGGCACGATCGCGGCCGTGACCAACAACGCGACCGGCGTCGCCGGCATGGCGTTCGGCGCGAAGGTGCTGCCTGTGCGTGTTCTCGGTCGGTGCGGCGGCAACCTGTCGGACATCATCGACGCCATTGTCTGGTCGTCCGGCGGTACGGTCGCCGGTGTGCCTGCGGTCGGCGCCAACAAGGCCCACGTCATCAACATGAGCCTCGGCGGCGGCGGCGGTTGCAGCACCGCGATGCAGAACGCGATCAACGGCGCGGTCTCGCGCGGCACGACGGTCGTGGTGGCGGCCGGCAACAGCAACGCGAACGTGTCCGGCTTCACGCCCGCCAGTTGCGCGAACGTCATCGCGGTGGGCGCCACCGATTCGGCCGGCGCCAAGGCCAGCTTCTCGAATTACGGTGCCGGCGTGGACCTTTCCGCTCCCGGTGTGAGCATTCTGTCCACGATCAATCTCGGCACCACGACGCCCGGCGCCGCCGGTTACGCCAATTACAGCGGCACGTCCATGGCATCGCCGCATGTGGCCGGTGTCGTGGCGCTGATGCTGTCGGATCCGGCGCCCGATCCGACGCCCGTTCAGGTCGAGACCCTGCTCAAGGCCAGCACGCGGCCCTTCGGTGCGACGCCACCACAACCGATCGGTACCGGGATCGTCGACGCCTTGGCGGGGATCCTCGCCGCGCAGGTGCTCGGTTCGCCCTGAATCTCCGGCGGGCAGGCCCGCGGATCGCGTCGCGCGCGGACTCCCGGTTTCGGGAGTCCGCCGATTTCCGCCGCTTTTTTGCGGCGCAACAAATTCCGCTGGCGAAGATCGGCGACGGTCGGTACAATTCTCGCTCGCCTGACTCATGAAGCCACGGGCCGGTTACAGACCGCGCCCGGGGCTTTGTGCAACCTGTCGCAGCCCAACCAAGGCGAACCTCCGTGACCGAAACCGCAATCCTGGTCCTCGAAGACGGCACCGTATTCGAGGGTCTTTCCGTAGGCGCGCCCGGCCTCTCCGTGGGCGAGGTCGTGTTCAACACCGCGATCACCGGCTATCAGGAAATCCTGACCGATCCGTCCTACGCACGCCAACTGGTCACGCTGACCTATCCGCACATCGGCAACACTGGCTGCACCGATCTCGACGACGAAGCCGGCAAGGTCTGGGCGTCCGGCCTGATCGTGCGCAACGTGCCGCGTCGGCCCAGCAACTGGCGCAGCGAAGTCGCGCTGCCGGAATGGCTGAAGGCCCGCGGCATCGTCGCGATCTCCGAGATCGACACCCGCAAGCTGACCCGTCTGCTGCGCGATCGCGGTGCACAGAACGGCGCGGTGATGGCCGGCGATGTCGATGTCGAACTGGCGCTGGAGGCCGCGCGCAAGTTCCCGGGACTCAAGGGCATGGATCTGGCGAAGGTGGTCACCACCGATCAGCGCTACGTCTGGGGGGAAGGGCAGCTCGATCTCGACCGCAACGCCTTCGTGCGTACCGAACCGAGGTTCGCGGTTGTCGCCTACGACTTCGGCGTGAAGCGCAACATCCTGCGCATGCTGAGCGAGCGAGGCTGCAGCGTACTCGTCGTACCGGCGGAAACGCCGTTCGAAGTCGTGCTCGGATTCAGGCCCGACGGCGTGTTCCTCTCCAACGGCCCCGGCGATCCGGCGCCCTGCGACTACGCCATCGCCGCGATCCGCGAATGCATCGCCCGCAAGATTCCGACCTTCGGCATCTGCCTTGGTCATCAGCTGCTCGGCCTCGCCGCCGGCGCGCAGACGCTGAAGATGAAATTCGGCCATCACGGCGCGAACCATCCGGTCATCGACATCGACAGCGGCCGGGTGATGATCACCTCGCAGAACCATGGGTTCGCGGTCGACGAAGCCACGTTGCCGGCGAACGTGCGCGTGACCCATCGCTCGCTGTTCGACGGCAGCAATCAGGGCATCGCGCTCACCGACGCGCCGGCCTTCAGTTTCCAGGGCCATCCGGAAGCGTCGCCGGGCCCGCACGACGTGGCGCCGCTGTTCGATCGTTTCGTGGCGATGATGGAGGCGGCGGCATGATCCGCGGCTCCGTCCAGCGCGTGTGCGCGATCGTCGCTCTGATGCTGCTGGTCGCCGTCGCGCCCGCGGGCGCCGCCGAGCCCACCGCGCCGGACGTCGCCCCTGCGACCGAAGCCGTGCCCGCAGCCGCGCCCACACCGCTCGCCGATGCCGATGTCGACCAGTTCATGGGTTGGATGGGCCTGTCCGATGCGCTGCCCGCGATCGTCCGCAGTGAAATGAAGAAGCGCCCGGCGCTCGCGACGCTCACGGAGGCGCAGCAGGGCTGCATGACGGAACTGCTGGCGCCGCCGATGCGCGGCATGCTGCGCGACGCCTTCCGGTCGTTGATCGAGGATCGTGAAACCTTTCTCGGCTGGTCCGAATTCGCGGACAGCGAGATGGGCCGGAAACTCTTCGCCTTCGTGCGCTCGGGCCTGCAGGCCAAGATCGATGGCACCCCCGAGCCGAAGCCCGAAGCGTTCTTCGCCGGTATCAGCGAACAGGATCAACTGCAGATGATGCGGTTCATGATGTCGCCCGCGGCGCGGATCCTGGCCAAGCCCTTTCCGGACGTGGAACCACCGGCCGGCATGATGGACACGCTCGAACAGGACGCTCGCGAGCGCTGCGGCGTCGGTCCCCGGAAGTGACGGTCGCCACGCGCCGCGCGTTCCGGTTCTCGCGACGCGTGCGGACCGGCCTGCTGGTGGTCGCGCTGCTCGCGGCGTATCCGGCCTTCGTGCTGGGCACGGTGTACGCCACAACCTTGCGGTCGGATCTTCCGGGCGGACGGCATGGACCGAAGGACGCCTACCGCCACAGTCTCGCCAGCGCGACGGTCGCCTTCACCGCATCGCCGCGCTGGGTGGAGTGGGTGACGGCGGTGATGGAGAACGGCGGCGAAGGCGATGCCGCCCGTGCGATGGACGCGCACAACAACCGTCTGGGTGCGCGTATCGGCGTCCGGGCGGCGAGCTGGACACACATGCGGGCTGCCGTGCGCGCCGCCGTCGATGAAGGCGGCGTCGCGGTCGGAGACCCGAACCGGATCACCTGGCTGCCACCCGAACAGTGGCAGGAACGACTGTACTGAGGACCTCATGCCCAAGCGCACCGACATCCAGACCGTCCTGATCATCGGCGCCGGCCCGATCGTGATCGGTCAGGCCTGCGAATTCGATTACTCCGGCGCCCAGGCCTGCAAGGCCCTGTGCGACGAGGGCTATCGCGTGGTCCTGGTCAACAGCAACCCGGCCACGATCATGACCGATCCGGAGATGGCCGACGCCGTCTACATCGAGCCGATCAACTGGCGCACGGTCGAGAAGATCATCGAGAAGGAACGCCCCGACGCGCTGCTGCCGACGATGGGCGGACAGACCGCGCTCAACTGCGCGCTCGATCTCGCCGACAACGGCGTGCTGGAGAAGTACGGCGTCGAACTGATCGGCGCCAAGCGCGACGCGATCCGCATGGCCGAGGACCGCGAACTGTTCCGCGTCGCGATGCAGGAGATCGGCCTCGAATGCCCGAAGGCGGAAGTCGCCCGCACCTTCGAGCAGGCGGTCGAGATCCAGGCCAAGGTCGGGTATCCGACCATCATCCGCCCGAGCTTCACGCTCGGCGGCACCGGCGGCGGCATCGCCTACAACAAGGAAGAGTTCGAGGAGATCGCCAAGCGCGGCCTCGACCTCTCGCCGGTGCACGAAGTGCTGATCGAAGAATCGGTGCTCGGCTGGAAGGAGTTCGAGATGGAAGTGGTCCGCGACACCGCGGACAACTGCATCATCGTCTGCTCGATCGAAAACCTCGATCCGATGGGCGTGCACACCGGCGACAGCATCACCGTCGCGCCGGCGCAGACGCTCACCGACAAGGAATACCAGCGCCTGCGCGACGCCTCGATCGCGGTGCTGCGCAAGATCGGCGTGGACACCGGCGGCTCCAACGTGCAGTTCGGCATCAACGCGCAGAACGGCCGCGTCGTGGTGATCGAGATGAACCCGCGCGTCTCGCGGTCGTCGGCATTGGCGTCGAAGGCCACCGGCTTCCCGATCGCCAAGGTCGCGGCCAAGCTCGCGGTCGGCTACACCCTCGACGAGCTGAAGAACGAAATCACCGGCGGCCTGACCCCGGCGTCGTTCGAGCCCAGCATCGATTACGTCGTGACCAAGATTCCGCGCTTCGCGTTCGAGAAGTTCCCGGCCGCCGACGCGCGCCTGACCACCCAGATGAAATCGGTGGGCGAGGTGATGGCGATCGGCCGCACCTTCCAGGAATCGCTGCAGAAGGCCCTGCGCGGGCTGGAGACCGGCAAGGTCGGCCTCGACCCGACCGGGCTGGATCTCGCGAGCGACGAAGGCATGGCGCGCCTGCGCCGCGAAGTGAAGGAAGCCGGTCCCGAGCGCATGTTCTATCTCGCCGATGCGTTCCGCGCAGGCCTGTCGGTGGAGGACGTGCACGCCTTGTCGTTCGTCGACCCGTGGTTCCTCGACCAGATCGAGGAGTTGATCGCCTGCGAACGCGAGGTCGCCGCCGCCGGTCTCGAAGGCCTCGATGCGAAACGTCTGCGCGCACTGAAACGCCGTGGCTTCTCCGATGCGCGCCTGGCCCAGCTCGCCGGCACCAACGAAACCGCGGTACGCGCGCTGCGCAAGGCCTTCGGCGTGCGCCCGGTCTACAAGCGGGTCGACTCCTGCGCCGCGGAGTTCGCCACCACCACCGCGTATCTGTATTCGACCTACGAGGACGAATGCGAGGCCGCACCGACCGCGCGGAACAAGATCATGGTGCTCGGCGGCGGCCCGAACCGCATCGGCCAGGGCATCGAATTCGATTACTGCTGCGTGCATGCGGCGCTGGCGCTGCGCGAGGACGGGTACGAGACCATCATGGTCAACTGCAACCCGGAAACCGTCTCCACCGACTACGACACCTCCGACCGCCTGTATTTCGAGCCGCTGACGCTGGAAGACGTGCTCGAGATCGTGGAACTGGAACAACCGAAGGGGGTGATCGTGCAGTACGGCGGTCAGACCCCGCTGAAACTCGCGCAGGCGCTGGAAGCCAACGGCGTGCCGGTGATCGGCACATCGCCGGATTCGATCGATCTGGCCGAGGATCGCGAACGCTTCCAGAAACTGGTCGAACAACTCGGCCTGAAGCAGCCGCCGAACCGCACCGCGCGCAACGCCGACGAGGCGATCGCGCTGGCGCGCGAGATCGGCTATCCGCTGGTCGTGCGCCCGAGCTACGTGCTGGGCGGCCGCGCGATGGAAGTGGTGTATTCCGATGCCGACCTGTCGCGCTACATCCGCGATGCGGTGAAGGTCTCGAACGATTCGCCGGTGCTGCTGGATCGCTTCCTCGATCATGCGGTCGAGGTCGATGTGGACATCATCGCCGACAAGGATGGCAACGTGCTGATCGGCGGCGTGATGGAGCACATCGAGGAAGCCGGCGTGCATTCGGGCGATTCGTCGTGCTCACTGCCGCCGTATTCGCTGTCGGCCGAGACCCAGAACCGGCTCCGCGATCAGGTGGTCGCGCTGGCCAAGGCGCTGAAGGTCGTCGGCCTGATGAACACCCAGTTCGCGATCCAGACCGTGACCTCCGACGATGGTGGCGAAGGCAACGACACCATCTTCCTGCTCGAAGTGAACCCGCGCGCGTCGCGCACGGTGCCGTTCGTGTCCAAGGCCACCGGCATGCCGCTGGCGAAGATCGCCGCGCGCTGCATGGCCGGCAAGACCCTCGCCGAGCAGGGTGCGACGAAGGAGATCGTGCCGGACTACTACTCGGTGAAGGAAGCGATCTTCCCGTTCGCGAAATTCCAGGGCGTCGATCCGATCCTGGGCCCGGAAATGCGTTCGACCGGCGAGGTGATGGGCGTCGGCCGCAGCTTCGGCGCCGCGTTCGCGCGGGCGCAGGAAGCCGCCGGGATCAAGGCGCCGCCGAAGGGCAAGGCCTTCATTTCCGTGCGTGATCCCGACAAGCAGCGCGTGCTGGCGGTGGCTGAGGAATTGATCCGCCGCGGCTACGCGCTGGTCGCCACCCGCGGCACCGCGGCCTGGCTGCAGGAGCAGGGCTTCGCCTGCGAAATCGTCCACAAGGTCGCCGAGGGCCGCCCGCACATCGTCGACCGGATCAAGAACGGCGAGATCGTCTATATCGTCAACACCACCGAGGGCAAGCAGGCCATCGCGGATTCGTTCTCGATCCGACGCGAAGCCCTGCAGCAGCGGGTGACCTATTCGACCACGATTGCGGGCGCGAAGGCCTTGCTGCATTCTCTCGATTTCCGCGACAGCGGCCCGGTGTGGGCGCTGCAGGAACTTCACAAGGAACTCGAAGCATGAGAGCCCCGCTCACCCTGAAAGGCGCGAAGCGTCTGCGCGCCGAACTCGAACAGCTGAAGAGCGTGCAGCGGCCGGCGGTGATCAACGCCATCGCCGAGGCCCGTGCGCACGGTGATCTGAAGGAGAACGCCGAGTATCACGCCGCGCGCGAGCAGCAGGGCTTCATCGAAGGTCGGATCAAGCAGCTCGAAGCCGAGCTGTCGCATGCGCAGGTCATCGACGTGTCCACGCTGAACGCCGGCTCGCGGGTCGTGTTCGGCGCGACCGTGACCCTGGCCGATGTCGAAAGCGATGAGGAAAAGCGTTACCAGATCGTCGGCGACCTCGAAGCCGACATCAAGCAGGGCATGATCGCGATTTCCTCGCCGCTGGCGCGGGCGCTGATCGGCAAGCATGAAGGCGACGTGGTCGAGATCGACGCGCCAGCCGGCAAGCGCGAGTACGAACTGATCCAGGTCGCCTACGAAGGTTGATCCGGAGCGCGCGGATGTCTCCGACGCCGCCATCGCAGGCCGTCTTCCTGTTGCCGGCCTGGTCGGGCTTCGGCCGGCAGCCGCTCGCGCCGGCGCTCTCCCGGCTCTTCGCCCGCGGCGATGCGCTGCCGTCCGGGGATTCCGGCAGCGAAGCGCAATTGCGTCGTCATTTCCGACTCACGCCCGCGCACTGGGCGCCCGCGGCGCTGACCCGTCAGGCCGAGGTCGGCGATGCCGCCGGCGCCTCCTGGCTGCGGGTCGATCCGGCGCACGTCCGGCCCGATCTCAACGGTGCGCGGCTGCTCGGCCTCGGTGAACGCCTGGGGCTGTCGCAGGCCGATGTCGACGCGCTGCTGCCTGCCTTGAAACCGGTGTTCGGGGACAGCGGGTTCGCGCTCGATGCGCCGCATCCGTCGCGCTGGTATCTCCGCCTGCCGCGCGAGGCGCGTCTGCCTGCATTCAGCGCGCCCGACGACGCGCTCGGCGAGGATCTGCTCGAACATCAGCCCGAGGGTCCGGAAGGCCGGCGCTGGCGCGCGCTGCTCAACGATGCGCAGATCGTGCTGCACAACCACCCCTGGAACGCGCAGCGCGCCGCGCGTGGACTGGTGTCGATCAACGCGCTCTGGCCGTGGGGCGGCGGCGTGCTGCCCGATCGCATTGTCGGCGATGTCGTGCAGGTCCGCAGCGACGACGATCTGCTGCGTGCGCTGGCCCGCCTCGCCGGTGGCGAGGGCGCGCCGTTGCCCGCGGCGTTCTCGCCCGCACCCGTGCCGGTGCTCCACGACCTGCGCCGCATCCGCGATCTCGCCGCGCTGCAGCGCGACTGGCTGCTGCCCGCCTGCGAGGCGTTGCGCAGCGGCACGATCGCCGCGCTCTATCTGGACAGCCTCGACGGCAGCGGGTTGCGACTCGCGCGCGGCCAACGCTGGCGCTTCTGGCGCCGCGCCTGGATGATGCCGCAGGCCGCGGACGCATGAGCCGCACGATCCGGCGTCGCGACGCCATCGCCGAACCGGTCGAGACCGCAGGTGCCTGGCCACAGGACGTTCCGCCCTTGCTGCGTCGCGTCTACGCCGCACGTGGCGCATGCACCCATGCGCAGGCGCAGCCGCGCCTGACCGGACTGCTGCCGCCGGACGCGCTCGGCGGCATCGACGACGCGGCGCGGTTGCTGATCGATGCGATGGACGCGGATCGCCACATCGTCGTGGTCGGCGATTTCGACTGCGACGGCGCCACCGCCTGCGCGGTCGCGGTGCGCGGATTGCGCCTGCTCGGCGCGCGGCGGGTGTCGCATGCGGTGCCGAACCGGATGGTGCACGGCTATGGCCTGTCGCCTGGACTGGTCGAGGATCTCGCCGGGTTGTCGCCCGATCTGCTGGTCACGGTCGATCACGGCATCGCCTGCCATGCCGGTGTCGCCGCGGCGAGAGCCCATGGCTGGCGGGTGCTGGTGACCGATCATCATCTGCCGGGCGAGCGTCTGCCGCAGGCCGATGTCATCGTCGATCCGAACCTGCCGGGCGATGCATTTCCTTCGAAGGTGCTGGCGGGCGTGGGCGTGATGTTCTACGTGCTGCTCGCCCTGCGTCGGCACCTGCGCACGGCCGGGCGCTTCGCCGGCGAGCCGCCGGATCTGTCGGTACTGCTCGATCTGGTCGCGGTCGGGACCGTCGCCGATCTGGTGCCGCTCGATCACAACAACCGGACCCTGGTCGCGGCGGGACTGCGGCGTCTGCGCGCCGGTCGCGGATGCGCCGGACTGCAGGCGTTGATCGACGTCGCGCGCCGACAGGCGCCGACCCTGACCGCTGCCGACATCGGCTTCGCGCTGGCGCCGCGGATCAACGCCGCCGGCAGGCTCGAAGACATGGCGCTGGGCATTGAATGCCTGCTCTGCGACGACCCGCGACGCGCGCGTGAACTCGCGGAAGTGCTCGACGGCATCAACGCCGAGCGCCGCGGCGTGCAGCAGCAGATGGTCGCCGAAGCCGAAGACGCCATCGCCGCGCTCGCGCTCGATTCCGACGGCGTCCGCGCCACCGCCTGCCTCTATCGCGAGGACTGGCATCCGGGCGTGGTCGGTCTGGTCGCTTCGAAGATCAAGGAACGCCTGCACCGGCCGACGATCGCGTTCGCGCCCAGCGACCCGGGCAGCGATCTGCTGCGCGGCTCGGCGCGCTCGATCGCCGGCTTCCACATCCGCGATGCGCTGGCCGCGGTCGACGCGCGTCATCCCGGGCTGATCGAGAAGTTCGGCGGACATGCGATGGCCGCGGGGCTGAGTCTGCGTCTCGACGCGTTGCCGCGGTTCCAGGCGGCGTTCGAGCAGTACGCCGCGGAGCTGCTGTCGCCCGAGTTGCTGCAGGACGTGCTGCTGAGCGATGGCGCGATCGCCCCCGAGCATTGCGCCATCGATACCGCGCTGGCATTGCGCGACGGCGGGCCGTGGGGGCAGGGGTTCCCCGAACCGGTGTTCGACGACGTCTTCGACGTGTTGGCCTGGCGGCCGGTCGGCGAGCAGCATCTCAAACTCGAACTGGCCTGGCCGGGCTCGTCGCGGCGGATGAACGCGATCCACTTCGGCGGTTGGACCGGCGAGCCGCCGTCGTCGCGCGCGCGCATCGCGTATCGACTGCAACCGGACGACTGGCGCGGTGCCGATGCGGTGCAACTCGTGGTGGTGCATCGGGAATCCGTTACGACATGAGGCCGGACGACCGCGCCGGGGTTAGCATGTCGCGAGCTTCAACCCCGTTGCCGCAGACGGGCCGTTGAGACGTCATCCTCCGCAGGGACACCGCCATGTCACGCAGCTTCACCGGTTCCATCCTCCTGACGCTCGCCGCCGGCCTGATGCTGGGCCACACCGCCGTCGCCCAGCGCGCGCCGCGCACCCCGCAGCCGGAACCGGCGCTGATCGCGCCACCGCTGATCGTGTCGCCCGATGCCACCATCCCGGTCGGCCTGCGTTCGGCTTCGATCGAGGTCGAGACCAACGGCGGGCTGTCGCGCAGCACGCTGCTGCTGACCCTCTACAACCCGAACGACCGCCTGCTGGAAGGGACCCTGGAATTCCCGCTGCAACCGGGCCAGCAGGTCAGCGCGTTCGCGCTGGATGTCGGCGGCGAACTGCGCGATGCGGTGCCTGTGCCGAAACAGCAGGCGCAGCAGGTGTTCGAGAGCATCGAACGCCGCAACGTCGACCCCGGTCTGTTGGAACAGACCGCAGGCAATCATTTCCGTCTCCGCGTCTATCCGATCCCCGCGCGCGGCACCCGCCAGGTGCGTCTGGTGATCGACGAGGCCCTGCGCCGCGAAGATGGTGCCTGGCGCCTGGACGTGCCGGTGCAACTGCTGGCCACCGCCGATCGCCTCGCGCTGTCGATCCGCGCCCGCGGCCTGAGCGCGGCGCCGACGCAACTGGGCGGATTCGCGGCGCTGGACTTCGACCGCGTGCGCGGCGGCTATGCCGCCCGCTACGAATCCCTGCGCGAAACGCTGCCGTCTTCGCCGGCGTCGTATCGACTGAAGCCGCTGGGCCTGCGCCTGCCCGCCGCCACCTCCGCGCAGGCCTATGTGCAGTCCCACGACGGCGACCGGTTCGCGCTCGTGGATGTGCCGGTGACGGCGGCGCACGGGCGTCTGCGCACCGTGCCTTCGTCGGTCGGCCTGCTGTGGGACGCCTCGGGCTCCGCGCGCAAGCGCGATCGGCAGAGCGAGTTCGCGCTGCTCGACCGCTATTTCAAGGCGATGGGCGACGGCAGCGCGACACTGCGGCTGCTCCGCGACGTGGGCGAGGACGGCGGTCGTTTCGAGATCCGCGGCGGCGACTGGAGCGCGCTGCGCAGGGTGCTGGAAGCCGCGGTCCACGACGGCGCCAGCGATCTGGCCGACTGGACGCCGCAGCCCGGCATCGGCGAGTACCTGCTGGTGAGCGACGGTCTGCGCAATTACGGCAGCGCCGCATTCCCGGCGCTGCGCGAAGGCCAAGCGCTGTATGCGCTGAGTTCGGCCGGCGCCGATGCCGACGCCACCCGCCTGTCCGCGCTGGCGACGGCGCGCGGTGGCCGGCTGGTGCAGTGGCAGGGACGCGATGGTCTCGATGCCGCGACCTCGGCGCTGCTGCGCGACACCACCCGCATCGTCGGTCTGGAAGGCGAGGGCATCGAAGACCTGCAGCCGCAGGCCTGGGAGGTCGACCGCGGGTTGCTGCGCGTCGCCGGTCGTCTCACCGAATCCACCGCCACCGTCAGCGTGCGCCTGCAGGAGGGCGGCAAGACGCGCACCGTCGAGCTGCCCATACCTGCCGATGCGCCCGAGAGCGGTCAGGTGGCGACACTGTGGGCGAGCTGGCAGGTGGCCGCGCGTGCGGCCGAGCCGGAGCGGCATCGCGGTGCGATCACGCGCCTCGGCCAGCGCTTCGGTCTGGTGACGCCGGGCACGTCGCTGCTGGTGCTCGAAGCCGCTGCCGATTACGTGCGCTACGACATTCCGGCGCCCGCCGCGCTGCGGGCGGAAGTCGATGCGCTGCGGCGGACGCAGTCGGCGGAAAAGGCGCAATCGCGCAGCCAGCGGCTGGAGGAAGTCGCGGTGCGGTTCACCGAGCGCATCGAATGGTGGAAGCGCGATTTCCCGAAGGGCGCGCCCCCGAAGCCCGAAGCGCCGAAGGCCGGTGCCGTCGCGGGCATGGTCGCACCGGCCGCGATGGCGGCACCGCCTCCGCCGCCCGCGCCGATGATGGCCGAGGAAGCGGCGCGGTCCTCGCAGCGGGATACGGCCAGTCGGCGCGAAGCATTGGATCGCATCGAGGTGAGCGGTAGCCGTGTGCCGAGAGCGGAGTCCGAAGAAGCCGCGGCGCCGGCGCTCGTGCTCGAGGGCGACAACGGTGCCGTGGGCGCCGGGGTCTCGATCCAGTTGCAGGCCTGGGCGCCGGATTCGCCGTATGCCCGCCGTCTGCGCGACGCGAAGGCCGAGGATCTCTACGCCGTGTATCTCGACGAACGCGACAGCCATGCCGACAGCACCGCGTTCTATCTCGACGTGGCCGATCTGCTGCTGAAGAAGGGCCGTCGCGCCGAGGCCCTGCGCGTGCTGTCGAATCTGGCCGAACTCGATCTGGAAAACCGCCACGTGCTGCGGGTGCTCGGCTACCGGCTGATGCAGGCGCAGGATTTCGCTCGCGCGGTCGACGTGTTCCGCGAGGTGCTGCGTCTCGCCGATGAAGAGCCGCAGAGCCATCGCGATCTCGGCCTGGCGCTGGCCTCCGCGGGGCAGCGCCAGGAAGGCATCGAACGGCTGTACGAAGTCGCGGCGCGGCCGTGGGATGCGCGCTTCTCCGAAGTCGAACTGGTCGCGCTGAACGAGATGAACGCCATCATCGCCACCAGCCCGGCACCGCTCGATACCGCCTTCGTCGACCGCCGGCTGCTGAAGAACATGCCGCTCGACCTGCGCGTGGTGCTGTCCTGGGACAGCGACAACAGCGACATGGACCTGTGGGTGACCGATCCGAACGGTGAACGCTGCTACTACGGCAACCGGAACACCTACCAGGGCGGGCTGATCAGCGACGATTTCACCGGCGGCTACGGCCCCGAGGAATTCGTGCTGAAGAACGCCAAGCCCGGCAAGTACAAGGTCGAAGCCAACTTCTTCGGCGACCGCCAGCAGATCGTCACCGGCGCGACCACGCTCAACCTCGGTTTCAGCACGGGCTGGGGCACGAAACGCCACAAACAGGAATCCGTGACCCTGCGCCTGAACGGCCGCAGCGAAACGGTGTTCGTGGGCGAGTTCGAGGTGAAGTGATGTCGTCCTTCAGGCGGCCGTGATCCTCCACGGCCGCCGTACATGGGAGGGATCGTTGGAGACCGCACGTATCGAAGCCTGCCTTTCGCTGATCTCGGAGGAATGGACAAGCTTGCCCGAAGCTTCGAGGCCGCCCGCCGTCTGGATCTCGCAACGTCACTCCTATCGAACCGAACGGGACCTTGGCGAGATGCCGGTGTCGGCGGCATGGCATCTCGACGGCGATGGCCTTGTGCGCCGGCGAGTCGGCGACTTCACCCGATTCCTGTCGATCCATGCCGGGGCTGCCTGGCATCGAGGCGCACTGTCGCCTCCGCGTGCCGCGATCTTTCGCGCCGGCACCCATGAAATCGGTTTGGCCAATTTCGCGGAGGTGCCGACGACCGGCCAGATTTACATCGAAACGATCTGGGGTGGTCTGAATGGCACGGGGGCGCATTACCGCTACGGCCCGTCCTCTGCTGCCCTTGAGTGCGAACGGGTCTGCTGGCGATCCTGAAGAGCGGCGACTCAAGCTTCGGATGCGCGTGAGCCCGTCGTCTCGATGCTTGCCCTCGCGCTGTGAGGAGCCGCAGCCTTCAGCCCGAACAGCGGCCGCATCCACCGCACCCGCCGCACGATCTCGAAACCGAGAAAGCACAGCCCGAACGTCGCCAATACCAACAGCGGACCTTCGATCGCCGGCCGCAGGCCCAGCGGCTGCGCGTTGTGCGCGAGGATCACGATCACCGTCTGATGCAGGATGTAGACCGGGAACACGGCTTCGCGCAGGTAGCGCAGTGCGGGGCCGTCGCGGAAGGCGATGCCGCGGACGATGCCGAGGATCGCGGCGATCGTGGTCCACTGGAACAGCGCCCAGACCGCACGCTGCAGCATGCGCAGCGCATCCGGCGGCGGGCGGTCGTCGCCGTAGCCGCTGCCGTAGAAATACCAGACGATGAAGACGTACCCGGCAGCCGAGAGACCGGCGGAGATCCAGCGCATGCGCTGCAGGGCGTCCCAGACGCCGGCGCGGGTCGCGACCAGCGCGCCGAGCAGGAAGATCGGCAGGTACTGCGCGTGGTTGTACCAGTCGTCGACCAGGGCGTGCGTCGATTCGAAGCGTTCGACCAGCAGGATCCGCGCGACCGCCAGCCACACCGCCGGCCACAGCAGCACGCCCGGCCCCGACAACCGCCGTTCCATCCAGCCGCCCACCGCATCGACCGTCTTCGGCGCGAAACGCAGCAGGGCCCAGATCGCGAGCGTGTAGACCCAGAGGTAGGCCACGAACCACAGATGGTTCCAGGTCGGCAGGTCCAGACAGTCGCCATCGCGGCAGAACGTCCCGTCGCCCTGCAGATAACGGCCCCAGAAGGCCAGATAACCGTCGTGGTAACCACCGGGCAGTTGCTCGACGACCTCGTAGTAGGCCTGTGGCGTCACCACCACCAGCATGCCGAAGATCAGCGGCACCAGCAGCCGCCAGGAGCGCTGGCCGACGAAACCGGTCGGTGTCTTGCGGAACAGAAAGGCGGTGGCGACCCCGGAGATCAGGAACAACAGCGACAACCGCCACGGCGCGCTCAGCAGCATGAGCGGTTCGAGGGTGTCGCCGGCGTACGGGCTTTTCACATGCCAGTCCCAGCTCACGTAGTACATGCCGGTGTGGTACAGCACCAGCAGGCAGAATGCGGCCACCCGCACCCAGTCCAGATCGTATCGGCGTCCCATCGTCGTCTCCATCCCGGAAGCGGGCATGTCGGAAGTGGACGCCAGTCTCGATGCGGCCGATCCGTCGGCCGGCGCCAAGTGTCTGATCGTGCAGAGGAAGGGACGAACCGTGGGCGGGCAGGGATGGTCCGGGGACGGAATCCACGCACGCACGCCTAGAATGCGCGGATGTCCATCGCGCCCACGACCGCCCCCTCCGATGCCGCCGGCCCGGCCTGGCTTCGGCGCTGGCATCGCGTGATCGAGATCGGTTTCTGGATCGGGCTGACCGTGGTCAACGGCGTCGCCAACAGCGTCACCGTGCTCATGGATATCCGCCGGGTCGGACTGGACTTCGCGGATTGGGAGCCGGCGGTCTGGGAGTGGTCCAGCGGGATCATGATCCTGCTGCTGATCCCGGGTGTCGCGTGGCTCACCCGGCGCTTTCCCCTGCACTGGGGCGTCCTGCGGCGGCATCTGTGGTGGTTGCTGCTGGGCAGCGTGGCGTTCTCGCTGCTGCACGTGGTCGGGATGGTCGCGCTGCGCGAGCTGGCCTACGCCATGCAGGGCTCGAACTACGAGTTCGGCCACTGGCCCAGCGAGCTGCTCTACGAATACCTGAAGGACGTCCGCGGTTACATCATGATCGTGTCGGTCATGGAGAGTTACCGCTTCATGGTCCGCCGCCTGCAGGGCGAAGCCAGCCTGCTCGGGCCGCCGGACGAGGGCGAGCCTGTGGAGTCGCTGGACCGCCCCGAGCGCTTCCTGGTCCGCAAGCTGGGCCGGGAATTCCTGATCGCCGCCGACGACATCGAATGGCTGCAGGCCTCGGGCAATTACGTGAACCTGCGGGTCCGCGGCCACGACTACCCGCTGCGCAGCACCATCGCCGGGATCGAAGCCCGCCTGGACCCGGAGCGCTTCGTCCGCGTCCACCGCAGCTACATCGTCAATCTCGGTGGCGTCACCTCGATCGAGCCGCTCGACAGCGGCGATGCCCGCATCCATCTGCGCGACGGCGCCGCGGTGCCCTGCAGCCGGACCTATCGCGACGCGCTGCGCGCCCGGGTCGGGGTGGTCTGAGGCGTCCCGGGCCATGATCGCGCGACTCCCTGCTAGAATCGCCGGTCTTTGCTGCAACCGCACATCACGCCATGATCGAACTCAACCCGATCCGCCAGCGCATCGCCGACCTCCGTGGTCGGCTCGATGCGCTGAGGGGGTATCTTTGACTACGACGCCAAGGTCGAGCGTCTGGAAGAAGTCAATCGCGAGCTGGAAAACCCCGATATCTGGAACGATTCCGAACGCGCGCAGACCCTGGGCCGCGAACGTTCGATGCTCGACAAGACCGTCAACGGCATCCGCGACCTGAAGGATGGCCTGGCCGGCGCCGAGGAACTCCTCGAACTGGTCGAGATGGAAGAGGACGACGACACCGCGCTCGCGATCCAGGCCGATGTGGAGCGCTACGCCAAGGGCGTCGATCAGCTGGAATTCCAGCGCATGTTCTCCGGCAAGATGGATTCGGCGAACGCCTATGTCGACATCCAGGCCGGCGCCGGCGGTACCGAGGCCCAGGACTGGGCGGAAATGCTGCTCCGCATGTATCTGCGCTGGGCCGAATCGCGTGGCTGGAAGACCGAGCTGATGGAAGCCAGCGCCGGCGACGTGGCCGGCATCAAGTCGGCGACGGTTCGGGTCGAAGGCGAATACGCCTACGGCTGGCTGAAGACCGAGATCGGCGTGCACCGGCTGGTGCGCAAGTCGCCATTCGATTCCGACAACCGCCGCCATACCTCGTTCACTTCGGTGTTCGTGTCGCCGGAAGTCGACGACGACATCGACATCGAGATCAATCCGGCCGACCTGAAGACCGACGTGTACCGCTCCTCGGGCGCGGGCGGCCAGCACGTGAACAAGACCGAATCCGCGGTGCGCATCACCCACGTGCCCTCGGGCATTGTCGTCGCCTGCCAGAACGGCCGCAGCCAGCACCAGAACCGCGACACCGCGATGAAGATGCTGAAGGCGAAGTTGTACGAAATGGAAATCCAGAAGCGCAACGCCGAGCGCGACGCCCTGGAAGCCACCAAGTCCGACATCGGCTGGGGCAGCCAGATCCGCAACTACGTGCTCGACCAGTCGCGGATCAAGGATCTGCGGACCGGCATCGAGCGCAGCGACACCCAGAAGGTGCTCGACGGCGATCTCGACGAATTCGTCGAGGCCAGCCTGAAGTCCGGCCTGGAGGCCGGCGCAAAACGCATCGACGCCGTCTGAACCGTCGCGGCAGGAGCGGCGGTGGTCGCGGACAACGTGGCCGATTGCGATCCTGCATCCTCTCGCATTCCCACGATCCCTCCACGGACCACCGCCATGACCGACGCCCAGACCCCGCCGCACGACGAGAACGCCCTGATCGCGGAGCGGCGCGCGAAACTCGCGGCGCTGCGCGCGCAGGGCACGGCCTATCCCAACGATTTCCGTCGCGAGGACTACGCCCGCGACCTGCAGGACGCCTACGAGGACGCCGACCGCTGGACCGGCGAAGCGCTGGAGGCCGAAGGCCGCCGGGTCGCGGTCGCCGGCCGGCTGATGGCCAAGCGGGTGATGGGCAAGGCCGCGTTCGCGCAGATCCAGGACATGAGCGGCGGCATCCAGCTGTTCCTGCAGTCGACCGCGCTGGGCGACGCCTACGATGCCTTCAAGCATTGGGACATCGGCGACATCGTCGGTGCCGAAGGCGCGCTGATGCGCACGAAGACCGGCGAGCTGTCGGTGAAGGTGTCCTCGCTGCGCCTGCTGACCAAGTCGCTGCGCCCGCTGCCGGACAAGTGGCATGGCCTGAGCGATGTCGAACAGCGCTATCGCCAGCGTTATGTCGATCTGATCGTCACCCCCGAGGCGCGCGAAGTCTTCCGCAAGCGCTCGATCATCGTCTCGTCGATCCGCCGCTGGCTCGACGATCGTCGTTTCCAGGAAGTGGAGACGCCGATGATGCATTACATCGCCGGCGGCGCCACCGCGCGGCCGTTCACGACCCACCACAACGCGCTCGATCTCGACCTCTATCTGCGCGTCGCGCCGGAGCTGTACCTCAAGCGTCTGGTCGTCGGCGGTTTCGAGCGCGTGTACGAGATCAACCGCAACTTCCGCAACGAAGGCGTCAGCACCCGCCACAACCCAGAATTCACCATGCTCGAACTGTACGAGGCCTACGCCACGTACCACGAGGTGATGGACCTCACCGAAGGGCTGATCCGGCATGTGGCCAACGACACCCTCGGCATCGGCGAGGTCGAATGGGAGGGCAACACCATCGCCCTCGACAAGCCGTTCCGGCGCTGGAAGCTGGAAGAGGCGGTGCGCGAGCGCAATCCGGAGATCTCGGTCGCCGACTGCCGCGATCGCGAGGCGCTGGCCGCGCACTGCGCGCGACTGAAGGTGCACGTCAAGCCGGGCTACGGCTGGGGCAAGCTGCTGCTCGAGATCTTCGAGAAGACGGTCGAAGCCGACCTGATCCAGCCGACCTTCATCACCCATTATCCGGTGGAGGTCTCGCCGCTGGCCCGCGAATCCGACAGCGAGCCGGGCATCACCGATCGCTTCGAGCTGTTCATCGGCGGGAAGGAAATGGCCAACGGATTCTCGGAGCTGAACGACTCCGAAGACCAGGCCGCGCGTTTCCGTGCGCAGGTCGAAGCGAAGGAGGGCGGCGACGATGAAGCCATGCATTACGACGCCGACTACATCCGCGCGCTGGAAGTCGGCCTGCCGCCGACCGGCGGCCTCGGTGTGGGCATCGACCGCCTGGTGATGCTGCTGACGGGGTCGACTTCGATTCGCGACGTGCTGCTGTTCCCCTACATGCGCCCGGAGCTGTAACGAAAGACAGGGTGTGGAAGGCGCCAGTCTCATCGGATCGCGGGATTGGCGCAAAGCCATATCTTCATCGCCCCGGTCGTGGCATAAAATGGGCCGTGGACAAGTACATGCGAGACAAGGCACGGAAATTGCTTTAAATTCCGGGCTCAGGAAACGAAAGACCCTCAACCACACACGCAAGGACGCACGGTATCCGCATGTGGGGCAACTCCGTGAAAATAGTCATCGTCGATGACCAGACCTCCGCCCGCACGATGTTGCGGCATATTCTCGAGGACATCAGCCCCGAGTTGGAGGTGTTCGACTTCGGCGACTCCGAGGAAGCGCTGCGCTGGTCGGAAAACAACCGACCGGACCTGCTGCTGCTCGATTACCGCATGCCGGTGGTCGACGGGCTGGAATTCGCGCGCCGGTTCCGCCGCTCGCTCAGCAATCGCGACGTGCCGATCGTGCTGGTGACGGTGGTCGGCGACGAGCCGATCCGCCAGGCCGCGCTCGATGCCGGCGTGATCGATTTCCTGGTCAAGCCGGTCCGTCCGCGCGAACTGCGCGCCCGCTGCCGCAACCTGCTGCAACTGAGGCAGCAGTCCGAATCGATCAAGCAGCGCGCGCTGTCGCTGGAACAGCGGCTGCTGTCGAGCATGCACGAAGTCGAGGAGCGCGAGCGCGAGACCCTGTCGCGACTGGCACGGGCGATCGAATACCGCGACATCGGCACCAGCGCCTACCTCGAACGCATGGCCCACGTCGCGGGCCTGATCGCTGAAGGCCTGGGCATGTCCGAGGACGAAGTGCGGCTGATCGAACTGGCCGCGCCACTCCACGACATCGGCAAGATCGCGATTCCCGACGACGTGCTGCTCAAGCCGGGCCCGCTCGACGAACATCAGCTCGGGATCATGCGCCGCCATCCGCAGATCGGCCACGAACTGCTCAGCGGCAGCCAGAACCGTTTCATCCAGGCCGGCGCCGCGATCGCGCTGCGCCATCACGAACGCTATGACGGCAGCGGCTATCCCGATGGACTCAGCGGCGCGCAGATCCCGATCGAGGCCCGCATCGTCGCGGTCGCCGACGTGTTCGACGCGCTGATCTCGCCGCGGCCGTACAAGGCGCCGTGGACGTTCGACAACGCCCTCGATTTCCTGCAGGAGCAAAGCGGAAAGCTGTTCGACCCGCAGTGCGTCCAGGCCCTGGTGCAGAACCGGCCACGACTGGAAGACATCTGCGAACGCTATTCCACCAGTTCGCAACGTCCGGGCTTCGAGTGATCGCGGCTCGCGCCACCTTCGACTGGATCCGGACGAGGCTGGCCAATCGGGTCGACAGCGAGCACAAGCAGGTGCTCGTGCGCATCGTCATCACCTCGCTGTTCTCGACCTATCTCGGTTGGCTGGTGGGAATCGGGGGCAGTACCCGGGAGCTGTTCGCGGTCTGGTTGATCCTGCTGGGCGAACTGGTGGTTTCGCTGCTGCTGTTCGCCGCCATCCTGCATCGTCCGGGCATCTCGCACTGGCGCCGCTGGGTCGGCATGCTCTCGGACTACGCCGCGATCGGCGCGGTGATGGGACTGCTCGGCGAGATCGCCTCGCCGCTGTACAGCATCTATCTCTGGGTGACGATCGGCAACGGCCTGCGTTTCGGCAGCCGCTATCTGTATTTCGCGACCGCGTTCTCCACGCTGTCGTTCCTCGCGATGAGTCAGGCCACGCCCTACTGGCGCGAGAATCCGTACCTGTCGTGGGGCCTGCTGATCGGCGCCGCCGCGGTCCCGCTGTACTTCGCCTCGCTGCTCAAGGCGCTGACCCGCGCGATCCAGGAAGCGCGCCGCGCGAACGAGGCCAAGTCGCGGTTCCTGGCCAACATGAGTCACGAGCTGCGCACCCCGCTCAATGGCATCCTGGCGATGGCCGAGCTGCTGGCGGCGAGCAAACTGCAGAAGGATCAGCGCGAATCCGCGGACATGATCCACACCTCGGCGCAGACCCTGTTGCTGCTGATCGACGAGGTGCTGGACATTTCCGCGATCGAGGCGGGCAAGATGCGACGCTACGAGGAGGATTTCGATCTCCCGCAGCTGCTGTCGCGCGTGCACCGCATGCTCCACCCGCAGGCGCAGGCGAAGAATCTCGAACTCAACGTCGACACCGACATCCGCGTGCCGCAGGTCCTCCACGGCGATGCCAGTCATCTGACCCAGATCCTGCTCAACCTGCTGCAGAACGCGGTGAAATTCACCCATCAGGGCAGCGTCGGGCTGCATGTGCGCGAACTGTCCCGCGATGGCAACCGCATCATGCTGCGCATCTCGGTGCGCGATACCGGCATCGGGATTCCCGAAGAGGCGCGCTCGCGGATCTTCCGGCCGTTCGAACAGGTCGACAGCGGTCGCGATCGGCGTTTCGGCGGCAGCGGGCTGGGCACCACGATCGCCAAGAGCCTGACCGAATTGATGGGCGGACGGATCGGCGTGGAGCCGAACACCGGCGGCGGCACCCATTTCTGGGTCGAGTTGCCGTTCGGACTGGTCGACACCGGACGCGCCACACCGGAGACGTTCGAATCCACCGGGACCGACGCCGATGGCAATGTCGAACGCCGCCGGATCGACGGCAGCGGCAACATCATCGATTTCGAGGATCCGTTCCTGCGCCATCGCGTGCGTGTGCGCTCGATGCGGGTGCTGGTCGCGGACGATCAGCCGACCAACCGCGTCGTCCTGCAGCGTCTGCTGGAAAAGGCGGGGCATCGCACGCTGTTCGCGGAGGACGGTGAACGGGTGCTCGACATCCTGTCCGAAGAGACGCCGGACCTCGTGCTGCTCGACCTGCACATGCCGGGACTCAGCGGTTTGGAGGTCATCCGCCAGGCGCGGGTGATGCAGGCGGGGCAGTCCCGGCGCACGCCGATCGTGGTGTTGTCGGCGGACGCGACCGTCGAATCCATGCGCGAAGCCGAGCGCGCGGGCGCACGGGTCTATCTCACCAAACCGATCTCGGTGCCGAAGCTGCTGGACACCATCGCCGGCATCGCCGCGACCACGGAGGACCCGGCCACGGCGTCCGCCGTGCAGTCCGACAGCACCGAGTCCGCGCTGAAGCCGGTCCAGGTTCCCGCGGTCGACAGCGACACGCCGATCCTGGAAGAGCTCGCGGCGATGGGGCTCGGGCCGGATTTCCTCCAGGATTTCGTCGAACAGTGCCTGCGCGACATCGGCCGTTCGATGTCGAACCTGCAGCAGGCCGCCGCGAACGCGGACTACGAAGCCATGCGCGAAGCCGCCCACGCGATGCGCGGCGTGGCCGAGAACATCGGCGCGATGCGGCTGGTCGAACGCTGCCGGATCGTGATGCGTCTGGACAGCGTCCAGTTGGCGAAGCAGTCGGTCAATCTGACCCGCGATCTCGATCAACTGGTCGAGCAGACCGCGCGCGAAGTGCGCGCGCAGCTGCCGTCGTTGCTGGGCGCCGGCCGTGTACGACAGGATCCCGTTCCGGGATCGGATCCGGGCTGATCGACGCCCCCGCCGGCCCCGGCCCACGCCGACCAGGGCCATGCGGGTCCCGCTCTCCGCCGGGAGTCGGGATCAGGCTGAAAAGGTTCCCCCGTGCCGCATCGTCGCGATCCGCCCGATCAGGCGGTCGCCGCATCGGTCGTCGCGTTGCGCTTGAACTGCGCGCGGACCAGACGTTCCATCGTCCGCAGCGAGCGTTCGCCGAGCTGCAGCGCGGTGTCCACCCACACTTCGGTGATCGCCATCATTTCTTCCATCGTCACCGGCTGCGCCATCGCGCGGACGCGATGCATGGCGGCGCGGGCATGCGGGATCCGGCGGTTGTTGCGGATGATCTCTTCCACCGCCTGACGGCCTTCGCCCTTGCCGACCAGCACGTCGACCAGACCCATCCTGTGCAGTTCTTCGCTGCGGTAGACGTTGCCCTCGAGCATCAGCTTTTCGGCCTGGTGCGGCGCGATGCGTTTGCAGAGGAACGAATACGCCCCCATGCCGGGGAACAGGTCGAACAGCACTTCCGGCAGCCCCATGTCGACGCCTTCCTCGGCGACGATGGTGTGGCAACTCAGCGCCGCCTCGAAACCGCCGCCCAGTGCGTCGCCCTCGACCAGCGCGATGCTGTGCGCGCCGACGCCGAGACCATTGTGGAAGGCGTGCACGCCGCGTACGCACTGGCGTGCGTAGTTGAGCAGGGTGTTGCGGTCCTTGTTGCGGATGGCGTTGCAGAACAGTTGCAGGTCACCGCCGAGATTGAAGACATCGGCGTGTTCGGACGCGAGCACGACATGGGCCAGATGATGCGAGCCACGGCTCTGTTCGATGCGGATGCGATCGGCCAGACCATGCTGCCAGTGCAGGATATCGTCGACGAGTTCGCTCTTGAAACAGGCACGGCCGCCGCGATACGCCATGTCGGCGTGCATGTGGCACCAGTAAACCTCGCGCTCCAGATCTTCTTCGATACGCAGGGTGGAGAAGCGGGGGGCGATATGCAGTTTTTCAACGTTGTTCATGGATGTTCCCCAGGGATAAGGCGGCGCTCCGGCCGGGCGGCCCGGTGCGCGAGACGGAGGGTTCAGTAGAGCCCGGTTGCCGCCTGTATGCGCCGAAACACTGGAAACTTCAAGCACAAAACAACCCTGCAAAGACAGACAGGTCGGCCAAAAGGCCGACCTGTCTGTCTCAAAATGCGACTTCGGTCGCTATATCAACCGGGTGCCTGTTCCCGCAGTTCGCGGCGCAGGATCTTGCCCACGTTGGTCTTCGGCAACTCGGTGCGGAACTCGACGAATCTCGGCTGTTTGTAGCCGGTCAGATTCTCGCGCGCATGGGCCTTGACCTGTTCCGCGGTGAGGTTCGGGTCCTTCTTGACGATCACCACCTTGACCGCTTCGCCCGACTTCTCGTCCGGCACGCCGACCGCGGCCACTTCGAGCACGCCCGGCATCATCGCGATCACGTCCTCGACCTCGTTCGGATACACGTTGAATCCGGAGACCAGGATCATGTCCTTCTTGCGATCGACGATGAAGAAGAAACCTTGTTCGTCCATCTTCGCCATGTCGCCGGTATGCAGCCAGCCGTCGCTGTCGATGACCTTGTCGGTCTCCTCGGGACGCTGCCAGTACCCCCTCATCACCTGCGGGCCCTTGATGCAGAGTTCGCCGACTTCGCCGGTCGCGAGAATGCGGCCTTCCTCATCCTTCACGCAGGCATCGGTGGACGGAATCGGCAGACCGATGGCGCCGTTGTATTCGGCCAGATCCATCGGGTTCATGCACGCCGCGGGCGAGGTTTCGGTCAGGCCGTAGGCCTCGACCAGGGTGCAGCCGGTCACCTGTTTCCAGCGTTCGGCGACCGCGCGCTGCACGGCCATGCCGCCGCCGAGCGTGAGACGCAGATGCGAGAAATCGACCTTGTCGAAGCCCGGCGTGTTGAGCAGGCCGTTGAACAGGGTGTTGACGCCGGTGATCGCGGTGAACGGGATCGCGCTGAGTTCCTTCACGAATCCGGGCATGTCGCGGGGATTGGTGATGAGATAGTTCTGGGCGCCGATCTTCATAAAGACCAGGCCGTTCGCGGTCAGCGCGAAGATGTGGTACAGCGGCAGCGCGGTGACGATCAGTTCCTGGCCTTCGCCGGTGACCTGCGAGACCCAGGCCGACGCCTGCTGCATGTTCGCGACCAGATTGCGATGGGTGAGCATCGCGCCCTTGGCGACGCCGGTGGTGCCGCCGGTGTACTGCAGGAACGCGATGTCGTCCGGCCCGATCTCGACCTCCGGAAGGGTGTGCATCTGGCCGAGAGTCAGCGCGTTCTTGAACCGGATCGCGTTCGGGATGTCGTATTCCGGAACCTGTTTCTTGATGTACTTCAGGACGAAGTTGATGGCCATGCCTTTCGGGAACGGTAGCAGGTCGCCCACGCCGGTGGTGATGACCTGTTTGACCTGGGTATCGGCGACCACGTCCTGCACGGTCTTGGCGAAGTTGTCGAGCACGAGGATCGCGCTGGTGCCGGAATCGACCAGTTGGTGCTTGAGCTCGCGTGCGGTGTACATCGGATTGGTGTTCACCACCGTCAATCCGGCGCGCAGGATGCCGAAGGTCGCGATCGGATACTGGAGGCAGTTGGGCATCATGATCGCGACGCGATCGCCCTTCTTCAGTTTCAGTTCGCCCAGCAGGTAGGCGGCGAACTGCTTGCTGAGGCGGTCGACATCGGCGTAGGTGAGCGACCGCCCCATGTTCGTGAACGCCTTTCGGTCGCGATACTTCTTGAGCGACGACTGGAGCACCGAGACGATCGAGGGATACTCGTCGGCATCGATCTGTTGAGGCACGCCTGCGGGATAACTCGCAAGCCACGGACGCTCGAGATTCATCAGTCCCCTCCAACTTAATGAGATGCGGCCGCTGGATTGCGGCTCTGGCCGGTTCCCCCGGATTGGAGCATAGGCTCCAAACGGCCGCAAGACGCCATCGTACGGCCGTCTCCGGGGGGGCTCCGCGCATCCGGACCGATACATGCCCGTTCAGGTGGACGGTTTCGCCGCGAGTTGGCGCAGGACGTAGTGCAGGATGCCGCCGTGCCTGAAGTAATCGACCTCCTTCGGTGTCAGCAACAGGACGCGCGTCTCGAAACGCCGTTCGTCGCCATCGGCCCGGCGCGCGATCACCCGCGCGATCTTCGCGGCGCCATCGTCCAGACCGACGATGTCGAATGTCTCCGACCCGTCCAGGCCCAGTGTCTGCGCGTTCTCGCCGTCTCGGAACTGCAGCGGCAGCACCCCCATGCCGACGAGATTGGAGCGGTGGATGCGCTCGAAGCTTTCGGCGATCACCGCCTTCACTCCGAGCAGGAGCGTGCCCTTGGCCGCCCAGTCGCGACTGGAACCGGTGCCGTACTCCTTGCCGGCCAGCACCACCAGCGGCACCGCTTCGGCCTTGTAACGCATCGCCGCGTCGTAGATCGAGAGCTTCTCGCCGGATGGCTGGTGCAGGGTATTGCCGCCTTCCTCTCCACCGAGCATGAGGTTCCTGATGCGGATGTTGGCGAAGGTGCCGCGCACCATCACGTCGTCGTTGCCGCGACGTGAGCCGTAGCTGTTGAAGTCGGCCGGCGCCACACCGAGGGCCTGCAGATGACGGCCGGCAGGCGAATTGGCCTTGATGTTGCCGGCGGGCGAGATGTGATCGGTGGTGATCGAATCGCCGAACAGGCCGAGCACCCGCGCGCCGTGGATGTCCTCGATCGCGCCGACGTCCATGGTCATGCCGTCGAAATAGGGCGGATGCTTGATGTACGTGGAGGAGG
The DNA here is from genome assembly GCA_041919915.1 of Lysobacteraceae bacterium. Taxonomy (GTDB): domain Bacteria; phylum Pseudomonadota; class Gammaproteobacteria; order Xanthomonadales; family Xanthomonadaceae; genus Lysobacter_I. The sequence continues at coordinate 111,885 of JAYRSY010000005.1, forward strand.
CGTTCCAGGCGTAGGACTCACCCTCGGCCGCCTCGATCGCGTTCCAGCGGCTGTCGCCCTTGAACACGTCCGCGTAGTTGCGGGCGAACATCTCCGGTCCGAGCGTCGCGGCGATGGTGTCGCCGATCTCCTTGTTGGTCGGCCAGAGGTCGCGCAGGTAGACCGGCAGGCCATCACTGCCCGTGCCCAGCGGTTGCGCGGTCAGATCGATGTCGACGGTCCCGGCCAGCGCATAGGCCACGACCAGCGGCGGCGAAGCGAGATAGTTCATCTTCACTTCGGGATGCACGCGCCCTTCGAAGTTGCGGTTGCCCGAGAGTACCGACGCCACCACCAGATCGCCCTCGGCGATCCCCCTGGAGACATCGTCCGGCAACGGCCCCGAGTTGCCGATGCAGGTGGTGCAACCGTACCCGACGATGTGGAATCCGAGTGCTTCGAGCGGGCCGAGCAGTCCGGCCTTGCCCAGGTAATCGGTGACCACCAGCGAACCGGGGGCGAGCGAGGTCTTGACCCAGGGCGCGGCCCGGAGTCCCTTCGCGACGGCGTTGCGCGCCAGCAGCCCGGCGGCGAACATCACCGCCGGGTTGGAGGTGTTGGTGCAGGAGGTGATCGCCGCGATCACCACAGAACCGTCGGTCAGTTCGCAGTCCTGGTCGCGGATCCGGATCTTCGTCTTCGGCGCGGCCGCGGGATGCGCGGCCTGCGGCTGACTGCCGCCTTCCTCGATGAAATCCGAGACCTGCGCGGTGGCTGCCCTGGCCGCGCGCGCGGCGGTCAGGCCGGAGAGATGCGTGTGGAAATCGGCCTGCACCGCTTCCAGCAGCACGCGATCCTGCGGGCGTTTCGGACCCGCGAGCGAAGGACGGACCTCGGCCAGATCGAGCGTCAGCGTGGACGAGTAGGTGGCCGGCACGGTGTCGGCGTCGTGCCACAGTCCCTGGGCGCGGGCATAGGTTTCGACGAGCGCGATCTGCGCTTCGCTGCGTCCGGACAGCCGCAGATAGGCGATGGCTTCCGCGTCGATCGGGAAGATCCCGCAGGTCGCGCCGTATTCCGGCGCCATGTTGGCGATCGTGGCGCGATCGGCCAGCGGCAGTTGCTGTAGGCCCTCACCGAAGAATTCGACGAATTTGCCGACCACCCCATGCCGGCGCAGCATCTGGGTCACGGTGAGCACCAGATCGGTGGCGGTGACGCCTTCCGGCAGTCGCCCGTGCAGACGGAACCCGACGACCTGCGGAATCAGCATCGACGAGGGCTGGCCGAGCATCGCGGCTTCGGCCTCGATTCCGCCGACGCCCCAGCCGAGCACACCGATGCCGTTGATCATGGTCGTGTGCGAATCGGTGCCGAACACGGTGTCCGGGAAGGCGAAGCGTTCGCCACCGATGTCCCGCGTCATCACCACTCGCGCGAGATGTTCGAGGTTGACCTGATGGACGATGCCGGTGTTCGGCGGCACGACCCTGAAATTGTCGAAGGCGGTCTGGCCCCAGCGCAGGAATCCGTAGCGCTCGCGATTGCGCTCGAACTCGATGCGACCGTTGAGATCCAGTGCTTCGGATCGACCGAACACGTCGACCTGCACCGAATGATCGATCACCAGTTCGGAGGGAATCAGCGGGTTGATCCGTTTCGGGTCGCCGCCGAGCTTCGCCACCGCGTCGCGCATCGCGGCCAGATCGACCACGCAGGGCACGCCGGTGAAGTCCTGCAGCACCACGCGGGCCGGCATGAACGCGATTTCGGTGTCGGGCTCGCGTGTCGCATCCCAGCGGGCCACGGCTTCGATGTGCTCGGGCAGCACGCTGACGCCGTCCTCGTGCCGGAGCAGATTCTCCAGCAGGATCTTCATGGCGAACGGAAGATGATCGATCGGGCCCAGGCGCTCGGCGAGGCGAGGCAGGCTGAAGTAATGCAGGGGGCTGCCGTCGAGATCGAGACGGCTGCGGGTGCCGAAGGAATCGCGCATGGCTGGGCTCCGTGGTGGGGATGGGCAGGGCGGGGCGGGGAAAATCTGGCCGCGGGGGCGGCGCTCACATCATGCCCGGATCCCCGGGCCGGATGGCCCGGCTCCGTGGAGTATGCGCGGAAAAGTATGTATCATTCGCGCATACCCCAGAGGGTCCTTCCCATGGAAGCCACCGTCGCCGAACGCGGCCAGATCACCCTCCCGAAAGCCGTGCGCGATGCGCTCGGCCTCACCAAGGGCAGCGTGCTCAAGGTCGAACTCGAAGGCAGCCGGATTGTCTTGCGCAAATCCGTGGACGACGCGATCTCCCGTGCCCGCGGCCGCTTCCGGCTGGATGGTTTCGAGTCCACCGAGGAAGCCGTGCAAGCCGTCCGCGGCCACACCGTCGGCGCCGACGAGGCGGACCCGGCGGCATGATCGCCATCGATTCCCCGGTGCTCATCGATCTGCTTGCCGACGGTCCGCATGCCGACGCCGCCGAAGCCTGCCTGCGCCAGTGCCTGAGCGCCGGTCCGGTGGTGGTCTGCGACGTGGCCCTGGCCGAGGTCTGCGGTGCGCTGCGCGACGGCGCCGAGGCGCTGGCGGTGCTCGAGGAAATGAGCATCCGTTTCAGCCCGCTGGAGGCCAAGTCGGCCCTGCGGGCGGGCGAGATGCAGCGACGCCATCGCCAGCGCGCCTCCGGTGCCCGGCCGCCGGAGGGCATGCACCGCGCCGCGCCCGATTTCCTGATCGGCGCGCATGCGCTGTTGCAGTGCAACGGGCTGATCACCCGCGACGACCGTTTTTTCCGCGAATACTTCAAGGGTCTCAAACTGATCGTTCCGACGGTCTGAGCCCGTTCCCGAATCCCTTTTGCGACCCCCGTTCCCGAATCCCGCTTCGAAGCCAGCCGACACCAGGAGTCATCAGATGCTCGCCGCCTACCGCCAACATGCCGCCGAACGCGCCGCGCTCGGCATCCCGCCGCTGCCGCTGACCGCGCAACAGACCGCCGAGGTCATCGAATTGCTGAAGGCACCGCCGGCCGGCGAGGAAGCCACGCTCGTCGACCTGATCGCCAACCGCGTTCCGGCCGGCGTCGACGACGCCGCGAAGGTGAAAGCGTCGTACTTGGCCGCCGTCGCCTTCGGCAAGGAACTCTGCCCGCTGATCTCGCGCGAGCGTGCGACCGAACTGCTCGGCACCATGCTCGGCGGCTACAACATTCACCCGCTGGTCGAACTGCTGGACGACGCGGTCGTCGGCACCATTGCCGCCGATGCGCTCAAGCACACGCTGCTGATGTTCGACGCCTTCCACGACGTGGAAGAGAAGGCCAAGGCCGGCAACGCCAACGCGAAGGCCGTGCTGCAGAGCTGGGCCGACGCCGAATGGTTCACCAGCAAGCCGGAAGTGCCGCAGAGCCTCACCATCACCGTGTTCAAGGTGCCGGGCGAGACCAACACCGACGATCTGTCGCCCGCGCCGGATGCGACCACCCGCCCGGACATCCCGATGCACGCGCTGGCGATGCTGAAGAACAAGCGCGAGGGCGCGCCGTTCGTGCCGGAAGAAGACGGCAAGCGCGGTCCGATCCAGCAGATTCTCGCCCTGAAGGACAAGGGCCATCTGGTCGCCTACGTCGGCGACGTGGTCGGCACCGGCTCCAGCCGCAAGTCCGCGACCAACTCGGTGCTGTGGTGGACCGGCGAGGACATCCCGTACATCCCGAACAAGCGCTTCGGCGGCGTCTGCCTCGGTTCCAAGATCGCGCCGATCTTCTACAACACGATGGAGGACGCCGGCGCGCTGCCGATCGAACTCGACGTGTCGAAGATGGAGATGGGTGACGTGGTCGAACTGCGCCCGTACGACGGCAAGGCGCTGAAGAACGGCGAAGTCATCGCCGAATTCCAGGTCAAGTCCGACGTGCTGTTCGACGAAGTGCGCGCCGGTGGCCGCATTCCGCTGATCGTCGGCCGCGGTCTGACCGCGAAGGCCCGCGAATCGCTGGGTCTGCCGGCGTCGACCCTGTTCCGCCTGCCGCAGCAGCCCGCCGACAGCGGCAAGGGCTTCTCGCTGGCGCAGAAGATGGTGGGGCGCGCCTGCGGCCTGCCGGAAGGGAAGGGCATCCGGCCGGGTGCGTACTGCGAGCCGCGCATGACCTCGGTCGGTTCGCAGGACACCACCGGCCCGATGACCCGCGACGAACTGAAGGATCTGGCCTGCCTCGGCTTCTCCGCCGATCTGGTGATGCAGTCGTTCTGCCACACCGCGGCCTATCCGAAGCCGGTCGACGTGAAGACCCACCACACGCTGCCCGAGTTCATCTCCACCCGCGGCGGCATCTCGCTGCGTCCGGGCGACGGCGTGATCCACAGCTGGCTCAACCGCATGTTGCTGCCCGACACCGTCGGCACCGGCGGCGATTCGCATACGCGCTTTCCGGTCGGCATCTCGTTCCCGGCGGGCTCGGGTCTGGTCGCCTTCGCCGCCGCCACCGGCGTGATGCCGCTGGACATGCCCGAATCGGTGCTGGTCCGCTTCAAGGGTCGGATGCAGCCGGGCGTGACCCTGCGCGATCTGGTCAACGCGATCCCGCTGTACGCGATCAAGCAGGGCCTGCTGACCGTGGCGAAGCAGGGCAAGAAGAACATCTTCTCCGGTCGTATCCTCGAAATCGAAGGCCTGCCGGATCTCAAGGTCGAACAGGCGTTCGAGCTGTCCGACGCCTCGGCCGAGCGTTCCGCCGCCGGCTGCACCGTGCACCTCAACAAGGAACCGATCATCGAATACATCAACAGCAACATCACGCTGCTGAAGTGGATGATCGCCGAGGGTTATCAGGACGCGCGTTCGCTCGCCCGTCGCATCCAGAAGATGGAAGCCTGGCTGGCCGATCCGCAGTTGCTGCAGGCCGATGCCGACGCCGAATACGCCGCCGTGATCGAAATCGATCTGGCCGACGTGCATGAACCGATCCTGGCCTGCCCGAACGATCCGGACGACGTGAAGACGCTGTCGGAAGTCGCCGGCGCGAAGATCGATGAAGTCTTCATCGGTTCGTGCATGACCAACATCGGCCATTTCCGCGCCGCCGCGAAGCTGCTGGAAGGCAAGCGCGACATCCCGACCCGGCTCTGGGTCGCACCGCCGACCAAGATGGACGCTTCGGAACTGACGAAGGAAGGCCACTACGGCACGTTCGGCACCGCCGGCGCGCGCATGGAAATGCCGGGCTGCTCGCTGTGCATGGGCAACCAGGCGCAGGTGCGCGAGGGCGCGACCGTGTTCTCGACCAGCACCCGCAACTTCCCCAACCGCCTCGGCAAGAACTCGAACGTCTATCTGGGCTCGGCGGAACTCGCGGCGATCTGCTCGCGTCTCGGTCGCATTCCGACCAAGGCCGAGTACATGGCCGACATCGGCATCATCAACGAGCAGGGCGCCGAGATCTATCGCTACATGAATTTCGACCAGATCGCCGATTACAAGGACGTGGCGGATACGGTGTCGGCCTGATCATGCCGCTGGAGCGGCCCTGGGGCCGCTCCAGCGATGCGACACAGGTCCGTCAGATCGCATCTGCAGAAACGAAGCCCGGCGAAAGCCGGGCTTTTTGCTCGGGACGGAAGAGCGATCGGCCGTCAGCGCGCCGTGCCATGGCGATCGGGGATGCGCAGGGTGACACCGAGTCCGTGGCCGTCGAGACCGTCGCCCAGTGTCAGCGTGCCGCCGAGCACATGCACGATGCGATCGACGATGGCCAGCCCGAGGCCCGATCCGCCGCCCTGCGCGGCGTCGAGGCGCTGGAAACGCTGCAGCGCGGCCTCGCGCCGGGACGCCGGAATGCCGGGACCATCGTCGCGGATATCGAGTTCGGTGACGCGGTCGTCGCGAACGGCCGCGATCCGCACGCACACGCCCTCCGCGCCATGGCGCAGCGCGTTGCCGACGAGATTGCGCAGCAGGATCCGCAGCAGGACCGCGCTGCCGTCGAGGTGCAGCGCTTCGGGGATCTCCAGCGCGATCCGCGCATGGCTGCGGCGGATCTCCGATGCGAGTTCGACCAGCACATCCTCCGCGAGCTCCCGCAGACGGACGCGGCCACCCGCGATGTCCAGCACGCCGGCTTCCAGCCGCGACAGGGTCAACAGTTGTTCGGTCAACGCGGCCATGCGGTCGCAGCCCGCGATCACGCCGGTCAGCGCGCGCCGCAGTTCGTCCGCGTCGCGCGCACCCTGCGCGACCTGGGCCTGGGCACGGATCGCCGCCACCGGCGTGCGCAACTCGTGCGAGGCGTCGCCGATGAAGCGCCGCTCGCGTTCGATGCTTTCGCCGGTGCGCGCGAACAGCGCGTTGAGGCGTTCCAGCAGCGGGCGGATCTCGTCGGGCGCGTCGCTGCTCGGCAACGGCGCGGTGTCCAGGGGGGCGCGGGCATCGACCGCCTGCGCGATGCGCTGCAGTGGCGACAGCCCGCGTCCGACGCCGACCCACAGTCCGAAGCCCAGCAGCGGCAGGGCCAGCAGCATCGGCCACGCCTGCCGCGTCAAGGCTTCGTGCAGGATGTCGCGACGCGCGGATTCCGGCTCCCCGACCTGCACCCAGAACCCTTCGCGACTGCGCGTGACATAGACGCGCCAGCCGACACCGGACGCGCGCACATTGGCGAAGCCCTGACGGAACGGCGCCAGCGGCGTGTTCGGCGCGTTGGCGCTGTGCACGCCCAGTTCGCCTTCGTGCCACACCTGGAGCGCCAGCCGCTGATGCGCGTCGCCGAGATCGGGCAGATGCTCCAGCTCGATTTCCTCCAGCTCTTCGGAGGCCTGCGCCACCAGCAGCGCGGCCGACGTGGCGAGGTGCGCATCGAGCAGTTCGTCGAGTTCGTGGCGGGCCTGCACGTAGCTCGCGAGCGTCGCTGCCAGCCACACCACGACCACCGTGACCAGCGTCGCCGCCAGCAACCGGGTGCGCAGCGAGAACGAGCGACGTGTCATCGAGGAGGCGCAGCGCCGGCATCGGCCGCGGGCGACGGCAGTGGCAGCATGTAGCCCACGCCGCGCTGGGTGAGGATCAGCGCCGGATCGAGTTTGCGCCTCAGGTGGTGGACGTGCACTTCCAGCGCATTCGAATCCACTTCCTCGTGCCAGCCGTACAGGCGTTCGGTCAGCTGTTCCTTGCTCAACCAGCGACCTGCGGCGCGGGCGAATTCCAGCAGCAGATCGAATTCGCGCGGCGACAGATCGACCGTCGTGCCGTGCCATTCGACCCGGCGCGCGGCGGGATCGAGGGTCAGCGCACCGATCTGCAGCAGCGGGCGCGGATCGCCGTTGCCTCGACGCAGCAGTGCGCGCAGCCGCGCCGCCAGCTCGTCGAGATCGACCGGCTTCACCACGTAATCGTCGGCACCGGCATCCAGCCCACGGACCCGTTCCTCCACCGCATCCTGCGCGGTGAGGATCAATACCGGCGTGCGATCGTGGGCGTCACGGCGCTGGCGCAGCAGTTGCAGGCCCGAGAGCCGCGGCAGCCCGAGATCGAGCACCACCGCCGAGAAGGCGGTGGTCCTGAGCGCGGTGTCGGCCGCGATGCCATCTCGCACCCAGTCGGCGGCGAAGCCGCGCTGGCGCATGCCGACGCTGAGCGCTTCGCCCAGCAGCGGATCATCTTCGACCACCAGGACGCGCATCGTCGCACTCCTCAGGGACGGATCATTGTCGACGCCGCGGCGGCCGGCATCAATCATCGTCGTCTTCGTCGTTGCCTTCGCGCCCGCCGGATTCCGCGCTGGCGGCGCGTTCGCCGTCATGATGTTCACCTTCGACCGACGCTCCGCCGCCGGGCAGGCCCAGTGGCGGCCGCTGCAGCATCAGGCCCGCGGCCCAGAACGCCGCCAGCGCCACCAGCAGTGCCAATCCGATCGCGAGCGAGCCTTTCGGGATCCCGTCCTCCGCGCGCAGCCCGCGCTTGCGGCCCGTGATCATCGCCCGCGGCAGATTCTCGCGATGCAGCAGGCTGCCGACGATCACGCCCAGCAGATGCAGACCGACGACGACCAGCATCGCCGTGGCCAAGGCTTCATGCACCTCTTCCAGCGCTTCGCCGGCACCGGCCATCGCACCGGAAACCATCGCGATGCCGACGCCCGCCGTCGCCAGACCGAGGCCGAGCAGCAACCAGATCGCGACCGCACCTGCGGGATTGTGGCCGACATGGTGATCGGGCCGCCCTCTGAGCATGCCGGCCAGATAACGCCATGTCGTGCCCGGGCCGTGCATGAAACCTGCGAAACGCGCATGGCGGCTGCCGATGAATCCCCAGACCACGCGGAACGCGATCAGGCCGAACAGGCTGTAGCCGAAGAGCAGATGCAGCAGATGCTGGCGCTCGCTGTCGGAGGTCAACCACGCGCCGGCGAAACAGACCGCGAGGCTCCAGTGGAACAGGCGCGTGGGCAGATCCCAGACCAGGGTTCCGCTATCTCTGGCGATGACGGTATCGGTGGGCGAGGTCGTGGTGGTACTCATCGTGGCACTCCAGCAGGAAGACGTGAGGGGACAGCGCGCGGCAGGCGCACATCGTGTTCGGAATAGATCCCGCGATCGGCACCGCGATGGCAGCCGCCGCAATTGGCGGCGGAACCCACCGCCTGCGAACGCCAGACCGATGCCGGTACTTCATCGTGTTCGCGTACGAACCACGCGGTGCGCGTGATCCGCAGCGGCGCAGTTGGATTCGCGGCGCGGCGCCCGGCGTTCGCCAGCAACCAATCGCGCACGACGGCGGCATCGCCGGGAGACAGCGTGGCATCGCTGCCGAAATGGCGATCGAGCGTGGACATCAGCGTGCGCCAGGACGGCCCCGGCAATCCCGACGCCGGATACGGCGCGTGGCAACTGCCGCATTCGTCGACGTAGAGCTTCGGCGGCGGGCCGCGCAGAGCGCCTCGGGCGTCCGCATCGTCGTCTGCGTGCAGAGCGGTGAATGGCAGCGCGAGGATCAGCGGGAGCGCTGCAAGCATGCGAGCGCCGTTCATCGCGCACCGCCCGGACGCAGTCCGGTGAGCCAGGCGATCACGTCGGCCTTTTCCGCCGCGGTGCATTCACGGTCGAGCACATCGCGACAATTGCGGCGGAACCATTTCTCGGCTTTCGCGGGATCGGCGAAGCGCGACGGATTCGCGGCCGGCGCCAGCGGCTCCAGTCTGCGACCGGTGACCGCATGTCGGCCCGACGCGGTCGGATCGGACGTGTGGCAACTGGCGCAGCTCCAGTCGTTGCCGTGTTTCGCCAGGAAGAAACGCCGCCCGCGTTCCGGAGAGGCGCCGCGGAACGCGGGATCTTCGTGGGCCGCCCGGGCGGCATACTGCGCCTGCAGCGTCGTGGACGGCGATGCCGCCCATACGACCGGTGACGCGGACATCAACGCCGATACGGCGCAGAAGAACGGGAGCATTCGCATGGATGACCTCGCGATCGATTCGGACGACGACACGATGCGCGCACAGACTTAAGCGCGAATTACGATCCGGCCGGAATGACGCGTCGCCCATGTGCGAACGCGGACACGCGACCGCCCGCGGGCGACGGGCACCCGCGGGCGGTCGCGCATGGCCGATGCTCAGCCCTCGGCGGGCAGGGGCGTGGTGTCCGCGCGTTCGGGCAATTCCGGATAGTCGATCTTCGGAATCGGGGCGGTGAGCGCGTGCAGGAACAGATGGATCTTCTCGGCTTCGTCGGGCGCCAGTGTCGCGCCGAGCTGCGCGTCGCCCATGATCGTCACCGCTTCCTGCAGTTTCCACACGTTGCCGGAGTGGAAATACGGGGCGGTCGCGGCGATGTTGCGCAACGGCGCGGCGCGGAAGACGTATTCGTCGGCCTGCGACTTGGTCACGGCGAAACGGCCGCGATCGCCGGCCGGACGCACCGCATCCGCCGGGGCATGCACCACGCCGAATGGGAAATACGCCTGTCCGCCGAGATTGATGCCGTTGTGGCAGCTCGCGCAGCCCTTGTCCATGAACAGTTTCAGCCCCGCCTGCTGATCCGCGGTGAGCGCGTGCGCATCGCCCTTCAGAAACGCGTCGAACGGCGCGCCCGGCGTGATCAGCGTGGTCTCGAAGGCCTCGATCGCCTTCGCCATGTTGTCGAAACTCACCGGCGATCTTTCCTGCGGGAACGCCGCCTGGAACGCCAGCACATAGCCGGGCATCGACTTCAGGGTGGTTTCCACCACCTCCGGCGTGTTGTTCATTTCCACGCCGGCCTGCACCGGCCCCTTGGCCTGCGCCTTGAGGTCTTCGGCGCGGCCGTCCCAGAACTGGGCCACGTTGAACACCGCGTTGTAGACCGTCGGCGCGTTGCGCGGCCCCTTCTGGAAGCCGTGGCCGATCGAGGTCGGCACGCCGTCGATCCCGCCCATGCCGACGTTGTGGCACGAATTGCAGCTGATGACGCCGCTGGAGGAGAGACGGCCGTCGAAATAGAGCATCTTGCCGAGCGCGATCTTCTCCGGGGTCACCGGATTGCCGGCCGGATCCGGCGCCTTGTCGGGAATCGGTTTGAACAGGGACTGGGCCTGCGCGAGCAGCGCGGGGTCGGCCGCGGGTCCGGCCGCCGCCTGCGCGGGTGCGGCGGCCGGAGGCGGAGACGACGCGGGCATGGGAGCGTCCTCGCGACTGCAGCCGGCGGCCAGCAGGGAGAACGCCAAGAATGCGGTACCGGCGGGGCGGGCATGGGACATCGGACATCTCCTGTCGATGGATGTCCCACGCTGTTCCGCGAAACTTAAATCACCCTTAAGCGAAGCCGGGCCTTGAGCGAAGCCGGGTTTCAGTCAAGCGCCTCTTCCACCGCCGCCATCATCGCCCTGCGACGGAACACGAAGTCCCACATCGTTCCGCCCATCTGCCGCCACAGGACCGCGGAGCGCAGCGCGGCGAGGAGGAGGGCGCGGATCTCGGCCACGACCTCGGGCTGCTGCAGGTAATGCGGATTGCCCTGGACGATGACCTTCGGCCGCAGATGGCTGATGGTCTCGGCGTACAACTGGCCGAGGCGCGATATCGCATCCGGATGCAGGCAGCCCTGACGCTCGGCGATGCCTTCGATCGCCCGGATGCCGTCCAGCACATGTCCGGCGAGGGCGTCGTCGGAGACGAAACGGCGTTCGATCTGCAGGATCGCCATGCCGAGCTTGGGCAGGGCCTCATCGCCGCTGCGATCGATCAGATAGTCGCGGAACAGCGTCAGGCCGGTGCGCAGCGCATGGGCGCCGCCGTAGACCGCATCGACGGAATCGGCGTCGATGCGGAACACGCTGTCGAGCGCGATCCGTTCCGCCGCGGCATCGGCATGGCCGGTGTCGGCGATCTGACGAACGAGTTTGAGCGCCTGCAGCATGCCGGCGAGAGCGAGAATTCGGGAACGCATATCCATGGCGACAGGATAACGGGACTGCGGCCCGCGGTCAGGTCCGCGGACCAAGGCCGTCGCGTTCGAGCGGCGCGTCCGTCGCGGCGATCACCGCGCCGCCCAGGCAGTTCTCGCCGTCGTACAGGACCAGCGACTGGCCCGGCGTGACCGCGCGCTGCGGGCGCGCGAAGACGATCGCGACGCTGCCGTCGTCGCGCACTTCGACCTCGCAGGGCTCGTCCTGCTGGCGGTAGCGGGTCTGCGCGGTGCAGGCGAAACGCGCGGCCGGCGGCGCGCCGGCGATCCAGTGCGCGGCCTCGGTCCACAGCCGGTCCGAGAACAGATACGGCGAATCCGCGCCCTGGTCGACGATGAGCGTGTTGTCGCGCACTCGCTTGCCGACCACGAACCAGGGCGCCGCGGCGAACCCCTTGACGCCGCCGATGTGCAGGCCTTCGCGCTGGCCGAGGGTGAAATGGAACACGCCGGAATGCTCGCCGATGCGGCGCCCGTCCGGGGTGATCATCGGTCCGGGCTTCGCCGGCAGATAGCGGCCGAGGAACTCGCGGAAATCGCGTTCGCCGATGAAGCAGATCCCGGTGGAGTCCTTCTTGGCGGCGGTCGGCAGCCCCGCCTCGGCGGCCATCCTGCGCACGTCGGGTTTGGCCAGTTCGCCCAGCGGGAACAGGGTCGCCGCCAACTGCGTCTGGCCGAGCTGATGCAGGAAATAACTCTGGTCCTTGTTCCGGTCGGCGGCCCGCAGCAACCGCCACACGCCACCGATCTTCTGCACCCGGGCGTAGTGGCCGGTGGCGATGCTTTCGGCGCCGAGCGCGTGCGCGGCGTCGAGGAAATACTTGAACTTGATCTCGCGGTTGCAGAGCACGTCCGGATTCGGCGTGCGCCCGGCCGCGTATTCGGCCAGGAAGTGCTCGAACACGCCGGCCCAGTATTCCTTCGAGAAATCCCGGAAATGGATCGGGATGCCCAGCCGCCCGCAGACCGCGACCGCATCGCGGCGGTCGTCCTCGGCGCGACAGTCGCCGCTGCCGTCGTCGGCCCAGTTGGTCATGAACAGGCCGGCGATCGGGCGCGAGGGATCGCGCAGGGCCTGATCGCGCAGCAGCAGCGCGGCGACCGAGGAATCGACGCCGCCGGACACGCCGACGATGATGCGTGGAGACGCCATGCGCCGGCCTCAGGCCAGATGTTGCAGCAGATCGAGCGGCGAGCGGTGCCCCGCGAGGTGATCGGCCACCACTCGCCAGACCAGCGGACTGCGGTGGCGATCGCGGGCGTCCTGCAGTTCCTGCGGCGTCATCCACAGCGCGCGGACGATGCCGTCGTCGAGCGGACGCCCGGGATCGTGGTGATCGGGCTCGGCGGCGAAGGCGAATCGCAGGTAGTGCCGTCCGGTCTCCGGTGCCTTCCACTGGTAAGCACCGAGAAAGGCGGTCAGGCGGACATCCCAGCCGGTCTCCTCGCGGGTCTCGCGCAGGGCGGCATCGGCCAGGGTTTCATCGGGTTCGAGGTGCCCGGCCGGCTGATTGAGCACCAGCCGGCCGTTCACGCGTTCCTCGACGCAGAGCAGGCGACCGTCCGCGACCACGACCGTGGCCACGGTCACGTCCGGTTGCCAGAAACGCCCTTCGCGATAGCTCATGCGGTGCGGATCGCTTTACAGGTCGTCGCGGTCGCCGCTGATCTCGATTTCCATGTCGTCGGCGGTCTCGGCGGCGATGTCCATGGCCGCTTCCAACTGCTTGCCGCTGATGTTGTCGGGCAGCTTGATGACGAAATACAGCACGTCGCCACCGATTTCCCAACTGCCGAGCTTGTTGCGGCGGCTTTCGGTCATCAGTTCCAGCGCCTTGGCGCCGTTGATGCCGTCCTTCTCGATCCGCGCGGCGGGCGAGAAGATCTCGCGCACGGTGTAGCCGGCGACCGATTCGGTCTTGCCACCGACGAAGACCAGTTGGGTGCGGCCTTCCTTCGAATAATTGTAGGTGACCTTGAAATCGCCATCGCCGTCGACTTCGTACTTGATGCCCTGAGCATCCAGACGCGACTTGACCGATGCGTCCTGGGCCTGAGCGACCGGAACGAGGGCGACGGTGCACAACAGACCGGCGCAAAACACGGAACGAACGAACTTCGACATGGATGGCCCCTGGGGTGAGCGACCGGGATGGCCGCTTCGACCGCCCATTGTGTGCCGGCAGGCGGATCGCCGTCTACGGGACGTAAGTCGGACGCGATCCCGGCCATCGGATCGGCCATCATGATCGACCTTCTTCCGTCCCTGTGCCGTGCGGTCCGGGAGACGGTCGCCGATCACCGGTCCGCGCGGCGCGCCGGCCCCGTATAATTCCCGGATGGCCCCACAGCACGAACACGATCACGAACATGGCGTCGCCGTCGAGACCGGCAAACCGGAACTGGCGCGGCCGCCGCTCTATTCCGTGATGCTGCTGAACGACGACTACACCCCGATGGACTTCGTGGTCGAAGTGCTCATGCGCTTCTTCAGCATGAACCTCGAAAAGGCCACCCAGATCATGCTCCACGTCCACACCCGCGGTCGCGGCGTGTGCGGCGTGTTCACCCGCGAGATCGCCGAGTCCAAGGTCGCCCAGGTGAACGAATTCGCCCGGCTGAATCAGCATCCGTTGCTGTGCACCATGGAAAAAGCCTGACCGCGTCCCCAGCTCCGGTGCAGCGGTTCCGGCGATGGCCCGAAAATTGCGTCTGCTCTTGCATCCGACAACGGCTTGAGCGCATTGTCTTGCCACATGGACGGGTCCCCCTGTTCGCAGGGAAACCCTGGCACGACGCAGTGTTCCAGATCCTCGGTATTCCGCGGCGGGATGAAGGCACCCATCCTGCGTTCCCGAGGCCCGGTATGACCCGCGCGATGTGACCCAACGCGGCAGACTTGGCCCCGATCGTCAGAATTTCCCGGAGGGCAGCAGGACCATGTTCAGCAAAGACCTCGAATACGCCATCGGTCAGTGCTACAAGCATGCCCGCGAGGCGCGCCACGAGTACATGACCGTCGAGCACCTGCTGCTCGCACTCATCGACAATCCTTCGGCGGAAACCGTGCTGAAGGCCTGCGGCGCCGATTTCCAGCGCCTGCGCGGCGATCTGGAGCACGCCATCGCCACCTCGGTCGCGACCCTGGCCGAGGACGACACCCGCGACACCCAGGCCACGCTGGGCTTCCAGCGCGTGCTGCAGCGTGCGGTCTATCACGTGCAGTCCTCCGGCAAGAGCGAAGTCACCGGCGCCAACGTGCTGGTCGCGATCTTCGGCGAGAAGGACTCCTACGCCGTCTATTACCTCAACCAGCAGGGCATCACCCGGCTGGACGTGGTCAACTATCTGTCCCACGGCATCGCCAAGACCGGCGACGGCCAGGAAAACCCGGGACAGGAATCTCCCGAACAGAGCACCGAAAGCGAGAGCGGCGAGGGCAAGAACGACCCGCTGGCCGAATTCACCACCAATCTCAACGTCATGGCCCGCGAGGGGCGGATCGATCCGCTGGTTGGTCGTGCCGAGGAGATCGAGCGCACCATCCAGGTGCTCTGCCGCCGACGCAAGAACAACCCGCTGTACGTCGGCGAGGCCGGCGTCGGCAAGACCGCGCTGGCCGAAGGGCTCGCGCGGCGGATCGTCGACGGCGAAGTGCCGGACGTGCTGGCCGGGGCCACGATCTTCTCGCTGGATCTCGGCGCGCTCGTCGCCGGCACCAAATACCGCGGCGACTTCGAGAAACGCCTGAAGTCGGTGCTGGGCGCGCTGAAGAAGATCCCGCAGGCGGTGCTCTTCATCGACGAGATCCACACCATCATCGGCGCCGGCTCCGCCAGCGGCGGCACGATGGACGCCAGCAATCTGATCAAGCCCGCACTGGCGTCCGGCGATCTGCGCTGCATCGGCTCGACCACGTTCCAGGAATACCGCGGCATCTTCGAGAAGGACCGGGCCCTGGCCCGTCGCTTCCAGAAGATCGACGTGGTCGAACCGACCATCGGCGAAGCGATCGAGATCCTCCGCGGCCTGCGTCCGAAGTACGAGGCGCACCACAACGTCACCTACAACGACGACGCGATCCAGGCCGCGGTCGACCTGTCGGTCAAGCACATCAACGACCGCCTGTTGCCGGACAAGGCGATCGACGTGATCGACGAGGCCGGCGCCCGACAACAATTGCTGGCGCCCGAACTGCGCAAGCACCGGATCGATGTCGAGGAGGTCGAGATCATCGTCGCCAAGATGGCGCGGATCCCGGCCAAGCAGGTCAGCGCCTCCGACAAGGACGTGCTGCAGCACCTCGAGCGCAATCTGAAGATGGTGATCTTCGGACAGGATCCGGCGATCGAGACCCTGACCTCGGCGATCAAGCTCGCCCGTTCGGGCCTGGCCAATCCCGACAAACCGATCGGCAGTTTCCTGTTCGCGGGCCCCACCGGCGTCGGCAAGACCGAGGTCACCCGCCAGCTCGCGCTGCAACTCGGGATCGAACTGGTCCGTTTCGACATGAGCGAGTACATGGAGCCGCATTCGGTGAGCCGCCTGATCGGCGCGCCTCCGGGCTACGTCGGTTTCGACCAGGGCGGTCTGCTGACCGAGAAGATCGTCAAGACCCCGCATTGCGTGCTGCTGCTGGACGAGGTCGAGAAGGCCCATCCGGACATCTTCAACATCCTGCTGCAGGTGATGGACCGCGGCGTGCTGACCGACACCAACGGCCGCGAGGCGAACTTCCGCAACGTGATCGTGGTGATGACCACCAATGCCGGCGCGGTCCAGGCCGCACGGCGTTCGATCGGCTTCACCAAGCAGGACCACAGCACCGATGCGATGGAAGTGATCCGCCGCAGCTTCAGCCCGGAATTCCGCAACCGCCTCGACGCGGTGGTGCAGTTCCAGGCGCTGGGGTTCGATCACATCCTGCGCGTGGTCGACAAGTTCCTGATCGAGCTGGAAACCCTGCTGCACGAGAAGAACGTCTCGCTGTCGGCGACGCCGGCGGCACGCGATTGGCTGGCCGAGCATGGTTTCGACCCGCTGATGGGCGCGCGGCCGATGGCGCGGGTGATCCAGGACAAGATCAAGCGGCCGCTGGCGGACGAACTGCTGTTCGGGAAGCTGGTCAACGGCGGCCGGGTCGGCATCGACGTGCGCGACGACGAACTGGTGGTCGAAGCGCAGGCCGAACCCGAGAAACTGCTGCCGGCGGTCGTCGAGTGATCGCCGGCGCGATCGAAGAACCAGTGAACCGGGGAGCACCGATCGCAGGCATCGGCGGACACGAAAAAGGCGGCCATCGGCCGCCTTTTTCTTCAATGGGTTGCGTGCATCACTTCATGCGATAGGTGATGCGGCCCTTGGTCAGATCGTAAGGTGTCATTTCGACCTTGACCTTGTCGCCGGTGAGGATGCGGATGTAGTTCTTGCGCATCCGCCCGGAGATGTGGGCGATGATCTCGTGGCCGTTCTCCAGCTTCACCCGGAACATGGTGTTCGGGAGCGTTTCGGAGACCGTACCTTCAAATTCGATGACGTCGTCTTTCGCCATGCGCCCTGTATGCCGTGATGAGGCCGGGCTCAAGGCCCGACGAAGCCGTGCATTCTGCCACGCCCGGCGCCCGATCGCAAAAAAAACGTTAGCCGCCGATCCGACCGCATGTCGGGTCGTCGAGCAGGCAGGCGACCTGAGGGGCGCCGAAGGCGTCGGTCCAGCCACCGATCCGTCCGGTCTCGGCGGTCAGGGGGGCGATCTCCGTCATGAACCGCGTCCGCGGCCAGGATTCCGCCCCGAGCCGCAGCAGATGGTCGTTCTCGACCTGGGCATCGATGAGCGGCCAGCCCCATTGGCCCAGCGTATGGGCAAGCGCGAAGAGCGCCGCCTTCGAGCCGCCGGATTCGAGACTGACCATGCTTTCGCCGAAGAACATCCGACCGACCGCCACGCCGTAGATTCCGCCGACCAGGCGTGGACCGCCGTCGGCGGCCTCGTCGTGGATCTCGACGCTGTGCGCGTGACCGAGCCGGTGCAGTCGGCCATAGGCCGCGATCATGTCGGCGGTGATCCAGGTGCCGCGCTGCCCCGGTCGCGGGGTCTGCGCACAGGCCGACACCACGGCGTCGAAGGCGGTATCGGCGCGGGCGATCCAGCCGCGACCGCGCAGCAGGCGCCGATCACGGCGCGACAGGCGCACGCCGTCGGTCCGGAACACAGTGCGCGGATCGGGCGACCACCAGAGGATCGGCTGACCGTCCGAGTACCACGGAAAAATGCCCTGACGGTAGGCGTTGAGCAGGCGAACGGGTTGCAGATCGCCGCCGCCGGCAAGCAGGCCGTCCGGGGCGCGAAGCGCGGTCGAGACCGGCGGGAAGGGGCTCCCGGGATCGTCCCCCAGCCAGGACAGACGCAGGCTCATCCGGCCCCGGCGTGGTGGCGGTCGGCCCGCTGTTCCCGGAACGGCGAATGCGTCGTCAGGCGCGCGGCCCAGGAACGGACGACCTCGGCCTCTTCCGCGCACCAGCGTTCCAGCGCCTCCGCGAAATCGGGATCGGCCACGCGGTGCCGGCTGCGCACGAAGGCCGGCAGAAAGCCGCGATCGATCTTGTGCTCGCCCTGGGCCCCGGGCTCGAAGCGGGTCAGCCCTTCGCGCAGGCAATAGTCGATGCCCTGGTAGTAACAGGTCTCGAAGTGCAGGCCCGGAAGCGTCCGTGTCGCCCCCCAGTAACGTCCATACAGAGTGTCACCGCCGCGCAGGCACAGCGCGCCGGCAATGACCGCGCCGGCGTGTTCGGCCAGGATCAGCACCAGCGCCCGTGGCATCGTCCGCGCCAGGTGGCGCAGGAAGTCGAGCGTCAGCGCCGGCGAATTGCCGTAATCGTCGAAGGTGCGCAGATAGAACTCGTGCATCGCCGCCAGGTCGGCCTCGCTCGCCTCGTCACCATGGACGATCCGGCAGACAACGCCGGCGCGGGCGACTTTCGCCCGTTCCTGGCGGATGTTCTTGCGATGCTTGTGGTCCATCGCCGCGAGGAACGCGTCGAAATCGCACCAGCCGGCCTCGTTGCGCCAGTGGTACTGCACGTCGATCCGTCGCAACCAGCCGGGCACCGTGTCGAAAGCGCGGTCGTCGTCTTCGCTCAGGAAATTCAGATGCGCGGAGGACGCACCGAGCGATGCGACCGCATCGTCGATCGCGTCGATCAGGGCGCGCCGCGCCACCGCGTCGCGGGCCAGCAGCCGCGGCCCGGTCACCGGCGAGTAGGGCACGGCGCAGAGCCACTTCGGATAGTAATCGCGCCCGTAGTGCGCGTAGGCCCGGGCCCAGGCGTGATCGAACACGAACTCGCCGTGGGAATTGGTCTTGAGGTAACCGGGAGCGGCTGCGACGAGCGCATCGCCGTCCCACAGGGTCAGATGCCGGGGCGTCCAGCCCCAGTCCTCGCGCAGGCACCCCTGCGATTCCAGCCCGGACAGGAATGCATGCGAAACGAATGGATTCCGGCCGTCGTGGAGGGCATCCCAAGCGGGGGGAGCCAGCACTGCCAAATTGCCGAATATCCGCGCTTTCAAGGCGATACCTCTCGCGATCGTTCGAGTCGATCAGGCAGGTAGCGCATAACGCAGCTGGGAACCACTGATGCTGACGATCTTGCGTTCCACCAGTTGCCTCACTACGTCCTCGCGCCGTGACGCATCCTGCGTCCGCAACAATGACGAGACATGCGCGGCGAGGGCTTTTTCGCTTTGAGGCAGATTCTTGGACATCTTCTTCAGGCTCGCCACTACCACATCCAACGGGCTGGGAGGCATTGATGCTGCCGTGGCCGCAGGGATTATCGGCGGCGGCTTCATGGATGGCGCCGCACTGGTCGCGGGCGAAACAGGCGTCAATGGCGACGACTGCGCCTGGACCGCGGCGGTCGTGACAGTCGACTGCTGCGCATTCAGTAGCGGGATCTGGTCGATAGCGCATGAGCGATGCACTCCGATCTTGCGCTGGCGCAGATGCACGATCAACGGATCGAAACCGGTGTCCCTGGAAATGATGTGGAAGAACGCGCTGCTGTCCTTCTCGATCAGCCTGCCGATGTAGTAGGCGATGTGGAAATCCAGAGCATTCGGGCCATTGCCACTGATCTGGACATAACAGGCACGCTGGCCGAATTGCTGCAAGACGATCGCCAGATCGGTCTTGATGGCTTGTTGCGACTGCCCGACGAAAACTACCACCCGGAAATGTTCCGCGGACAGCAGGTGAAGATTGGCCGGCTGAACATTCTCGTAGTCGATCAACACGTAATTGGTACGCATCGGATCCCTCCTTGACGGCCAGTATCGCAGGCGCTGCGGCCGGAGGCTATGCGTCGTCCATCGGACGCCGGTAGACATCCGGATCGTGCTTCTGCATGTGCCGCTCCGGCTGGCTCAGGGGTTCGAACCCGAGTTTCGCGTACAACCGTTGCATGTCTCGGGTGACCAGATGCCAGCGCCGCAGGCCCTGCAGGCGCGGGTCGGCCATCAACGCCTCGACCACGGCGCGGCCGTGGCCATGGCCGCGGTGCGCCGGCAGCACGAAGACATCGGCCAGGTAAGCGAAGGTCGCCTGATCGGTCACCGCGCGTGCGAACGCGATCTGACCGACCCCATCAAGGAAGCCGCTGCAGCAGACAGAGTGCCGCAGCGCGCGTTCCAGCGTGTCCGCAGGAATCCCCACGGCCCAGTAGGACTCGCGCGACAGGAAACCGTGAACCAGCGCGAGATCGATGTCGTCGAAATCCGGACTGGTCCTCAGCATCGTCGTGCTCCCGTCACTCGCTCTTGTCGAGGAACTTCTCGGCGTCCAGTGCGGCCATGCAGCCAAAACCGGCCGAGGTGATGGCCTGGCGGTAGACCTGGTCGGCGACGTCGCCGGCGGCGAACACGCCGGGGACCGAGGTCTGGGTGGCGTTGCCGTCGAGGCCGGTCTGGATGGTCAGATAGCCGTTCTTCATCGCCAGCTGGCCCTCGAACAGCGCGGTGTTCGGCGTATGGCCGATGGCCACGAAGAAACCATGGATCGCGATGTCGCGGGTGCTGCCGTCGAGCACCGACTTCACGCGCATCCCGGCGACGCCGGCATTGTCGCCCAGCACTTCGTCGACGGTGTGGTGCCAGACCGTTTCGATCTTGCCCGCCTGCACCTTCGCGAACAGTTTGTCCTGCATGATCTTCTCGGCGCGCAGCGTGTCGCGGCGATGCACCAGATAGACCTTTCGCGCGATGTTGGAGAGGTACAGCGCTTCCTCGACCGCGGTGTTGCCGCCGCCGATCACCGCCACGTCCTGATCCTTGTAGAAGAAGCCGTCGCAGGTCGCGCAGGCGGACACGCCGCGCCCCTTGAAGGCTTCCTCGGACGGAATGCCGAGATATTTCGCGGTGG
Organism: Lysobacteraceae bacterium; assembly: GCA_041919915.1. Taxonomy (GTDB): domain Bacteria; phylum Pseudomonadota; class Gammaproteobacteria; order Xanthomonadales; family Xanthomonadaceae; genus Lysobacter_I. The sequence continues at coordinate 132,707 of JAYRSY010000005.1, forward strand.
CGCCGGTGGCGACGATCAACGCGTCGCAGGTGTACTCGCCACTGTCGCCCTTGAGCCGGAACGGGCGCTGCGACAGATCGGCGGTGTGGATGTGGTCGAACACGACCTCGGTGTCGAAGCGCTCCGCATGCGCCTGCATGCGCGCCATGAGATCCGGCCCCATCAGGCCGTGGGCATCGCCCGGCCAGTTGTCGACCTCGGTGGTGGTCATCAGCTGTCCGCCCATCTGCAGCCCGGTGATGACCACCGGTTTGAGGTTGGCGCGGGCGGCGTAGACGGCGGCGGTCCAGCCGGCGGGGCCGGAACCGAGGATGACCAGCTTGGAATGCTTGGAGGTACTCATTGAGGCGTGGCTCATGGGGGCTCGCGACGGAGAAGGGAACGGCCCGGAACGCACCGGGCCGGCAGATCCGTATTGTAGACACGGCTGCCGGGATCAAGGCGTGGCGCGGTGTCCGGAGTGGAACGCTGCATCGCCGTGTGGCGCGATCACCAGTCCTGATGCTCGGGCAGCAGCCTGCCCAGCTCCGCATCGGTGAGGTTGCGCCACTGGCCGGGCTTCAGATGCCCGAGTTTGATGTTGCCGATCCGCACCCGCAGCAGTTGCTTCACGCGGTAACCGAAATGGGCGGCCATCAACCGGATCTGCCGGTTCAGCCCCTGGGTCAGCACGATCCGGAACCCGACCGGCCCCAGCTTGGCGGTCCGACAGGGCAGGGTGGTCTGCCCGTGCAGCGGCACGCCACGGCTCATCCCGCGCAGGAATTCGTCGGTGATCCGATGATTCACCACCACCAGATATTCCTTCTCCAGTTTGTTCTCGGCGCGCAGGATCGCATTGACGATGTCGCCGTTGCTGGTCAGCAGGATCAGGCCTTCGGAATCCTTGTCCAGGCGCCCGATCGGGAAGATCCGCTCCTGATGACCGACGAAATCGACGATGTTGCCCTTGACCTGCGCCTCGGTGGTGCAGGTCACCCCGACCGGTTTGTTCAGGGCGATGTAGACATGGCGCCGCTTGCCCTTGACCGCCGTGCGCGGCCGCAGGATCTCGCCGTCGATCCGGACTTCATCGCCCTCGGCCAGCTCCGTCCCGACCCGCGCACGCTGACCATTGACTGTCACCCGCCCTTCGCCGATCAGTCGATCGGCCTCGCGGCGGGAGCAGAAACCGGTGTCGCTGATGTGTTTGTTGAGGCGCATGGGGTGATCGGGGACAGGAGGGGAGTGGCGCCGGATGCCGCATTCCGACACTTAGATTCAAATATTCCGACAAGTATCAATCATTACGCTCTTCTTTGGCGACTCCATTTAGGTCGCAGCGAATTCATCGAAGATTCAAACCTAAATTAGCGGACAGAAAAAACCCATTGAATATCATCCAATCGCGCGATGATGTTTTCTCGATATGACGTGGCATTCGCCGAGTTGCACGCTGGACCCGATATCGCCAATGAGCCGCCGCCTGGTTCGCCGATACGCAAAATACACTCTTCAATCATTTCATCGGCGGGAGAAATCGAGATTTCCGATTGAAAAGGGGTCAGGGATTGATCTCTCATCAATATGCAGACCCCGGCGATACGTAATGAATGCTCGTTATTTTTGATGGCCGATTCGATGAAAACCCCATCGATACTCTCGTGCTGCCACTCGCGATAATGGACTCTCAGCATTCTCGGGAAAAACAATTCAAGTGAACTGCAGACATCGGAATCAGGCAAAATCTGCAAATAAGCTCCGATCGGGACACTCTGCAAGAGTCCGCTCAATTCGCTCGCAAGCATCGAAGGCAATCGATCTTTTGGCGTCATTTCAATGACATCGCTCATCGTCGATCCTTCAAATGCTTTTCGATTTGTTTCAGAAGCTGCTGCTCCGCCGCTTGACGCTGCGCGTGACCGGGGTCTGCGCCTCTTTCAGCATTAAGCTTGATGCGTTTCTGTACGCTCTGCCGAAGTTGACTCTGAAGTCTCACCAGAGAATCAGCGTCGTACCGACCCAGATTTTTCCCTATCGTACTAAGATCGGACAGCGTACCGCCATGCACCTTGCCGGTGGCATCTAGAACCGGAAGCGCAGGAAGATTTCGCGCTGCCCTTCCGCTTTCGACGGCCCTCGCCGTTTTCTGGCCCGCCCGGGCCAGTTTCGTGCTGCCCGCCGGCAGATACGGAACAAAAATCGCCGCGGTGTCAGCGCCCGCATCCAGCAATCCTTCCGTAACAAGCGCAGGGTTTTTTGTCGCGTAGCCGTAGCCTGCCTTGCCCAGATCGTAGACGACGCTACCGATATCCCAGATGGTATCTACCGGAATTCTTCCATCCGGATCGGTGTATCGGTAGGGGTTATTGTTGGCGTACCAGTAGCGGTTGAAATTCGCGCCGGTCTTGCTGTTCGCGACCACGGGATCCACCGACAGGAACCGTCCGATCGTCGGGTCGTAGTACCTCTGCTGCATGTAAATCAGACCGGTGGCGCCGTCCATCATGTGGCCGGTGAAGGCAATGCCGTTCTTGTTCGGCTGACCGATGACCGTGCCCCAGGGCTCGTAATCGTTCCGCTCGATCACCTGACCTGCGACATTGGTCACCGCCACCGGGCTGCCGAGTGCGTCGGTATGCTGGTATTTGAGCGTGGTCTCACCGTTGGGATGCGATGTTTCACGGATCGTGATCACGCTGCCGGCCAGATAGATGTGCTCCAGATGCTTGGGATACTGGTCGTCCCAGATGTAGATGAGTTGCCCGGATTGGCTGTACATCGACAGCGACAGCGATGTATTGGCACCGGTGACGCCCGCGGGTCGCCAGTTCAGCACGCGCCGACCCAGCCCGTCGTAACGATAGGCTTCCTTGTTGTCGACGGAGCGCAGACGGTTGCCGTAGTCGAACTGATAGGTCTGGCCGTTCTTGTTGTTCAGATTGCCCTGGGCGTCGTAGCCGAGGCCGACGATCGTCGCGCCCGCAGAGTTGCGAATGCTCGTCAGGCGATTCCGGGTGTCGTAGACATAGTCGGCGTAATCCTTGACGCCGGGGAGCTTCCAGGACTCGAGATTGTCCAGCGCGTCGTAGGTGAACCGGTGCCAGCAATCACCGCCGAAACTGCATGAACCGGCCGCGGTCAGCCGGTCCAGCCCGTCGTAGTTCATCCAGCGGCCGTAGTAACCGTTGCCGTTGTCGCGCGCATGATCCCAGATCGATGCGATGTTGCCGCTCTGGTCATAGCTGTAGGCGAAATCCAGAGCGCCGCCGCTGTCGGTGACGCGTGCCGGCAACTGACGGGCGTTCTGCTGCATCGAATGCACGATGCCGTTGCCGTAGGTGAACTGCTTGATCGCGCCATTCGGGTAATAGCTCGCACCGGAGGCGTAGACCTGCCCGAACTGATCGCGAGCCCCAGTGGCCAGGCCGAGCGCGTTCGGGTCGTAATAGAGCGTGCGCCCGGTCGGATAGGCATGATTGGCGAGATTGCCGATGCGGTCGTAACCGTAACCGAGGCTCCATGTGTACCAGCCCGGCTGGCTGGTCGATTCGCCGGTCAGCAGTCGACGCTTGTTGTAGGTGTAGACGTTGAGCGTGGGCGTCGTGTTGCCCGGATCGTTGTAGGCGGTGACGCTGGCCGGCAGGCCGTCCGGCGTGTACGTCCAGATCTGGTTCCCACGGCCGCCCGGGAATGTCAGCGTCCGCAGCTGATTGCGTTTGTCGTACTGCCGGGTGACGGCAAGACCGGTCCCCGAGGCGGAGACATACTGGCAATCGTTCAACGAGCCATAGCTTTCAAGATCGAGCCCGGCGACCGACCAGGCCGGATTGCCTGCGGCATCGGTGCCGGACACGGTGACGCCGGTCTCCGGCTCGATGGTTTTGCACAATTGGGCATTGCCATCGTAGACGTAGCTGCGGCTCTGCTGGACCGAATCATCCGCACTGCGCTGCGTCAGCCGTTGCGGCCAGCCGAAGCGCGGATGGCGCTCGATCATCTGGACCTTGCCTTCGGGCTGGACGCTCGAGATCGGCAGATCGTAATTCGGCTCGTCCCAGGCCATGAACTGCGAGATCGACTGATATCCGCGTGGATTCGTGACCCGCACGCGCAGACCGTTCAGATACTCATTGGTCGTGACGAGGACGCTCTGCTCGCTGTCCTGCTCGACGCGCCGGGTGCGACCGAACGGGTCGTAGAACGTCCGGATACCGACGCTGCCGGGAATCAGGTCGGACGTCGGGTAGGACTGGAAGCTGACGCGACCATCGACGCCGTATTCGGTGCGGGTCGAACGCAGGGTCGGGCCGACATTGCTGGCGTCGTATTCGTGCGCCAGCACGGGACGCCACAGCGCGTCCATGTAGGTGATCTTGACGTAATTGCCCTGTTCGACGTAATGACGCCAACGCGACAGCGGCACGCCGGTGGGCATCCACTCGGTTTCGGCGAGCTGGCGGAACTCGGAATAGCGATTGGCCCAGCTCGACAGGTCGCAGACGCCGTTCTGTCCTTCGGCCTCGGAGGGATAGATGACGTTGCTCATCCGTCCCATGGCGTCGTAGTCGAAACAGGTCTTCGCACCGACCTCGTTCGTGACCGAGCGGATCCAGCCGTTGTCGTCGATCTCGGCGGATTCGGTGGCGCCGGCCGGTACTTCCGGGGTCTCGGGATGACCGATCAGTCCCGGGATGCCGCGCCGATACTGTCCGAGCCACGTCGTATTGCCGCCGCCATCGGTGATCGTGTTGACGTTGCCGTCCGGCCAGTAGCTGTAGATCTGCTGCAGCTTGCCGAATGCGTAGGTCTTCCAGGGGCGTGCCGTGGCGTCGTAATCGGTCTGGGAGACAACGATGCTTTCGTTGCTGAACATGCCGCTGATGCTGGTTTCCGGCACGTAGACGCGCGATACCTGCCCGAGCACCCACAGGCCGGTGTTGTCGTGGTACTCGGTGACCTCGCGCTTGTAGGCCCCCATCGAATTCTGTCGACGGATAGTGGTCGGGCGTGCGAAGGCGTCGAAGCAGTAGGTCGTCGCGCTGCCGCAGCTATCGACCTGCCAGTAATAGGTATCGCCATCCCGGACGAGCGTGGTCGCCTGCAGCGGATGCAATTGCTCGCTCTCGAAAGGGTTGTTCATCAGCAACGGATCCCAGCCCGCGCGGCCGGCGAAGGCCTGACCCGTCGAGGTCCCGACATAGCTGTAGGTCGTCTGCTGGATCACGTTGCCGCCGCTCAGCACTTCGACCCGCTGCAATTGGCCGACGCTGCGGTAGTAGTCGTTGCCGAAGACGGAGCGGGTCACCGTTCCGTCCGGGGCGCTCACTTCGGTGGTGGTCGTGCTGCTGCACAGCGCCGGCGTCGTGCAATCATCGACATAGCCGGAGAGGTTCCAGCTCCAACTGGGCTGATAGGTGTAATTCCAGGTCTGCGTGGGAAGTCCCGGACCACTGATCTGTTTGGAAAGCAGCGAAGCGACCTTGTACGCCATCACGTGATGACTCAGGTCGACCTTGAGCGGCCGGTCCGGATTGGGGGTGGAACACCCGCCTGGTGTCCGATCGACGCCGTGCACCATGTTCTGGAAGGCGAAGGCACCGCTGGCCCCCGAAGGATGCCCGATCGTCAGCGTCGCGATCGTGGTCGCGGCGACGAAGGGTTCGCAGTCCGGCCATTTGACCTTCTTGTTGTAGTCCAGGATCGAGAACAGTTCGCCGTACTGGAACGTCCAGCGGCTGCTGTCCGGAAGCACCACCGCCACCAGCTTGGTGCCGTAGGTGCTCACGGTTTCGTACTGGTACTGCCACTGCCGACCGTTGGCCGACACCGTGCTGATCATGCCCCCCGCGTTGTAGGTCAGCGAAATGGCGGCGCCATCATCGGACACCACCGAGGTCAGTCGACGCGGAAGGGAAGGGTCGTAGTTGTAGACGATGGCGTTCCCGTGCCTGTCTTCGACCCGGGTCGCATGCAGGAAGTATTCGCGACGATTGACCACGATCTGCTCGTTGCAGATCGTGGCGGGTTCGCCGCCGCTGATCGAGCCGCCATCGACCCGATGCAAACGCGTCAGATCCTGCGGCATGATGTGGCCGACGTTCACGCCACGCACTTCATAGCCGAGGACGACGTTCTCGCAGTGCGTGTCCTTCAGCGCGGCGGCGCGACGCGAGCTCATCCAGTCGAAGGAATACCGCGTTCCGTCGGGCAGCGTGACGAGGAATCCCTCGCCGGCGCCGTTCTTGAGCGGAATGCACGAGATCATCCAGTTGTCTTTGGTCGTCCAGCGATAGGTCTTGCCGTCGCTGGGCAGGGTACGACCGGCAAGCAGGCCGAGCATCGTCTCCGCGCCCTTGCCGGGAATGCGGATGGTGTTGCCGCGCCAGTAATCCTCGGAGTAGTAGTAGATGTCCCACGGGGTGTAGACGCTTTTCACCGAAGGCGGCGCGCCGACGTTGCTGCAACGGGATTGCGGACTGGTGGTGCTGGACGATACCCAGCCGATGCGCTCGTCGTAGGTGCCCGAGATGACGGGCACGTCCAGCTTCCAGTTGCCGAAGAGTTCGCCGTCGGCGACCGGGTCGACATAACGGTCCGCGTCGCGGGAATTGACCCCCAGCGACCTGCCGATCGAAAGCGGCAGCCCGCTGTTGGTCGGAATGCTGACATCGGTCGCGCTGAAGGACGTATTGCCGTCCTTGAGATTCACCGCTTCGCCGAAAAGATCCGGCCCCAGGGCCGTGATCGTCTGCGCGCCCTTGACGATGTCGGCGTATTCCTCGGTCGCCGTTCGAGCGGTCTGGGCCTGGGACTGGAGCGGAAGCAGGCCGGCGGCAACCAGCGCCGCAGCGGCGAGGCGAACAGGTGCGAGGAGGGGTTTCACGAGGGGCATCCGATGACCTCTGTAGATGGCGCCATGTCCCGTGACGCTCCCGGCCGGAGCGTCGCGATCAGGACAACGCGGGGACGCGCAGTTTAGTCGAACGATGATCACACTTCGCCGCTTGACAGGGCGCGATCGCGATCTTCCCTTTCATCGGCACCAACCCGGCCGAACGCTGGCCGGCGTTTAGCGCTGCCGCGCCGGATCGCTGATTTCCAGTTCGCGCAGGATCACGCTCGCCTGGGTGCGGTTGCGGGCGCCGAGTTTCTCGAAGATCGCGCTGAGATGGGCCTTGACCGTGCGTTCCTGCACGTCGAGGCGGTCGGCGATCTGTTTGTTGAGCAAGCCTTCGGCGACCAGCGCGAGCACCCGGAACTGCTGGGGCGTGAGGCTGGCGAGGCGTGCGGCCAGGTCGGCGTCGCCCGGGGCGGAGCGGGCCCGGGCCACGGCGGGACGCAGCGCCGGCGGCAGCCACTCTTCGCAGGCGAGCACGGCCCGGATGGCGTCGCGCAGGTCATCGAGACCGGCGCTCTTGGGGATGTAGCCGGCGGCACCGTGGTCGAGCGCGCGGCGGACGATCTGCGGGTCTTCGTTGGCCGAGACCAGCGCCACCGCGACCGCCGGGTACTGGGCGCGGATCGCGGCCAGCCCGGCCAACCCGTGATTGCCCGGCATGTGCAGATCGAGCAGCACCAGGTCGATATCCGCCCGGGCTTCGAGCGTGGCCAGCACCTCATCCAGCGATGCCGCTTCGCAGGTTTCGACGTCCTCCGCGGCTTCCGCGGCCGCGCCGCGCAGGGCGGCCCGGAACAACGGGTGGTCGTCGGCGATCAACAGCAGCGGCATGGCGGGGGCGTCGGGAGGAAGCGATCGGATCAAGCCTAACAGGCTGCCGCGGACACGGCCGCCTCCCGTTCTTGGACGAAGGTACGATGCCTCGGGCTTGACCAGCTGTTAGCGTGAACGGTCATGACTTCGATTCCAACGAACACCGTGATCCGCGCCTGCCTCTCGCTGGGCTTGTCGTTGGCCGTGGCCGCTTGCGCCGGTGCGCCGCGGACTGCGGGGATGACGAAAGCCGCCGCGGCCGATTCCGCGGGGCACCGGGAGCCCACCATGTTCAGCGCCGAGCGCGCGACCACCCATCGCGACGGCGATGATCTGCTGACCGCCGGACTCGGACTCGCCGGCCTGCGCAGTCTCGCACCGCCGCCTTTCGCCGATGCCGCCGCGCCCACCGCGGCAGAGATTCGCCGGCGCGCGATCTGGAGCAACTGGCGCGGGATCGCCGATCTCGCGCCCGGAGGCGGTTACGGGGAGGTCTACGGCAGTACCGCTACGGTGCCCGGTCGCGAGTATTCGGCCCTGGCGACCGTGCCCGGCGCACGTCATCCGCATCGCGTGGTGACCCAGGTGCCCGACGGATTCGATCGCGCGCGGCGTTGCCTGCTGGTAGCGCCGTCGTCCGGCTCACGCGGCGTCTATGGCGCGATCGCGGTCGCCGGTGCCTGGGGCTTGCCCCGGGGCTGTGCGGTCGCCTACACCGACAAGGGCGCCGGAACCGATTACGTCGACCTCGACGCGCGCAGCGGCGTCCGCGCCGACGGCACGCCGGGCGCCCTGGACGCCGGTGGACTCGCGTTCGCACCGGACGCGCCGGCGGAGGCGTCCGGCATCGCGTTCAAGCACGCGCATTCGCAGGACAACCCGGAAGCGGACTGGGGCCGTCATGTGCGCCAGGCGGCGGAGTTCGGGTTGGCGTCGCTGCACCGGGCCTTTCCGGACGACGGGCCTTTCACCTTCGCGAACACCCGGATCATCGCGGTCGGCATTTCCAACGGCGGCGGCGCGGTGCTGCGCGCGGCGGAACTCGATGGCGCGTGGCTGGACGCGGTCGTCGCGGGCGAGCCGAGCGTGCTCGCGGAAGGCGAGGGCGCGCGTGCGCTGTACGACTATGCGACCGAGGCCGCGCTGTTGATGCCCTGCGCGCTGCTGGCGATGGAGGAGCTGCCGCAACCGCCGTTGCAGGCCCAGGCGCGACCGAACTGGATCGCCCGCTGCGACGCGCTGCGCGACGCGGGTCTGCTCGAAGGCGCGGACACCGCGGCGCTGGCGCGCGACGCCCATGCGCGGATGCGCGCGGCCGGCTGGACCGACGAAGCGCTCCGTGCCGGTGCGCTCAGCGTCGGTTTCGATCTGTGGCGCGCGGTGGCGGTGACCTACGCATCGGCGTACGGCCGCTACGGCGTGGACGAACACCCCTGCGGCTATCGCTGGTCGATGCAGTTGCCCGACGGCGCGCCGCGTGCGGCCACCGCGACCGAACGCGCCGCCTGGTGGAGCGACGCCAGCGGCATCCCGCCGGGCGCCGGCGTCGGCATCGTCGACGAAATCGCGCGGATCGATCCGGCGTCCATCCGCCTGCGCTGTCTCCGCGATCTCTGGCGCGGGGCGTCGATCGATGCGGATCGCGTCCGCCGCGGGGTCGCCGAAACCCGGGCCGGACTGCCGCGCGCGGGGCTGCCGGTCACGGTCATCCACGGCATCGACGACGGTCTGATCCCGATGGCCTTTACCAGCACGCCGTATGTCGCCCGCGCCCGTGCCGCCGGACGCGACGTGCGCTTCTGGCAGGTGCGCAACGCACAGCATTTCGATGCCTTCCTGGGCCTGCCGGATTACGGCGCGCGGTATCTGCCGATGCTTCCCTACGTTTACGCCGCACTGGATCGCACCCTGGCGGCGCTCGAAGGCAAGGGCGCGTGGCCCGACGACGCGGTCGTCGCCACCACGCCGCGCGCCGGCAAGCCGTTGACCGCCGAACATCTCGCCGTGCCCTGAGCGCGCCGCGAGCATCCGGAGCGGTCGCGACTGTGCTGCGACGTCCAACGCTTCCCTTGTGAGCCCGGCGCATCGCTGGCAATCTGCCGATGATGCGAGGAGAGGGCATGACGACAGACGGCAGCTACCGATGGACCGGGTCCCTGCGCGGCATTCCCGCGTTCGCCGCCGCTTCGGCACGTCCTTCCAACGGATGCGCTGAGTGCGACCCGCTGTTGCGGCAGCCGCATGGACCGAGGATGGGCGCTGCAACGGCGCCGGAGGGCAATCGCCGATGATCCGACGCCATTTCTCGATGTTCCGGGATTTTCACCTGGCCGACTGGTTGACCCTGGCGAACGCCTTCTGCGGCGTGAGCGCGGTGTTCTGCGCGTTGCGCTACATGCAATCGGGAAATCCCCGCGACCTGATCTGGGGGCTGGCGCTGGTGCCGCTGGCGTTCGTGTTCGATGCGCTCGATGGACGGGTCGCGCGCTGGCGCCAGTCCTCGTCCACACTGGGGCGCGAGCTCGACTCGCTCGCCGACGTGATCTCCTTCGGCGTCGCGCCCGCCGCCCTCGGCTACGCCGCGGGTCTGCAGGGCGGGTGGGACTGGCTGGTGCTGGGCTATTTCGTCTGCTGCGGCGTCAGCCGGCTGGCGCGTTTCAACATCACCGCGGAACAACTCGCGGCCGGAAACGACAAGGTCAAATACTTCGAGGGCACGCCGATCCCGACCAGTCTCGCGCTGGTGGTGATGCTGGTGGTCGCGGCCGACGCGGGTCGCATCGGCGGCAATTTCTGGTTCGATGCGTATCGCATCGGTCCCTGGGTGCTGCACCCGTTGACGCTGGCCTATGCGCTGTCCGGTTCGTTGATGGTCAGCAAGACCCTGCGCATTCCGAAGTGGTGACCCCGCGCCGGCGAGGCCGGTGCGAGACCGTCGCGACGCTCGGCTGCGGGCGGCCACGGGGGGCCGTTGCTATCATGGCCGTCTCTGACCGGGAGCGTGGCGATGTGGACTGCAGGCGGTGCGGGTGGTTCTGGATTCGGGGGTCCCGATGATTTCGGCGCGATGGCACAACGGTATTGGACCGCGCTGAGCGACGCGCTGCGATCCGCCGGCGGCGCATCCGCCCCTCAGGATCCCTGGCGCGCGGCGCTCGACGGTTGGTCGCGACTGGCCGGAGGCGGCGCACGCAACGATGCCGGCGACGCGATCGAGCGCTTCTCGGCGCAGGCGCGACAGTGGCTGGGCACGATGCAGCAGGTGGCCGGGCAGTTCGCCGGTCGCGACGCCAGTGCAGGGGACGTCGCCGCCGCCTGGAAGCAGGCGCTCGGCGGCAATCCGTTCGCCGATCTGTTTTCGGCGACGACCGCGGGCATGGCCGGTCGCGGACAGTCCGGCTTCGAACAGTGGTACGCCGAGGTCGCGCCGATGCTCGGCGGCCTGCGCCAAGATGGCCTGGGCTGGCTGCGGATGCCGGCGTTCGGCCTCACGCGCGAACACCAGGAACGCTGGCAGGCATTGTCCGAGGCGCAGCTCGAACTGCAGCGCAGGAACGACGAATACGGCGCGCTGATGCTCGAAGCGAACCAGGATGCGTTCGAGCGTTTCGAACGCAAGCTCGCGGAGCGCAGCGAACCCGGCCGCCAGTTGCAGTCGGCGCGCGCGCTGTTCGACCTGTGGATCGACGCGGCCGAGGAGGCCTATGCCGAAATCGCCCTGTCTCCGCGTTTCCGCCGGATCTACGGCGAGCTGGTGAACGCGCAGATGCGGGTCCGCGCCGGCATCCAGCGCGAGATCGAGCTGATCGGCAATCTGTTCGGCATGCCCGGCCGTACCGAAGTCGATGCCGCGCATCGGCGGATCGCCGAGCTGGAACGCCAGGTGCGCCGGTTGACCGTGGCGGCGCGCGCGGCCGGCGAGAACGCACGCAGGCCGGCGCCGAAAGCGGTGATCACGCCGATGTCGGCGCAGACGCCGGAGCATGCCGTACCCGCGCGGAGCACCGCGAAGTCATCGGCGACGAAGCCGACGGCCAAGAAACCACCATCGCCCCGGGCCACCGCGACGAAGACATCCTCCGCGACCGGCGGCAAGGCCGCCGCGGCGAAGGCCGGCTCCCGCACCGCGCGCGCCGCGACCGGCGCCAGCGCTCGTCGTGCTCCGCGCCAGGCGATCGCCGCGATCGCGATGCCCGACCCGCTGCAGCCGATGCCCGCGACATCCCGACCGGCCAAACCCGTCCCGACCAAGCCGGCACCGATGACCTCCGCGCCGAAGCAGGCCCCGGCCACCGCCCGCGCCACGAGCAGGAAGCGCTGACATGTACCACACACCGTTCGATCTGACGCCCGACCGACTGGCCGAGGAAGCGGCCACCCTGCAGCAGAAGCTGGGAGCGGGCTTCGCCACGCTGCACGCGCTCGACGATGTGCACTACGGCGCCACCGCGAAGGAAGAGGTCTGGCGCGACGGCAAGGTCGTGCTCTACCGCTTCCGGGGCGAGCGCACGCCGACCGCGAAGGTACCGCTGCTGATCTGCTACGCGCTGGTCAACCGCCCGTACATGGTCGACCTGCAGGACGATCGCTCGCTGGTGAAGAACCTGCTGGCGCTGGGCGAGGACGTCTACCTCATCGATTGGGGCTACACCGACCGCTCCGACCGGTTCCTCACGCTCGAGGACTACATCGAACGTTTCATCGACGGTGCGGTGGATTTCCTGTGCGATCGCCACCGTCTCGACGCGATCAATCTGCTCGGCATCTGCCAGGGCGGCGCGTTCTCGCTGACCTACGCCGCGCTGCATCCGGACAAGGTCAAGAATCTCATCACCATGGTCACGCCGGTGGATTTCCACACCGACGACAACATGCTGTCGAACTGGACCCGCGGGCTCGACGTCGATCTGTTCGTCGACACCCTCGGCAACGTCCCGGCCGACCTGATGAATCTGTGCTACCTGACGCTCAAACCGTGGCGTCTGTTCGTGCAGAAGTACGTGGGCATGGTCGACATCCTCGACGATCCCAAGGCGATGGAGGATTTCCTGCGCATGGAGAAGTGGATCTTCGATTCGCCCGACCAGGCCGGCGAAGCCTTCCGCCAGTTCATCCGCCAGTACTACCAGGGCAACGGTTTCGTCCAGGGTGGCATCGAGATCGGCGGCCGTCCGGTGGATCTGGCGGTCGTCGACATGCCGGTGCTCAACATCTACGCCGAGCAGGATCATCTGGTGCCACCGTCGGCATCGAAACCGCTCGGCGGTCTGATCGGCAGCCGCGACTACGCCGAGCTGTCGTTCCGCGGCGGCCACATCGGCATCTACGTCTCCGGCCGCGCGCAGAAGGAAGTGCCGGGCGCGATCCACGATTGGCTGGCGAAGCGCGCGAAATGATGCGCAGGACCACATCCATCCTTCTGCTCGCGGCCTGCGCCCCCCTGGCGCAGGCCGCGCCTTCACCGCAGGCGCAGCGCGAGATCGATGCGCTGATCGCGGGGCTCGGCGCATCCGGCTGCCAGTTCGAGCGCAACGGTCAGTGGTACGACGCGAAGACGGCGCAGGGCCATCTGCGCAAGAAATTCGACTATCTGCGCAAACGCGACCAGGCCGACACCGCCGAACTGTTCATCGAACGCGCCGCCAGCGAGAGCAGCATGAGCGGCAAGGCCTACCACGTGCGTTGTCCCGGCAAGACGGCGGAAACCTCGGCGCACTGGTTCCGCTTGCGGCTGCAGGCGCTGCGCGCGGCGCCGGGACGCTGACGCCGGAGATCCGCATGACCGCGACCCGCACCCTCGTCCGCGTCCGCAACGACCGTGTTCTGGCCGGAGTGGTCGGCGGCATCGCCGCACGCTTCGGCTGGAACGCGACCCTGCTGCGCATCGTCTACGTGCTGGTTTCCGCCGTGTCCGCGGCGTTTCCCGGGATTCTGGTCTACGTGATCCTGTGGCTGCTGATCCCGGAAGAGAGCGCTGTTTGAACGCCTGCCGGCCTGTTGCGATGCGGGTGCCGGTGCCGGTACTGGTGTTGGGCATGCTGTGGACGGCGCCCAACAGCCTGCTCGGTCTGGTCGCCGGCATCGCCGCGATTCCGTTCGGCGCACGGCCGAAGTGGCGCGGGGACGAAATGGCGCTGGTCTTCCACGGCTTCCCGCTCGGCCCTGGCGGCGTGCTCACGCTCGGCAACGTGATGTTCAGCACCGACCATGATCTCGACGTCCTCTGCACCACCTACGCCCATCGCGCGAAATGGTGCGTGCAACCGAGAACCCGGATCGGCGATCACGAACGCGCCCACGTCCTGCAGTACATGGCGCTCGGGCCGCTGTTCGTGCCGCTGTACTTCCTGTTCGGCGGGATAAGCGTGCGCAATCGTTTCGAGCGCGCGGCCGACCGCTACGCGCTCACCGGCCGCGGCTGGTGGCCCTGGTTGAAGGCGAATTCGAAAGCCGAGACGATCCGGCTCGGCGAACCGGTGGTGCCGCCCACGCGGTGATCGGGGACCCGACGGGACCGTTCGCGGCCCCGTCCTCGATCCGTCCCCGGATCAGCCCCTGAACCCGGGCCAAGCATCGCCCGCGATCAGCGCCAGATCGACAGACGATCCGGTTCCGGCAGCAGCATCGCGTTGCCGGCCTTGCACCCGAACGCCGCGCTGAACGCCGGCAACTGCATCAGCGGCGCATTCGTGCGCCATTGCCCGGGCGCATGGCGCGACGCGGCGGCGTGGCTCGCGCCGAGAGCCGGCGAGAGCTGTTGCGGCCACAGCCGTGCCCAGCCGCGGAAGAAATGCTGCTGATCGGCGGGTTTGGCGTCCGGTTCGGCCTTCGCATAGGCGGCCCAGGCGACTTCCAGGCCGGACAGGTCTGCGACGTTGCTGTCGCGGGTCCGCGCGCCGTCGATCTTCGGCGCGTTGGTGCCCGGATAGGCGAATCGGGCGTAGTAGGGCGCGAGCGGCGCGGTGCGCGTCTCCCAGGCGGCGGCGGCGTCCGCGGACCACCAGTCGCGCAGGGCGCCGGAGGCGTCGATGCGTCGGCCGCGGGCATCGACCGCACTGCTCAGTTCGTGACCGACCATCGCCCCGAAACCGCCGTACTGCGCGGCCAGCGGCTGCTTCATGTCCAACACCGGCGGCTGCAGCAGCGCGGCCGTCGCGTACAGCCGATTGTGGGCGAGGTCGTAGGTCAGTGCCGGATGCTGCGGCAGCACGTCCCAGCGGCGATCGGCGTTGCCGCGACCGATCCGCTTCATCTCCTCGCGGTGGTGCCAGGTCGAGGCGATCAGGATGTTGCCGCCGAAACTGCCGCGGCCCATCGGCTGGGTCGTGAAATCGAGATCATGGCGCGGCGCGCCGATCTCGATCTTGGCCCGATCGAGTTTCGCCCGCGCCTCGTTGCGCGTCTGTGCGTCCATCCAGGTATTGCGGTCGATCGCCGTGCCCATCGCTTCCTTCACCGCCCGCGCGATGGCGTCGGCGCGTTCGCGCGACGCGTCGGGGAGATGGCGCGCCACGTATTCCTGCGCCAGCATCGCACCGGCCGAGGCGTTGATCGCATCGAGCACCAGTTTCCAGCGCGGCGCCGGTTCGTCCTCGCCGCGCAGCAGCCGGCCGCGGAAGTCGTGCTCGGCTTCGCGCCAGTGCTTGCTGAGGTAGGGCGCCATCGCGTTGCCGACCTGGAAACGCAGATACGCCTGCCACTGCGCCGGTTTGAGGCTGCCCACCAGCTTGTCGATCTGGACGAACAGCGCCGGGTCGGCCATCGACACCTGTTCCGCGTTCACGCCCTGGGCCTTGAGAAACGCGGCCAACTGCAGGCTGCGGTATTTCTTCGCGAAATCCTTGGTCGGCACCGGGCTGTAGCTGGCGCGCAGCGCGCGCAACGCCTCCTGCGATTTGGAAACCCGCGCGATCCGGGTCTCCAGATCGATCACCAGCTGCGCCTCGGTCGCGAGTCGCGCCTGCGGCGTGCCCGACAGCGCCAGGATTTTCTGCACGTAGCCGTTGTAGCGCCCGAGCAGCGAACGCGCATCGGCGTCGGTCCGGGTGTAGAAGGTCGCGTCGGGCAGACCCAGACCGCCCTGGGAGAAATAGCCCAGATAGGTATCGAGCCTGCTCAGATCGAGGTCGGCGGTGAAATTGAACGCCACCGGGATGCCGACCTGATGCAGCGCGGCGATCGCCGGGGCCACATCCTGGGGTTTCTTGATCGCATCGATGCGCGCGAGCAGGGGGGCGATCGGTGCGGCGCCATCGCGTTCGACCGCGGCTTCGTCCAGGCCACTGGCCCAGAAATCGCCGAGGAGCTTCTGCACCCCGTTCTGCGGCGATGTCATCGCATTGTCCAGCAGGTCGCGCTGCTGCTGCTGCGCCCGTTCCGCCAGTTCGCCCAGCGCACTGACCCCGCCATCGGCCGGAACCGGATGGGCCTTCAGCCAGTCGGCGTTGGCGAAGGCGTAGAAGTCCCCGCAGGCGGCCGGCGCCGGTGCGGCCTTGGGTGCCGGCGTGGCGGGTTTGCGCTTCTTCGCGGCCTCGGCCTGCGGCGCGGCGACCAGGATCGCCAGACAGAAGGCGAGGGCGGTGGGGCGCAGGGCGTGCAATGTCGACATCGCGGCATCGGTCCGTTCGGAGGATGCAGGAGTGTAACAAGGCGTCGGAAGGCGTCCCGGCGCCGGTGCGTGATGTGGTTCACGGATGCGCACGCGCGGCCGGATCGACGCGGGACACCGGCGATGCTGCCCCGGTGTTCCAGACCGATGCCGGACACCCCACGCGAGGTGCGCGGCGGCCGCATAATAGGCGGACCGGTCCCCGGGCCGGGAACGAATCATCGTTTTTGTAGATTTTCCCTGTAAGATCAGCCCTCTGGACGCACTTTCTCAGGTAACCCGACACGGTGGCACGCGAGCTTTCCGACCGCAGCAGCAAACCCCGTCGCGCCGCCGCGGCCGAGGCCCCGAAATCCAGTCCGGGCCGGCAACGGCTGATGCGCGATATCGCGCTGATCATGATCGCGCCGTTCCTGCTGTACCTGCTGGTCTGCCTGTTCACCTTCTCGCCGCAGGACCCCGGCTGGTCGCATTCCGGCAGCCTCACCGCACCCCTGCAGAACGCCGGTGGCCGGGTCGGTGCCTGGCTCGCGGACGTGCTGCTCTATCTCTGCGGCTACGTCGCGTTCCTGCTGCCGCTGATTCTCGGCGCGATCGCCTGGATCGCCCTGTTCGGGATGGATGCGGACGGTGACGGCGACGCCGATCTCGGTCCGGCGCTGCGGCTGGTGGGCATCGTCGGATTCGTGGTCGCGGCCACCGGGCTGCTGACCCTCAAGATCGGCGCCGCGCCGGATTTCTCGGCCGGGGCGGGCGGCATCCTCGGGCGGCTGGTCGGCGAATCGCTGCTGCGCGGTTTCGGCATGATCGGCGGCAATCTGTTCCTGATCGCCCTGCTGCTGATCTCGATCACCCTCGCCACCGGCCTGTCGTGGCTGGGAGTGATGGACCGGATCGGCGCGCTGGTGCTGAAGATCCCGCCGCGGGTGTTCGCCTCGCTGCGCAAGGGCAGCCAGCAGGCCAGCGAATGGCAGGCCGCCCGGGCGATGCGCGAGGAGCGCGAGGAAGTGCGCAAGGTCGAGACCGAGAAGCGCGCCAAGCGCGAGCCGGTCAAAATCGAGCCGCCCGCGGCGCCGGTGGTCGAGAAGAGCGAACGCGCCAAGCGCGAGCAGCAGATCCCGCTGTTCCATGTCTCCGACGGCTCCGGAATCCCGCCGCTGTCGCTGCTCGACGACCCCAAGCCGCAGCCCAAGGGCTACGACGAAAGCACGCTCGAGACCCTGTCGCGGCAGATCGAGTTCAAACTCAAGGATTTCCGCATCGACGCTCAGGTGGTCGGCGCCTATCCGGGCCCGGTCATCACCCGTTTCGAGATCGAGCCGGCGCCGGGCATCAAGGTCAGTTCGATCAGTTCGCTCGACAAGGACATCGCCCGCGGACTCAGCGTGAAGTCGGTGCGCGTGGTCGACGTGATCCCGGGCAAGTCGGTGATCGGCCTGGAAACCCCGAACACCCATCGCGAGATGATCTATCTCAGCGAACTGCTGCGCTCGAAGGAATACGACAAGTCCACCAGCCCGCTGACCCTGGCGCTGGGCAAGGACATCGCCGGCCGACCGACGGTGGCCGACCTCGCGCGCATGCCGCATCTGCTGGTCGCCGGCACCACCGGTTCGGGCAAATCGGTCGCGGTGAACGCGATGGTGCTGTCGCTGCTGTACAAGGCCAGCGCCAAGGAACTGCGGATGCTGATGATCGACCCGAAGATGCTGGAACTCAGCGTCTACCAGGGCATCCCGCACCTGCTGGCGCCGGTCGTCACCGACATGAAGGAAGCCGCGAACGGCCTGCGCTGGTGCGTGGCCGAGATGGAGCGGCGCTACAAGTTGATGAGCGCGGTCGGCGTGCGCAACCTCGCCGGCTTCAACAAGAAGGTGAAAGACGCGCAGGACGCCGGTCAGCCGCTGCTGGACCCGCTGTTCCGCCCGAATCCGGATCTGCAGGAAGCGCCGCCGGCGCTGGAACCGATGCCGTTCATCGTCATCTTCATCGACGAATTCGCCGACATGATGATGATCGTCGGCAAGAAGGTGGAGGAACTCATCGCCCGGCTGGCGCAGAAGGCCCGCGCCGCCGGCATCCACCTGATCCTCGCGACCCAGCGGCCATCGGTGGACGTGATCACCGGTCTGATCAAGGCCAACATCCCGACCCGCATCGCGTTCCAGGTCAGCTCCAAGATCGACTCGCGCACCATCCTCGACCAGTCCGGCGCGGAAACCCTGCTCGGCCATGGCGACATGCTGTATCTGCCGCCCGGCACCGCGATGCCCGAACGCGTCCACGGCGCCTTCGTCAGCGACGACGAGGTGCATCGCGTCGTCGAGAACCTCAAGCAGACCGGCGGCGCGCCGGACTACATCGCCGGCGTGCTGGAGGAAGTGCAGACGATGGGCGACGGCGTGGTGGTCGGCCCGACCGGCCTGCCCGAATCCGGCGGCGGGGCGGGGGACGAAAGCGATCCGCTGTACGACGAGGCGGTGAAGATCGTCACCGAAAGCCGCCGCGCCTCCATCTCCGGCGTGCAGCGCCGGCTGAAGATCGGCTACAACCGCGCCGCGCGCCTGATCGAGGCGATGGAAGCGGCGGGCATCGTGTCGCCGCCGGAGCACAACGGCGACCGCACGGTGATCGCGCCACCGCCGCCGCGTTGAGCGGCCGCGGCCAAATCCCGTTCAGCCAGCGCCGTTCAGACTTCCTCCGTCGTTCACCGGAGCTCCGCCCCATGCCGTCACGCCTGTTCGCTCCCGTCCTCGTTCCGCTGCTCGCCCTGGGTCTCTTCGCCGGCACCGCCCAGGCCGGCGGCCGCGAGTCGCTCGATGCCTTCACCCGCGGTCTGAAGGGCCTCGACGGCCAGTTCACCCAGGACGTGTTCGACAGCAAGGGCAAACGCAAGGAAAGCGCCTCCGGCCGGGTGGCGCTCTCGACGCCGCGACAGTTCCGCTGGGAATACGTCAAACCCTATCCGCAGTTGATCGTCGCCGATGGCGCCAAGGTCTGGGTCTACGATCCGGATCTGAAGCAGGTCACGGTCCGGCCGCAGGGCGTCGAGGAGCAGAACAGCCCGCTCGCGGCGCTGATCGACCCGAACAAGCTCGATCGCGACTTCATCGTTCGCGATGGCGGCCGCGAGGGCGGTCTCGACTGGCTCGAATTGCTGCCGAAGCAGGCCGACAACAGCACTTTCCAGAGCGCACGACTTGGCTTCGACGCCAAGGGTCTGGCCCGGATGCGCATCATCGACGGCCTGGGCCAGCGCACCGACATCGGATTCAGCGGATGGAAGCGCAACCCCGCCTTCGCCGCGAGCACCTTCCGTTTCTCGCCGCCGAAGGGCGTCGATATCGTCGGCGGCGAATGAGCGTGCGTCCTTTCCTCGGCGCTTGCTCCGTTGAGTGCGGCATGATCGCACCGCACAAGCACGCTTCGCGCAGGACGCTCCTCGTCGCCCTGCTCTGTGCGCCGCTCTTCGCGCAGGCCGGACCGCCGGCGCACGCGCCGGGACAGAGCCCGCAGGCGCGCAGCGCGATGGCGCAGGAGCGCGAAACGCTCGACGGCGTGGTCGCGGCCTCGCTGGTCGGCGCGCTCTCCGAACAGCTCGGGGGCCGCGCGGTGAAGATCCGGCTCGATCGTGTCGAGGTCCAGACCACGAGTCTCCGCGACCGGCTGGTCAGCGGACAGGGCGCGTTGCAGATCGAGACGGCCCAGGACTGGATCGGCTTCCGTTTCAGCACGCTCTACGATGCTCTGCTGGAAAGCGCGGGGTATCCCGAGCTGAGCATCGGCACGGTCGGTCCCGGCGGCCGCGCGCTGCCGAACGACGCCGGCCTGGTGCGGGAATTGGACGATCGCGTGATCGGCATGCTCGGCGAGGAATTCGGTACCCAGCAGGTCCGGCTGCAACTGGACCGGATCGCCACGATGGAAGCCGGTACCCGCTATCTGCGCATCGACGCCAGCGGCATCGCCGATTTCGGCCTCGACGGCACCGCGCCGACGCGGGTCGAAGCGCTCTACGACCGTCAGGACAACGCCTGGCTGCGTGTGGCCTACGTACTGGAAGGCACGCCGCCGGTGGTGACGCCCGCGCCGACCGGCGACGGCTGATCGAAGCGACTGCGGCCCGTGCCTGCTAAGGTGACGGCTGCATTCCGCATCCATCCTCGCATCACGTGGCCCGGCCAGGTACCCCCAGACCCGATTCCAGCCTGCTCGACGACGGCGATCTGCTCGCCGTCGATCACGAGGCCCTGCGCCCGCTCGCCGAGCGCATGCGTCCGCGCACGCTGGACGACATGGTCGGTCAGCGTCGACTGCTGGCGCCGGGCAGCGCCCTGCGCCGCTCGATCGAATCCGGCCATGTGCATTCGATGGTGCTGTGGGGCCCGCCGGGATGCGGCAAGACCACGCTGGCGTTGCTGCTCGCGAAGTACGCCGACGCCGATTTCCGCGCGATCTCCGCGGTGCTGTCCGGCCTGCCCGAAGTCCGTCAGGTCCTGGCCGAAGCCGCGCAGCGCTTCGCCGAGGGCCGGCGCACGGTGTTGTTCGTGGACGAGGTGCATCGCTTCAACAAAGCGCAGCAGGACGCATTCCTGCCGCACATCGAACGCGGGAGCATCCTGTTCGTCGGCGCCACCACCGAGAACCCGTCGTTCGAACTGAATTCGGCGCTGTTGTCGCGCTGCCGCGTGCACGTGATGGAAGCGGTGTCCGGCGACGACATCGCGGTCGCGCTGCAGCGTGCGCTCGACGACGAGAACCACGGTCTGGGCGGTCGCGGACTGCGCATCGCGCCGGAGCAACTGCAGGTCATCGCCGGCGCCGCGGATGGCGACGTGCGCCGCGGACTCACGCTGCTGGAAATCGCCGCGGAGCTGGCAGGCGAGGGCGGCGCGGACGAGGGTGAGACGGGCGATGGATCGAAGGGGACGATCACCGACGACATCTTGGCCCAGGTGCTCGCCGACCGCACCCGTCGTTTCGACAAGGGCGGCGAGCAGTTCTACGACCAGATCTCGGCGCTGCACAAATCCGTGCGCAGTTCGAATCCCGATGCGGCCCTGTATTGGCTGGCGCGGATGCTCGACGGCGGCTGCGACCCGATCTATCTCGCCCGGCGCATGACCCGGATGGCGGTGGAGGACATCGGCCTGGCCGATCCGCGCGCCCTGCAGATGGCGATCGATGCCTGGGAAACATTCGACCGGCTCGGCAGCCCCGAAGGCGAACTGGCGCTGGCGCAACTGGTGATCTATCTCGCCAGCACCGCCAAGTCCAATGCCGCCTATACCGCCTTCAAGGCCGCGAAGCGCGATGTCGTGGAATACGGGACCCAGGAGGTGCCGTTGCACCTGCGCAACGCACCGACGAAACTGATGAAATCGATCGGTTACGGCAAGGACTATCGCTACGACCATGATGCCGAGGGCGGCGTCGCGCTGGAGCAGACCGGTTTCCCCGACGCCATGGGCGAACGCGTGTACTACCGGCCGGTGGAACGCGGCATGGAGCTCAAGCTCAAGGAAAAACTCGACCGCCTCCGCGCCGATCGCACGCGCGCGCAGCGCAAGCCGAAGGACGGCGAATGAGCCTGTGGTGGCAGCAACTGATGCTGGTGGCGCTGGGGGGTGCGATCGGTGCGATCGGGCGGTTCTGGCTCGGCGGCGCGCTGTTGCGGCAGTTCGGCGACGGTCTCCCCTGGGGCACGCTGGCCGCGAACCTGCTGGGCGCCTTCGCCGCCGGATTCATCGTGGTCTGGCTGGAGGGCAGGGGGCCATCGGCGCTCTACTGGCGCGCGTTCCTGATCGTCGGCGTCCTCGGCGCGCTGACCACCTATTCGGCGCTGATGCTCGAGTGCCTGTTGTTCGCGAAGTCGCAGCGGGTCGGTGCGATGGCAGGGTATCTCGCGTTGACCCTCGTCGCCGGCTTCGCACTGGTGTGGGCCGGCGCGCGCGTCGCCGCGCTGGTCCGAACCGGCTGACAGGACGCGCAAGCCGCCGGTCGATGGCGCGCGTTGCATCACGCGCGCGACGATTGCAGCGCGTCCGGATGCGCGGCGTTCGGATTTTTCCGACGCCCCTTCGCGACATCGACCGACGCCCGCGCCGGCATTGCGCCGACGGTCGTCGGAAGGCACGGGATCGATGATGCCGATCGCGCCATCCGGCGCTCGTCGGAGACTCCCATGCACCGCATCGCATCCGTTGTTCACCCGGGCATTGCCCGCGCCTCCCTGCGGCGATCGATCGCCCTTCTGCTGCTCGCCGGCGCCGGCATCGCCAATGCCGGCACCCTGCACGTCTGCGTCGACGCGCGCGGCATCCGCTCCTATCAGGACATCCCGTGCGCTCCGCAGGCGCACGCCGTCGGTACGCGCGAATACGACAAGACCACGGTCGATCCGGCGCTCGCGGCACGCACGCGCGCGATCGAAGCGGAGATGGATCGCCGCAATCGCGCAGGCGGCGGTCGCATCGTCGTCGCGGGCGGTGGCGCACGCAGACCGCCCGCGCCCTCGGCCTGCGAAGCGGCCAAAGCCAAGCGCAAGGCCACGCTCGATCGGGTCGGACTCAAGCGCAATTTCGATCTGCTCAGCCAGCTCGACGGCGAAGTCTGGTCGGTATGCAAGGGCTTCTGAGCGGGAGAACGGTGATCGATGCATAGACGGCGTCGATCGTCGCGATGCGCGATGTCGACGCCCATCGACACTGTGCGTCGACATCGCGCATCGCACCTTCCACTTCGAAAGTCATGCATCGGAGCTGCCGCCATCGCAGGTTCGATCGTCCCGATCGCAACCGGTATTCGCATGCCGTCGTACCGTTGCCGTATACATGCTGCAATGCGTGTTGCAAGCCGTCGGCAAACCCGCTAGGTTGCGTGCACTGCTGCCTGATGGGCAGGCAGCGCGTACAGGAGGTACTGCAATGGCGAAGGCAAAAAGCTCGGCCGCGGCGAACAAGACCCTCAGCAGCGAGGATCTCAAGGGATTGCTCAAGCGCGTGAAGGCCAGCGAGCTCTCGGCAGGGGACAAGGCCGCACTTTCCGACATCCTCACCCAGACCGTGAAACTCCGGCAACTGGTCGAAAAGGCCAAGGTGTCGCACGGGGGCAAGGGCGTGATCGCCTCGCTGCCCTTCGGCTTCGACATCGTCAAGTAAGCCGACCGGATGTACGCGCCGGACCGCATCGGCCATACGCTCCGGAGCGGACTGCAGCAGCCGTTGCGACGGCTGCTGTCGTCTTCCGCCACCGCAGCGGCCTTCGCCCGCGATACCGCGGAGATTCCACCCGACGTGCTGCTGCGCCACATCGCCGAGCACGTGTTCCGCATCCGCATGTTCCGCGCGCTGGATGCCGAAGCGACCCGGCGCATGCAGGAGGACTTTCCGGACGTCGCCGCGCTCTGGGCGCGCTACGCACGTTCCGAAGCCGTCCACGACCGTTATTTCCTGCGCGATCTCGGTGCGCTGGGCATCGATCGCGATCGGGTCGAACGGCTCGAACCCTTCCCGGCCACGCAACAACTCGGCGCCTTCGTGGCCGAGGCGATGGCGGATTACGGACCGCTCGCGGTCGTGCTGTATTCGTTCTGGGCGGAACAAAATTCCGACACCGGTTCGGCCGCGGTCATCGCCCGCACCCGCGAAGCCTTCGGCGACACCGCGGTCCGCGGCGCGTCCGCGCATCGCGCGCTCGACGACGGACAGGACCACCCGGCGCTGATCGACGCGGTGCTCGCCGGCCTGATCCGCGACGAGCAGGATCTGGCGAATGCGATCGCGCTGCTCGATGCGATCAGCAGCTTCATCGGCCAGTATTTCGCCGAGCTCGACGCTTGGGGGCGCGCGCCTTCCGAACGGTTGACGCCGGCGACACAGGCCGAGGCCGCCGACAGCATCGCGCATTGATCCGGGTCGCGATCCTCGGCAGCGGCCCGGTCGGGCAGGCGTTGGCCGCCTTCATCGGCGCGCGGCCGCACTGCGAGGTGCGGCTGTGGGGACGCTCGCTGGGACGCCCCGGTCGTCTTTCGATCGACGCGGTCGGCACCGCCACGAACGGCACCGGCGACGTCGTGCACGCCCGCGGACTCGCGATCGCGACCGCGACCGCAGACGATGCCGTGCGCGATGCCGAAGTCGTCGTGCTCGCGATGCCCACCCACGTTCACGCCTCGGTGCTGGCGCCGCTCGCGTCCACGCTCGATCGCTGCGCGCTGCTGCTCGCCTGGGAAGGCAGCGGACGCGTCCCCGACACCCTGCGCGCGCTCGGTCTGCGCGGCCCGGCGATCGCGGGACTCCAGCGCAGTCCTGTGCTCTGCCGTCTGCACCGTCACCGGCGCGCGGTCGAGATCCTCGGCGTGCGCAGCCGGGTGGTGGCCGCCACGCTGGATCGCGGCGACACCGCGGCGGTACGGCGCCTGTTCGCCGCGCTGCTGCCGTTCCGCTTCTATTTCGCACCGGACTACGCCTGCGCGACGCTGTCGCCGGGCAATCCGCTGATCCATCCGGCGCGCATCTTCCGCTGCGTGCCGTCGCGACTGCGCGGCGGTCGCGGTCGCCGGCTCTACGCCGACTGGGACGATGCCGCGTCCGAAACCCTGCTCGCGCTGCACGGCGAACTCGCCCGGCTGCGCGACGCACGCGGCCTGCCGCGGCGTCATCTGCGCACGTTGTGTGATGGACGCTCACCGATGACCGTGGACGCGTTGACCCGCGCGACCCGCGAGGCGCGCACGCTCGCCCGCGTGCGCCTGCCGCTGCTCGAAACGCCACAGGGGCCGGTCTGGGACGTCACGCATCGTTTCTTTCGCGAGGACATCGGCGAGGGACTCGAGACCATCATCGCGATCGCCACGGAATCCGGCGTGTCGATGCCGACCGCGACCTCGATCCGCGACTGGTATCGCGCGCTGGTCGATGCGCCGTCGGGAGGGACGCATGCTGCGCATCGCGGTCTGCGGTGACGGCCCCATCGCGCATTCGATCGCCGCGGTCTGCGCCGGTCGCGGTCATGCGGTGCGTCTGCTCGTCACGCATCCGGATGGCTGGCGGCGCCGGATCGCCGTCCGGCTGCCGGACGGACGCCGTTTCGTTGCGGCCCTGACCGCGATCGAGGACGATCCGGCCATCGTCTGCGCCGACGCCGACCTGATCTTCCTCTGCGTGCGTCACGCCGAGATGGACGCGACCCTGCGCCGGATCGCGCCGCATGTCCGCAGCGATGCGCTGGTCGGCGCGATCCCCGGGTTCGGCGCGTTCGGCCCTCTGGCGCGACGGCGGCTGCCGCAGGTCGCGTGCCTGTTCGGCACCCAGCGCATTCCGTTCGTGATCCGGCGCTGCACGCCGGGCCGCAGCGTCGGCATCGGCGGCATACGTCGCCAGACCTTCGTCGGCAGCCTGCCGAACGGACGGGCGAGGGCGGTCGCGGAACTGCTGTCGCAGGTGCTCGGCGTGCCGACGGTGCCCGTCTCGCACTATCTGAACATCGAGCTCAGTCCATCCAACTCGCTGGTCAATCCGGCGCGGCTGTACGCGCTGTTCGGACCGGATGCCGTGTCGCCACCGCGCAACGGTCTCGAATTCTTCACCGGTTGGGATATCGCGTCGTCGCGATCGTTGCTGGCGCTGGATCGCGAACTGCAGCACGGTCGTCTACGCCTGCCGCGCGATACGTCGTTCGTGGCGCCGATCCTGCTGCAGTACGACGCGAACGACGCGGACACCCTGACCGATCGTTTCCGCGGCCTGCGCGCGCTCGCCGGCCGGCCGATCCCGCTGCGCGAGGGCCGTCTCGATCCCGACAGCGACTACGTGCGCGAGGACATCGACCACGGTCTGCGTCTGTTGCGCGACGTGCTGCGTCTGGCCGGCGCGGAGACACCGCGGATGGACGCGATCCTGGCCTGGCGGAACACCCTGCCGGGCGTGCCGCCCGCGGATGCCGGACCGCTCGCCGGCTTCGACGGGATCGAAGCGCTGGCGCGCGCGCTGGACTGACGACCGGTCGCGCGCCCGCATCGGAGCCGAACGCGCCTATCGATAGTGATGGCCCGGCAGTCCGGACAGTGTGGAAACGCACCCAGCGTTTCTTCTGCGATACGCACCGGATGATGGTTCAGATGACTCAGGATCAGGCTCCGATGCCGCCCGGCGCATCGCTGCAGATGCCGATCGGCGTTCGAATCGTCGCAATTGAGGTTTATTCGCGAGGATTGCCGGCAGCGAGAGCGGGATGGTCGAAGATCAGACAGGTCGTGGTCGCATGCGCGTACAGCTTGCCGTCGGGGCCGACGATGCGGCCCTCGGCCGTGGCGACCTGACGTCCCGCATGGATCACCTTGCCCTCGGCACGCACCAGCGGAATACCGTCATTGAGAGGCCGCACCATGTTCACCTTGAGCTCCAGCGTGGTGTAACCCTTGCCAGCAGGCAGCGTGGCATGAATCGCACAGCCAACGGCGGAGTCGAGCAGGGTCGCGAACCAGCCGCCATGCACTGTCCCCAAAGGGTTGTAGTGGCGGCGTTGCGGCCGTCCCTGGAACACCGCCTCTCCCGGCGCCATGCGGATCGGCACGAAGTCGAGCGTGTCGCCGATCGGCGCTGGTGGAAGCTCGCCAGCGAAGATCGCCTCGAAGACCTCCATGCCCGACCGCCCACTGATCTGATCCCGTGGCGCCGCATCGGCTTCGCGCAGGCGGGCACGCACAGCGGCTTCGTCCGCTTTCCAACGCTCGATGACCTCATCGACTGTCATGGACGGCTCCTTTCGTGGCTATGCCGGAGGTCAACCGGAGGTGCGCTCGCGCACGGGTGCGCTCTCTGTCGCTGGCGGGCTCAGTGACGCGAGAATCGTGTCACGGCAGATCATCAGGATTTCGTCGGCCAGCGGTGAATCGTCCGGACAGGCTCGCGACATGACGATGGCTCCGACCGCGTGCGCCAACATGTCGAGATACCTGGCCCGCGTCTGGCCCGCGTCCGTACCATCCAAGGACGTTTCCTCGGAGCTGAGCGCGGCCAACAGGCTCTCGATGCCGGCCGCGAACGTTGCTCTGACCGCTTCCGGCTGACGCGCGGCGTCTCCGCCAAGCGCAGCCATCGTGCAACCGGTCGCGCGGGCGTCACGGTGCTCGCGCGAGAGATAAAGCCGCACGAACTTCGCCGTGTCCACACCCGCGGTCAGCGCCGCGGTGTGTGCGATGCCACAGGCTGCCGATTCGGCCATCAGGTCGGCTTTGGAACGGAAGTGCTTGTAGAAGCCGCCGTGGGTGAAGCCGGCAGCAGCCATCAGATCGGCAACGCCAACGCCATCGTAGCCACGCTCCCGGAACAGGGTAGATGCCGTCTCGACCACGTGCGCCCGGTTGGCCAGCGCCTGTGCCTTGGTGACCTTCATTTCTGGTCCGTATCCGGCTTATGCCTGCTTTGAAGACGTCACTATACATTGATGTCGACCATCATCAATCTATTGACATGTTTGATTATGATCGTCATCATTAAATTCATTCCCGACATACAAAGCTGAACGGCATGACCGAGAGAACCCTCTTCGAACCGTATGCCCTGGGCCGGTTGGAGCTCGCCAATCGCATCGTCATGGCGCCATTGACCCGCAACCGGGCAGGGCGCGGGCTGGTGCCCGGCGAACTGGCCGCGACCTACTACGCCCAGCGCGCATCCGCCGGCCTGATCATCACCGAGGCGACCCAGGTGTCGGCCCAGGCCCAGGGCTATCAAGACACCCCGGGCCTCTACACGCCCGAGCAGATCGCCGGCTGGCGCAAGGTCACGGATGCCGTCCACGCCAAGGGCGGGCGCATCTTCGTGCAGCTCTGGCATGTGGGCCGCGTTTCGCACGTCGATCTGCAACCCGGTGGCGCTGCACCGGTCGCGCCCTCGGCGATCCGCGCGGCGACGAAAACCTTCGTCAACGGTGGCTTTGCCGACGTCTCCGAGCCGCGCGCACTCGAACTCGGCGAACTGCCTGGCATCGTGAACGACTTCCGCCAAGCCGCGGCCAACGCCATCGCGGCGGGCTTCGACGGCGTGGAGATCCACGGCGCCAATGGTTACCTGCTGGAACAGTTCATCAAGGACGGGGCCAACCAGCGCACCGATGCCTACGGAGGTTCGATCGAGAACCGTGCGCGCCTGTTGCTGGAAGTCGCCGCCGCAGTGGTGAAAGAAATCGGCGCCGACCGCATCGGGGTGCGCATCTCGCCCGTGTCGCCGGCCAATGGCATTTCCAGCCGCGATCCGCAACCGCAGTACGACTACATCGTCGAGCAACTCGACGCGCTGAATATCGTCTACCTGCATGTGGTCGAAGGCGCGACCGGCGGGCCGCGCGATGCCGCTCCCTTCGACTACGACGCGCTGCGCCGCCGGTTCAAGCGGACATATCTGGCCAACAACGGCTACAGCCTGGATCTTGCGACGACACGTCTCGACGAGGGGCGAGCGGACCTGTTCGCCTTCGGACGTCCGTTCATCAGCAACCCGGATCTGGTCGAACGCCTGAAGACTGGCGCACCGCTGGCTCGGCCCGATCCGGCCACGCTCTATGGCGGCGGCGCCGCGGGCTACATCGACTACCCGACCATGTTCGGCTGACGCACACCGTGCGTTTCCCCATCAACACGACGCTTGCAAAGGAAAATCCCCGTGAACACGCTTCCGACCGTCCTCATCACCGGCGCCTCCAGTGGCATCGGTGCCACCTATGCCGAACGATTTGCCCGACGTGGCCACGACCTTGTGCTGGTCGCGCGCGACCAGTCGCGTCTGGACGCCCTCGCGGCGCATTTGCGCGAGGACAGCGGCGTGGCCGTCGACGTGCTGTCGGCCGACCTGACCCGATCCGCCGATCTGGCGGTGCTTGAAACGCGTTTGCGCGACGACGATCGCATCGGCGTCCTGATCAACAATGCCGGCATCGCCCAATCGGGAACGTTTGTCCAGCAGACGGCGGAAAGTATCGAACGCCTGGTCTCGCTGAACACGACCGCGCTGACCCGGCTCGCCGCCGCGGTCGCTCCGCGCTTCGTGCAGGCAGGCGCGGGCTCGATCGTCAACATCGGCTCGGTCGTCGGCTTCGCGCCCGAGTTCGGCATGTCGATCTACGGCGCCACCAAGGCGTTCGTGCTGTTCCTGTCGCAGAGCCTGAGCCTGGAGTTGTCGCCCAAGGGCGTTTACGTGCAAGCGGTGCTGCCGGCTGCGACCCGCACCGAGATCTGGGAGCGGGCCGGTATCGACGTCAACACACTGACCGACGTGATGGAAGTCGGCGAACTGGTCGATGCGGCGCTGGTCGGCTTCGACCGCCGCGAACCGGTCACGATCCCGCCGCTGCATGTGGCCGAGCGCTGGCCCGCATTGGACGGCGCACGTCAAGGATTGCTGGCGGACATTCGACAAGCGCATGCCGCCGAGCGCTATCGGCAGCCATCCTGATCGCCGCCCGGTTTCCCGCGATCCATCACCCCGACCATTGATGACGCCATGCTTTCTCAGGGCAGGTGAGCGCCTGGGCGTGATGGAGATGCCATTGTACGAGCGGCAGTTCAGACGCATCGCGAGGACAAGCGAGAGCCCAGCTCCGACGAGAGTGATCCGTGACCTTGCACGATCATCAATATGTGCCGCTGGCGGTCCCGGAGAAGAAGTCAATGAACCTGAAAGCATCGCTGTGCACTCGAACGGGTGCTGCGATTGCCACTGCTCCGGTCGACTTCGATGAAGTCGCGCTGATGTCGAGCAACGACGTTTCCGGCATCGTGGCGTCCTCGTCGCACGCTGAATTCGCGATGGACAAGCGCGTTGTCGTCGCAAGTGGTCGATTTGACCAAGCCCCCGACGTTGCAGGTCCGGTCCTTGAATGTCTGGTCCGCGGGTGCACGGTGACGGACGTCGACGCATGAACGCCAATCCCGAAATCCGAATTGGAGCTGGAACAACATGAAAGCCTTCACCATCGATCGCTACGGCACAAAAGAAATCGGCCGGATCGCCGAAGCGCCAGAACCCGAAGTCCGGGAGGATGACGTCCTGATCCAGATCCATGCGGCCAGCGTCAATCCTCTCGACGTCAAGATCAGGAACGGGGAATTCAAACTCGTCCTCCCTTACCGCATGCCCCTCGTGCTGGGCCATGATGTCGCCGGCATGGTTGTCGGCGTCGGTCCGCGCGTGCGGAAGTTCAAACCGGGCGATCAGGTCTATGCGCGGCCGGATGATTTCCGGATCGGCACGTTCGCTGAATACATTTCCGTCAAAGAAGCATCGCTTGCGCACAAGCCCGCCAACCTGACCATGGAGGAAGCCGCCTCCATCCCGCTGGCCGCGCTGACTGCCTGGCAGGTGCTGGTCGAAACCGCCAAACTGGAGAAGGGACAGAAGGTGTTCATCCAGGCCGGCTCCGGCGGCGTAGGCAGCATCGCCATCCAGTTGGCCAAGCATCTCGGAGCATTCGTCGCAACGACGACGAGCACCGGCAATGTCGAATGGGTCAAGGCGCTGGGCGCGGATGTGGTCATCGACTACAAGACGCAGGACTTCGCCAGCGCGTTGCGCGACTACGACGTGGTGTTGAACAGCCTCGGCAGCGACGCGTTGGAAACGTCGCTGCAGGTGCTCAAGCCGGGCGGACAGCTCATCTCCATCTCGGGCCCGCCCACACCGGATTTCGCGGACGAGAAAGGGCTTGCATGGCCGTTGAAGCAGGTCCTGCGCCTGCTGAGCCATGGCATCAGGAAGAAGGCCAAGCGGCGGGGCGTGTCCTATGCCTTCGTCTTCATGCGCGCAGAAGGAGACCAACTCGGCAGGATCACTTCGCTGATCGAATCCGGCGTCGTTCGACCCACGCTCGATCGCGTGTTCCCTCTCGGCGAGACCGCCGAGGCACTGGCCTACGTCGCACAGGGGCGTGCCAAGGGCAAGGTCGTCGTCAAGGTCAGGTGAAACATCGGACGACCATCGGCTGCCGGGCGTAGACCCTGCGCGGAATCCAATGGTCGCCGGCACGCTCCCGCCCGTTCACGGCAGCGCTCGTTCGTCCTCGATTCCGGCCTCGATCCGCGCGATCTCGGCCTGCAGCAGTTCCGGATGCAGGGCGAACTGGTCGCTGTGGAGCAGGGCGCGACCGGCATCGGTGACCTGGACCCGTTCGACCTGCAGCAGCGGGCCGTCGCGAAACAGTTCGATATAGCTGTCGAGCACACCGGTGAGCGTGCCCTGGGCGGTGTCGGGCGCGGCGAGGATCAGTTGCAGGCCGAGCGAGCGCAGGTATTCGGTGGTGGCGCGGGCGTTCTGGGCGTCGATCTTGTCGCCGAACTCGTCGAGCATGATCAGACCCAGTCCGCCGAGTTCGCCGTCGCGCTTGCCGTAGGCCGCGGCCAGCGCGGCGCCGGCGATCACGTACATCGGCGCACGGTGTTCGCCGCCCGAACCGGAACGCATGCGTTCGCTGAGCGTGCCGATGACCTTGTCTTCCTGGCGGATCGCGACCTCGAAGCTGAAGAAGCGGCGATAGTCGTCGAGCGGGGAGGGCGCGCTGCCGCGGCCGCCGACCTTGTCCTCGACGATGTCGCGGAACGCGGCCGGGACTTCGCCGGCGCTGCCGAAGAGCGTGTCGTCGTCGCCGACATCGGCCACCTTCAGGATGAAACGGTGCAGATCCCTGAATTCCGGCGCGACCTCGCAGCGGAACTGGTAACGCTCGTTGTTCGAGAACGCGGGGCTGTGCGAGAGCGTGCGGTTGAGGGTGCGGATCTGCTGGTCCAGGCGACGGAAATTGTCGTACAGCATCGACGCGACGTTGCTGCGGAAGGTCTCGACCGCGGTGGCGTAGGCTTCCTCGGCGCGCGCGCGGTGCTGGACCAGTTCGGTGCCCTTGAGGTGCGCGATTTCGCCTTCGAGCAGATGCGAGGCGGCGCGCCAGTCGCCGGGTTCGATCTCCAGCGCGAGGCCGTGATCCTTGGCGTACTGGGCCAGCGCCGACCACGCTTCCGGCAGCACGGCATGCAGCGACCGGTCGGCGTTGTCGGCGCGATCCTGGCAGCGTGTGATGCGTTCTCCCAGCTCGGGAAACTTTCCGTCGAACTCCTCGCGATGCTGTTCGACCAGGTTCGGATCGACATCGGCATGACGGAAGGCCTCGACCGCGGCGCGGGCGATCACGTCGCTCTCTGCGATCAGCCGGTCGAGCGCGCTCTGCGCTTCAGTCACCTTGCCGCGGCCGATCGCGTCCTCGCCGACCAGCCGTTCGACCAGCGCGTCGAGTTCGCCGCAACGCGTGTCCAGCGCGCGGGCCAGTTCGCTGCGACGGATCAGATCGGGATCGGCCATCGTCGCCTGATGTTCGCGCAGCGAGCGATAGCGCGCTGCGGCTTCGCGATGCCGCAGCAGCACATCGTGAACGCTGCGCGCGGCGTGCTCGGCGCCACCGATGCGGGTCCAGTCGGCGATCCGGTCGTCGAGCGTCTTCACCGCGCCATCGAGACGGCGGATGTCGGCGTCGGCCCGTTCGATGTCGTCGCGCAGGCGCTTGAGGCGTTCGCGGTTGTCCTGCGCGCCGATCTTCAGTTCGGCCGCGGTCGGCAGGCGCAGTCGATCCACGCCGCCGCCCTTGGTCACCAGACCGTCGCGGGTCAGTCCCTGCGCGCTGCGCACGACCTGGGCTTCGGTCTCGATGCAGCGCAGATCGCCGAGCTGCCGGCGCAGATAGGCGACCGCGTCCTCGTCGCCCTGGAGCAGGGCGGCGACCCGATCGTCCGCCGGACGCTTGTCGGCGGACGCGTGCCGTTCGCCGCGCGGGTTGCGCGCCTGGCTAGTGAGCGCGAGCTTGACGCCGTAGATGCCCGCGGACTGGCGGTAGAGCTTCACCGCGCGTTCTTCGTGCTCGGCCGGCACCAGCAGCGCATCGACGTGGGTGCGCAGATAGGCTTCGATCGCGCCCTGCCACGCCGGATCGCTCACCTGCACCAGATCGCAGACCGGACGACAGGCGATGCCGGCGTCTTGCAGACGGTCGCGCAGGCGGATGACATCGGGGCGCAGTTCGGCCTGACCGGCATGCAACCGCGTCTGGTTCGCGCGCGCCAGTTTGCCGCGTTCGCGCGCCGCGTCCAGCTCGCTGCGCAGGGCATGCGCGCGCGCGACGACCATCGCCATCGCCGGCGCGGCCGCGTTCAACGCATCCAGCAACTGCGCGTGCAGGGCCTCCGGGGCGAATTCGAGCTCGGCGTCCGGCGCCAGTCCGGACAGCGTGCGATAGAGCGCCGACCACGGGGCCGCGGCATGGGTCAGGGCTCCGGTGTCGAGACCGGGCAGTTCGAGGGTCGCCGCGCGGGCGAGGGCATCGCGCACGAAGCCGGCGTTGACCATCAGTTCGCGCTTGATCTGGGCGAGCTCCTCGCGATCGCGTCCGGCGATCTCGTCGAACGACGCCTGTTCGTTGTAACCGCGCGTGCCCTGCAGCCGACGATGCGCCTCCTCGGCCTGCTGGCGCGCACTGCCGCGATCGCTGCGCGCCTGTTCGAGCGCCCGCGCGGTGCGGCCGACGGCGTCCTGCAACGCGACCAGCGCCTCTTCCGCGGCGTCGGTACGTTCGCTGTGCGCATCGCGCCGGTATTCGGCGGCGAGCGCGCGATACGAGGCCGCACGGGTGGCCTGCGCCGCGACCTTGCGATACTGCGTCCCGGCCGTTTCCGCCGCCTCGATCCGCTGCGCGACCTGCTCGATCTTTTCACGGATCAGGCGGAAGCCCTCGAGCAGCGCACGGAACTTCGCGATCTCGGTCGGACGTTCCTCGGCGACCAGCGTGCGCACGAAATGGTCGACATCGGTGACACGCTGCAGATTGAGCGCGTTCTGGAACGCCTTGCGATACGCGGTCGGATCGATGTGCTGATTGCCGCCGGGGCGCAGGTGCAGCAGCAGATCGCGCAGGAAGCGGTCGCTGGTCTGATGCAGCTCCGGCTTGCTGCCGGCGGCCTTGCAGCGGGCGGCGATCGCGGTGCGGAATTGCGCCCAGGTCAACGGCAACTGCCGGCCCTTGACGGTTTCGAGATGGTCTTCGAGCGTCAGCGCCACGTTCGGCAGCAGATACATGCCGTGCACGCGGTGATCGGGTTCGTCCTCGGACGCGCCGAGCGCGATCCCGGCGGTCAGCACCCGGCCGCTGGTGGCGTCCTCGAACACCAGACTGAGATAGGTCGTGGCGGTCTTGCGCACGCGGCCGTCGTCGCCGGCGCGATACACGCCGAGGCAGTAGTCGCGGATGCTGCGCGCACGGTGGGTACCGCCGGCCTGGGCGTTGAAACGGATGGTGTTGCGATCGGCGCCGAGCATCACGATCTGCAGAGCATCGAGCAGGGCGCTCTTGCCGGCGCCGTTGGGCGCGATGATCGCGGTGGTCGGATCCAGTTCGAGCGTTTCCGCCTCGAACAGGAAGAACTGCACCAGATGGACGCGTTTGAGCGGATACATCAGCCTTCGTCCTCCACCGTCACATCGACCGTCCCGTCGCCGCCGTCTTCGGCGATGCCTTCTTCAGCGCTCTCCTCGTCGGCCCGTTCGTCATCGATGCGGTTGTGCTGATCCAGCCGCTGCAGCCATTGGGCGCCGACGATCTCCACGATCGCAGGACGCACCAGGATCCGGAACGGCTGCGGGTCGTCCGGTTCGGGATCGACCGATCGCGCCACCGACCAGCGGCGCAGGGCACGCAGGGTTTCGCGCAGCGGCCCCACCTCCGGCATCGGCCGACCGGTGAGGTTCTGGTAGGCCTCCTGCAACTCGGGCAATTCCACCATCACCTCGCCCTGATCCTCGATCTGTCCTTCGCGCATCGCCGCGTCGTAACGCTGCCGCAGCACCAGCAGCAACAGCGTCTGTTCCAGCGACACCGGCACGCCTTCGCCGTGGGCGGGCAGGGCGACGACGTAACGATAGTGGGCATTGCGCTCCAGCCGGATGCCCAGCGGTTCGAGCGCGGCGACGAAATCGGCGAACCAGGTGTCGACCAGGTGATAGGCATTCTTCGAGCCGCGATCGCTGGCGTAGAGCACCTGTTCGGTGACGAGCCGGTAGGCGGCGCGCTCGAAGTCCTGCGGTTCGTACAGTCCGTTGGTGAGCTGGCTCAGCGTGGTCCAGGAGCGTTTCATGCGGTCGAAGTCCTGCGGGTTCTGTCGTCCGCGCGACGCAGCACGAAGCGCGGCGCGTGGAGATAATCGTTGTCGGCCCGCGCGGCGTCCGGCTGCGCGGTGCGCCCGTCGTCGACCAGTTCCACCCGGAAACCGCGCAGCAGGCGGTGCAGGGGGTCGTCGCGACGCAGACCGCCCTTGCGGCGGCTGCGCAGAGCGAGGGTGACGAGGGTCTGGTAGGCGCGGAAATCCTCGATCGAGGCGATGTCCAGCGCCTGCGAATCGAGCTCCGCCCGGCCCTGCCAGTGACGGTCGAGATAACGCGTCAGGTCTTCCGGCAGCACCAACCGCGCCCGCTTGATCCGGCGCAGCAGATTCAGCCGCGCCAGTTGTTCCGGCGTCGGCTCGGCCTGGGTATTGGCGCTGCGTGGAATCGGCCGCGGTTTCGTTTTCGGCGGCCGCAGACGCGGTTCGTCCATCAGCCCACCGGGCGCGACCGGCAGACGCAAGGCCTCTTCCGGCGCCGCCAGGGCCCCGCGACAGGCCCGATGGAGCAGGGTGTCGAGGCGATCCGGTGCACGCAGCCTGTAATCCAGGAACGCCAGCGCACGACGGTTGGCCTGGCGGATGTCCTCGTCCAGCCGCTGCAGGTATTCGTCGATGCGGTCGATCTCGCGCAGCCGGCGCAGACTGCGCTCCAACCGGCGCCGCGCCTGCGCGGGATCGCCATCGGGCACCCGTTCCGTGTACCAGGCCAGCAACCGCTCGCCCTGCGGACCGGCTTCGATCTCGCGCAGCATCGCCAGGATCGAGGTGCGCCTCGCCAGCGGATGGTCGGCGTTGTGCAGTTCGGCGTAATCGCCCACGAACAGTTCGCCGACGTAACGCTCGAACAGACGCCGGGCGAAGATCGCGGTGGACTCGGCGCGGCTGAGTTCCGGCATCAGGTCGCGCACCTGCACACCGATGGCGGAGACATTCGACAGCAGCTGCCGGGCCTGGTCGGCGGCCTCGTCGAGCGTGTCCCCGTGCGCCTTGCCATCGAGCACCTGCTGCAACTGCAGCTCGATCGAGCGCACCTTGGCGCCAACGAAGGCCGGGCCGCGCTCGGCGAAATCCACCAGCAGCCCCAGCAGCCGCGCGACCGCGTGCGGCATCGACACCATCTCTCGGGCGCCGATCCGCTCCTGACGCAGCCAGCCGGCGGCACGGAACCGCTCGTAGACCCCGGCCGCACGGACCGTCAACGGACTGTCGGGCGCCTCGCCGTCATCGGCCTCCCAGGGGTCGTCGGTCAGCAGATAGCGCTCGAACGCGGACACGATCTCGCGCCGCGGAATCCCGCTGCTCGGTGGTAGCGGCGCATCCGGACCGAAGCATTCGTCGAACAGGCGGCACAGCAGCCGCCAGTAATGCCTGCGATTGGGCGACGCCAGCGGACCGAACAGGCCCTCGGGAAGCGCAGAGAACAGACCGGTCTCCGCAGGCACGACGCTCAAATCCGGGCACTCCAGGGGCTGGGCCGCGGAAAGCGGCAAGCCTTTGATTATCCCAGAAAAGCAGGGCGCTTCGAGATTTTATGCCGATGTCACGGGCGGGATACGGAACCCCCTTAATTTCGCATAATGCATATTATGTAAAATATGCTCTGCGCCAATGAAGGATCATCAACCCCCGCAGCGCGCAGACTTCCGCGGTGCCTTACCGAACATCGAGGCTTGTGGCGTAGCCCGCGACGAAGTCGGCGATGGTCTTCAGCGCGGCCTCGTCGACGATCTCGCCGTCCGCGCCGATGGTCTGGTGCGCACGCGACAGCATCAACGACTTCCCGGGCCAGACCTGCACGCCCAGCGACTTCAACACCGGCAACCAGGCGGCCTGTGCGAGCAGTGTGCCGAAGCCTCCAGGAGATGCGCCCATCAGCGCGAGCGGACGCCCGCCGAACAGTTGGCGGAGTTCGCCTGCGGGTCGCGACAGCCAGTCGATGGCGTTCTTCAACACACCGGGCATGCCGTTGTTGTATTCCGGCGTCGCCAGCAGCAGCGCGTCGCTGGCCCGGATCCGCGCCTTGAGCGCATCGACCGCTTCGGGAATGCCCGTCGCCGCTTCGAGATCGCCGTCGTACAGCGGAATCCCGTGCAGGGTCGCGATCTCGATCTCGACGCCTTCGGGCGCACCGCGCCGGGCCGCACGCAGCAACGCGGTGTTGAACGACGCCGCACGCAGGCTGCCGGAAATGCCCAGGATCCGTGTCATCGCATCGCTCCTCGTTTCGTGCTCACGTCGCCAGATTGATCCAGGTCGCCTTGAGCTCGGTGTACTTCTCGAACGCATGCAGCGACTTGTCGCGTCCGTTGCCGGACTGTTTGTAGCCACCGAACGGTGCGGTCATGTCGCCGCCATCCCAGTAGTTCACCCAGACGCTGCCGGCGCGCAACTTGCGCGCGACGCGATGGGCCCGGCCGATGTCGCGGGTCCAGACGCCTGCGGCCAGCCCGTACTCGCTGTCGTTGGCCAGACGCAGGGCGTCGGCTTCATCGTCGAAGGCGATCACCGACAGCACCGGGCCGAAGATCTCCTCGCGGGAAATCGTGTGCCCGTGTTCGACGCCGTCGAAGATCGTCGGTTCGATGTAACAGCCGCCCGGCACGGTCTCGGCACGTCGGCCGCCCAGCACCAGCCGGGCGCCTTCGGCCTGGCCCTTGGCGATGTATTCGAGCACCCGGGCGGTCTGGGTCTCGTCGACCATCGCGCCCATCGGCGCGCCGGGTTCCAGCGGATGCCGCGGCTGCATGCCCTTGCCCGCTTCGACCACCGCGGCGACGAACGCGTCCTTGATCGAACGCTCGACCAGCAGGCGCGACGCCGCGGTGCAGACTTCGCCCTGATTGAAGAAGATGCCGCTGGCCGCCGCGGCCGCGGCCTGCGCCAGATCGGGCGCATCGGCGAAGACGATGTTCGGACTCTTGCCGCCGCATTCCATGTAGGCGCGTTTCATGTTCGAACGCCCGGCGCACTGCAGCAGATGCTTGCCGACCGCGGTGGATCCGGTGAACACCAGACCGTCGACATCCATGTGCAGCGCCAGCGCCTCGCCGGCGCCCTTGCCGAAGCCGGGTACCACGTTGAAGACGCCGGCGGGAATGCCCGCCTCCATCGCGATCTCCGCCAGCCGGATCGCGGTCAGCGGCGATTTCTCGGACGGTTTGAGCACCACCGAATTGCCGGTGGCCAGCGCCGGCGCGATCTTCCACGTCGCCATCAGCATCGGGAAATTCCACGGCACGATCGCACCGACCACGCCCAGCGGCTCACGGGTGATCAGGCCCAGTTCGTCCGGACCGGTGGCGGCGACTTCGCCATACACCTTGTCCAGCGCCTCGCCGGTCCAGGCCATGCAGCGGAGGGTCGCGGCCACGTCGACCGCTCGCGCATCCGACACCGGCTTGCCCATGTCCAGGGATTCGAGAACCGCCAGCTCATCTCCATATTTTTCAATGAGCTGCGCGAACTTGATGAGAATCTTCTTGCGATGCGTGGGCTTGGTCTCCGTCCAGACGCCGGCCTCGAAACTGCGTCGCGCCGCCGCCACCGCACGATCGATGTCTTCGGCATCGCCCTCGGCCACCCGGCCCAGGGAGCGGCCATCGATCGGGCTGAGGCAGTCGAAGGTCCTGCCGCTGGCGGCATCGACATGACGACCATCGATGAAGGCCTGGGTACGGAGATGCAGACCGTCGGCGAGCGCCTGCCAGTCTTCGCGGGTGCGGGGGGCATTCATGCGGGGATCCTCAGAACGTGGCCGGGGTATTGGCGCTTATCAGGACCGCATCGTCCTCGCCGACATTGCGGAAACGATGCGGGATCCGGCTTTCGAAGTAATAGGCCTCGCCCGGGCCCAGCACGCGGACGCGGTCGCCCACGGTCACTTCGACCTGGCCCTGGACGATGACGCCGCCCTCCTCGCCTTCGTGCACCAGCATGCTCTCGCCGGTGTCGCTGCCCGGTGGCATGACCTCGCGCAGGATGCACATCTGCCGCTGGGGCCGACGCTGGCCGACGAGGTAGTAGTGGATGTCGTTGTTGCCCAGGTCGGGCTGCTCGCCGCGCTCGTAGAACGGGCTGTCGAGCGGACCGGCATCGAGATCGAGGGTGAAGAAGTCGGCCAGCGAGATCGGGATGCCGTCGAGCACCTTCTTGAGCGAACTCACCGACGGGCTGACCTTGTTCTGTTCGATCAGCGAGATCGTGCTGTTGGTCACGCCGACCCGTTTGGCCAGCTCGCGCTGGCTCAGGCCCTTGGTCTTGCGGACAAGCTGGAGGCGAGCGCCGATATCCATCGAAATCCGTGACTTTGCTGTTGCGTTATACTTTACACCGATTCCGCAGTGCAGCAGCATCGGCCGGATTTCTGCATCGGTTGTAAAGTTTTTTCAACGCGCTAAGCTTCTCCCATCGACCCGCCGGTCCTTGCCCGGCCTGGAGCTTCCCGATGCGCGACGCCTCTTCCGTCCCTCCCGTCGACGGCTACGCCGACCACTACACCCGACAGGCCACGCAGGCGCCGGCGTCCATGGACGCCTTCTGGATGCCGTTCTCGGCCAATCGCCAGTTCAAGGCGGAACCGCGTCTGCTCGCCAGCGCCT
The DNA here is from genome assembly GCA_041919915.1 of Lysobacteraceae bacterium. Lineage (GTDB taxonomy): Bacteria > Pseudomonadota > Gammaproteobacteria > Xanthomonadales > Xanthomonadaceae > Lysobacter_I. The sequence goes on from JAYRSY010000005.1 coordinate 172,798, forward strand.
CCGGCATGTTCTACCGCTCGGTGGACGGCCGCGAGATCCTCGATGGCACCGGCGGACTGTGGTGCTGCAACGCCGGCCATGCCCGGCCACGGATCGTCGACGCCGTGCAGCAGCAGATCGCGACCCTCGATTTCGCGCCGACCTTCCAGATGGGCCATCCGCTGCCGTTCGCGCTCGCCGAACGACTCGCGGCCATCGCGCCGGCCCACCTCAATCGTGTGTTCTTCACCAACTCCGGCTCGGAATCGGTCGATACCGCGCTGAAGATCGCCCTCGCCTACCACCGCGCCCGCGGCGAAGGCCATCGCACCCGCCTGATCGGCCGCGAGAAGGGCTATCACGGCGTCGGTTTCGGCGGCATTTCCGTCGGCGGTCTGCCCAACAACCGCAAGTTCTTCGGCAGTCTGCTGCCGGGCGTGGATCATCTGCGTCACACCCTCGATCTGCAGCGCAACGCGTTCAGTCGCGGACTGCCGGAACACGGCGTCGAACTGGCGGAGGATCTCGAACGCATGGTCGCGCTGCATGACGCCAGCACGATCGCCGCGGTCATCATCGAGCCGGTGGCTGGTTCGGCCGGCGTGGTGCTGCCGCCGAAGGGGTATCTGCAGCGCGTCCGCGAGATCTGCGACAAACACGGGATCCTGCTCATCTTCGACGAGGTCATCACCGGATTCGGTCGCGTCGGCAAGGCGTTCGCGGCGCAGCGCTTCGAGGTGATGCCGGACATGATCACCACCGCCAAGGGCCTGACCAACGGCTGCGTGCCGATGGGCGCGGTGCTGGTCTCCGACCGCATCCACGAGGCCTTCATGAACGGCCCGGAGAACATGATCGAGCTGTTCCACGGCTACACCTATTCGGGGCATCCGCTGGCCTGCGCGGCGGCGCTGGCGACGCTGGACACCTACGCCGAGGAAGGTCTGTTCGAGAAGGCGATCGCACTGGAATCGACCTGGGCCGACGCCATCCATGCCCTCCGCGGCCTGCCCAACGTCATCGACATCCGCAACATCGGTCTGATCGGCGCGATCGAACTGGCGCCGCGTCCCGGCGCACCGGGCGCCCGCGCCTACGACGTGTTCACCCGCTGCTTCCACAAGGAAGATCTGCTGATCCGGGTCACCGGCGACGTGATCGCGCTGTCACCACCGCTGATCCTGGAACCGGCGCATATCGAGCGGATCTTCCGGACCCTTGCGCATGTGATCGCCGAAACGGCCTAATGCGCGCCTTCGACCCACTCATACACGGTATACGGCCATGCTGATCGGCGTCCCCAAGGAAATCAAGAACCACGAATACCGCATCGGCCTCACCCCGGCCGGTGCGCGCGAGCTCGTCGGTCACGGCCACAAGGTCATGGTCCAGCGCGACGGCGGCAAGGCGATCGGCCTGACCAACGAGATGTACCAGAAGGCCGGTGCCGAGATCGTCGACACCGCGGAGGAGATCTTCCGCCGCGCCGAAATGATCATCAAGGTGAAGGAACCGCAGCCGGTCGAATACGCGATGCTCCGCGAAGGCCAGTTGCTCTACACCTATCTGCATCTCGCGCCCGATCCGGCCCAGACCGCGGGTCTGGTGAAGTCGGGTTGCACCGCGATCGCCTACGAAACCGTCACCGATCGCAAGGGTGGCCTGCCGCTGCTGGCACCGATGTCGGAAGTGGCCGGTCGCATGTCGATCCAGGCCGGCGCGCACGCGCTGGAAAAGGCGCAGGGCGGTTCTGGCGTGCTGCTCGGCGGCGTGCCCGGCGTGAAACCGGCGGAAGTGCTGGTGATCGGCGGCGGCGTGGTCGGCATCAACGCGGCGCGCATGGCGATGGGCTTGAACGCGCACGTCACCATTCTCGATCGCTCGCTCGATCGCCTGAAATATCTCGACGAACTCTATGGTCATCAGCTGACCACGATCTATTCCACGCACGACGCGATCGAAGAACGCCTGCCCGACACCGATCTGGTGATCGGTGCGGTGCTGATTCCCGGCGCCGCCGCGCCGAAGCTGGTCTCGCGCGATCAGTTGAAGCTGATGCGCCCGGGCTCGGTGCTGGTGGACGTGGCGATCGACCAGGGCGGCTGCTTCGAGACCTCGAAGGCCACGACCCACCAGAATCCCACCTACGAAGTCGACGGCGTGATCCATTACTGCGTCGCGAACATGCCCGGCGGCGTCGCCCGTACCTCCACCTTCGCGCTCACCAACGCCACCCTGCCCTTTGCGGTGCAACTGGCGAACAAGGGCGCGAAGAAGGCGATGCTCGACGACGAGCACCTGCTCAACGGCCTCAACGTGCACGCCGGCAAGATCACCTACAAGGCGGTCGCCGACGATCTGGGCTACGAATACGTGCCGGCGGCGAAGGCGCTGGGCTGAGGACGGCATCGGGTTTGCGACGGATGGTGTTGTGAGGAGAAGCTCGCGGCTGAAGTCGCTCCTACAGAAGCCGCTCCTGCAAAAGCCGCTCCTACGAACAATGGCGAGGCGGATATGGCTTTGATTCCACATTTCATCGGCGGCGCATCGTTTGAATCGGCAGGCCGCCACGCCGACGTCTTCGACCCCGCCACCGGCGCGGTCACGAAGCGCGTGCCGCTCGCATCGATCGACGATGTCCGCGCGGCGGTCGATGCCGCCGCCGCGGCCTTCCCCGCCTGGGCCGCGACCACGCCGCTCAACCGCGCGCGGGTGATGTTCCGCTTCAAGGAACTGCTCGAACGCCACGCCGGCGACCTCGCCGCGATCATCACTTCCGAACACGGCAAGGTGCTGTCCGACGCCCGCGGCGAAGTCACCCGCGGCCTGGAGGTCGTCGAGTTCGCCTGCGGCATTCCGCACCTGCTCAAGGGCGAGCATTCGATGAATGTCGGCCGCGATGTCGATTCGTGGACCGAATATGCGCCGCTGGGCGTGGTCGCCGGCATCACGCCGTTCAATTTCCCGGCGATGGTGCCGCTGTGGATGTTCCCGGTCGCCCTCGCCTGCGGCAACACGTTCGTGCTCAAGCCGTCCGAACGCGATCCGTCGGCATCGATCTTCATGGCCGATCTGCTGAAGCAGGCGGGCCTGCCCGACGGCGTGTTCAACGTGGTCCACGGCGACAAGGTCGCGGTCGACGCGCTGCTCGACGAGCCGCGCGTGCAGGCGATCAGCTTCGTCGGCTCCACGCCCATCGCCGAATACATCTATGCCCGCGGCAGCGCCAACGGCAAGCGCGTGCAGGCACTGGGCGGCGCCAAGAACCACATGGTCGTGCTGCCCGACGCCGACATCGACGGCGCCGTGTCCGCGCTGCTCGGCGCCGGTTACGGCTCCGCCGGCGAACGCTGCATGGCGATCTCCGTGGCCGTGTGTGTCGGCGATGCGACGGCCGACGCGCTGGTCGCGCAGCTCGCACCGAAGGTCGCGGCGCTCAAGATCGGCCCCGGCTGCCTTGATCCCGAAATGGGTCCGCTGGTTACCGGCCTGCATCGCGACAAGGTGCGCGGCTTCGTCGATGCCGGCGTGGCCGAAGGCGCGACCCTCGTCGTCGACGGCCGCGGTCATGCTGTCGATGGCCACGGCGATGGCTTCTTCCTCGGCGGCTGCCTGTTCGACCATGTCACACCGGAGATGACGATCTACCGCGAGGAGATCTTCGGTCCGGTGCTCAGCGTGGTGCGCGTGCCCGACTTCGACACCGCGCTGGGTCTGGTGAACGCGCACGAGTACGGCAACGGCACCGCGATCTTCACCCGCGACGGCGGCGCCGCGCGCGAATTCGCGCATCGCGTGCAGGCCGGCATGGTCGGCGTGAACGTACCGATCCCGGTGCCGATGGCCTTCCACAGCTTCGGCGGCTGGAAGCGCTCGATCTTCGGCCCGCTGCACGTGCACGGCCCCGACGGTGTGCGTTTCTATACCCGGCTGAAGACGATCACCGCGCGCTGGCCGGAGACGCACGCGGCCGAATTCGTCATGCCGACGATGAAATGATTCTTGCGATGAAACGATGACCGTAGGAGGGCCTGACCAGCCATTCGGCTGTTGAAAACCAGGCCCGAGCTCATGCTTTCGATGTACGGGCAATTCAATAAAGCCGGGGCCTGAAGGCCCTCCCACGACACGACCGGACGGGCACACGACACCGCAGGTCACCGCGATCGACACTGTGCCCGGAGTGATCCGCCGCTCGCTCGCGGCATCGTCCGGCTGACGTTTTTCCGGTCACGCACGTCCCGGCGAACGACGAGCGACCTGTATACCGGTGTACGTCATGACCCAGCCGAAAGAGCCGATCCATTCCACCACCGCCATCGATCCGGACGCGATCGATCAGGCCTTCACCCGCATCTCGCCCTACGGCACGCATGCCGAGCCCACCTATTCCGGCGCGCTGAGTTTCCTGCGCCGGCGCTACACGAAGGATCTCGACGGCGTCGATGTCGCTGTGATCGGCGTGCCGTTCGATCTGGCCACCACCAACCGTCCCGGCACGCGGCTGGGACCGCGCGCGATCCGCGCCGCGTCAGCCTCGCTGGCGTGGTGCGCGCCGTATGCATGGGGGTTCGATCCCTGCGAACGTCTGAACGTGATCGACTGGGGCGATGTGTCTTTCGATCACGGTCGACCGGAGCGCGTGCCCGACACCCTGCGCGAGGCCTTCCGCGGTTTCGCCGAGGCCGGCGTGACCACGCTCGCGCTCGGTGGCGACCACTTCGTCACCTATCCGATCCTGCAGGCCCTGCATGCGATCCATGGCCCGCTGTCGTTGATCCATTTCGACGCGCACAGCGACACCTGGGAAGATCGCGATGCGCGCATCGACCACGGCACGATGTTCTGGCATGCGGCAAAGCAGGCACTGGTCGATCCGGCGCGCTCCATCCAGATCGGCATGCGCACGCGGAACCCCGAGGATTACGGCTTCCGCGTGCTCGATGCGCGCTGGCTGCACGCGCATGGCGTCGACGCCTGCATCGCCGAAATCCGCGCGCGCGTCGGCGATGCGCGTTGCTACGTCAGCTTCGACATCGATTTCCTCGATCCGGCGTTCGCGCCGGGCACCGGCACGCCGGTGGTCGGCGGTTTCTCGACCCATGACGCGTTGCAGCTCATCCGCGGACTGGGCGGGCTGCATATCGTCGGCATGGACGTGGTCGAGGTCTCGCCGCCGTTCGACCACGCCGACATCACCGCGCTCGCCGGAGCCTCGGTCGCGCAGGAGCTGCTTGCGGCCCATGCGAGCCGGTTCCCGGACCGGGGCTGATCGCCACGGCTGGTCCCAACGGCTGGTCCCGACGTCGGACGGTCGCCGCGGTTTTGCTGCAGAATCGACGAGGACGGAGATCCCGCATATCGGAGCACGCGTTCGCCATGACCCAGCCCCACGACGAGACCCGCACCGCGCAGCGCATCTGCCCGCTCTGCGAAGCCGCCTGCGGCCTGACCGTGCACCTGCGCGGGGACGAGGTCGTCGCCGTCCGCGGCGACAAGGACGATGTCTTCAGCCGCGGCTATCTCTGCCCCAAGGGCGTGGCGCTGAAGGACCTGCATGACGATCCGGACCGCCTGCGCACGCCGATGATCCGGCGCGGGCACGGCGCCGACGCGCGCTGGGAGGCCTGCGGCTGGGAGGAGGCGTTCGCCGAGATCCAGCGCCGGCTGCCGCCGTTGCTCGATGCGCATGGCCGCCAGACGCTGGCGCTGAGTTTCGGCAATCCGGTCGTGCACAAGCTCGGACTGCAGTTGTACGTGCCGCGGCTCGCGCGCGCCGCGGGCACGTCGAACGTGTTCAGCGCCTCGACCCTCGACCAGATGCCCAAGCACGTCGCCTGCGGCCTGATGTACGGACATTGGCTGAGCATCCCGGTACCCGACATCGAGCGTACCGACCTGCTGATCGTGCTCGGCGCCAATCCGATCGCCAGCAATGGCAGCCTGTGGACCGTGCCGGATTTCCGCGGCAAGGCCCGCGCCCTGCGCGACCGCGGCGGCCGCCTGATCGTGATCGATCCGCGACGCACCGAAACCGCCGATGTCGCCGACGAACATCACGCGATCCGCCCGGGCGGCGACGCCTTCCTGCTGCTCGGCATGCTGCAGCACCTTCTGGCGGAGGGAGCGCCGCGCCTCGGCGCCGCGGACGGTCTCGTCGCCGGTCTCGTCGAACTGCAGGCGGCCGTCGCCCGCTTCACGCCCGAGCGCATGGCCGCGGCCGCAGGTCTCGACGCAGCCACGATCCGCCGGCTCGCCGAGGCGCTGCGCGATGCGCCGCGCGCCGCGCTGTACGGCCGTATCGGCACCTGCACCCAACCGTTCGGCACGCTCTGCAGCTGGCTGGTCGAAGTGCTGAACCTCGTCACCGGACGGATCGACGCCGAAGGCGGCATGCGCTGGCCGCTGGCGCCCGCGCTGCAGGCGAACAGCACCGGCGCGGGTGGTCGCGGGCGCGGCGTGGTCGTGGGGCGTCGCCATTCGCGTGTGAGCGGTGCGCCGGAAGTGATGGGCGAATTCCCGATGGGCTGCCTCGCCGAGGAGATCGACACGCCCGACAACGCCGACGGCCCGCAGGTCCGTGCCCTGATCACCATCGCCAGCAATCCGGTGCTGTCCGCGCCGAACGGCGGCCGCCTCGCCGCCGCGCTCGACGGCCTGGACTTCATGCTCAGCCTCGACATCTATCTCAATGAAACGACGCGGCATGCCGACGTGATCCTGCCGGCGCTCTCGCCGCTGCAGGAACCGCACTACGACATCGCGTTCACGCAACTGGCGTGGACGCATGCCGCGCGTTTCAGTCCGCCGGCCCTGCCGGTGCCCGAAGGGGCGTGGCCCGAATGGCGGGTGCTGATGCGGCTCGCGGCGATGCTGGAAGGCCACGACGCGGCGTCGGCGGCGGATGTCGACGCCCGCGACGAAGAAGCGCTGACGAAGGATCTTGCGGGCATGCTCGCCGGTGCCGGTGTGCCGGCCGAACAGCAGGCCGCACAGGTGGCCGCCCTGCTCCGGGCCAGCGCGCATCTCTCCGGACCGGAGCGTCAGCTCGATCTGGCCCTGCGCGCCGGCCCCTGGGGCGACCGTTACGGCGCGCGCCCGGACGGCCTGTCGCTGGACGCGTTGCGCGCGGCGCCGCACGGCATCGATCTCGGCCCATTGCAGGCACGATTGCCCGGCGTGCTGCGCACGCCCGATGGCCACATCCAGGTCGCGCCACCGCCCCTGCTCGCCGATCTGGCGCGGGTCGAAGCCGCGTTGTCGCAGTCAGCCGCACAAGCCCCGGGTGAAGGTCATCCGATGATCGTGATCGGCCGTCGCGACGTGCGTTCCAACAACAGTTGGATGCACAACCTGCCGACGCTGGCCAAGGGCCCCGAGCGCTGCCTCGCCTTGATCCATCCGCAGGACGCCGCGGCCGCGGGCGTCGCCGACGGCGCGCTCGCGCGCCTGCAGGGTGCCGGTGCGCGCGAAATCACGGTCCGCGTGAAATACAGCGAGGACATGCGTCCCGGCGTGGTCAGCCTGCCCCACGGCTGGGGCCACGATCTGCCGGGCACGTCGCAGCGATTGGCCAGCGAACGTCCCGGCGCGAATCTCAACGCGCTGCTCGACGAGAACCTGCGCGATCCGTTGTCGGGGACGTCGGTGTTGAGCGGAGGGGCGGTGCGGTTGTGGCCTTTGTCCCTGGAAAGGGTGTGAAATCGAATCGTTTGCATGCAAAGCCTGGAATTTTTTCCGCGCTGGAGCACGAAAAAGTTCCGGGCATCACATGCGGAAAATGACTCGCCAATCGCGATAGGAACGGGAACCGGAATCGCAGGGAGGCTCGTGACGGTATCGGCCCGAGCCCGCGGGTTCCGGCATTACTCGAAACTCCCCACCGAATCGAACGCCAGATTGTCGAAACGCGTGTACTCGCCGAAGAACTTCAGCTTGAACGAACCGGTCGGGCCCGAACGCTGCTTGCCGATGATGATCTCGGCGAGTCCTTTGTCCGGCGACGTTTCCTTGTTGTAGTAATCGTCGCGGTAGATGAAGACGATCATGTCGGCGTCCTGCTCGATCGCGCCCGATTCGCGGAGGTCGGCCATCACCGGACGCTTGTCGGCGCGGGTTTCCAGCGAACGGTTGAGCTGCGACAGCGCGATCACCGGCACGTTGAGTTCCTTCGCGAGGCCCTTGAGCGAGCGCGAGATCTCGGAGATCTCGGTCGCGCGGTTCTCGGTGTTGCCCGGCACCGCCATCAGCTGCAGGTAATCGATGACGATCAGGCCGAGGCCGTGTTCGCGCTTGAGCCGGCGCGACTTCGCGCGCAGGGCTTCCGGCGACAGGCCGGGCGTGTCGTCGATGAAGATCTTGGTTTCCTTGATCATGCGGATCGCGCCGCTGACCCGGCTCCAGTCCTCGTCTTCGAGCTGGCCGGTGCGCAGGCGGGTGGCGTTGATACGGCCGTTGGCCGAGATCAGGCGCAGCGCCAGCTGCGAGGCCGACATTTCCATCGAGAACACCGCGACCGCCTTCTTGGTCTTGATCGCGGCGTGCTCGGCGATGTTCAGCGCGAAGGTGGTCTTGCCCATCGCCGGACGCGCGGCGAGGATCACCAGATCGGTCGGCTGCAGGCCGGCGGTCATCTCGTCGAATTCGGTGTAACCGGTCGGCAGACCGGTGACGCCGCCGCCGTTCTGGTAGCGCGTCTGCAGCACGTCGAAGGCTTCGGCCATCGCCTTGTTGATCGCGACGAAATCGGTGCGGCCCTGGGCGCGCATTTCGGAAATCGCGAACACCTCCTGCTCGGCCTTGGCCAGGATCTCGTCGCTGTCCCGCCCTTCGGGCTGGAAGGCGTCGTTGACGATCCCGGTACCGGCATCGATCAACTGACGCAGGATGGATTTGTCGCGGACGATCTCGGCGTAGGCGGCGATGTTCGCGGCCGAGGGCGTGGTGCTGGCCAGTTCCACCAGATAGGCGCCGCCGGCGACCTGTTCGGCGAACCCGTTGGACTCGAACCACTCGCCCAGGGTCACCGCGTCGTAGGGTTTGCTCTTCTCCGCCAGTTCGCGGATCGCCCGGTAGATCAGCTGGTGATCGCGGCGGTAGAAGTCTTCCTCGTTGAGACGATCGGCGACGCGGTCGTAGGCGTCGGGCGCCAGCATCAGACCGCCCAGCACGGCCTGTTCGGCCTCGATCGACTGCGGCGGGATCCGCAACTGTTCGACGCGGGCGTCGCTGAAGCTGTCGCGGCGGCGATTCTGGTCGCCATAGGCGTTGGGACGGAAGGCCATCGGGGAATGCTGCTCCGGACCGCCCGAGGGGCGATCGTTGGAAAGGAATGCACGGGGGGATGCGGTCATCGTAATGACCCCGCCTGTGGAGTCGCGATGGAACAAGCTGTGGATAAGTCCACCGTCTGGGCGGGGTGATACGCCGGTCCCGTCTCATCGCCTGCGACACGGGGCCGGAAAACGGAACGGGCGCCCTGCGGCGCCCGTTCCGGTATCGCGATGCGGCGGGAAGCGTCAGGCGGCTTCCGGCTCCACCACGACCTTCACCGTCACTTCGACGTCGGCGTGCAGGTGCACGATGACCTCGTGTTCGCCGATGTGGCGCAGCGGGCCTTCGCCCATGACCACTTCCGACTTGCCGACCTTGTGACCGGCGGCGGTGAGGGCTTCGGCGATGTCGCGCGGACCGACCGAGCCGTACAGCTTGCCTTCGGTCGACGCATTGGCCTTGATGGTGACGCTGACGCCGTCGAGGGCGCTGCGGCGGCTCTCGGCGTCGTCCGACATGGCCTTGGCCTTGGCCTCGAATTCGGCGCGCTTGGCTTCGAACATCGCGACGTTGGCGGCGGTGGCCGGAACGGCCTTGCCCTGCGGCACGAGGTAATTGCGGCCGTAGCCCGGCTTCACGTTGACGGTGTCGCCGAGGCTGCCGAGGTTGACGACTTTCTGCAGGAGGATCAGTTTCATTGGAAGATTCCGTATTCGTTAGCGACGCGCGGGCGCCGCAACTGGTGGCTGTCCGAATGACAGGGCACTGTCATTCCGAGCGAATGCGGGGAACCTGTTTTTCGATGTCGGAATATCGTTCCGACACACGAAAAGCGGATCCCTCGCCCGGGCCATGCCCGGACTCGGGATGACAATCAGACGTTGTGGTTGTCGGTGTACGGAATCAGGGCCAGGAAACGCGCGCGCTTGACGGCGGTCGCGAGCTGGCGCTGGTACTTCGACTTGGTGCCGGTGATGCGGCTCGGCACGATCTTGCCGTTCTCGGTGAGGTTCTGGCGCAGGGTGTTGAGATCCTTGTAATCGATCTCCTTGACGCCTTCGGCCGTGAACTTGCAGAACTTGCGGCGGCGGAAAAACTTGGACATGGTCGGGCTCCTCAGGCTTCGGCGGGTTCGGCGGCGTCTTCGCTGTCGGCGACGCCGATGGG
>JAYRSY010000006.1:0-159617 GCA_041919915.1 Lysobacteraceae bacterium
GCCCGCTGAGACGGGCACGACCGGGCAGGGTGTACGTGTTCCAAGGTGAGACCGCCATCACGATCGACGACAAGGGCCGGCTGGCGATTCCGACCAGTTACCGGGACTTGATCGCTCGGGTGTGCGAGAGCCGGCTGGTCATCACCTACAACCCGTTCGAAGCCGGTTCGCTCTACCTCTACCCGCAGCCGGTCTGGGAGAAGGTGCGCGATCAGGTCAACGCGTTGCCGCGGACCAAGAGCGTCAGCCGCAGCCTGCAGTTGAAGCTGGTGGGTGCGGCGACCTTCGTCGAACCCGATGGCAATGGCCGCATCGGCATTCCCGCGAGCCACCGCAGTGCGGTGGGGATCGACAAGCGCGCCGTGCTGCTGGGCATGGGCGACAAGTTCGAATTGTGGAGCGAGCAGGCGCATCACGCGCAGATCCGCATGACGCTGAGCGATGCGGATCTCGGCGAAGCGATGCTCGATCTGCAGCTGTGACCGCCGGTGGCGCGGGCGCGGCGCCCGCCCACCTTCCGGCGCTGCATTTGCCAGTGATGTTCGAGCAGGTCATGGACGGGCTGCGTGTTCGGAAGGATGGAACGTATCTCGATGGCACGTTCGGGCGTGGCGGACACGCTCGCGGCGTGCTGGAACGCCTGAACGACGGAGGCCGGTTGCTGCTGATGGACAAGGATCCCGAAGCGATCCGTGTCGCCGAACGCGAGTTCGGCGCGGACGCGCGCGTCGCGATCCACCGCGGCAGCTTCGCCGATCTCGCGCACTGGGATCTCGCGCAGCGCGGTCTCGACGGCGTTCTGTTCGACCTCGGCGTGTCCTCGCCGCAGCTCGACGTGGCCGAACGCGGCTTCAGCTTCGGCAAGGACGGTCCGCTCGACATGCGCATGGACCCCGAGACCGGGGAAAGCGCGGCCGAATGGCTGGCCCGCGCCGGCGAGCGCGAGATCGCCGACGTGCTGTGGACCTACGGCGAAGAGAAGCAGAGCCGGCGCATCGCCCGCGCGATCGTCGCCCGTCGCGACGGGACGCCGCTGCTGCGCACCGCCCAGTTGGCCGAGCTGATCGCTTCGGTGGTGCCGCGTGGCGCGCAGAAGATCCATCCCGCGACCCGCAGCTTCCAGGCGATCCGCATCTTCATCAATCGCGAGCTGGACGATCTCGAGCGCGGCCTCGAAGCCGCCCATGCCGCGTTGCGTCCGGGCGGCCGTCTGGTCGTCATCAGCTTCCATTCCCTGGAAGACCGGATCGTCAAGCAGTTCATCGCCCGCCATGCCAAGGCGCCACCGGCCAATCGCCGGATGCCGGTGGAGATCGCGTTCGTGCCGACCCTGCGGATCGTCGCCGACGCCCGCAAGGCGAACGAGGACGAACTGACGACGAATCCGCGTGCGCGCAGCGCGGTGCTGCGCGTGGCCGAAAAGGTGGGGGACGCATGAATCTGCGCCCGAACCTGTATCTGCTGCTCGCCGTGCTGGTGCTGGCCGATCTGGCTTCGGCGATCGGCGTCGTGCATGCGCGCTACCGCCATCGCCAGTTGTTCACCGAGCTGTCGCGGCAGGAAAAGGCGCGCGACGAGCTCAACATCGAATTCAGCCGGCTGCAGCTGGAGCAGGCGACCTGGGCGGAAAGCAACCGCATCGACAAGGTCGCTCGCGACCGCCTGGGCATGAAGACCCCGGAGCCGGCGGACATCGTGGTGGTGCGCCCGTGAGCGGCCTGTCCGAACGCATCGCCCGGTGGCGCCAGCGTCGCGCCGACGCGCGCCCGGACTCGCGCGGTCCGGCCGTGCGCGGTCGCGCCCGGTTCGATCTGCGCGGCCGGTTGATGCTGGTGTCCGGCGCGCTCGCTCTGTGCGCGGTGACGCTGGTCGCCCGCGCCGCCTATCTGCAGCTGATCAGCGACGATTTCTACCGCGAGCAGGGCGACGAGCGCTTCGTGCGCGAGATCGAGATCCCGACCTCGCGCGGCATGATCACCGACCGCAACGGCGAGCCGCTGGCGGTCTCGACGCCGGTGGAGTCGATCACCGCCACGCCGGGCGAGTTGCTGAAGTACCGGGAGCGCCTGCCGCAACTGGCGACCGCGCTCGGCGTGGACGTCGAGACCCTGACCCGCAAGCTGACCCTGCGCGCGGACAAGGAATTCGTCTACCTCAAGCGCCGGATCAATCCCGCCGAAGCGCGGCGGATTCTCGCGCTGAACGTGCCGGGCGTGTCCTCACAGCGCGAATACCGCCGCTTCTATCCGCAGGGCGAGGCCATCGCCCATGTGCTCGGCTTCACCAATATCGACGACCGCGGCCAGGAAGGTCTGGAACTGGCGTTCGACGACATGCTGTCCGGCAGCCCCGGCGTGAAGCGCGTGATCCGCGACAATCGCGGCCGCATCGTCGAGGAGATCGATCTCGTGCGCCCGGCCGAACCGGGGCGCAACATCACCCTCACGATCGATCGCCGGATCCAGTTCCTGGCCTATCGCGAACTCAAGCACGCGCTGTCCGAGACCGGTGCGGTCAGCGGTTCGGTGGTGGTGCTCGACGTGGCCAGCGGCGAAGTGCTGGCGATGGCCAATCTGCCCTCGTTCAATCCGAACGCGGCCGGCGTCGGCCCGCGCGACGCGCATCGCAACCGCGCGGTCACCGATCTGATCGAGCCGGGTTCGACGATGAAGCCGCTGACGGTGGCCGCGGCGCTCGAAGCGGGCGCGATCACCCCGGACACCGTGTTCGACACGAATCCGGGCTGGATCCCCAACGGCAGGTGGCGGACCACCGACACCCACAACTACGGCGTGCTCGACACCACCGGCGTGATCACCAAGAGTTCGAACGTCGGCGCCGCGAAGATCGTGCACCGGCTCGAGAACCACGTGTTCTACGACTTCCTGGTGCGGTTCGGCTACGGGCGCAGCACCGGCAGCGGTTTTCCGGGCGAGAGTCCGGGGTTGCTGGCGCCGCCGGCGCGCTGGCGCGGCACCGACAAGCAGACCATGTCCTACGGTTATGGTCTCAGCGCCACGCCGCTGCAGATCGCGCACGCCTATGCCGCGCTCGGCAACGGCGGACGCGCGATCGCCCCGACCTTCATCAAGGGCGAGGCGGGCGAGCCGGTGCAGGTGCTGGATCCGGCGATCGCGCACGAAGTGCTGCGAATGATGCAGACCGTGACCGAGCCGGGCGGCACCGCGACCCAGGCGGCGATCCTCGGCTATCACGTCGCCGGCAAGACCGGCACCGCGCGCATCTCGTACAACGGCGGGTATTCGCGCCGCTACAACGCGTTCTTCGCCGGGCTGGTGCCGGTGGACAATCCGCGGTTTTCGATGGTGGTGGTGCTCAAGGATCCCGACCCGACGCGTGGTTACACCGGCGGTCTGGTCTCCGCGCCTGTGTTCAAGAACGTGATGGAAGGCGCGCTGCGCCTGATGGATGTGCCGCCGGACGACATCGACACCTGGCTCGCGGCGCAGGCCGCCGCCGATGTCCGCCGCCGTCAGGCCGGGCTCGCGCCGGTGGCCCCGGCCGCCGTGCCCGCGATCGATGCGGCCACGCCCGCGACGTCCGCCGCGGGAGGTGCGCGATGAGCCGTCGCATGCGTCTCGCCGAACTGCTGCGGAACGTCGCCGGCATGGAGGTCGCCGGGATCGATGCCGCGCTCGAGATCGGTGGCCTGGTCCAGGACAGCCGCGCGATCCGCGCGGGCGACGCCTTCGTCGCGATCGCGGGCTTCGGTGCGCACGGGTTGAATTTCGTCGCCCAGGCGAAGGCCGCGGGCGCGGTCGCCGTGCTGTTCGAGCCGCCGATGCCCGACGAATACGCCGCCGCCGTCGCGTGCGGTCTGCCGCTGATCGCGGTGCCCGGTCTGCGCGCGCGGCTCGGCGCGATGGCCGATGCCTTCCACGGCGCGCCGACCCGCGCGATGACGACGGTCGGTGTCACCGGCACCAACGGCAAGACCTCGACGGTGCAACTGCTGGCGCAGGCGTGGACGCTGTCCGGCTGCCGTGCCGGAACGATCGGCACGCTCGGTGCCGGGCTGTACGGCGAAGCGGTGCCGACCGGATTCACCACGCCGCTGGTGCTGTCGCTGCATGCGCTGCTTGCCGATCTGCGCGACCAGGGCGCGGAAGCGGTGGCGATGGAAGTCAGTTCGCACGCGCTCGATCAGGGGCGCGTCGACGGCGTGCACTTCCGGGTCGGCGTGTTCACCAATCTGACACGCGACCATCTCGACTACCACGGCACGATGGACGCCTACGGCGCGGCGAAGGCGAAGCTCTTCGCGTGGCCGGGTCTCGACGCCGCGGTGATCAATCTCGACGACGCCTTCGGCGCCGCGCTGCACGCCGGTCTCGGGTCGGATGCGCGCGCGGTCGGCGTGAGTTCGCGTGGTCATCGCGATGCGGTCGTGCGCGCGGAGGACGTGGCGCTCGACATCGGTGGCATCGCCTTCGTGCTGTGCGTCGGCGACGCCCGGCATCCGGTCCGCTCGCCGCTGCTCGGCCGCTTCTACGTCGACAATCTGCTCGCGGTGGCCGGCACCCTGCACGCGCTCGGCATGGCCGCGGATGCGGTCGCCGCGCTGCTGTCGCGGTTGCAGCCTGTCAACGGTCGCATGAACCGTCTCGGCGGCGAGCGCGACCAGCCGCTCGTCGTCGTCGATTACGCGCACACGCCCGATGCGCTGGAACAGGCGCTGTCGGCGCTGCGCGCGCACGCGGCGGGCCGGGTGATCTGCGTGTTCGGTTGCGGCGGCGATCGCGATCGCGGCAAGCGTCCGCAGATGGCGGCGATCGCCGAGGCCGGCGCCGACGCGGTGATCGTGACCGACGACAATCCGCGCACCGAGAACGGCGACGCCATCGTCGCCGACATCCTCGCCGGCTTCTCGCATCCGACCGCCATCCGCGTGCGCCGCGATCGCGCCGTCGCCATCGCCGAGGCGATCGCCGACGGCCGCACCGGCGACATCGTGCTGATCGCGGGCAAGGGCCATGAGCCGTACCAGGAGATCGACGGCGTGCAGCACCCCTTCGACGACACCGCGACCGCGCGCGCGGTGCTGGAGGGACGGGCATGACGCCGATCGCGCTTTCCCGCATCGCCACCGCCGTCGGTGGCCGTCTGATCGGCGACGATCTCGTGATCGACGCGCTGGTCACCGATACCCGCAGGCTCGAACCGGCGCAGGCGGGGGCGGCATTGTTCGTCGCGCTGAAGGGCGAAAACTTCGATGGCAACGACTACGTGGCCCAGGCCGCCGCGCGCGGCGCGCGCGCCGCGCTGGTGTCGCGTGCCGTGGAGGGGCTGGCGATCCCGCAGATCGTGGTCGCCGACACCGAGCGCGCGCTGGCCGCGCTGGCGGCGTCGATCCAGCAGGGACGCCGCACGAAGCTGCTGGCGGTGACCGGCAGCAACGGCAAGACCAGCGTGAAGACGCTGACCTTCGCGATCCTCGAAGCCGCGGTCGCGGCGCTGGGTGCGCCCGGCCGGGCCTACACCACGCCCGGCAACCGCAACAACGAGATCGGTCTGCCGCTGGCGGTGATCGATGCCCCGGACGATGCGCTCTACGCGATCTACGAGATGGGCGCGGGCAAGCCCGGCGACATCGCCTATCTCACCGGGATCGTCCGTCCCGACGTCGCGCTGGTGAACAACATCGCGCCGGCGCATATCGAACGCATGGGCAGCCTGCTCGGGATCGCCGACACCAAGGCCGCGATCTACGACGCGCTGCCCGCCGACGGCGTGGCCGCGATCAATGCGGACGACGCGTTCGCGCCGTATTTCGCGGAACGCGCGCATGGCCATCGACTGATCCGTTTCGGGCTGGACGCCGATGCCGACGTGACCGCGCGCGACATCGCGCTCGATGCCGACGGTTCTCGCTTCACGCTGGTCGCGCCGGAAGGCGAGGCCGCGATCGCGCTGGCGATGCCGGGTCGCCACAACGTCCTCAACGCCCTGGCCGCGACCTCGCTCGCGCTCGGCGCCGGCATTCCGTTGCCGGTGATCGCCAGCGGTCTGAACGCTGCGCGTCCGGTCGCCGGACGACTGAACCTGCATCGGCTCGCCGGTGGCGCGATCCTCATCGACGACAGCTACAACGCCAATCCGGGGTCACTGCAGGCGGCGATCGACACGTTGGCCGCGGCCGGCGGCGAACGCTGGATCGTGCTCGGCGACATGCGCGAACTCGGCGCCGATGCCGCCGCGCTGCACGCCGAGGTCGGTCGCCGCGCGAAGGCATCGGGCGTGGCCCGTCTGTACGCGCTCGGCGAACTCGCCGCCGCGGCCGCGACGGCGTTCGGCGAGGACGGTCGCGTGTTCGTCGATCACGCCGCGCTGGTCGCCGCGCTGCGCGCCGATCTGGCCGCGTCCACGACATCGCCGCGGGTGTTGATCAAGGGATCGCGCGGCAGCGCGATGGACAGAATCGTGAAAGACGTGCTCGCAGGCGACGGGGCCGCGAGCGGGGGAGAAACGCATGCTGCTTGAACTGACCCGCTGGCTGGAACAGCTGCAGAGCCTGTTCGGCCTGTTCGGTTATCTGACCTTCCGCGGGATCCTCGCCGCGCTGACCTCGCTCGCGCTGTCGCTGTGGTGGGGGCCGGCGGTGATCGCGCGCCTGGCGAAGCTGAAGGGCGGTCAGCCGATCCGCAAGGACGGCCCGCAGTCGCATTTCTCCAAGGCCGGCACGCCGACCATGGGCGGTGCCCTGATCCTGTTGACCGTGATCGCCTCGGTGCTGATGTGGGGCGATCTGCGCAACCGCTACGTCTGGCTGGTGCTGGTGGTGATGGTCGCCTTCGGCTGGATCGGCTGGTGGGACGACTGGATCAAGATCGTCAAGCGCGATCCCAACGGCATGCGTTCGCGCACGAAGTACGCGCTGCAGTCGGTGTTCGGCCTCGCCGCCGGGCTGTTCCTGTATTACACCGCCGACGCGCCGGCCGCGACCACGCTCTACATTCCGTTCTTCAAGAACGTCGCGTTGCCGCTGGCCGGCATCGCCGGCGCGGTGTTCTTCGTCGCGATCGCGTATTTCTGGACCGTCGGTTTCTCCAACGCGGTGAACCTCACCGACGGGCTCGACGGGCTGGCGATCATGCCGACGGTGCTCGTGGCCTGCGCGCTGGGCGTGTTCGCCTACGCTTCCGGCAACGCGGTGTTCTCCGAGTATCTGGGCATCCCGAAGGTGCCGGGGGCCGGTGAACTGGTCATCATCTGCGCCGCGATCGCCGGCGCGGGACTCGGCTTCCTGTGGTTCAACACGTATCCGGCGATGGTGTTCATGGGCGACATCGGCGCGCTGGCGCTGGGTGCGGTGCTCGGCCTGATCGCGGTGATCGTGCGCCAGGAACTGATCCTGGTGGTGATGGGCGGCATTTTCGTCATCGAGACCCTGTCGGTGATGATCCAGGTCGCCTCCTTCAAGCTCACCGGCAAGCGCGTGTTCCGGATGGCGCCGATCCACCATCACTTCGAGCTGAAAGGCTGGCCGGAGCCGCGCGTGATCGTGCGCTTCTGGATCATCTCGGTGATCCTGGTGCTGGTCGGCCTGGCCACGCTGAAGGTGCGCTGATGCCGAATCCGCTGTCCGCCGGGCTGTTCTCCCTCCCGCGCTTCGGTCTCGGCCAGCAGGCGACGCGTCTGGACGCGTTGCCCGGCCGTTACGACCCGTGGCTGCTCGGCGCGACCCTCGCGCTGGCCTGCCTCGGCGTGGTGATGGTGGCGTCGAGCTCGATCGCGATCGGCGAGGGGCTCGATGTCGGTCCGTACTACTTCCTGATCAAGCATCTGGTGTTTCTCGTCCTCGGCACCGGCGTGGCCGGCTGGCTGATGCGCACCGAACTCAAGAGCATCGAGCAGCGCGACCATCTGTTGCTGGTGCTGTGCTTCGTGCTGCTGATCCTGGTGTTCCTGCCCGGCATCGGCAAGACCGTCAACGGCGCGCGGCGCTGGCTGAATTTCGGCGTCACCACCTTCCAGGCGGTGGAAGCGGTGAAGCTGATGTACGTCGTCTGGCTGGCGAGCTATCTGGTGCGGTTCCGCGACGAGGTCAACGCGACCTGGAGCGCGATGCTCAAGCCGCTGGGCGTGGCCGTGGCGATGGTCGCCTTCCTGATCCTGCAGCCGGATTTCGGCTCGCTGTCGCTGATCCTCGCGATCACCGCGGGCATGCTGATCCTCGGTGGCGTGCACATGCCGCGCATGTTCGGCCCGGTGCTGATCGGCCTGCCGGTGCTGGCGTTCATCGCGATCGCCGAGCCGTACCGGGTCAGCCGCCTGACCTCGTTCCTGGATCCCTGGAAAGACCCGTTCAACACCGGTTATCAGCTGACCAATGCGCTGATGGCGGTGGGCCGCGGCGAATGGTTCGGCGTGGGCCTCGGCGGTTCGGTGCAGAAGCTCTCGTACCTGCCGGAAGCGCACACCGATTTCATCCTCGCGGTGATCGCCGAGGAGCTCGGTTTCGTCGGCGTGTGTCTGGTGATCGGCCTGTACGCGTTGCTGGTGGGCCGCGCATTCCATGTCGGACTGAAATGCGTCGAGATGCGCCGCCACTTCGCGGGCTATTGCGCCTTCGGCATCGCGCTGTGGATGGGGTTGCAGAGCTTCGTCTCGATCGGTGTGAACCTTGGTCTGCTGCCGACCAAGGGACTCACCCTGCCGCTGATTTCCTACGGCGGTTCCAGCGTGCTCGGAACCTGCGCGGCGCTCGGTCTGCTGCTGCGGATTTCCTACGAGCTCGATCGCGCCGAGCGCCAGGTCGCGCGTCTGCGCACCGAGGCGGTGCAGGTCTCGGCCGGCGTGCCGCCGACCGCGCAGCCCGCGGCGTCGGCCACGGCGTCGGCGCTGGGCAACACCGTGCGCGGCACCAGCCGTCTGCGCGAACGCGTCGAACCGAGTTTCGGGAGGAGCGCATGAACGCGGCGCCCGACGCATCGCATCCGCAGACCGATGCGCAGCCGCGCGACGGCCAGGCGCGTCCGGTGATGATCCTGGCCGGCGGTACCGGTGGCCATATCTTCCCGGGGCTCGCGGTGGCCGCGGCGCTGCGCGCGCGTGGCGTGCCGGTGGTGTGGCTTGGCGCCGAGGGTGGCATGGAAACGCGTCTGGTGCCGCAGCACGGCATCGACATCGAGACGATCGGGATTTCCGGGGTGCGCGGCAAGGGCCTCGCGACCCTGGTGCGCGCGCCGCTGCGCATTCTCTCGGCGATCCGCGCGGCCGCGAAGGTGCTCGCGCGTCACAAGCCGTGCGCGGTGATCAGTTTCGGTGGTTTCGCCGCAGGCCCGGGCGGCATCGCCGCGGTGCTCGCCGGTGTGCCGCTGCTCGTGCATGAACAGAATCGCGCACCGGGCATGACCAATCGTGTGCTCGCGCGCTTCGCCCGTCGCGTGCTCACCGGCTTTCCCGATGCCTTCCCGGGCAAGGAAACGGTCGTCGGCAATCCGGTGCGCGACGTGATCGCGCGGATCGCGCCGCCCCGCGAGCGGTTCGAGGGTCGTGGCGACGAGCACCTGCGCCTGCTGGTGCTCGGCGGCAGCCAGGGGGCGCGCGCGCTCAACGACGCGGTGCCAGAAGCGCTGCGTCAATTGCAGGGCGCGGGCATCGCGGTGCGTCATCAGTGCGGCGAGAAGATGCGCGATGCCGCCTCCGCCGCGTACGCCGCCGCGGGCATCGAGGGCTCGATCGAGCCCTTCATCGCCGACATGGCCGAGGCCTACGCCTGGGCCGATCTGGTGGTCTGCCGCGCCGGCGCACTCACCATCGCCGAACTGTGCGCCGCCGGTGTCGGCAGCGTGCTGGTGCCGCTGCCGACCGCGGTCGACGATCACCAGACCAAGAACGCGCAGTACGTCGTGCAGCGTCGCGCCGGCGTGCTGCTGAAACAGGACGGCGAACTCGCCGGAAAACTGGCAATGGAGCTGCGCAATCTCGTGCTCGATCCCGGCAAACGCCTGTTCATGGCCGAGGCCGCGCGCTCGCTCGCCCGAACCGACGCCGCCGAACGCGTCGCCGACGCAGTGCTGGAGGAGGCACGCGCATGATCCGTCGACTGCTCGATACCAAGGACCTGTCGAAAGCCTTCCCGCGCGTGCATTTCGTGGGTATCGGTGGTGCCGGCATGAGCGGCATCGCCGAGGTCCTGTGCACGCTGGGCTATCAGGTGTCCGGTTCGGACAACGCCGACAACACGGTGACACGTCGTCTCGCCGGCCTCGGGGCGACCGTGTCCCGCGGGCATGCCGCGGCGAACGTGCTCGGCGCCGACTGCGTGGTCGTGTCCAGCGCGATCAAGCGCGACAACCCGGAATGGATGGAAGCGCGCGCGCAGCGCATTCCGGTGGTGCCGCGCGCCGAGATGCTGGCCGAACTGATGCGTTTCCGCCGCGGCATCGCGATCGCGGGGACCCACGGCAAGACCACCACCACCTCGCTCACCGCCAGCGTGCTCGGCGAGGGTGGGCTCGATCCGACCTTCGTGATCGGCGGCCAGTTGCTCGCCGCCGGCGCCAACGCACGCCTGGGCAGCGGTGACTGGCTGGTGGCCGAAGCCGATGAAAGCGACGGCAGCTTCCTGCGCCTGAATCCGCTGATCGCGGTCGTCACCAACATCGACGCCGATCATCTCGAGAACTACGGCGGCGATTTCGCCCGGGTGCAGGCCGCGTTCTCCGAATTCCTGCACCGGTTGCCGTTCTATGGCCTCGCGGTGCTGTGCATCGACGATGCCGAGGTCGCCGCGCTCGCGGCCGACATGCCGCGCCACGTGATCACCTATGGCTTCGCCGACCATGCCGACGTGCGCGCCGAGGATGTCGAACAGGCCGGGCCGGCGATGCGGTTCACGCTTTGTCTGCCCGACGGATCGCGCACACCGGTCACGCTGGCCTTGCCCGGTCGTCACAATGTCCAGAACGCGCTCGCCGCGGCCACCATCGGTTGGCAGCTCGGCGTGGCGCCGGACGCGATCGCGCGCGCGCTGGAAAAATTCGCCGGCATCGGTCGCCGCTTCAACCTGCTCGCCGAACTCACCACCGCCCAGGGCGCGAAGGTGCAACTGGTCGACGATTACGGCCACCACCCCAGGGAGCTGGAAGCGGTGTTCCAGGCCGCGCGCGGCGGCTGGCCCGACCGCCGTCTTGTGGTCGCGTTCCAGCCGCATCGCTACAGCCGCACGCGCGACCTGTTCGATGATTTCGCGGCGGTGCTGTCGAGCGTCGATGCGCTGGTGCTGACCGAGGTCTATCCCGCGGGCGAAGCGCCGATCGCCGGCGCCGATGCGAAGTCGCTGGCGCGCAACATCCGCGCGCGCGGTCGCATCGATCCGGTGGTCGTCGGCGGTGCCGGCGATCTGTCCGCGGTGCTGCCCGACGTGCTCCGCGACGGCGATCTGCTGCTGATGATGGGCGCGGGCGACATCGGCGCCGCCGCGCAGCAGCTCTCCGCCAACGGGTTCTCCGCTTCTTCTTCTCCTTCCAACGCTTCCCGGGAATCGCAGTCGTGACCACGCCGCAGACATCGCCCCGCAGCCTCGATCCGGCGCAGTTCGGACGCGTCGCCGTGCTGATGGGCGGCACCAGCGCCGAGCGTGAGGTCTCGCTCGACTCCGGTCGCAACGTGCTCGACGCGCTGCGCGCGCGGGGTGTTGATGCGCATGCCGTCGACGGCATTCCGGCGTTGATCGAAGCCCTGGTGGCGAAGCGCTCGCCGGAGTCCGGATTCGATCGCGTGTTCAACATCCTCCACGGCAACCGTGGCGGCGGCGAAGATGGCGTGCTGCAGGGCGCGCTGGACGCGCTGGGCGTGCCCTATACCGGCTCCGGCGTGCTCGGTTCCGCGTTGACCATGGACAAGATCCGCACCAAGCAGGTGTGGATGAGCGAAGGCCTGCCGACGCCGAAGTTCGTGCGCATCCGCGCCGGAAGCGAATTGCGGGGAGCCGCGCGCACGCTGGGCCTGCCGGTGTTCGTCAAACCTTCGTGCGAAGGCTCAAGCGTCGGCGTGTTCCGGATTCTCTCGGAAAACGATCTCGATGCGGCCGAAGCGTTCGCGGCCGGTTACGCCGGCGAGCTGCTGATGGAACAGATGGTGCAGGGCGAGGAGTTCACCGTCGGCATCTTCGGCGACATCGCGCTGCCGTCGATCCGGATCGTGCCGGCCGGCGAGTGGTACGACTACCACGCCAAGTACATCGCCGACGACACCCAATACCTGTGCCCCGGGCTGGACGGCGACGACGAACCCACGATCCGCGATCTCGCCCTGCGCGCGTTCCGCGCCGCGGCGTGTCGCGGCTGGGGGCGCGTGGACGTGATGCGCGATCGCCAGCACGGCTTCCAGTTGATCGAAGTCAACACCGCGCCGGGCATGACCAGCCATTCGCTGGTGCCGAAGGCCGCGCGTCAGATCGGGATCGACTTCGAAACCCTGTGCTGGATGATCCTGGAGACGACGCTGCCGGAGGTGCAGGGCCGATGAACGCCTTCCTGCGGCTGCTCGCATGGCTGTTCGCGCTGGCGCTGGTGACGCTGCCAGTGGTGGCGGTGATCCAGGGCTGGGTCGGCGCCGAGCGCTGGCCGCTGCGCACGGTGACCCTGCAGGGCAAATTGCAGCGGGTCAGTGACGCGCAGGTGATCGCTGCGGTATATCCGCATGCACAGCGCGGCTTCTTCGCCGTGCGCCTGGAGGACGCGCGCGCCTCGGTGGCGAAACTGCCGTGGGTCGAGCATGCCGAAGTGCGCAAGCAGTGGCCGGACCGGCTGGTGGTCGCGGTGGTCGAGCATCGTCCGTTCGCGTGGTGGGGCGACGATCGTCTGCTGTCCGAGCGCGGCCGGATCATTCCCGCGAAGGGGGTGACGGTGCCGAAGGGCTTGCCGCGCTTCGACGGCCCGGAATCGCGCAGCGCCGATCTGGTCCGCCTCTACAACGAATCGCGGGCGATGTTCGCGGTCGCCGGTCTCGACGTGCGTCGACTGCGGGTCGACGAACGCGGCAGCTGGTCGCTCACGCTCTCCAACGGTGCCGAACTGCTGCTCGGCCGCGACGACGCGCGGCTGCGGTTGCAGCGGTTCGCCCGCCTGCTGCCGCAGATCGCGCAGAAGGATCGGACGCTCGAACGTGCCGATCTCCGCTACACCAACGGGTTCGCGCTGCGCTGGGCGAACGGCGGCGAGCCGAACGGCGCCGGCAACGCCCCCGCGGCGGCCGCGCCGGGCCCGGCGACGGTCGCGCGCCTCCATCCTTCCGAACTCCGCTCCCAGCATTCCGGCTTCTCGACATGAACCGCAAAGGCGACAAATCGTTGATCGTCGGCCTCGACATCGGCACCTCGAAAGTGGTGGCGCTGGTGGGCGAATACGCGCCCGGCAATCCCATCGAGGTCATCGGCATCGGCACGCACGAATCGCGCGGGCTGAAGCGCGGCGTGGTCGTGGACATCGAGTCGACCGTGCAGTCGATCCAGCGCGCGATCGAGGAAGCCGAGCTGATGGCCGGCTGCGAGATTCGTTCGGTCTATGCGTCGATCTCGGGCAATCACGTGCAGTGCCGCAATTCGCCGGGCATCGTGCCGATCCGCGATGGCGAGGTCAGCTACATGGACCTCGATCGCGTGCTCGAAGCGGCGAAGGCGGTGGCCATTCCCGCCGACCAGAAGATTCTGCATGCGATCCCGCGCGACTACGTGCTCGACGATTCGCAGGAAGGCATCCGCAACCCGGTCGGCATGACCGGCGTACGCCTGGAAGTGCACGCGCATCTCGTGGTCTGCGCGCAGTCGGCGGCGGCGAACATCAGCAAGTGCGTGCAGCGCTGCGGGTTGCAGGTGGACGACCTGATCTTCTCCTCGCTGGCCTCCAGTACCGCGGTGCTGACCAGCGACGAACGCGAACTCGGCGTGGTGCTGGTCGACATCGGTGCCGGCACCACCGACATCGCGGTGTTCGTGCACGGCGCGATCTGCCACACCGCGTCGCTGCCGATCGCCGGCGATCACGTCACCAACGACATCGCGCACATGCTGCGCACGCCGACGCCGGAAGCGGAGCAGATCAAGGTCCGTTACGCCTGCGCGTTGGCGCAGCTCGCCACCGCCGAGGAAAGCATCCAGGTGCCCAGCGTCGGCGATCGTCCGCCGCGCCGGCTGCCGCGGCATGCGCTGGCGCAGGCGGTGCAGGGGCGCTACGAGGAAATCTTCGAGATGGTGCAGGCCGAGCTGCGCCGTTCCGGCTTCGAGGAACTGGTCCGCGCCGGCATGGTGCTGACCGGTGGCGCCTCGAAAATGGAAGGCGTGATCGAACTGGCCGAGGAAATGCTGCAGATGCCGGTGCGCGTGGGTATTCCGCAGCACGTCGCCGGCCTCGGCGAAGTTGTCGGCAATCCGGTCCACGCCACCGGCGTCGGCCTGTTGCTGATGGGCAGTCAGATCGAACACCCGCGCCGTCCGGTGATCCCGGCCGGCCGCGCGGTGGGGCTCTTCAACAAGGTGAAGACCTGGTTCAAGGGCGAGTTCTAGCGAAACAGGTTCCTACGAAACAGGGGCGCATGGGATCAGTCGCCGATCCCCCGCGTCGCGACAACGACAAGGCGACGAAACGCACGGTTACACCCGATCCAACGACAACAGCATCATAAAAAAGACGAGGACACGGACATGGCATATTTCGAACTGGTCGAGAAGATGGCGCCCAACGCCGTCATCAAGGTCGTCGGCGTGGGCGGCGGCGGCGGCAACGCGGTCGCGCACATGGTCAACGGCAGCATCGAGGGCGTGGAGTTCATCACCGCGAACACCGATTCGCAGGCGATCAAGAACTGCGGCGCGAAGCTGCAGCTCCAGCTCGGCGGCAACGTCACCAAGGGCCTGGGCGCGGGCGCGAATCCCGAGGTCGGCCGCCAGGCCGCGCTGGAAGATCGCGAACGCATCATGGACGCGCTGCAGGGCGCCGACATGGTGTTCATCACCGCCGGCATGGGCGGTGGCACCGGTACCGGCGCCGCGCCGGTGGTCGCGCAGCTGGCGAAGGAGATGGGCATCCTCACCGTCGCCGTCGTGACCAAGCCGTTCCCGTTCGAAGGCCGTCGCCGCATGCAGGTCGCGCTCAAGGGCATCGAGGAGCTGTCGCAGCACTGCGATTCGCTGATCACGATTCCGAACGAGAAGCTGATCACCGTGCTCGGCCGCAACGCCACCATGATCCAGGCGTTCCGCGCCGCCAACGACGTGCTGCAGGGCGCGGTGCAGGGTATCGCCGACCTGATCGTGCGTCCGGGCCTGATCAACGTCGACTTCGCCGACGTGCGCACCGTCATGTCCGAAATGGGCTTGGCGATGATGGGCACCGGTACCGCCCGCGGCGACGACCGCGCGCAGGCCGCCGCCGAAGGCGCGATCAACAACCCGCTGCTCGACGACGTGAACCTGGCCGGTGCCAACGGCATCCTGGTCAACATCACCGCGGGTCCCGACTTCACCATGGCCGAGTTCGACGAGGTCGGTCGCACGATCGAGAACTTCGCGTCGGAAGACGCGACGGTCGTGATCGGCACGGTGCTGGATCCGGACATGCAGGACGAGGTCAAGGTCACCGTGGTCGCCACCGGCCTGAACCGCGCCGTCGCCCGTCAGGCCGTGCGCACGCAGGACCGCGACGAAGGCTTCGCGCCGGCGCGTCGTCCGCAGGTGCAGTTGATCAACACCCAGGGCCGTCGCGACGGCACCACCGGGATGATGGTCGACGAGCCGGCGGCGTTCACCCCGGGCTCGGGCATCGCCGCCAACCTCCGCGGTCGCGGTCAGGGCGACGGGTCGACGCCGGCGGCGGATTTCGGCAGCGACAGCAGCTATCTGGACATCCCCGCGTTCCTCCGCCGTCAGGCGGACTGAACCGGGCGCGTCGCCTCCCGACGCCGGCGTGTCCCCGGCGTCGGGGCTTCCTTTTCCCGCCGGGTCTCCGGACCCGGCGGGCTTTCTCGCCGTCGGACGGGAAACGTCTTCGGCACGCCTGATGTTGCAGTGCGGGAACAGTGCGTCGCTTCCGTTCAGGTTCAGCATTCCCCGTGCTAATCTCGCCCTCCGATTCCGATCGGAATCCCTGTGTTTCCAGTGCTTCCGGCACGCCCTCCGCGACTCATCCGATCCGACCATGGCCCAGCAGCGCACCCTCCAGAACACCATCCGCGCGACCGGCGTCGGTCTGCACAGCGGCGACAAGGTGTTCCTGACCCTGCGTCCTGCTCCAGTCGACACCGGCATCGTGTTCCGCCGCGTGGATCTGGATCCGGTGGTCGAAATTCCGGCCCGTGCCGATCGCGTCACCGAGACCATGCTGTGTACCGGACTCTCGCACGGCGGCGGCAAGGCGATGACGGTGGAGCACCTGATGTCGGCGCTCGCCGGCCTCGGCGTCGACAACGCCTACATCGATCTGTCCGCGCCCGAAGTTCCGATCATGGACGGCTCCTCCGGCCCGTTCGTGTTCCTGCTGCAGTCGGCGGGCATCGCCGAGCAGAACGCGCCCAAGCGTTTCATCCGCATTCTCCGCCCCGTCGAAGTGCGCGACGGCGACAAGTTCGCCCGGTTCGAGCCCTACGCCGGTTTCCGCCTCGGTTTCACCGTGGAATTCGACCATCCGGCGATTCCGGCCTCGCGTTCGCGCGCGGTCGTCGAGTTCTCGACCGAGAACTACATCCGCGAAGTCAGCCGCGCCCGCACCTTCGGGTTCATGCGCGATCTGGAGTTCATGCGCGAGCGCAACCTCGGCCTTGGCGGCTCGATGGACAACGCGATCGTGCTCGACGAATTCCGGGTGCTGAACGACGACGGCCTGCGCTACGCCGATGAATTCGTCCGCCACAAGATCCTCGACGCGGTCGGCGATCTGTATCTGGCCGGCCATCCGATTCTCGGTGCCTACGAGGGCTTCAAGTCCGGCCATGCCCTCAACAACAAGCTCGTCCGTGCGCTGCTCGCCGAGCAATCCGCTTGGGAACTGGCGACTTTCGAGCGTCACGAGCCGGTCCCGGTGATCTTCGGCCAACCCCAGCTGGCCTGAGCGTCAGCACGGCCCGCAATGGGCCGGTATGACATCCCGAGAAGCTGAACCTGCCGGGCGGATTGCCCGATCCGTGAACTGCGATCGTGCATTTCACGAAAATTTAACGAAAAAGCCCCGCCTTCTTAACCCGCGGCTGGCCACCGCTGGGTAGCATGCCCCCTTCGCGTCCGTCGGACCGGCCTCAAACGGGGGCGGTACCGTCGGGCGGACACCGGGAGGCGTCCTCCTGCGACGGTTCGTCGCGGGACGCGAGTGCGGCCGCGAAGGCTTCGCGTGCGGCTGCGGACAGGGGGGCGATCGTGACGGCGGTCGGATCCGCGGCATTCGAGGGACGCATCGCCTGCGGCCCGCTCGCGATCCTGACCACCAGATCGGTCGCTTCCAGCCCGAGGGAGCGGGCTGTCGTCAGCAGTTCGGTGGACGCAAGCCGCAGTCGGGCGTGCCAGACCGGAGCATCCACGAGGTAAACGAGTCTTCCGCGCTCGATATTCGCCAGTCGCGCATGCGCGGCGAGTGCGGGCGGAAGGCAGGCACCGAGTTGTCGATCCAGAGCTTCCAGCCACATCGCGCGGCGCAGCATTTGGCCGCCCGGGTCGCCGGACCCGCCGCCGAGCAGCGCGTCGAGCGCTCCCTGCGGACCCGGGGAATGGTTGGATGGCGGCATGGATCGCGAACGAGACATTGAGCCCATGACTGTACACAGCTTCATCCATGTTGCGCAGCGTCACGCCAGCACCGCCGCGCATGCCGTTCAGGCGACTGCGGTGCATACGTGGCAGACCCTGCGCCCGCGCGCCGAGCGCGCGATCGTGCTGGGACGACAGGCGATGCGCGACCGGCCCGGCTATGCCGCTGTCGCGCTGCTCATGGTCGGTGCGCTGTTCGGCACCACCGGTCAGGTCTGGTTGCGCGACGCCGAATTCGACCGTCTCAAGACCGAGGTCGAGGCCCAGCGCGACGGTCTGGAGATCGCGCGCCGCGAAGCGCAGCGCGAAGTGAACGCGCTCGCCGCGCGCCTCGGCGAACTGCAGGCCGAAGCCAACCGCCTCAATGCACTTGGCGAGCGGCTGACCCGCGTCGCCCAGCTCGGCGACGGCGAATTCGATTTCGACAAGCCGGTGGGCGTCGGTGGTGCCGGCCCGGTTCGCGACATGCCCGCCGCCGATCTGCGCAGCGGCCTCATCGGCCTCGACGCCCAGCTCCGCCATTCCGGTGGCCAGCTGTCGGTGCTGGAGTCGCTGCTGTTCAACCGCAAGCTCGACCAGAGCACGCTGCCGACCGGGCATCCGATCGCCGACAGTTACATCACCTCCGGTTTCGGCTACCGCGCCGATCCGCTCGGCGGCGGCAGCCAGTACCACAAGGGCGTCGATTTCGAAGCCAACACCGGCGATCCGGTGCTGGCGGTGGCTGACGGCGTGGTCACCTTCTCGGGGGTCCGCAACGGCTACGGCAACGTGGTCGAGATCGATCACGGCAATGGCTACGTGACCCGCTACGCGCACAATTCGCGGCTGGTCGGCCAGGTTGGCGATCTGGTCCGCCGCGGCCAGGAAATCGCCAAGGCCGGTTCCACCGGGCGTTCCACCGGTGCCCACGTGCATTTCGAGGTCTGGGAAAATGGCGTGGTGATCAACCCGCACCAGTTCCTGGGCGAAGCCGGCCCCGCCCGCCCCCCGGGCCGGGGCTGATCGGCGGGGAGCCGGGCCCGGGGCCTTGATACCCCCGGAGGGCGGCTCCAAGTACAATGGAGTGTTGCAGAGGGCGCACAGCACTGCGCCCTTTTTTGTTGCGGACGACCGCCGGCCGGCGGTGCCCGCCCGATCCCTCATCCGGTTCCCATCCAGCCCATGCTCAATCGCCTGTTGACCAGCATCTTCGGCAGCCGCAACGATCGCCTCGTCAAGCAGCTCGGCGCCATCGTCAAGAAGATCAACGCCCTCGAACCGCAGATGCAGGCGCTGTCCGACGCCGACCTCCAGGCGAAAACGCCCGAATTCAGGGAGCGCATCGCCGCCGGTGAATCCCTCGACAAGCTCCTGCCCGAAGCGTTCGCGGTCTGCCGCGAAGCGTCGAAGCGTGTGCTCGGCATGCGTCATTACGACGTGCAGCTGATCGGCGGCATGGTCCTGCATCTGGGCAAGATCGCGGAAATGCGCACCGGCGAAGGCAAGACCCTGGTCGCGACCCTGCCGGTCTACCTCAACGCGCTGGAAGGCAAGGGCGTCCACGTGGTCACCGTCAACGACTACCTCGCCAGGCGCGACTCGGCCTGGATGGGCCGTCTGTACAGCTGGCTGGGTCTGTCGGTGGGCGTGGTCTACCCGGGCATGAACCACGGCGACAAGCACACCGCCTACGCCGCCGACATCACCTACGGCACCAACAACGAATTCGGCTTCGACTACCTGCGCGACAACATGGCGCTGTCGAAGGAAGACCGCTACCAGCGCGGCCTGCACTACGCGATCGTCGACGAGGTCGACTCGATCCTGATCGACGAGGCGCGCACGCCGCTGATCATTTCCGGTCCGGCCGACGAATCGCCGGAGCTCTACGTCAAGGTCAACCGCATCGTTCCGCAGCTCAAGCGCCAGGAAGTCGAGGACGGCGTCGGCGATTACTGGGTCGACGAGAAGAGCAAGCAGGTGCATCTGTCCGAGGCCGGCCAGGAGCACGCCGAGGATCTGCTGCGCCGCGCCGGCATCATCGACGCAGAAGAAGGTCTCTACGCCGCGCACAACATCCACGTGGTGCATCATCTCAACGCGGCGATGCGCGCGCATGCGCTGTTCCACCGCGACGTCGACTATATCGTCCGCGACGGCGAGATCGTGATCGTCGACGAGTTCACCGGCCGCACCCTGCAGGGTCGCCGCTGGTCGGACGGCCTGCATCAGGCGGTCGAGGCGAAGGAAGGCGTGCCGGTGCAGCGCGAGAACCAGACGCTCGCCAGCATCACCTTCCAGAATCTGTTCCGCATGTACAAGAAGCTGTCGGGCATGACCGGCACCGCGGATACCGAAGCCTACGAATTCCAGAACATCTACGCGCTCGAAGTGGTGGTGATTCCGACCCATCGGCCGATGGTCCGCAAGGATCATCCGGACGCGGTGTTCCTCAACAAGGCCGGCAAGTACCGCGCGGTCATCAACGAGATCAAGGACGCGAACGCCAAGGGTCAGCCGGTGCTGGTCGGTACGACCTCGATCGAGGTGTCGGAAATGCTGTCGCAGCAATTGCATGCGGCCGGCATCCCGCACGAAGTGCTCAACGCCAAGCAGCATGAGCGCGAGGCCCACATCGTCGCCCAGGCCGGTCGTTCGGGCGCCGTGACCATCGCCACCAACATGGCCGGCCGCGGTACCGACATCGTGCTCGGTGGTTCGCTGGAAGCCGAGCTCGCCGATCGCGAGGCCGAAGCCGGCGGCGCGCTGGACGAGGTCTCGCGTCAGCGGATCAAGGCCGAATGGCAGCAGCGCCACGATCAGGTCAAGGCCAGCGGCGGTCTTCACATCATCGGCACCGAACGTCACGAGTCGCGCCGCATCGACAATCAGCTGCGCGGCCGTTCCGGCCGTCAGGGCGATCCGGGATCCTCGCGCTTCTATCTGTCGCTCGAAGACACCCTGATGCGCATCTTCGCCGCCGACTGGGTGCAGCGGATGATGGCGCGCATGGGTCTGAAGGAAGACGACATCATCGAGAGCCCGCTGGTCACCAAGCAGATCGCCGGCGCGCAGCGCAAGGTCGAGGCCCACAACTTCGACATCCGCAAGAACCTGCTCGACTTCGACGACGTCAACAACGATCAGCGCAAGGTGATCTACCGTCAGCGCGACGAACTGCTGGAGGCCGAGAGCGTCAAGGAGAACGTCGACGGTATCCGCGCCGATGTCGTCGCCGATCTGGTCGACCGCTTCGTGCCGCCGAATTCGATCGACGAGCAGTGGGATCTGCAGGGTCTGGAGGCCGAGCTGACCGCCGAATTCAATCTGCAGTTGCCGGTCGCCGAGTACGTCAAGAGCAAGAGCGAGATCGACGCCGAGGGCATCGCCGCCTACGTGCAGGGCGCGGTGGCGAAGGTGTTCGAGGACAAGGAGGCCGCGGTCGGCGCCGAAACCATGCGCATGCTCGAGAAGCACATCATGCTCACGGTGCTCGACCAGAGCTGGAAGGAGCACCTCGGCCGCATGGATTACCTGCGCCAGGGCATCCATCTGCGCGGTTACGCGCAGAAGCAGCCGAAGCAGGAGTACAAGAAGGAAGCGTTCGAGCTGTTCGGCGAGATGCTGGACAAGGTCAAGCGCGAAGTGGTCTCGCTGCTCGCCCGCGTGCGCATCCGCAGCGAGGAGGAGATCGCGCAGGCCGAAGCCGCGGAGCGCGCGCGTGCCGAGGCGATCGGCCGGCAGATGCAGTTCCAGCATGCCGATGCGGGCGGTTACGGCACCGACGAGGAGGCCGCGGATCCCGAGTACCAGGATCCGTCCGCGGTGCCGAAGGTGGGGCGCAACGATCCGTGCCCCTGCGGCTCCGGCAAGAAGTACAAGCACTGTCACGGGCAGTTGGCATGAGCCGACGTCCGGCCCGATCGAAGACGACGCCTGCCTCGCGCAGGCGTTGTCGTTTCCGGGACCGGGTTTCGCGCTTGCCCGGCCTGCTGTCCGGCGGTACAACATCGATCCTCGATCGAGCAGATTCCGCCCCTCCGACATGAGCGACAGCGACCGAAGTCGAAACGGCAGACACATCCACGTCGTCGCCGGCGTGATCGAAGACGCCCGCGGACGCATCCTGCTGGCGCGGCGCACCGAAGGTCGCGATCTCGCCGGGCTGTGGGAATTCCCCGGCGGCAAGGTCGATCCGGGCGAAACGCCGGAGCAGGCGCTGGTGCGCGAGCTGCGCGAGGAACTCGGCATCGAGGCGCGCGTCGGCGCGCCGGTGATCGCGGTGCCGCAGCAGTACCCCGACAAGCGCCTGCGCCTGGATGTGCGACGCATCGAGGCGTGGAGCGGCGCGGTGAAGGGGCTCGACGGTCAGGCGCTGGTCTGGGTGCCGCCGCACAAGCTCGCGAGCTACGCGATGCCGGACGCCGATCGACCGGTCGTGGCCGCACTGCGCGATCCCGCGCAGTATCTGATCACGCCGGAACCCGATGGCGACGACGCGCGCTGGCTGGCGTCGCTGTCCGCGGCGCTGGCGGCGGGTGCGCGTCGCATCCAGCTGCGTGCGCCGATGTTCGCGAATGCGTTGCCCGCGCGCTGGCGCGCGCTCGTCGAGCGTGCGGTCGCGCGCGTCCGCGAGGCCGACGCCGAGGCGTTGATCAACGGCGACCCCGCGCTTGCCGATGCGTTCGGCATCGGATTGCATCTGCGCGCGGCGCAGTTGCGCGGAAGCACCGCGCGACCGTTGCCGCCGGGGCGGCCGATCATCGCCTCCTGCCA
Source organism: Lysobacteraceae bacterium (assembly GCA_041919915.1). Classification (GTDB taxonomy): domain Bacteria; phylum Pseudomonadota; class Gammaproteobacteria; order Xanthomonadales; family Xanthomonadaceae; genus Lysobacter_I. Next base: position 22,517 of record JAYRSY010000006.1, read on the forward strand.
TGACCTCGACGAACTGCATCTGGCGCAGGCGTTGGGTTGCGACGCCGCGGTGCTGGGGCCGGTATTGCCCACGGCCTCCCATCCGGGCGCGACCGCGCTGGGCTGGGAGCGGTTCGTCGAACTGCGCGAACGGGTCGCGCTGCCGATCTATGCGATCGGCGGGATGACGCCGGATCGCATTCCGCTCGCCCGCAGCCACGGGGCGCAGGGCATCGCGGCGATCCGCGGGCTCTGGCCGGGCTGAGCCTCGCTGAAAACGCGCGCGGCAGGCGATAAGATCGCGGACATCACGATCCGCCGGCACGATGCCATGAACGATCCGACGCGAGATTCCGGCTCCGGTTCCGGTTCGAATGCCGATACCGATTCCGCGACGGTCGGCGGTCCCGTCGCCAAGGCGTTCTATGTGCTGATGGCCGTGCCGACGCTGGCCTTCACCGGCTACAACTTCTGGCGTCTGCTCTTCGACGGCGAACTCTGGATCCGCAACCGGGGCGGCTTCGTGCCGCCGGACGGCAGTCTCTATTTCTGGGTCACGCTGCTCTTCTACGTGCTGATGTTCTGCGTGTCGGCGATCGTGCTGGCGCTGTCTTCCGGCTGGGTGATCGGCAGGCTGCGCCGCCGAGGCTGAGCGTGTCGCGGCCACGTGCGGCCGTCACCATGCATCTCCGCACGGTCGCGCCGCCCTGTCGGTGTCGATGTCACCTGTCAGATCCGACAGGCGACGGTCGTCGTGCGCGGGCGCACCATGTCCCGTGGCGTCGGACGGGATCACCGCATTGCGCGGCGATCCGCGAACTTCGCAAGGACGCGCCCGGGATGGCGGACAAACGATCGCCTGCCCATGCGCTTGGATGGCAACGCGCCGCGGGCGCACACATGGGGAGAGGTCATGATCACACGCAGGGCGATGCTCAAGGCGGGACTGGCGGCGGGTGCCGTGTCGGTCTTTTCGGGGACGATCGGCGGACTTTCCGCGTTCGCGCAGAACGGTCCGGTGACGCGGCGCAGCCTGCATGGCATGGCGCTGGACGATCCGGATCTGTCGGCCTATCGCGATTTCGTCGGCATCATGTTGGCCAAGGATCAGAACGATCCGGTCAGCTGGCTGCAGTACTCGCTGATGCACGGCCGTTACGGTGGCAATTACCGCTATTGCCCGCATGGCGACTGGTACTTCCTGCCATGGCATCGCGAATTCGTGCTGATGTACGAGCGCGCCGTGCGCGCGATCACCGGTTACACCGCGTTCGCGATGCCGTACTGGGACTGGACCGTCGATCGCACGATGCCGCAGGCCTTCACCGATCCGACCTACCAGGGCAAGCCGAATCCCCTGTACGTGCCCAATCGCACGCTCAACACGTCCAACTGGCCGCTGCCCGACGCCTGGGTGTCCCAGCAGGTGCTCGATCAGAAGGTGTATGCCGAAACCAATTTCCAGTTGTTCGGCACCAGCAAGAACCCGCGCCAGGACAGTCTCGACATGGGCTGGGTGGTGCGCGGCGGCGGCGTGCAGGGTTTCCTGGAAGGCACGCCGCACAACCTGATCCACAATTCGATCGGCGCCTACATGCCGAGCGCGGGATCGCCGCGCGATCCGATCTTCATGATGCACCACGGCAACATCGACCGGATCTGGGCCCGGTGGAATGCGCTGGGCCGCAGCAACACCGACGACATGACACCGACGGATCGCAATCTGTGGCTGAACATGTATTTCAAGGACAACTATCTTTCGCCGACCGGCCAGACCTACGGCGCGTATCCGCGCGACCTGCAGGACATCCGCGCGCTGGGGTATACCTATCCCGGTCTGCCGACGCCCGACAATGCGCTGCCGGACGCGACGCGCGATGCGCGGCTGATGTCGCTGCTGTCGGCGGACGTGGCGCTGGAAAGCATGCGCGTGCTCCCGGCGGCGAACACCGATGCGGCCACCCTGCGCGCGCCGCTGGTCAGGCGCGTGCGCATGTCGAACGCGCTGAAGAGCCAGGTCGTGGAGCCGGTCGAGACCTCGAACGACGCCGCGGAAGTGTTCGCGCTGATCCGCGACATGGAGATCGGTCCGGACGTGTCGTCGGTGCGCGTGTTCGTCAATGCCGAAGGGCTCACGCCGCAGACTCCCAGCACCGATCCGCATTTCGCGGGCGAGATCGGCTTTCTCGCGCACCCGGACAGCGGTGAAGGGCATGAGGCGCACGGCAAGGCACCGCCGTCGGCGATGATCGAACTCACCCAGACGATCCGCGACCTGTCGCAGCGCGGCCTGCTGAAGGACGATCGCATCTCGGTGCATCTGATTCCGGTCCTGCGCGACGGTACGCGCGATGGCGCCGGCGCGCGGGTGGTGCCGGCGTCGATCGAGATCGTCGTGGTCTGATCGCCCCCGACGGCGCGGCCACCGACGGCAGCGCTCGCCGCAGCGGCGGAATCGACTGAATCGCCGCTGTCCGCCGGCCGGTGTCGCAGAACACCGGCCGGCCGGCGCGGTCGATGATGCGGGTCGTCGAAGTTTCGCGGAGATCGTGATGCCGCTGTCCCGTCTGCCGTTCCTGCTGATGTGCGTCGTGGCCATGGTCGTCGCGGCGGGTTGCGCGTCGGCGCAGTCCCGGGTGCGCGTGGCCGACGAGGCCGGATTCCCGGTGCGGCTCTGCCTGCCGTTGGACGCGTCGACGCGCACGGCCGTGTCCGGCGGCGACATCCGTCTGGAGATCGCGCTGCGTCATCATGCGCCGCGGCCGCGTTACAGCCCGGCGTTCCGGGTGATGACCGTGGACGCCACGGGCGTGCGGCGGGAAGTCCACGTCTTCGGCATGCAGCCGGATGTCATCGAACGGGGGCGTCCGGTCCCCCAGCATTTCGCGGTCGATCTGCGCGACGTCCGGCTGATGCCCGATGCGCGCGGACGCGTGTGTTTCGAGATCGAGCGCGACCTCGATACGGAGGCCGCCGCTGGCGCATCCGGCGCGATGGAACTGTCGATGCGTTGGCGCCCGGCGCGCGCGCCGTGAACGTCGCGCGCCGTCGCCCGGGCCGCCGATCGTGTGCCCGGGCGGAACGCTCGATCCTCGGTCAATCGTCCGCGTTCAGCAGATGCTGTTTCCAGAACAGCACGCTCGCCGCGCCGAAGTAATCGTTGTTGCTCTTCTTGCGGAAGCCGTGGCCTTCGTCGGCGTAGAGCAGGTACCACACCGGCTGGCCGTTGGCGCGGACCGCCTTCACGATCTGCTCGGCCTCGGTGTACGGCACGCGGGGGTCGTTGCGGCCCTGGGCGACGAACAGTTTGGCCCGGATCTTCGCGGCATTGTTGAGCGGCGAAATCCGCTCGAAGGTTTCCGCCATCGCCGGGTCGCGCTCGTCGCCGTATTCGACGCGGCGCAGGTCGCGACGATAGCTCTCGGTGTTCTTGAGGAAGGTGCCAAAGTGCGAGATGCCGACCACGTCGATGCCGGCACGGATGCGATCGCTGTAGTGCACCAGCGAGGCCAGCACCATGTAGCCGCCGTAGCTGCCGCCGACCACGCCGACGCGCGAGGCGTCGAGTTCGGGCTGCTGCGCGATCCAGTCGAGCAGGGCGCCGATGTCCTTGACCGAGTCCTCACGCTTCGCACCGTTGTCCAGTGAAAGCCAGGTCTTGCCGTAGCCGGTGGAGCCGCGCACGTTCGGCACGAGCATCGCCACGCCCAGTTCGTTCGCCATGAACTGCGCGGTCGGATTGAACGTCGGCAGCGACTGGCTTTCGGGCCCGCCGTGGATGTTGATCACCACCGGCAGCTTGCGGCCGGCCGGAATGTTCGCGGGGCGATAGTAGAACGCCGGGATGGTGCGTCGGCTTCTGTCTTGGCCGCCGCCGTCGACGTTGTCGAAGGTCGGATAGCGGATCAGTGTCGGCGCGACGAACTTCGAGGCGTCGAGGCCACCGACTTCGCTCTGCGTCCAGCGCGCCATCGTCGCTTTCGCCAGATCGATCACGAACACGTCGCTGGGCGAAGTCGCGCTGTTGATGCTGAGCGCCAGGCGATTGCCGTCGGCCGAGAACGCGCCGGAACCGAACACGCCGACCGGCAGCGCCGGCAGTTTCACTTCGCGGTACGACGGCAGCGCGAGCACGCGCAGGCGGCTGATGCCGTCCTCGTTGGTGACGTAGGCCAGATGGCGGCCATCGTCGGACAGCGAGAAGCCCTCCACGTCCCACGGAATGCCCTTGCTGATCACGGAGAGCTTCCCGGTGACCGGGTCGTGGTGACGCAGGGTCTTGAACTCCTGCGTGACGCCGTCGAGCGGTTCGTCGGAAATGAAGTACACCGACTTGCCGTCGTGGCTGTAGGCGAATCCGCCGAACGAGGCCTTGCCGCCGTCGACCGGGAACAGCGTCAGCGCGCCGGTTTGCAGATTCACTTCGCCCGGATACGATTCCGCCGCCGACACGTTCTTCATCACCAGCAGCGTCCTGTTGTCCGGCGAGAAGTCCATCGCACCCCAACTGCCGCCGGCGGTGACCACGGCCCTGGCTTCGCCGGTGGCGATGTCGCGCACCCACACGTCGGTGTCGGTGCCGTTGCGCGCGGTGCTGCGGTAGGCCATCAGTTTGCCGTCGCGCGAGAACCGCGCACCGGAGTTCTGCGTGCGTTTGCCGTCGGTGAGCAGGCGCACGTCGCGGCTGGCGTTGTCGAACCAGTACAGCTGCGAGAATTCGTCGCCACCCTTGTCTTTCGAGAACACGAACCCGTCCAGCGACGATTCCAGCGGCGCCGGCGAGACGCCGGCGACCGGTTCGGAATAGAACGTCAGCTGCTCGCGCATGCCCATGGGCTGGCAGACGCGATGGACCTGATTGGTTTCTGCGAAGCGCGTGCCGACCAGCAGGCAGCCGTTCTTCGTCCAGCCGGCCACGCTGGCGCCGCGGGTGTTCTGGTAGCGGTTCAGCTGTTCGATCAGTTCCGGCGGGATCGCGGGGATGTTCTCGCTGATGCGGTTGCCGACCTCTTCGCGCATGACCGCAGGCGACGATGTCGTCTGGGCGAAGGCGGGCAGGATGCAGGCGGCGCCGAGCAGCGCGGCGGCGAGCCGGTGACGTTGCGGCATGGGGGTCGCTCCGGGACGGGAAACCGCGAGCATAGCGGTTCGGATCTGGCCGGGCCGTGGCCGAAGGTCACGGTCGGGCGGGCGATGGCGGCGACGCGATCCGCGCGCCGCCGCCGTGGTGCATCGTCCCGTCCCGCATCAGGGACTGCACTGGCTCATCAACGCGCCCCGGCTCGGGCAGTACACATACGAGGCGCCGACCGCCGGACCGAAGCCGTAGCGGCTGTAGACCAGTTGCCCCTCGACGTAGACCGCGGCCGCCTGGCTGGGTGCGAACTGCGACCAGAACGCGATCACCGTGTCGGTGTTGCGGAACGGCCCGAACAGCGGGCAGTCGCGGCGGATCAGGCCATCGGGGCACTGGAAATAGGACGCGTAGAAATACGGGCCGAAACCGTAGCGACTGTAGATGGTCTGGCCTTCCAGTTCGATGTGCATGCCGTGCCCGCCGAACTGGGCGTCCCAGTAGTCGTGGAGATCGGCACTGCTCTCGAAGGGGCCGTCCGCGCCGGACTGTGCGCGGGCCGGGCCGGTCGCGACGAGACCGGCAACAGCGAGCAGCAGGGCGAAGAAGAGGCTGGCGGGAAGCGATCGATTCATCATGTCGGGTCCTTGGTCGATGGGAAATTCCAGGCGGGCCGCATCCGGCCCGGATCGAATCTAGCAGGCGCCGTGCGACGGAACCGTGGCGGCGTTCGGATCCCGAGGGCGCTGATAGAGCGCGCCATACCCCTTTTCATATGCCGCGTTGCGCGGCCTGTGGCGCCGAGACAAGGTTCCGTGGCTTGCCTTGGCCGGTGGCCAAGGCAAGCCATGGGCCGCAGGATCGGCGCCACAGGGGCGCAACCCGGAGGGAAGGCCGTCTGCGGGCCCGATCCGGCGTTGCGCACCTTGCCAAGGCCACCCGCCTTGGCCGCGGCGCGCGCCTTGGCTCAGGCCCGCAGACGGCCTTCGCGGCATATGAAAAGGGGCATGGCACGCTCTAGACTCGGCCAATCCGATGGCCGGAAGGACACAACGATGACGACGCGACGCACCGTACTCGCGGGGTTGGGCGGACTCGCGCTCGGCGCACTGGCCGGCCGCGTCGAGGCCGGCGAGACCGGACGCCGACCCCGCATCGCCATCGACGGTGCCGGCGGCAGCGGTCTGCTGTGGTTCGAGGACGATGCCGCCGCGACCCGCACCGAACTCGACGCCATCCGCGCGTCCGGATTGTCGGCCGCGGTGCTGACGATCGCCCCGTCGGGCCGCTTCTGGATGGACGATGCCGCGATCGAAAAGGCGAAGACCACGATGGCGCGATGGGATGCGATCGCCGCGCGTCACCCGGCGCATGTGCTGGTCGTTCGCGAAGCCGCGGACTTCGCGCGGGCCCGCGACACGCGGCGACTGGGGCTGGTGTACACCTTCCAGGGCGCGGAACCGCTGGGCGAGGATGTCGATCGCATTCCGATGTTCCGCGAGCGCGGCCTGCGCGTGCTGCAACTCACCCACAACCGTCGCAATCTGGTCGGCGACGGCTGCATGGAGCCGGGCAACGCCGGGCTGAGCAATTTCGGGCGCGAGGTCGTCGCGCGCCTCAACGCGGAGAAGATCGTGGTCGACCTCGCCCACGGTGCCGCGCGCACCATGGCCGAGGGCATCGCCGCGTCCACCGCGCCGCTGCTGATCAGCCACACCGGCTGCCGCGCGCTTGCCGACCTGCCGCGCAACACCGACGACGCGACGCTGCGCGCGCTGGCCGCGAAGGGTGGTGTCGCCGGCATCATCTTCTGGCCGTACCTGCGCACCGACACCCAACCGATGGCCATCGACGTGATCCGTCACATCGAACATGCGGTGAACGTGTGCGGCGAGGATCACGTCGGCATCGGGACCGACACCGGCGTCGCCCCGATCGACCGCACGCCGGAATTCGAGAAGGACAACCGCGAATGGGTCGCCGGTGCGGTCGAGGACGGCATCTTCGAGCGCGGCCGCCCGCCGGACCTCTATACCTTCATTCCCGATCTCAATCGGGCCGATCGCTTCGATCGGCTCGCTTTCCTGCTGTCGCAGCGCGGACATTCAGATGCGCGCATCGACAAGATCCTCGGCGGCAATTTCGCACGGGTGATGCGCGAGGTGTGGGGTTGAGTCCAACTCGATGCGAAAGGGCGTCGCAAGAACGACGCCCTTTCGTATAGTGCCCTGCGGACATCGCACGCATCCGGTCGCAGGGTGTGCGGTTACATCGGCAGATCGAGCCGGTTCACGCGGATGCCCGTCTGCGGGTCGCCGAAGAACGCTTCGCGAACGATGGTGCGGGCGACCACGACGGCGTTGTCCGCGCTGGCGCGCAGGGTTGGCGGTGCGGTCGTGGTCTCGTTCGCCGCGAGCGTCAGCGGCGCGATGGGCTGGTACTGGCCGAAGCGATCGACCTGCCAGAGGTGATGCGACGTCTGCGGGAACAGCAGTTGGTTGCCGGCGATGAGCAATGTGCCTTCGCTCGACAGCGCGAACGCCTCCGCATTCCAGTTGGACAGCACTGGTACCGGTGTTGTCCAACTGGGATGCGGCCAGAAACCGGCCTGCAGATCGAAGAAGATCACGCTCTCGACATCGACGGCATCCGGCGAAGCGCCTTCGATCGCGATCGCGAGCACGCGCGCATTGGCGACGAAGGCGGCGACGTCGCCCTGGATGGGCAATGGCATGGGCATCCATCGGTCGTCGAAAGTGCCGCTGGAGAGCAGTCCGCGCGAGCCGTCATCGTGAAGGATCAACGCGAAGGCCTTGTCGTCCGCGTTCATCGCCGTGTGCGTGACCGCCGTGCCGAACGGCAGCGACCATTGCGCGAGCGGAATCCACTGGCTCCCGTTCGCATCGAAGGTTTCGACGATCAGTTCGGTGGTGCCGAAGCCGGTCGGGCAGGCCTTGAGATGGCGGATCGATTCGCCGGGCGCATCGGGCATGCGGAAACGCGAGTGGATCGGCGCCTGTCCCGACATCGGACACAGGGTCGTCACCGACAGCACGTCGGCCGGGCCGTCGCCGCTCGCGCGGAACACGCCGAGTTCGATGCCTGCCGGTCCCGCGATGCGGCCGACGAAGAGCGCGACGTTTTCCTGGACGATGCCGGCGTCGAGCAGTTCGACTTCGGCAGGCAGGAGCGTCTGCCACACGATCTGCGCGCTGTCGCGTGCGCGCATTTCCAGCCGGGTCTCGTCGCCGGACCAGCCGGAATACACCATGCAGTCGAGACGTTGGCCGGACTTCGCGTAGACGCCGCAATCCGACTTGCGGTTCGCCATCGACAGGCCCCACATCCACGGCGTCTGCCCCTGCGCGTCGAAGGTGTACTGATGGGCGAAGGCGTAATCTGGACTCCACGGCTGGCGGTTGAAGGCCTGCACATGGACGAAACCGAGGTCGTCGACCGCGACGCCGCGCGCGGCGGGCAGTTCGTTGGTCATCGGCGAGAAGAACTCCCGCTGCCAGTCGGCGGCGTTCGCGCCGAACGCGCAGACCAGCAGGGCGGCACAGAGCACGGGTCTGATCATGGACTCTCCGGAGAATGGATCGGATGGCGGCGGGGCGGACGGATCCGTCCACGGTTCCTTCGGACAGCGGAAAACACGGTCGAAGAGGATCAACCGCCGAGCGCGGCGGAAAGCGTGGGGATGTCGTGCGCGCACCGGCCATGCCGGCGTCGGGATCATCCCTGGATCGTGTCCTCTGTCGAACCGGATTCACCTTCGCGACGCGGTGATGTCCGCGTCGCGCCGCCCCGGCCGCCGTGGAGCATGATCTCCGAGGGGCATCTCATATCCGGCGACTCACACCGGCGTCGCGCATCCGCGTCGAATACGGTCGGCCGTCCGTGGTCGCAGCGCGTGCATTCGCGGGCGCGCATCGACACGATCGCCGACGGCTGTATGGCATGGCGGATGTGCCGGGCGCGAGGATGTCGCATGCCCTGCGGGCTGTCATGTCCCGCGTTGGCGCGCGAGCAGTTCGAGGATGCCGCAGGCGATGCGCTGCTGGTTCGGCGACAGCCGGCGGGCGCATTCCAGCATGCGGCTCTCGTTTTCGCTCCGGGCGAAGTCGTGCATGTCGAGCGTCGGATCGAGCGCGCCCTCGGATGGTCGGGCCGGACCGCGCCCGGTGGCCAGCCATTCGAAATGGACGCCGGTGATGATCGCGATCTGTTCGAGATGACGAACGCTGGGCGAGGTGCCGTCGGCTCGCTCCCATTGCGCCACGGCGCTGCGGTGCACGCCGATCTTCCCGGCCAGTTGGATCTGGGTCAGGCGCGCCTGCCGCCTCGCGCGCAGAACTCTCGTGTGCATCGTGTACATACACGGCCTCCCTGCCCGGGCAGGTGGTTGAAAACGCACGCGGGGTGCGTGTTTCATCTCCCCGGCCCGGCGCCTGTCCGGATCGGGGTCCGACGAAGCCGTCGCTTGCGCATCCGCTTCGTTGTCTCGCGTCATCGTGCTTCTTCGCCGGAGTCTTCTCCGGCGACGCCGTCGGGCTGTCTTCAGCCGCCCGGCAGACGAGTCCAGTCCTGCTGTGCGCACAGCATAACTCGCATCGTTTCATACAGTAACGCTCACATCTAACAGGATCGGCCAAGTGCCGCCGGCGAGCGGCAGCACGATGCGAGCACGGCTCCATCGTGGACGCCGTCGCCGCACTTGCCGCTCTCGCGCGCGCTGTGGCATCTAGATCGCGGGAGACGCGCCGGTGTCGGACATGTCGCAGACGACGGCGCCTGCATGGACTCCCGTTCACGATCCGTAACGCGATCCGTTGCATCCAAAGGAGAGATCAGCATGAAAGAGGCAGAAGGCTCCGCCACGATCCGTGAGGTCAAGACCATCAAACCGCTGCTCGAAGAAACCAAGGCCGACCTCTATGTCGAGACCGGCAAGACCGGCGGAAGGACGTTCCTGATCACCATCAACAGCGACAACGAGCGTCCGACACTGGTGGCGCTGCATCTGTGAAAGCAGGCTCGGCCGACCCGTTCGGCCGGGCCCCAGCGCAGATCGTGCGCCTTCGAGGCGCCGAAGCATCCGATCCGTCGTTCGCACCCGGAGGCGTCGCATGGAAGGGAATACGTCGCAACACGTCAGACTGGCCGGTCGCCTGCACGAGCGACCTTCGGGATTCATGATCGCGCTGGGCGATCGCGAGGTGGTCATCGAGGCTGCGGACGACGACCGCGTCTGGATGGCCGGCGCGCTGCGGGACGCCCAGGTCGGCGCGGATCTCGCGGCGATCGCTGCGGCGTCTCCGCGACGCGATGATGCGCTGCGCCTGTGCGCCGAGTTGCGCGACAGCGGTGCGCTGGTCGAGGCCGATCCCGAGGCGCCGGTGTCAGGCCTCGATGCGGTGCTGTCGATCGAGGCGGACGTGGACCGGCTGTGCGCGGCGACGCTCGAACGCAACCCATTCTGGCGCGCTTGCCTGGCCGCGCGCGAACGCGGCGACCTGCCCGACAACGTGGTCATCGGCATGGTCATCGAGAACTGGCATTTCCTGCATCGCGAGGCGTACTTCGACTCGCCCGTGCTCGGTTACGTGCCGAATCTCGATGTGCGCCTGCAGATGAACGCATTCTTCGCCGAGGAATACGGTCACGACGAGATTCTCCTGCGCTCGCTCAACGCGGTGGGCATCTCGCGCGAGGACATGCACGACGCCGCGCCGTTGCCCGCGACCCTGGGGCTGTGCAACGCGCTGGCGCACTGGTCCCATTTCGATCCGATGTTCTTCTTCCTGACGATGGGCGTGCTCGAAGGGCAGGGCCTGCGCAGCGACTCCTTCCTCGACGCCTGCGAACGGATGCGCTGGCCGGCGGCCTTCGTGTCGCCGCTGCGCGCGCATTCGCAGCTCAACATCAAGGGGGAGCATGGCAATCTCACGCGCCAGCTGTTCGCGCGGATGCCGGTGATCGCCGCGTCCGAGGTCCGTCGCCTACGTGCGATGCTGTCGACCTTCGTCGAGATCTACGATGCGTTCTATCGCGACGTGTTCGCCTACTACGGCGCGGCCGCGCAGCCGCTGCGGAGGGTGTCGTCATGGTGAAGTCGGTCGGAACCACGGTGAACGAGATCGTCATGCCCGCGTTCCGCGGCGATGTCTCGATCGAGATCGGCGAGGACCAGGCGACGATCGCCGGCCCCGTCCGCAGCGCGCGGATCGGATTTCCGCCCGAGGCGCGCGAGGAAGTACGGCGTCTGCTGGCGCGACTCGCGGAAGGCGGGCGCGATGCCGTCGCGCTCGCCGAAGCCTGTCCGGGGATCGCCGGTCAGATGGATGCGCTGCTGCGCGAGTTCGATGAACTGCGCCTGCTGGTCGAAAGCCGGCCGCAGCCCATCGAGTCTTACTGCAGCGGCGTCCAGCTCGCGCACGAGCTCCAGCGCATGGTCCGCCGGATACTCGCGCGTCAGGGGCCCGGCGCCTTCGTGCGTGCGCTCGCCGAAGGGACGGTCACGCGGCCGCAGATGCTCGGATATGCGCTGGAATATGGCTGGTTCGTCGCCCAGGCGACCTCGCTGATCGCGCCGGCGCTGGCGACGGCGGTGCTGCCTCGACGGCGGGCGCTGATCGAGGATTTCCTGATCGGCGAGCGCGGTCATGACGCGTTCGTGCGCAAGGCGCTGGCCGCGGTGGGGATCGCGATGCCCGATCCCTGGGACAGCCGGCCGTTGCCTTCGACCTGCATGCTCGCCGCGAGCCTGTCGGTCTACGCCAAGCAGCATCCACTGAGTTTCTATGCCGCGCTGTCGCTGTTCGAAACGCCGCAGCCGGGATTCATGACCCTGTTCGAGGCCAACTGCGTGCGACTGGGATTGCCGGAGGGCTTCCATCGCCCGCTGCGCGCGCATGCCGAACTCAACGAGCGCGAAGGCCACGACGATATCGGGATGACGCTGCTCTCGACCGTCGATGCGATCGGCGAGGAAGAACAGCGACTGGTCAGGCGTCATGTCGGCGTGCTGGTCGAAACGATGCTGATGCAGGAAGACGATCTGGTCCGCGTCTATGCCGACGACGACGCGGTCGCCCAACGCACGCAAGGGAGGTGACACATGGATGCCTGGCAACTGCCCGATCGCGATCGGGTGCGGCTCGACGCCGTGTCGCTGGCCTGCGAAGCGGAAGGTCGCGCGTCGTCCATCGTGCTGGCCGGTCCGCAGCGACGGCAGCGCATCGCCTGCGACGATCGCGAGATCGCCGCGCGCATCGAAACCTTCCTGCAGTGGCTGTGCACGCCGCGCGCCGTGCGCCCCGCGCTCGACGATCCGGACTGGGATACCGCGGGGATCGAACCCGATCTGCTGCGCTGGCTCGACGCCAACGCCTGGCTGGTGGTCGAGGATGCGGAGGAAGGCCAACGCCTGCTCGCCGCGCAGGCGACCGAGATCCGCGCGCGCGTCGACGCTGCGGTCGACGCCCTGCTGGAAGGCCTGACCGCGGAATGTCGTCCGATCATGATCGCGCGGCTCCGGCGCGTCGCGATCTGGACCGAAGGGCGTGACGATCCGCTCGCGACCGCACGCGCCGAAGCGATCCACGAGATGTCCGCGCTGCGGCTGAGCCTGGGCTACTACGCGATGAACGCTCCGATCATCGTCGACGCGCTGCGTGCCGCGACCAGAATCGCGCTGCGACGTCTCGGCGACGCGGTCGATGATGCCGACGCGCTGCCGACGGGCTACGCCGAAACCGACCCGGTCGCACTGGAGGTCGCCCTGACCCAGTGGCGCGAGTTTCTCGTTCGCGCCGTGCGCGCGCCGCGGACGACGATCGCGACCGGGATCGATCCGGCCGCGTTCGGTCTCGCATCAGGAAGCGGCGCGGCGTTCGTGCACGAGGTCGAACGTTTCGCGGATACGGTGCTGGAAGCGCTGGGCCGCAACGCCTATCTCGATCGGCTCGACGACGTGCGCGACGGCCGCGATCCGCTGCTGGCGGGTCTGGCGATCGAGGAATTCCACGTAACCCGCCGCTTCGTCGAGATCATCGCGCCGATGCTCTGCAAGCGGCTGCCGAAGGATCTGCGCGCGCTCATGTTCCGGTACTACGCCGAGGAAGTGGGGCACGAAGTCTTCGAGGAAGACACCTGCATGGCGCACGGCGTTCCGCGCGAGGCGCTGCACGCCAGTCTGCCGTTGCCGCTGCACGCGACCTTCGTCGATGCGTTCACGCTGGTGGCGCAGCGGCGTCCGATCGCGTTCCTGTGTGCGGTGATGGTGACCGAAGGGCTGTTCGCGCGACAGTCACCGCTCGGCGACCGCGTCATCGCGCTGACCGAAGGATTGACCGCCGTGCGCGAGGTCTGCACGCGTCACAACGAACTCAACGACTGTCTGCATCACGACACCATCACCCGGCATGCCCTGGGTCGCATCGAAGCCTTGTCCGTGGAGGACAAGGTCGACGCGCTGCGCGATCTGGCGCTGCTGCTCGAACTCAATGCACGGACGTGGGAGGATCTTGGCGCGTTCTACGGCGCGTCGCCGACGCTGGCGTTGCACGGTTTCCTCGGACGACGGATCGAAGTGCCGCGTGGACACGACGCAGCGTTCGCCGGGGTTTGAGCGCTACTGCCGCACGATCAACCCGTACTGGGGCGAGCTGCTGTCCTCGCTGCGTCTGGATCGCCCCTGGATCGATGCGCGCGGGTGCTGGTTGATCGACGATCTCGGACGCCGTTATCTCGATCTGTCGGCGGGCTTCGGGACTGCGGTGTTCGGTCACCGTCCACCGGCGCTGCGACGCGCGTTGCGTCGCGGCCTGAGTGGCCGCGGCACCTCGGTCGTCGCGTTCGGTTGGTCTGCGGACGCGGCCGAGGTGGCCGAGCGTCTGCTCGCGTTGGCCGGCGCGGCCCTGGGCAAGGCGCAGTTCTTTTCGACAGGCGCGGAAGCGATCGAAGCGGCGGTGAAGTTCGCGACGGTCGTCACTGGACGACCCGGCGTGCTCAGCGTCGCGGGTGGCTTCCATGGCCTCACCGGCGTCGCCACGGCGCTGGCCGGGGGAGGGCCCTGGCGCGAAGGCGTCGCGATGCCGTTCGCGACGATCGAAGCGCTGCCCGCGCTCGACCCTGAAGCCGTGCGCGCGCGTCTCGCGCGCGGCGATGTCGCCGCGGTGGTGCTCGAACCGATCCAGCACATGGCCGGCATGCGCGAACAGGACGGCGACGCGCTGGCGGCGCTCGCCGACGCCTGTGGCCGCACCGGCACGCTGCTGATCCTGGACGAAGTGATGAGCGGGCTGGGACGCAGCGGGCGCTGGTTCGCGTTCCAGCATCATCCGGCATTGTCGCGACCGGACATGGTGGTGCTTTCGAAAGCGCTGACCGGCGGCCTGGTGCCGGTATCCGCGCTGTTGTGCACCGATGCGGTCTTCGATGCGATGTTCTCCGCGCCCGGCCGCGCCAAGATCCATGGCGCGACGTTCGCGGGCAATCCGCTGGCGATGACCTGCGCGCGCGCGGCGCTCGACGAGGCCGCGCGCCTCGACGCCTGCGCCCGCGCGACCGCGGCCGGCGACGCGTTCCGCGAGCTTCTGGTCCGGTTCGATCCTGCAGGACGTCTGCGGCTCCATGGGCGCGGGCTGCTGCTCGCGGTGACGCCCGAAGGACTCTCGCCGCGGCAGCAGAACACGTTCTGGTGGGCGTTGCGCGATCGCGGTGTGCTGCTAGCGCCGGCCACGCATCGCCCGGGCAGCTTCGTGATGACGCCCGCGCTGACGATCTCGACAGCGCAACTGCGGCTGGCGGCGAGGTGTCTGCGCGATGCGCTGAAGGTTGCCGATGCCGGCTGATCGGCCACGCGGCACCCGATCGGTCCGCGCGTAGCTCAGCGTGCCGGCTGCATCAGCGCCTGCAGCAGCGCCCGCAATTCCGCCTTGTCGTCGTCGTCGAGACCGGTCTCGCGCTGTTTCGCCTGCAGCTCGTCGATCCTTTGCTGCACGGTCTGCCGTTCCAGCTGGGTCATGGCATCGAGGAATTCCTCCTGCCATTTGGCCTCCTCGCCGGGCATGTCCTGCGAGGCGAGTTTCTGCAGCGCCGCGAGCTCTTCGCGATCCGCGAAGTGTTCGAGCACGCCGCCGGTGGTGATGTCCGGGCGACTGCGCACCAGCGACACCAGTTCGGCCAGCAACGGCACGCCGGGTTGGCGCAGGGCGCTGAATCCGTAGGGCGGCTGCAGGGTCGACGCCAGCGCCGGGCGCTGCAGCAGCAGCGCGATCGCGCTGCGGACGAGGCTGCGCTTCTGCGTCTGCGCGGGTAGCGGACGCGTGCGCGAGGGCGGAGGCGGCGTGTTGCCGCGTGCGCCGACGCCGGTGAGCTCGGTCAGCCGCTGGCGCATCAGATCGCCGAACGCGCCGTCGGGAATCTGCGCGAGCAGCGGTTTCGCGCGCTCGGCCAGACGCGCCTTGCCGTCGAGCGTGCCGAGATTCACGTCCTTCGCCAGTTCGTCGAAGAAGAACGTCGACAACGGCGTGGCGTCGCGCAGGCGCGCATCGAATCCTTCGCGGCCTTCGCTGCGCACCAGCGTGTCCGGATCTTCGCCGTCGGGCAGGAACAGGAAGAACGCCTGGCGTCCGTCCTTCATTCGCGGCAACACCGATTCCATCGCCTTGCCGGCGGCGCGCCGCCCTGCGGCATCGCCGTCGAAGCAGAAATACACGTCGGGCGCGTTGCGGAACAGCAGTTCGGCGTGGTCGGGCGTGGTCGCGGTACCGAGCGTGGCGACGGCCTGGGGGATGCCGTGCTGGAACAGCGCGATCACGTCCATGTAGCCTTCGACCACGATCAGGCGTTCGATCTTCGGATTCGCCTGCCGCACCTGCCACAGGCCGTAGAGTTCGCGGCCCTTGTGGAACAGCGCGGTCTCCGGCGAGTTGAGATATTTCGGGCCGTCGTCCTTCTGCAGCACGCGACCGCCGAACGCGATCGTGCGTCCGCGCCGGTCGTGGATCGGGAACATCACCCGGTCGCGGAACTTGTCGTAGACGTGGCCCTTGTCGTTCTTCGAGAACAGGCCGACGCGTTCCAGCAGTTTCATCCGGCGTTCGTCGGTGCCGAGCGCATCGCGCAGCGCCGAGAATCCGTCCGGCGCGTAGCCCAGCCCGAACTGCGCGCGGATCGCCGCGCTCACCCCGCGACGCTCGAAATAATCCAGCGCCTTCGGGGTCGCCGCGAGCTGGCGCTGGAAGAAGGTGTTCGCCGCTTCCAGCGCGGCATACTGGTCGACGCTGTCGGGATTGACGTTGCGCTGCTGGGTGTCGCGCGGGATCTCCATCCCGACGCGCTTCGCCAGTTCGTCGACCGCATCGAGGAATTCGAGGCGGTCGTAATTCATCAGGAAGCTGATCGCGGTGCCGTGCGCGCCGCAGCCGAAGCAGTGGTAGAACTGCTTGGTCGGCGACACCGTGAACGAGGGCGAGCGCTCGTCGTGGAACGGGCAACGCGCCGAATACTCGCGCCCCTGGCGCTTCAAGGGCACGCGCGACCCGATCAGCTCGACGATATCGGTGCGAGCGAGCAGATCGTCGATGAAGGCGTCGGGGATGCGGGCCATGTGCGGGTCGGGAACGGGCACCGGCAGTGTATCAGGGGGCGATGTCTCATCCGGGTGTCCGGGCGGTTGCCGGGCTCTCGGTGTGCCCGGGCATCAGGGGGCATCGTGGTGCGCCGATCGGTTGACGCGAACTTTTGCCGTCCGGAATAGTCTGTGCCCCAACCTCATCCACGGAAGCGTCGTCCATGTCGTCAATGTCCCGGATCGCCACGGCGTCCGCCCGTTCGTCGGTGCGGTGTCAAGCCCGGATCGTCCGGAGCCTGCGACCGCTCGCCTGCGCGGCGCTGCTTGTCGGCGCCGTGCAGGGCCACGTTCACGCGCAGTCGACGGCGCCGTCTCCTTCGGCGGAGCTGTACGAGAAGGTATCGGTCAATCGCAATCGCCACTCGGGCATCATCTGGGGCGACAATCCGGCCTCCGCGGAAGAGATCCGCGACATCATCCGCACGCTCGAATCCGATCTGACGGTGATGGACGAGCCGTTGCCGAGCGAGCTCGCCGAAGGCAACACCTATCTGCGGTATCGCCGCTACAACATTCTCGTGGATCTGGTGCGGCTGCATGCGCGCATCGGCGAGAGCGATCGCGCGCTGGCGCGCTGGCGCGAGCTGATGACGTTCCAATGGTCGGCCCGGCCGGGGGCGCTGCAGAAGACGGTCGACGGGACGGGCACGGGTGCCGGCGACGTCGCGATCCGGTCGCTGAAGGAACTGCCCGGATACGCGGAGATCGCAAGGCAGAATCGGGTCGCCGAATGGTGGTCGAACGCGCCGTCGCTCCGCACCGCGCACCGTGCGCAACTGCCTGTCGACGAGCGGATCGCGGGCGTTTCGCTGATCTGGAGCAAGGCCCGCGATGGCTTCGTGTGGTTCGATCACGTGCCTGATCTCGACTGGGATCGGGCCTACCGCGAGACCCTGGCCGAGGCCATCGCCGCACCGGACACGCTCGCCTATTACCGGGTGCTGGAACGCTTCGTGGCACGCCTGCAGGATGGCCATTCGAACGTCTATCTGCCGGAGCCGCTGCGCTCACATCAGGCCCGTCCCGGGCTGCGCACGCGCATGGTCGAGGGCAAGGTGGTGGTGGTCTCGATTTCGGACGAGGGGCTGGTGGAAGCGGGCCTGAAGGTCGGCGATGAGCTGCTGGCGATCGATGGACAACCGGTCCGCGACTACGCAGAGCGCACGATCCGGCCCTACGTCGGGGCGTCCACCCCGCAGGACATGGCGGTACGCATGTTCGAGTACCGATTGCTCGCCGGCGAAGAGGCGAAGCCGGCGGCACTGCGATTCTCCGACGCGAACGGCCGGACGTTCGACATCGCCGCGCCACGGTCCGGCTATCGCACCGGACCGAAACCCGCGGACGTGCCGCTGTTCCGCCTGCGCGACGACGGCATCGCGGTCCTGCGTGCGGCCCAGTTCGAGAACGATGCGTCTGCGCGTGCCCTGGGCGAATCCTTCGCGCAGATGGGCAACGCCAGGGGGCTGATCGTCGATCTGAGGGGGAACGGCGGCGGAAACACGTCGCATGGGTTGAAGATCCTGGCGCATCTCACCCGGGGGCGCATCCCGTCGATGCGCTCCTACTATCGAGAGAACATCCCCTTCGGCGCCGCGTCGAGCAGTGTCCCCTCGGACACCTGGCGCAGGATCCTCGAGTCGGACAGTGCGTCGACCGAAACGCGGCAGTTCGATGGGCCGGTCGTCGTGCTGATCGACGCACGCACGTTTTCCGCCGCCGAAGACACCGCGGCGATCTTCAGGTTGATGCGACGCGGGACCATCATCGGCATGCCCAGCGGCGGCAGCACCGGGCAGCCGTTGCTGTTCGGCCTGCCGGGCGGCGGCAAGGCGCGCATCTGCGTCAAGCGCGACACCTATCCGGATGGCACCACGTTCGTCGGCAGCGGCGTGCAGCCGGACATCGAAGTCGCCGAAACGATCGAGGACATCCGAACGGGGCGCGATGGCGCGTTCGATCGCGCCGTCGCCGAGATCCTCGGATCGCGTCCGCGTTGAGCGCATCGTTCCCGGACAGCGAAACGCCCCGGACATGCCGGGGCGTTTCGCGTTTCAGTCCCTGAAAGAAGTCGTGACGTTCGACGCCTTCGTAACGGCCGCTGCCGAGGCAGCAATGTTTTGAACCTCCGCAGCGAGCCGCACGGACAGGGATCGTTGCGCCCCAGCTTCTCGACGAGTTCCTTGTCGCCGTGGACGAAGCGGCGGCCGCGTTTCACCCGGGTTTCGGAGGGGAAGCCCCTGCGGCGCTTACTGGTGACCTCGAAAGCACGGGTCGTGGAAGGGGTTGCGTTTCATGTGACACCTCCTGCAACGGCGGCCCGGGATGGGCCGCGGAAAACGATCAGGATTCGCGATACTGCGCGGCCAGCGCCTTCAACGCGTCGCCGGTCACGCGCTGCACCGTCCATTCGTCCATGCCCACCGCGCCGAGGCGGCGGTAGAAATCGATGGCGGGCGTATTCCAGTCCAGCACCCACCACTCGAACCGGCCGCAGTCGCGTTCGACGGCGATCTGCGCCAGCCGCACCATCAATCGCTTGCCGAGGCCGAGACCGCGGTACTGCGGGCGCACGAACAGGTCTTCGAGATACAGCCCGGGCTTGCCGAGAAAGGTCGAAAAATTATGGAAGAACAGGGCGAAACCGGCGGGTACGCCGTCGACTTCCGCGATCAACGCCTCGGCGTAGGGGGGCTCGCCGAACAGGCGCGCGGCGAGCCCGGCCTCGTCGGCGACGACTTCGTGGGCGAGCTGTTCGTACTCGGCCAGCTCCCGGATGAAGGTCAGCATCTGCCCGGCGTCCTCGCGGACGGCCGGGCGGATGACGATGGTGGGCGGTGTGTCGGTCATCGCGGTGTGCCCTTCGCGGAGATCAGCCGGCCAGACGCTGCTTGATCAGCTTCGAGACTTCGCCCATGTCCGCCTGACCGGCCAGACGCGGCTTGAGCACGCCCATCAGCTTGCCCATGTCTGCCGGGCCCGAGGCGCCGGTCTCGGTCACGGCGGCCTCGATCGCGGCGCGGATCTCGGCTTCGCCCAGCTTCGCCGGCAGATACTGCTCGATGATCGCCATCTCCGCGCGCTCGATCGAGGCGAGGTCGTCGCGGCCGGCCTTGTCGTACTGTTCGATCGAGTCCTTGCGCTGTTTGACCATCTTCTCGAGCACCGCCAGCACGCGGGCATCGTCCATCTCGACGCGCTCGTCGACTTCCTTCTGCTTGATCGCGGCGTTGATCAGGCGGATGGTGGCCAGGCGTTCCTTCTCGCCGGCCTTCATCGCGGTCTTCATGTCGTCGGTGAGGCGTTGTTTGAGGCTCATGGTGTCGCTCCGTGGTACGCGACCCGCAGGCGCGGGCCGGAATGAAAGGGATTGCGCGGATCGTGTGCATCGAATCGCGTGCATCGGAAACACAAAAAGCCGGCTGCGCAGAGCGCGGCCGGCTTCGGGATTCGCTGTGGGCCGCGACCGTGGGGCCGCGTCAGGAATCGGGTGTACTGGTGATCAGTACAGGCGCTGACGCTTGGTGGCGTCGCGCGAGGTGCGACGCGCCTGGCGCTTCACCGCCGCAGCCGCCTTGCGCTTGCGCTCCTGGGTCGGCTTTTCGTAGAACTCGCGCTTACGGACTTCGGCGAGCACGCCGGCCTTTTCGCAGGTGCGCTTGAAGCGACGCAGGGCAAACTCGAACGGCTCGTTTTCGCGGACTTTGACGCTGGGCATAGGAGTCTCGATGGATTGGGACCGGCCCGAAGACCGGGCGAGCCGCGCATCATAACGGCCCGCCCCCCGCCCGCGCAAGATCGGGCTGGGCGGGGCGGGACGGGGCGCCGGCGGGGGCAGGGTAAGCTATGCGCCCTTTCCCTCGTCCTCCCGCCCGCCCGTGAAGGTTCTCGGTATCGAAACCAGCTGCGACGAGACCGGCGTGGCCGTGTACGACACGGCCCGGCCCGGTGCGGCAGGACTGCGGGCGCATGCGGTCTACAGCCAGATCGCCCTCCACGCCGAATACGGCGGG
The DNA here is from genome assembly GCA_041919915.1 of Lysobacteraceae bacterium. GTDB lineage: Bacteria > Pseudomonadota > Gammaproteobacteria > Xanthomonadales > Xanthomonadaceae > Lysobacter_I. The sequence goes on from JAYRSY010000006.1 coordinate 43,224, forward strand.
GTGGTGCCGGAACTGGCCAGCCGCGACCACGTGCGCAAGCTGGTCCCGTTGATCCGCCAGACCCTGGCCGAGGCCGGAATGGCCGTCCGCGACCTCGACGGGGTGGCCTACACCGCCGGCCCCGGTCTGGTGGGGGCGTTGCTGGTCGGGGCCGGCGTGGCACGGTCGCTGGCCTGGGCCCTGGATCTCCCGGCCGTGGGCGTCCACCACATGGAAGGCCACCTGCTGGCGCCCCTGATGGAAGACGATCCGCCGGCGCCGCCGTTCGTCGCGCTGCTGGTCTCCGGCGGCCACAGCCAACTGGTCGCGGTGGATGCCATCGGTCGCTACCGGCTGCTTGGCGACACCCTCGACGATGCCGCCGGCGAAGCCTTCGACAAATCGGCCAAGCTGATGGGCCTGCCGTATCCCGGTGGTCCGCAACTGGCGGCGCTGGCGCAGCAGGGCACCCAGGGCCGGTTCCGGTTTCCGCGGCCGATGACCGACCGTCCCGGGCTGGATTTCAGTTTCAGCGGTCTGAAGACCCGGGTCCTGCTGGCCTGGCGCGATTCGGATCAGAGCGACACGACCCGCGCCGATATCGCCCGCGGTTTCGAGGATGCTGTCGTGGACACGCTGGCGATCAAGTGTGAGCGCGCGCTGGAAGCCTCCGGTGCGAACGTGCTGGTGGTCGCCGGCGGCGTCGGCGCGAACCGACGCCTGCGCGAGAAGCTGCATGCGATGGCGACGAAGCGCGGCGGCCGGGTCTGCTTCCCGCGCCCGGAACTGTGCACCGACAACGGCGCGATGATCGCCTTCGCCGGCGCATTGCGCCTGCAGGCCGGTCAGCGCAGCGATGCCTCGGTGCATGTCGTGCCGCGTTGGGATATGGCAACCTTGCCGGCGGTCGAGCCCGGAGTCGTGAATGGATAAGGTGTTCATCGAAGCCCTCGAAATCGAGGCCCTGATCGGGATCTACGACTGGGAGCGGCGGATCCGCCAGCCGCTGTTGTTCGACATCGAGATGGCCTTCGACAACCGCGTGCCCGCGGCCAGCGACGACATCGCCGATACGCTCGACTACAAGGCCGTGAGCAAACGTCTGGTCGAGTACGTGTCGCAGTCTTCGTTCGGACTGGTGGAGACGCTCGCCGAGCGCTGCGCGGAGATCGTCCTGGCCGAGTTCGGCGTGTCGCACGTCCGCCTGAAACTGAGCAAGCCCGGTGCGGTGCGCGGTGCGCGCGCGGTGGGCGTGCTGATCGAGCGCGGTCGCGGTTGACATGGGGCATGCCTTTCTCAGCCTCGGCAGCAACATCGACGCGGAGCGGAACCTCCGCTCCGCCTTCGCGGCGCTGCGCGAACGTTTCGGCGACGTCGTCGGGTCGAAGGTGTACCGGTTCGCCGCCGTCGGTTTCGATGGTCCGGATTTCCTCAACGCGGCCGCGGTGATCGACAGCGATCTCGATCCGTTCGCGCTCAACGACTGGCTGCACGCGCTGGAGGACGCGCACGGGCGCGATCGCAGCGGGCCGCGGTTCGGCGATCGTCCGTTGGACATCGACATCGTGTTCTACGACGCCCTCGTGCTGGACGGCCCCGGGCATCTGCAGTTGCCGCGCGACGAACTGCGGCACGCGTTCGTGCTGAAGCCGTTGGCGGACATCGCCCCGGACTTCGTCGATCCGCGCAGCGGGCGCACGCTTGCGGCGCTTTGGGCCGCGTCGATGGAGCGCGACGCCGCGTGCGCGATCGTGTTCGATCCATCGGCATCGCGTTGACGGTCGGCGCGCCTGCAATGTTATTCCGTACGGGGTGACTTCCTGCGCTTGTGCGGCGCGGGTGCGAACGTCACGATGACGCCTCCACACACCGTGTCCTCCGGAGGGCGCAGGCGATGTTCGCGAAATTCTCCCGCAGTTGGAACCTGGTCAAGGCAAGCGCGTCGGTGCTGCGCGCCGACAAGGAACTGATGCTGTTTCCGATCCTCTCGTCGCTGGCCACGCTGCTGGTGCTGACCACGTTCGCGTTGCCGATCTTCGCGCTCAAACTGTTCGCCGACGGCTTCAACATCGTCGGCGCGGTGCTCGGATTCGTTTTCTATTTCTGCCAGTACAGCGTCATCGTGTTCTTCAACAGCGCGCTGGTGGCGGCGGCCACGATCCGGCTGGAAGGCGGCGATCCGACCTTCTCCGACGGCATCCGCGCGGCGAAGGCGCGGTTGCCGGCGATCCTGGGCTATGCCGCGATCGCGGCGACGGTCGGTGTGATCCTGCAATCGCTGAAGAACCGCGACAACAACGTCTTCGTCCGCATGATCGGCAGCGGTCTGGGCATGGCCTGGACGCTGGCGACCTTCCTGGTGGTGCCGGTGCTGGTGAATCGCGACATCGGTCCGATCGACGCGCTGAAGGAGAGCGTGACGCTGCTGAAGAAGACCTGGGGCGAGAACGCGATCGGCAATGTCGGCATCGGTGCCGCGTTCGGGCTGTTCACGACGCTCGCGGTGATCCTCGGCGTGATCGCCACCATCCTCGCCTGGCAGATCTCGATGGCGGTCGGCATCGCGGTCGGCGCCGTCTTCGTGATCGGCGTGTTGCTGCTCGGCGTGACCCAGTCGGCGCTGAGCGGCATCTATTCGGCCGCGCTGTATCGCTATGCGGTCTCGCACGAGACGCCCGCGGCGTTCAGTGGCATGGCGCTGGAATCGGCGTTCGCGCCGAAGCGCTGAGCCTGTGCGGCATCGTGGCCCGCCCGGTCATCGCCGGGCGGGTCAGTTTTCCAGCATCCGCCCGCCGTCCACGCGCAGCGTCTGGCCGGTGGTGTAGCACGCGTCCTGCAGCAGCCAGCGCACCGCCTCGGCGATCTCGGCCTCGGTGCCGGTGCGCGCCAGGGGCGTGCGCGCGAGCAGCGCGGCCTTCGCGGCGTCGGATTTGCCTTCTTCCGGCCACAGGATCGCGCCGGGCGCGATCGCGTTGACCCGGACCTCCGGCGCCAGTTCCAGCGCCAGCGAACGGGTCGCGGCGAGCAGCGCGGCCTTGCTCATGCCGTAGACGACGTGGTCGCGCAGCGGGCGTTCGGCGTAGATGTCGGTCAGGTTCACGATCGCGCCGCGCGCGGCCTTCAGATGCGGTGCGGCGGCCTGGGCCAGGATCAGCGGCGCGCGCGCGTTGATCAGGAACTGCGCGTCCCAGTCGGCGGGGGTGATGGTGCCCAACGGCGTCGGCGAGAACGCCGACGCGTTGTTCACCAGCGCGTCGAGGCGGCCGTAGCGGCCGACGGCACCCGCCACCAGTTCCGGCAGACGGTCGTACTCGGCCAGATCGGCTTGCAGCGCCAGTGCGCTGCCCGCGCGATCGCGATCGAGTTCCGCGACCAGCGCGGCCATGTCGCCGGCGGAGTGCCGGTAGTGCAGGACGAGGTCGTAACCGGCCGCATGCAGGCGACGGGCGATCGCGGCGCCGAGCCGGCGTGCGGCGCCGGTGACGAGGGCGACGGGGCGGGAGGCGGGCATGCGGAGCGTCTCGGATGCGGGCGGCGGTGCGTGGGCCATTTGACCATAGTCAAGCCGGGTTTCCGCCCCCGGCGCATGCTGCCGCCAGTTCACAGCGGAGCTTCGCCATGCATCCCATCGTCTCGGAACTGTTCACCAAGCCGGTCGGCTGGATGACCCTCGGTGGTCTGGGCTTCATCATCCTCATGGGCGGGTACCTCTGGTGGTTCGCCCGGAAGAAGATCCGCGAAGAAGAGTCCTCGAAATAGGCCTTTCCCGGGCCCGGGGTTGTTATTCTGTGCGGCCCCGCAACGGAGCTGCCGCATGCAGAACGACGACGCGCTCGATCCCGACGCCAGGGCGCACAGCGAACGGCTGGCCGCGCTGATCCAGGATCAGATCGCGAGCAACGGCGGGGCGCTTCCGTTCTGGCGTTTCATGGAACTGGCGCTCTACGCGCCGGGCTTGGGGTATTACAGCGCGGGTGCGACCAAGCTCGGCCCAGCGGGCGATTTCGTCACCGCGCCGGAGCTCGGGCCGCTGTTCGCCGAATGCGTGGTCGACGCGCTCTCGCCGGTGCTGCGCGCGTGCGGCGACGACGCCCGCTTCCTGGAGATCGGCGGTGGCAGCGGCGCGTTCGCCGAGGCCGCGATCCAGCGCATGCTCGCGACCGGAACCCTGCCGGCGCGTTACGCGATCCTCGAGCCCAGCGCCGATCTGCGCCATCGCCAGCATGTCCGCCTGCGCGAAGTGCTGTCGCCGGATGTGTTCGCCCGGGTCGAGTGGCTGCAGACGCCGATCCCGACGCGCTGGAACGGCGTGGTCTTCGCCAACGAGGTCATCGACGCGTTGCCGACCTCGCGCTTCGCGATCCGCGAGGGCGAGGTCTACGAAGAGCATGTCGCGCTCGATGCCGCCGGCGGTTTCGTCCGCACCGATCGTCCGGCGGACGCGCTGCTGTCGGCCGCGGTGCGTCATGTCGAACGCCAGGCCGGCGGTCCGTTCCGCGACGGCTACCGCTCGGAAGTCCTGCCGCAACTGCCGTACTGGCTGCAGGCGGTGATCGGCGGGCTCGACACCGGCGCGTTGCTGCTCGTCGATTACGGTTATCCGCGGCGCGAGTACTACGATCCGCGACGCGAAGACGGGACCCTGCGCGCCTTCCATCGCCATCGCCTGGTCGACGACGTGTTCGCGCGCGTGGGCCTGCAGGACGTCACGGTGTCGGTGGATTTCACCGCGCTGGTCGAAGCCGGCAGCGGCGCGGGCTTCGACTTCTCCGGCTACTGTTCGCAGGCCAGTTTCCTGATCGGCAACGGACTGGAAGCGCGGCTCGCCGATCACGAGCAGCGCGCCGCCGACGAAGCCGCGCGCTACGCACTGCGCCAGCAGGCCAAGAAGCTCACCCTGCCGGGCGAGATGGGCGAACGCTTCCAGGTCATGGGCTTCGCGCGCAAGGTCGGGCTGGACCATGCGTTCCTGGTCGGCGATCTCAGTCATCGCCTGTGAATCCCGTCGTGGAACCCGTCGCATGACCGTCTATCGCTTCGGCCGTTCGCTCAAGCCGTTCCGTCGTCCCTGGCTGTGGGCGGCGCTGTGGTGTGCGGCCGTCGCGGCGACGGTGGTGGCTTCGCTGATGCCGGTGCCGGATCTCGGGCGGCTGCCGTCCGGCGGCGACAAGATCGAACATTTCCTGACCTATGCCCTCCTCGCCGCCGGCGCGGTCCAGTTGTATCCGCGCTGGCGCTCGCTGCTCAGCGTCGGCGTCGCTCTCGTGCTGATGGGCATCGCGCTGGAATATGCGCAGGGCGCGTTCACCGCGTACCGGATGATGGACCGGGCCGACGCCTTCGCGAACACGCTCGGCGTGATCGCCGGTCTCGGCACGCAGCTCACGCCGTGGCGCGATCTGCTGCTGGAGTTGGATCGTCCGTAGCGCGGGCTTCAGCCCGGGGTAGAACGTCTGCTCAGTCCGCCGCTGCCTTCCGTGCCGCGCCGATCGCCGCGATGCGCGCGCGCCGCAGCGCTTCGCCGACCGCCGGACCGTCCATGCCCGGCCGGGCCACGTCGGCGCCGCGCACCGCCATCGCCGCGGTGTGCAGACGCACCAGTTCCGCGCCCTGCGGGTAGTCGGATTCGGCCATGCCGCCACGACCGCGCTTGTCCGCCTCGCAGACCAGCGCCAGCAGTGCGATCCGCTGCGGTTGGCGGAAACCATCGTTGCGCGCGATCAGATCGTGCACGCTGGCACCGCGCATTTCGTGCAGCCGATGGATGTTGAGATGTTCGCGACAGGCGCCGAGCGCGAGATCGCGGTGCGCGGTGGGCACCTTCAGCCGGCGGCAGAGCGCTTTCACCGGGTCGAGTCCGCGTTGTTCGTGCAGCACATGCTTCGGCCATTCCTCGGCCGGCGTCAGCGCCTTGCCCAGGTCGTGGACGAGCGCGGCGAAGCCGACCACGTCGTCGCCCGGCGCGATCCGCGCGGCCATGTCGCAGACCAGCTCGATGTGCAGGCCGGTGTCGACTTCGGGATGGAATTCCGAGCGCTGCGGTACGCCGTAGAGCGCATCGACCTCGGGCAGGACGACGGCCAGCGCGCCGCAGTCGCGCAGGGTGCGCAGGAAGGCCGAAGGGCGCGATGCGCGCAGCGCGCCGACCAGTTCCTTCCAGACGCGTTCGGGGGTCAGTTCCGACAATTCGCCGGCGACGACCATCTCGCGCATCAGCGCCGTCGTTTCCGGCGCCACCGTGAAGCCGTGCGCCGCGAAGCGCGCCATGAATCGCGCCGCGCGCAGTACCCGCAGCGGATCTTCCGCGAAGGCCGGTCCGACATGGCGCAGCACGCGCGCCTCGAGATCGCGCGCGCCGCCGTAGGGGTCGATCAGACGGCCGTCGCTGTCCTCGGCGATCGCGTTGATGGTGAAATCGCGACGGACCAGGTCGTCTTCCAGGGTCACGTCCGGTGATGCGTGGACGACGAACCCGCGATGACCGCGCGCCGATTTGCGCTCGGTCCGCGCCAGCGCGTATTCCTCGCCGGTCTGCGGGTGCAGGAAGACCGGGAAATCCTTGCCGACGGTCTGGAAGCCCGCGGCGAGCATCGATGCCGGCGTTTCGCCGACCACCACGTAATCGCGGTCGCCGCACGGCAGGCCGAGCAGTTTGTCGCGGACGGCGCCGCCGACGAGATAGGTCTTCATGGTGTGCTTCGAACCGCGCTATTTCGGTGCGTGCTGCGCCAGCAGGGCGATGATGTCCTGGGCGCCGGAATTGCGGCCCAGATGCACTTCGATCGGCGCCGGCTGGCCCGACAACCAGATGCGCAGTTCCGCTTCCAGGTCGAAATGCCCCGCCGTTTCCAGCGAGAACATCGTGATCGCGCGGTACGGAATGCTGCGGTATTCGGTCTTCTTCGCGGTCACGCCCTGTTTGTTCACCAGGATCATGCGCCGGTCGGTGAACACGATCAGATCGCGGATGGTCGAGAACGCGCGCTGCAGCGATTCGTCCGGAGCGAGCAGGGGCGCGAATTCCTCCGCGATCTTGTCGACCGGCTTTTCGCCGGCATGGCCCAGCAGGGCGTCGAGCAGTCCCATGGTGATGTCCTCGTCGTGCGGAAGGGGGCGATCATGCCACGACGGGCAGGATCTCCGGCAGTTTCGCGCGGACATCGGTCGGTGCGATGCCGAGCGCCGGCAGGCCGTTGTCTGCGCTGATCGAATCCAGTTGCAGCGAACGCCAGTTGTCGCGGCTGATCGGTTTGCCCGGCAGGTGTTCGCCGACCTCCGCCTGCAGCCGGCCCAGCGCGTCGGGCAGCGGCAGCACGAACCGCGACCAGCTTTTCGTCTGAGCGGTCAGGCGCACGATCCCGGCGAGCGTCATCGTCTCCGGGCCGACCAGGTCGTAACTGCGGCCGATGGTCGTGTCGTCGTCGAGCGCGCGCACGAAGGCTTCGGCGACATCGCCCACCCAGACCGGTTGGAAACGCGCGTTCGCGCGTCCCAGCGGCAGCCCGGGCGCGAACCGCAGCAACTGCGCGAAGCGGCAGAACAGGCCGTCGCCGGGGCCGGCGACCACCGATGGCCGGAAGATCGTCCAGTGCAGCGCGGACGCGCGCACACGGGTCTCGGCTTCGCCGCGCGTCCGCAGATAGTGGCTGCTGCCTTCGCCGGCGCGCAGGGAACTCATCTGCAGCAGGCGATCGACGCCGCGATCGGTCATCGCCGCGATCACGGTGTCGGCCAGTTCGACGAACGCGCGCCGGAAACCGCGGCCATCATCGCCGCGTTCGTTGAGGATGCCGACCAGGTTGACCACGACGTCGGCGCCCGCGAACGCTTCGCGCAGGAAGGCCGGCGCGTACACATCGCCGACGCGATGTTCGACCGACGGCGGCACGCATGCGCGGGTGTCCGCGCTGCGCGAGAGCACGCGCACGCGATCGCCGTTCGCGAGCAGGCGCGCGACCAGAACGCGGCCGATGAAGCCGGTGCCGCCGAGAACGACGATGGTGCGGTTCATGTGCGGGAGTCCCGTGTCGGCGTGTCGGTGATGCCATCGGGCAGGCAGTGCCACAGCGTGCGGTAGCGGTTCATCGCTGCGAACGTCTCGCCGGCGTCGCGGCGGCCGGTCCGGCCGGTGCCGGCGGCGGCTCGGACGGTGCCGGGCACACGAACGGCTTGCGGGTGTCGACGATGCGCCCGGCGAGACGGTCGGTGATCGGCATCGCGTTGCCGTTGAGCCGCCAGTCGTAGATCACGCTGAAGGCGAGAATGCGGGCGACGTAATCGCGGGTTTCCTTGTAGCTGATCGTCTCGATCCAGAAATCCGCGTCCATGTCCGGACGTTGCGACTGCCAGCGCGCCACCGGCGCGGGGCCGGCGTTGTAGGCGGCGATGGCGACGTAGGTCATGCCGTACTTGTCTTCGAGTTCGCGCAGATACGCGGTGCCGAGCTGGATGTTGAACTCGGGCTCGTACAGGCTGTCGCCGCCGCGCCAGGGCAGGCCGAGGCGCTTGGCGAGGCCGGCGCCGGTGCTCGGCAGCACCTGCATCAACCCGCGCGCATCGGCGTGCGATCGGGCCTTCGGATTGAAGATGCTTTCGGCACGGATCTCGGCCGCGATCCAGGTCGGATCGAGACGATGCTTGCCGGCTTCGCGACGGATGACGTTGTCGTGATGCAGCGGAAAGCGCAGTTCGTACAGCCGCAGTTCGTCCTGATACGACTTGCCGCCGACATTGACCAGACCGAACACGCCGCGATCGAACCAGCCGTTGTCCTGGGCGATGTCGACCGCGATCCGGCGTTGTTCCGGCGAGAAGCGTGAGAGCGCGTCGTTCCATTCGCGCTCGGCCCAAGCGGCGCGTTCCAGCCGGTACAGCAACATCGCGCGGGTCAGCGCCGGATCGCGCGCGACCGCGGCTTTCGCCGTGGCATCGGTCTTCGGCGTCCATGGGCAAAGCGCATACGGCGCGCCGATGCGGTCGGCGGCGAGGAAGCCGTGGAATTCCGGTTTGTTGGCGGCGTCGCGGTACAGGATCTCGGCATTGGCCTTGTCGCCGGCCATCTCCAGCAGTCGCGCCTCGAAGTAGCGCCAGCGCGAGTCGCGGCGCATTTTCCGGCCGGGTTCGGTGTCGCCCATCCTGCGGATGGCGGCGAGCGCCCCGCGCCAGTCGGAGCGGGCCATCGCTTCGCGCACGCGCCATTCGTGGAGTTTCTCGTCGTAGGCGGCGTCGGGCACCGCGGCGAGGCGACGCGCGGATTCGGGCAGATACGAGGCCACCGACCACAGCGCGACCTGATACAGCGCGCGTCCGCGTTCGACGTCGTTCATGCCCAGCGCTTCGACGAACTTCGGCAGCCGCGCTTCGGCGGCGGCCGGTTGCGCTTTGGCCAGACGGGCCAGTCCATGCGAGGCGATCCCGCGGCTGCGCGGGGTTTTCGGCCAGTTCAGCGCGCGATCGTGCGGGGATTCGACGAACGCCGCGTAGTCGTTCGCCAGCGCGAACTCCTCGGCCGGCAGTCCGCGCGCCGCGGCACGCATCACGCCCGGCTGCCATTCGGCCGCCGCCTTCTCGATCCGCTCCCAGCGCAGGGCGGGCTCCAGCCCGCCTTTCGCCGCGAGCACCGCCATCGGGGCGTCGCATTCGCCGGGCAGGGATTTGCCGGTGCTGCGCCACAGCGCCCGCGCGTCGGCGGTCCAGTCGGCATCGGCCGCGCCCAGCGCCTGCCGGGCGTTGAGTTCGGCGCAGCGCAGGGTGGTGGTCCTGATGTCGGGCGACCAGGCGGCGCGGAAGGCCGGCCAGTCCTCGCGCCGGGCCAGCGCGGCCAGCCATTGTTCGCGGAAGGCGGCGGCGACGGTCTGGCCGCGATGACGGGCCAGGAAGCGCTGGCCGGTGTCGCTGGAAAGGGTGTCGATGTCGCGGCGCAGCCGGGCGTATTCGACCCAGCCGGCGAGCGGGTGATCCGCCGGCAGCGCCGCGGCCTCCTGCTCGCCGCGCTCGGCGGCCTCCAGAGCGGCCCGGGCGCGGGCGAGGGCGGAAACATCGGTCTGTGCCCGGCAGGCGGCCGGAGCGAAGGCGGCGAGCAGGGCCGCGAGGACGCACGGGAGGGGGATTCGCATGGGCGGGACTATAGCCCAGGGGGTGGCGGAGGGCTCCGGAGCCCCCTGCCGGAAGCCCCTCCGACCCCCGGCACCTTGCCCTGTCTTCACATTTTGTTTACAAAGTCCCGATACCGCCCAAGGAGGGGGCCGAAGGCGGTGGCTACGCGTCACGACCCGATTAAAACAATGGAGAGAACGTACATGAGCAAGCTGCGCCGTAATCGCCTGACGGCCGCCGTCCACCTGACGTTGCTTCTCGCGCTGCCCGGCATCGCCGCGGCGCAGGACGCTTCGCAGGAAGAGAGCACCCTCGACACGATCAGTGTCACCGGCACCCGCATCAAGCAGACCAACGCCGTCACCGCCCAACCGGTGTACGTCATCGACCGCGCCAAGATCCAGGAAAGCGGTGTCGCCAGCGTCGGCGAACTGCTGCAGCAGCTCACCGCCAGCGGCAAGGCGCTGAACGCCAAGTTCAACTCCTCGGGCAATTTCGGCTATCCGCCGGACGGCGGCGGCATCGGCGCCGGTTCGGCCCAGGTCGACCTGCGCAACCTCGGCTCGCAGCGCGTGCTGGTCCTCGTCGACGGCATCCGCTGGGTCAACGAATCCTCGGCCTCGGGCGTCAGCGGCAGCGCCGACCTCAACACCATCCCGCTGGCCATCATCGAGCGCGTCGAAGTGCTCGAGGACGGCGCCTCGGCGATCTACGGCTCCGACGCCATCGCCGGCGTGGTCAACATCATCACCCGCAAGAACTTCCAGGGCGCCGAGCTGCACACCTACTACGGCGAATACAGCCGCGGCGGCGAAACCAAGGAAGGCTCCTTCACCTTCGGCACCGGCGGCGACGGCTGGAACGCGGTGCTCGGTGCCAGCTACTACGAGCAGGAGCGGATCAGTTCGGGCGACTGGGGGCAGTCGTCCGAGTGCGAACCCGGCGCCGGTCTCGCCGCCTGCAGTTCGGGGACCCCGCAGGGACGTTTCGTCTTTTTCGACCCGACCAACACCACGTTCTACAACATCACCCTGAATCCGGGCACCACCACGCCGGTATTCGTGCCGGGCAACCCGAATGGCGGCACCTACAACGCCTTCGACAGTTCCGATCGCTTCAATTACGCGCCGTTCAACCTGCTGCTGACCCCGAGCGAGCGCAAGTCGCTGTTCGCCAGCATCAACATCGATCTGAGCGACAATACCCGCCTGCACATCAAGGGCCTGTTCAACAATCGCCAGTCGACCAACCAGGCGGCGCCGGAACCGATCTTCGTAGGCCCGGGCGCCGGCACCGGCGGCATCGCCGACACCATCTCGATCCCGGCGAATCACCCCTTCAATCCGTTCGGTTTCGCTCTTGACGGGAGCAACAACTTCGTCTTCATCGGCCGTCGTCCGCTCGAAGTCGGGCCGCGCATCTTCCAGCAGAACGTCGATACCTGGTACTTCAATGTCGGTCTCGACGGCCTGCTCGATTTCGGCGATCGCAGCTACGGCTGGGACGCCAACTACGTGCATACCCGCAACTCGGCGACCCAGCGCTTCACCAACGGCTACAACGTCGCCCACATCCGCACCGCGCTCGGCGATCCGACCGTCTGCGCCGCGACCCCGGGCTGCACCCCGCTGGATCTCTTTGGCGGCCAGGGCCGGCCGTTCACCCGCCAGATGATCGACTGGATCATCACCAACCAGCGCGATGCCAGCACCCAGGAACTGGACATCTTCTCGTTCAACATCACCGGCGATCTGTTCTCGATCGGCGATCGCACGGCCGGTTTCGCCGCCGGTACCGAATATCGTCGTTACAAGGGTGATTTCGATCCCGACCCGCTGCGTCAGACTGGCGAATCGCAGGATTCCTTCGCGGCGCCGGTGTCGGCGACCTACGATGTGACCGAGGTGTACGGCGAATTCAACTTCCCGGTGCTCGCGACCCTCGACCTCACCGCTGCGCTGCGTTGGTCGGATTATTCGACTTTCGGCAGCACCACCACCGGCAAGGTCGGTTTCCGCTGGCAGCCGATCGAAGACCTCGTCGTCCGCGGCACCTACTCGCAGGGCTTCCGCGCGCCGAACCTTGGCGAGCTGTATGGCCTGACCCAGTTCGGCGCCACGCTGGTCGATCCTTGCGGCCCGACCGGCGCTCCCGTGGTGGACCGCACCGATGGCGTGTCGGCGGGTCTGGAAGCGGCCTGCGTCGCGCAGGGCGTTCCGGACAACTTCGAACAGGCCAATACCCAGATCACCACCTTCACCGGCGGCAATCCGGATCTGGATCCGGAAGAGTCGGACAGCTGGACTGTCGGTCTGGTCTACAGCCCCGGTTGGGCTGAGGACGCCTCCTGGTCGCGCAAGCTCGATTTCGAAGTCAGCTACTACGATCATGAAATCGAGGGTGCCGTCCAGTCCCGCGACCTGCAGACGTTGCTCGTCGCCTGCTACAACGAGGGCAACGGGACGGATCCGCGGCTGTGCTCGCCGTTCACCCGCCAGGGCAACGGCAATCTCAACCCGCCGAACAACTTCCTGCAGAACTTCGGTACCGTCGAGACCAGTGGTGCCGACCTCAAGATCAACTGGCTCAGCCCCGAATGGGGCTTCGGCAGTCTGAGCGCTGGTCTGCAGACCACCTGGGTGCGCGATTACAAGGCGATCGACGGCGACGGTATCCGTTCGTCGCGCCGGGTCGGCGTCGAAGTCAATGACAGTGCGATCCCCGAGTGGCAGACCAATCTGCAACTGGGCTGGCACAAGGGCAACTTCGACTTCACCTATGGCGTTCGCCATATCGATGCCGTCGAGGAAGACTGCAACAACGCGACCATCGCCACCGTGCCGAACTGTCTGACGCCGGGCAACATCAACACGCTGGGTGCCGTCACCTATCACGACATGCAGTTCTCGTGGAAGGATGCGTTCACGCTTGAGGGTCTCAAGCTGTCGCTCGGCGCCAACAACGTGTTCGGCAAGGAGCCGCCGGTGTGCGTGACCTGCTCGTTGAACGGCTACGACGCCGGTACCTACGATCTGCCGGGTTCGTTCTGGTACATGAGCGCCGATTACCGCTTCTGATTGAAGGTTTCGGGTCCTGCATGACGGAAACGGCCGGGGAAACCCGGCCGTTTCTCATTGCGATCAGGTGCCTTGGACAGAAAGTGTCCAGCATGGGAGCGCCGCACCATCGCGCATCCGCTCGGACCGACCGTTGCGGTCAGCGCGCGACCACCGCCGGCCGATACCGGCTGGGATTCGCGCCGGTGATTTTCTTCATCAGCCGGCGCAGGGCGGTGGCATCGCCGTAGCCCACGGCTTCGGCGACCTGTTCGACGGTCATGCGGCTGGTTTCCAGCAGCACGCGGGCGCGTCTGAGGCGAATGCTCTGCACGAGTGCGGTCGTGCTTTTGCCGGTCGCGCGATGCAGGTGGCGCGACAGCGTGCGTTCGGACATGCCGAACTCCTGCGCCAGTTCGAACACGGTCGGCGGATTCGGCAATGCGGATTCGATGCGCGTCGCGATGCGGGCGACCAGTGCGTTGCCGCCGGCCTGCAGCTCCGGGACGATGAATGGCGCCTGCGCTTCGCGGCCGTCGATCAACAATGATCGCGAGACCGCGTCGGCGAGTGCGTTGCCGCTGCATTCGCGCAGCAGATGCAGCATCAGGTCGGTCTGCGCGAACGCCGCGCCTGCGGTGATGATCGGGCCATCCATGCACACCATGCGGTCGGCGTCGACCATGCATGTCGGGGTCATCCGCTTCAGCAGGGGCGCGAGCCACCAGGTCGTGGTGGCGCGGCGCCCGTCGAGCAGGCCGGCGGCCATGAGCAGGAAGACCGCCGAGCACGAGGCCGCGACGCGTCCGCCGTGTTTCGCGTGGCGCGCGATGGCGTCGATCGCGGCGATCGCATCGGCATGATCGAGTCGCGCTTCCAGTGCCGCGGGCGTGACGTGACCAATCCCGGGCAGCACCCAGGTCGAGCGATCCTGCCGTGATCTCGCCGGCAATCTGACGGTGTCGATCGAGAATCCGCCCTGCAGGCGGACCGGACCGCCGTCGAGCGAGCAGAGCCGCCATCGCGGCGCGGTGGCGCCCGTGCGCGTCGCCAACATGCCGGCAGCCGATAACACGTCGCGCGTGACCGCCACGCTGGTCGGGTATGCGTCTTCGAGAATCAGGACGGTGAAATCGTGCATGTCGGATAACGCCTGAAAAATGTTCGGGCGGACACTGCCATTCTTTCCCTCGTCACGTTCCAATACAAGCCCCGGACGGTGCGAGGTGCGAAGCGACGATGGCAGACGAGCGGGACATGCATCGACACGATGCGCTCGAGGACTTCGATCCGCGCGAGGTGGACATCGAAGGCGTCGTCAAGCGCGTGTACGTGGCCGGCCGCGGTCCGGCGGTGATCGTGATGACCGAGATGCCAGGGATCAGTCCGCACGTCGCGCGGTTCGCGCGCTGGGTGCGCGAGGCCGGTTTCACCGTCTACATGCCGTCGTTGTTCGGCCGCGATGGCGCCGTTCCGGACGCGGAGGAAGGTCTGGCGATCATGAGGCGCGCCTGCGTCGGTGCGGAGTTCCGGGCCTTCGCGTCGAACGAATCCAGTCCGGTCACGCAGTGGCTGCGCGCGCTCGCGCGACGGGCGCATGCGGAGTGCGGCGGTCCGGGCGTGGGCGCGATCGGCATGTGCTTCACCGGCAACTTCGCGCTGTCCATGATGCTGGAATCCGCGATGCTGGCGCCGGTCGTGTGCCAGCCCTCGCTGCCGATCGACGATCCCGCGGGCATGAACGTGGCCGCGGACGAGCTCGCCGCGGTACGCGCACGGTTGGAGCGCGAAGACCTGACCGTCATGGCCTATCGTTTCGAAGGTGATCGCCATTGCCGGGCGGAACGATTCGCGGCGTTCGCGACGGCGCTCGGTCCGCGGTTCGTCGCGCGGGTGCTGCCCGACAGCGCGGCCAATTCGCGGACACCGCCGTTCTTCGACAAGGTGGTGGCCTCGCCTCACAGCGTGGTCACCGCGCATCTCATCGATGCGGCCGGCCAGCCCACGATCGCCGCGCGCGACGAGATCCTCGCGTTCTTCGCACGGCGCCTGCATGCGTCGCATGTCGATGCTGTCGGTGGTTGACGCCATGCCGCATGGCCGGTGCTCCGCGGCGAATGCGATCCCACACGCGTCGAGCCTGTTTCGGCGTGGACATCCCTCGCCGATGCCCGCCGCTTTTTCCAATCGCCCCGGTGGAACCGTCCGCGCGCGAAGCCGGCGTGGACGCCACGGAATTCATCTGTCTGCCTGCGACCGAAGTGGGTCGCCCGTGAAGGAATGCGCATGAAACTCGAATTCTGGTTCGAATTCGCAAGCACCTATTCGTACGTCACCGCGATGCGGATCGAGGAGGCGGCCGCACGTGTCGGCGTCGAGGTCGAGTGGCGCGCGTTCCTGCTCGGTCCGATCTTCCGGCAGCAGGGGTGGACCGACTCGCCGTTCAATCTGTTTCCGGCGAAGGGCCGCTACATGTGGCAGGACCTGCAGCGGCAATGCCGCAAGCACGCGTTGCCGCTGCGGATGCCGTCGGCATTTCCGCGCAACGGTCTGCTGGCGGCGCGCATCGCCTGCGTGCATGCCGATGCCGCATGGTTGCCCGCGTTCGTGCGGGCCGTGTATCGCGCCAACTTCGTGCAGGACGAGGACATCGCGGTCGAAACGGTGATCGCCGCCTGCCTCGCGCATGCCGGCCAGGATGCGGCATCGACCCTCGCCGAGGCGCAGTCGCCGGCAGTCAAACAGGCGCTGATCGCGCGCACCGAGGAGGCGGTCCGTCATGGCATCTTCGGCGCGCCCTCGTTCCGGGTCGGCGACGACCTGTTCTGGGGCGACGATCGTCTTGCCGACGCGCTGGAGGCCTGCGTCGCCCTGCGGTCGCGATGACCGGCTATCTGCAACCGGAGGCGATCGGCGCCGCGTCGCGGCCGGTGACCGGCGTCGGTCTGGCGCGGTTGAAACGCAGCGGCGAGAAGATCGCCGCGCTGACCTGTTACGACGCGAGTTTCGCGACGTTGTTGAGTGACTGCGGCGTCGAAGTCCTCCTGGTCGGCGATTCGCTCGGCATGGTCTGCCAGGGGCACGCGTCGACGCTTCCGGTGACCGTGGCCGATATCGAATATCACACCCGCTGCGTCGCCCGCGGCAATCGCAAGGCGATGTTGCTGGCGGATCTGCCGTTCGGATCGTTTTCGACGCCGCAGGACGCCTTCCTGAGTGCCGCGGCGCTGGTGCGCGCCGGCGCGCATGGCGTGAAGATCGAAGGCGGCGGCTGGCTGGCCGAGACGGTCCGCTTCCTCACCGAACGCGCCATCCCGGTCTGCGTGCACCTGGGTCTCACACCGCAGTCGATCCACCAGCTTGGCGGCTATCGGGTGCAGGGCAGGTCGATCGAAAGCGCGGAGCAGATGCGCGCCGATGCCCTCCTGCTGCAATCGGCTGGCGCGTCGCTGGCGCTGCTGGAGGCGGTTCCGGCCGCCCTGGGCGCCGAGATCACCGCCGCGCTGACGATCCCCACCCTCGGCATCGGCGCCGGCCCGGACTGTTCGGGGCAGATCCTGGTCCTGCACGACATGCTCGACGTCTACCCGGGCATCAAGGCCCGGTTCGTGCGCGACTTCATGCTCGGCCAGTCGAGCATCCGGGCCGGGGTGATGGCCTTCGTCGCGGCGGTCAAGGACGGATCGTTCCCCGGGCCCGAGCACTGCTTCTGAGCCCGAGGCCGGGCCTGGGCTGCCGGCCGTCGCCGATCCGGGGCCCGGTGCCGGTTCGCGCATCGAAGCCCCCTTGAAAGCCCTGCCAGGCGCCCCATCTCCCCCGGGTCCCGGCTTGCCGGGGTTTCTTTGCCTCCGGTTTTGGCACTCCCGTCGGGAGACTGCTAAAATCGCCGGCCTTTTCTCCACCAATCAATCACTTGCGAGGGTTCTCATGAATCTCAAGCCGCTCTACGACCGCGTGGTCGTCAAGCCGATCGAAGCCGAAGAAACGACCGCCGGCGGGATCATCATCCCCGACGCCGCCAAGGAAAAGCCGACCAAGGGCGAAATCGTCGCCGTCGGCGAGGGCAAGTTCATCGACGCCACCGGCAACACCCGCGCGCCGAAGGTCAAGGTCGGCGACAAGGTGATCTACGGCCAGTACTCGGGTTCGGCCTACAAGCAGGACGGCGTCGAGTACAAGATCATCAAGGAAGACGACATCCTCGCGATCGTCGGCTGATTCCGCGATCGGTGCGCGAAGGGCGGGTTTCGACCCGCCGTCGCGGCCTCTTCGATGAAGGTCGCGATGATCGGAACCGTTTCGATCCGCGCACGGCGCGAACAGACAAGTCGCAACGGCGGGCCAGGGCCCGTCCTACGAACCACACAATATTCCGGAGTTCCAGACAATGGCTGCCAAAGATATCCGTTTCGGTGAAGATGCCCGCGTCCGCATGGTCCGCGGCGTGAACGTCCTCGCCAATGCCGTCAAGGCCACCCTCGGTCCGAAGGGCCGCAACGTCGTGCTCGAGAAGAGCTTCGGCGCCCCGACCATCACCAAGGACGGCGTGTCCGTCGCCAAGGAAATCGAACTGGCCGACAAGTTCGAGAACATGGGCGCGCAGATGGTGAAGGAAGTCGCTTCCAAGACCTCCGACAACGCCGGCGACGGCACCACCACCGCGACCGTGCTTGCCCAGGCGCTGATCCGCGAGGGCATGAAGGCGGTCGCCGCCGGCATGAACCCGATGGACCTCAAGCGCGGCATCGACAAGGCGGTGGTCGCCGCCGTCGCCGAGCTGAAGGCCATCAGCAAGCCGACCGCCGACGACAAGGCGATCGCCCAGGTCGGCACGATCTCGGCCAACAGCGACGAGTCGATCGGCAACATCATCGCCGACGCGATGAAGAAGGTCGGCAAGGAAGGCGTGATCACGGTCGAGGAAGGCTCGGGTCTGGACAACGAACTCGACGTCGTCGAGGGCATGCAGTTCGACCGCGGCTACCTGTCGCCGTACTTCGTGAACAACCAGCAGTCGATGTCGGCCGAGCTGGATGACCCGTACATCCTGCTGCACGACAAGAAGATCTCGAACGTCCGTGACCTGCTGCCCGTCCTCGAAGGCGTGGCCAAGGCCGGCAAGCCGCTGCTGATCGTCGCCGAGGAAGTCGAAGGCGAAGCCCTCGCGACCCTCGTCGTCAACACCATCCGCGGCATCGTCAAGGTCTGCGCCGTCAAGGCCCCGGGCTTCGGCGACCGTCGCAAGGCGATGCTGGAAGACATGGCCATCCTCACCGGCGGCACCGTGATTTCCGAAGAAGTCGGCCTGTCGCTCGAGAAGGCCACGATCAAGGATCTCGGCCGCGCCAAGAAGATCCAGGTCTCGAAGGAGAACACCACGATCATCGACGGCGCCGGCGCCGCCGACGGCATCCAGGCCCGCATCAAGCAGATCAAGGCCCAGATCGAGGAAACCTCGTCCGACTACGACCGCGAGAAGCTGCAGGAGCGCGTCGCCAAGCTCGCCGGCGGCGTGGCCGTGATCAAGGTCGGCGCGTCGACCGAAATCGAAATGAAGGAAAAGAAGGCCCGCGTCGAAGACGCGCTGCACGCCACCCGCGCTGCCGTCGAAGAAGGCATCGTCCCGGGCGGCGGCGTCGCGCTGATCCGCGCCCTGGCCTCGATCTCCGGCATCAAGGGCATCAACGAAGACCAGAACCACGGCATCCAGATCGCCCTGCGCGCGATGGAAGCCCCGCTGCGCGAAATCGTCACCAACGCCGGCGAAGAGCCCTCGGTCATCGTCAACAAGGTGAAGGAAGGCAAGGGCAACTTCGGCTACAACGCGGCCACCGGCGAATTCGTCGACATGGTCGAGGCCGGCATCCTGGATCCGACCAAGGTCACCCGCACCGCGCTGCAGAACGCGGCTTCGATCGCCGGTCTGATGATCACGACCGAAGCGATGGTCGCCGAAGCGCCGAAGAAGGACGAGCCGGCCCCGGGCGGCATGGGCGGCGGCATGGGCGGCATGGGCGGTATGGATTTCTGATCCATCCAGCCTGCGACGTTCACGGAAAACCCCGCAGAAATGCGGGGTTTTTCTTTTGTCCGGGCGCGTTCATCCATCTGCGGTCGCTCGCCGTCGCATGGTCGTGCCCCGCGATAGCCCTGGCTCGCTTCCTGAGGCCTTGTGTGCTGCAGGCCACGACCTCCGGCACTTGCCGCGGCGAAGGACTGCGGCATGATCGCCGCGGGGTCCGTGCGGCGGTGCCGCGCGGGCGGACGACGACAACCTCCGGAGAATCTTCATGATCCGTGGCATCACCACCGCGCTGGTCGCGGCGCTGTGCGTGGGGGGCTTCGCGCCCGTGCAGGCACAGGCGAAGAAAGAGCCGTTCACCGTCGAGCGCAGCTGGCAGATCCAGCGCATCGGCGCGCCCACGCTGTCGCGCGACGGCCGGATCGCGATCGCGCCGGTCACGCGCTTCGCGATGGACGAGGACAAGGGCTACACCGATCTGTGGATATGGAACACCGACGGCAGCGGCCAGCGGCGTTTCACCACCGATGCCGCGAACGACGGCGCGCCGGCGATCAGTCCGGACGGCAGGTACGTCGCCTTCACCTCGCAGCGTGGCGACGACAAGGCGCCGCAGTTGTACGTGATGCCGCTCGGCGGTGGCGAAGCGCGGCGGCTCACGAAACTCGCGACCGGCGTGCAGAGCCCGAAATGGTTCGGCGACGGCAAGCGGTTGGCGTTCGTGTCGCGGGTGTTCGCGGATCTGGCGCTGGACCAGCAGGGCAAGCGCCTGGACGAACGCAAGGACCGCAAGATGACCGCGATGGTCTGGGATGCCGGTCCGGTGTCCGCGTGGGACCAGTATCTCGACGAACGCCAGTTCCACGTGTTCTCGGTCGCGTTCGACGCCGCTGCCGATGTCGCCGAACTGCCGCCGGTGCGGGCGCTGACCCAGCCCAGCGGTCTGCAGTTGCCGCGCAGCGCGGTGCAGGGCACCGACGGTCACTACGCGATCTCGCCCGATGGCCGCGAGCTGGCCTTCGTCGCCGATTCCGACCCGACCCCGAATCTCGCCAACAACGATGTGTTCGTGGTCGCGATCGGCGCCGACGGCAGTGGCGGCAAGGAGGCGCGCAATCTCACCGCCGGCAACCGGGCCGGCGACGGTACACCGTTGTACAGCCCGGACGGCCGTCATCTGAGTTTCGTGCAGCAGCGGATCCGCGGCTTCTACGCCGACAAGGGCCGGCTGATGCTGCACGATCGCGGCGACGGCAGTACGCGCGAGCTCTACGCCGACTGGGATCGCAGCGCCGGTGGACTGGTGTGGGCGCGAGACGGTCGTTGTCTCTACGGCGCGATCGACGACGCCGGCACCGTGCGTGTCTACGAACTGCCGCTGCAGGGCGCGCCGCGCAAGGTCACCGGCGCGACTTCGTTCGGCGGGTTGGCGGTGGCCGACAACGGCACGCTGATCGGTCTGCGCGAAAGCTTCGTCGAGCCGCCGACCCTCGTCCGGATCGATCCGAAGACCGGCGCGGCGACGAAACTGTCGACGATCAACGACGCGCTGCTGGCCGCGACCGATTTCGGCACCTATGAATCGGTGACCTACACCGGCGCCAACGGCAAGGACATCCAGATGTGGGTGAACTATCCGCCGGGCTTCGACAAGTCGAAACGGTATCCGTTCTTCATGCTGATCCACGGCGGACCGCACAACGCGATCACCGACGGCATGGCCTTCCGCTGGAACGCGCAGGTGTTCGGCAGCTGGGGTTACGTCACCGCCTGGCCGAACTTCCACGGCAGTTCCGGCTTCGGCCAGGCGTTCGCCGATTCGATCAATCCGGAGTGGGCCGAACAGCCCTACCAGGACGTGATCAAGGCGGCGGACTGGTTCGCGGCGCAGCCGTGGATCGATCGCGATCGCATGGTCGCCGGCGGGGGCAGCTATGGCGGGTATCTCACCGCGGTGATTCTGGGTCGCGAGCATCCGTTCAAGGCGCTGGTCGCGCACGCGGCGGTGTACAACCTGTACACCCAGCAGGCCGCGGATTTCTCCGCCGAGCCCGCGCGTTTCGGCGGTTTCTGGGAAGGCGAGAACCGTGAGGTGCTGGAGCGCAATTCGCCGCACCTCGGCGCCGCGCGCTTCAGGACGCCCACGCTCGTCGTGCATGGCCAGACCGATCTCCGCGTGCCGGTGAATCACGGGCTGGAGCTCTATCACACGCTGCTGAACAAGGGCGTGCCCAGTCGTTACGTCTATTACCCGAACGAGAATCACTGGGTGCTGAAACCGCAGAATTCGGTGTTCTGGTATCAACAGGTGAAGGCGTGGTTCGACGCGCACAATCCGTCGCAGCGTGCGGCGACGGACGCGCGTGCGCCCGGCGGGAGCGCCGCCGCCGACTGATCGGCGGCGCGGCGGTCGATGCGCGCTTGTTGAAGCGCGATGCTCGAAGCGGATGTTCGAACACCAGAGGGCCCGCTGAGAAGCGGGCCCTCTGTCGTCCACGCCTTCGTGACGAGGACGTCAATGACAGGTGGTGTAGCAGGAGATCGCGCCGAACGCGTAGTCGTCCGCCGCTTCCGTCCATTCGTCGCCGCAGGCACCGAGCTGCGAGTTGTGGTCGCGATTGCAGATGTCGTGATCGAGGCAGTCCTGGTACCAGGCGCCGAGACCATCGCCCACGCCGCAGCCCGCGCCGCAGCGGCCCGGGCACGAACTGGCGCCGCAGCCGTAGGCCACGCTCTTGCTGGTGTAGCCGTGCGTCGGGCAGTAATCGTGGGACGAGGCGCGATAGAACACGCGGTCGTCGTCGCAGACGTCGACGATGGCGTGCAGGTTGGTGAAACTGCCGCCGCTCTGCTCGTTGCAGGCGGCGGCCATGATCTGCGGTCTGCCCAGACTTTGCCCGCCGGGCAACAGCGTGCCGGTTTCGCGGTCGAGAACGCCCGCCGGCGGGGCGATCGGCGTGGCGCCACCGCGTTTCACCACCCATTCCTGAGCGAAGGTCCTGCCCAGCGGCACTTCCGAATACATTTCCGCCAGCCGCCACAGCGCGTCGTGCGACTTCGGCACGCGCTGGCCGCTGGTCAGCGTGGGCAGAGTGCGGCCGAGTTCGATCTGGAAGCTCTTGAGCACGGCGCGGTCCGGCGCGTCGATGACCACGCGTTCCGTGGTGCGCACCGTCATGGTGCCGGCGATGTAGTCGATGTCGTGATCGATCACGGCGCCGTTCACTTCGAGGCGGACGGTCACGCGATCCGGCGGCACGCCCTGCGCGGCGGCCTTGCCGGCGGCGAGACTGGCGGTGCGGAACGACAGCGCGCCGGACGGCGTCGCCAGCGTGCCGGCGACATCGTCGCCCGCGGTGGCGAGCACTTTCATCTGCCCGGGTTGCGCCGGCGCTTCCGCCGCGGTGACGTCGGGGGATGCGGCAGACGCCGGTCGTGCGGTCCAGACGCCGAGCGCCAGCAGCATGCTGCATGCGCCTGCGGTCAGAGAGGTCTTGAGAATCGGGTTCATGCGGAAACGCTCCTTGTCGATGCGATGGGCGGGGATGGAAGACGATCGCTGCATCCATGCCGGATCTGGCCGTATGCGGCGCGTGTCTTGAAATCGCGTGGGCATCCGGGGCCCCTCCCCGGAGCACCGCATTGTGCGCGAAACCCCGACGGCAGGCGCGCAGCGGCCGATGCGCTCGATTAAATGTACCCGCCGGTTCTTTTTTGCACTGCAGCGTGCTTTGCCCTAACGCTTCCTTCACGATGCCCCGGCATCCCGACGTGGGGGAGGGAGCAAGCCCGCTACCGGTTCGACCGGGGCGGGCTTTTTTATTGCCTGGTCTGCGGCCATGTGCCCGCACGGGCGGATGGCGGGCGATGCGACAATCCGCCGATGGAGACCGTCGATCCCGCCCATGCCGCCATCGCAGCCCTCGCGGGGCGCGGGCTTGCCCGGCTGCGCGCGGCTGTGCCCGATCTGCCGGCCGGCGAGGCCGTGGATGCGCGCCTGCGCGCACTGGTGGTGGCCAGCGATTTCGCGATCGATGTCGGCCTGCGCCAACCGGCGCTGTTGCCGGCGCTGCTCGCCGACGACGGCCTCGTGCCCACGCCGGCACCGGCGTTGACCGCCGAGAACCGCAGCGATTGGCCAACCCTGCTGCGCCGCTGGCGCCAGGCCGAATCGGTGCGGTTGATCTGGCGTGACGTGCATGGTCTCGACACGCTGGACGACACCCTGGCCGCCACCACCGGATTGGCGGAGGCCTGCCTGCAGTGCGCGCTGGACGCGCTGGAGCGGGAGTTCGCCGGACGCTTCGGCATCGTGCGCAGCGATGACGGCGCGCCGGTCCGGCTGGTGGTGTTCGCGCTGGGCAAGCTCGGCGGCGGCGAGCTGAATTTCAGCTCCGATATCGATCTGGTCTACGCCTTCGAACAGGCGGGCGAAAGCGACGGCACGCGCCCGCTCGCCGCCGAGGATTACTTCGCGCGACTCGGTCAGCAACTGGCGAAACTGCTTGACGAGGTTACCGCCGAGGGCTTCTGTCATCGCGTCGACCTGCGCCTGAGGCCGTTCGGCAGCGCCGGGCGGATCGCGCTGTCGTTCGCGGCGATGGAGCAGTACTTCCAGCGAGAGGGGCGCGACTGGGAGCGCTACGCCTGGCAGAAGGCGCGGCCGATCGCGGGCGATCTCGACGCCGGTGCGCGTTTTCTCGACGGTCTGCGCCCGTTCGTCTACCGGCGTTATCTCGATTACGGCGCGCTCGACGGTCTGCGCGAAATGAAGGCCAGCATCGCCGCGGAGGTCGCGCGCCGGGATCTGGCCGACGACATCAAACGTGGACCCGGCGGGATCCGCGAGGTGGAGTTCCTGGCCCAGGCGCTGCAGCTGATCCGTGGCGGCCGCGAGCCGGCGTTGCGCGAACGACGGTTGCAGCCCGCCCTGCACGCGCTGTGCGACGCCCGCCATCTCGATCCGGAAGCCCGCGATGCGCTGATCGCGGCTTATCGTTTTCTGCGCGTCCTGGAAAACCGGCTGCAGATGCTGCGCGACGCGCAGACCCAGCGCCTGCCCGAGGATCCGCTGGATCGCGTGCGTCTCGCCGAGGGGCTGGGCGAAGCGGCGTGGCCGGCGTTGTACGCACGGCTGCAGGCGCATCGCGAACGGGTGAGCCGTGAGTTCGACGCGCTGCTCGCGCCGCGTGGCCGCAAGCCGCAGCCCGACGCGCTGGTTGCGTACTGGCGCGCGCTGCGCGACGGCGAGGTGGGCGACGACGCCGAACCGCTGCGTGCGGCCGGTTTCGCGCAGGCGGAAGAGGCCGATCGCGCGCTGCGCGATTTCGCGCGGGCACCCGGTGTGCGCGACCTGTCGGACGCGGCGCGCGCGCGGCTGGATCGATTGATGCCGGCGATGCTGGCGGGCGTGGCCGTGTCGGCCGGCCCGGCGCCGGCGTTGCGCCGGGCCTTGGCGCTGCTGCAGGCGATCCTGCGCCGCGCGAGCTATCTCGCGCTGCTCGATGAGCAGCCCGCGGCGCTGTCCCGCCTGGTCGACACGCTCGCACGCAGCGCGCTGCTGGGCGATCGTCTGGCCGCGCATCCGCTGCTGCTCGACGAGCTGCTCGACATCCGCGTCGCCGGGCCGCTGCCGCGCACGGAGGAATTCGTCGCCGCCTGCGCCGCTTCCCTGCAGCAGGACGATTCCGAAACCGCGCTGCTGGCGCTCAACGAGGCCCGGCAGATCCTCAGTTTCCGCATCGCCCTGGCCACGCTCGACCGGCGGGTGGGGGCGGTCGATACCGCGCGGCTGCTGGCCGCGTTGGCGGATGCCATGCTCGACGCGGTCTACCGGCTCGCCCGGCGCGAACTGGAGGCCCAGCACGGTCGCATCGAAGGCTTCCGTTTCGCGGTGCTGGGCTACGGCAGCCTCGGTGGGCGCGAGCTCGGGTTCGGTTCGGACCTCGACGTGGTGTTCGTCTACGACGCGCCCGCCGAGGCGGTGTCGGACGGCGCCCGATCACTGGATGCGCCGCGCTGGAGCGCGCGCCTCGCGCAGAAGATCGTGGCGCTGCTCGGTGCTCCGACCGGCGCCGGCCGGTTGTACGAAGTCGACGTGCGGCTGCGTCCCGACGGCGCCAAGGGGCTGCTGGTCTCCACGCTGGCGAGTTTCGAGGACTACCAGCGCCATCGCGCCTGGACCTGGGAGCACCAGGCGCTGGTCCGCGCCCGGGCGATCGCCGGCGATGCGCCGCTGTGCGAGGCCTTCGAGCGCGTACGCGCGCAGACGCTGGCGCAATCGCGCGACCCGGACGCACTGCGCGGGGACGTCGCCGCGATGCGGGCGCGGATGCGCGCCGAACTGGATCGTTCCGACGCCGCCCGCTTCGATCTCAAGCAGGGCGAGGGCGGTCTGGTGGATCTGGAATTCCTGCTGCAGTGCCTGGTGCTGCGCGAGGCGTCGACCCGTCCGGCCCTGCTGGCGCCGCGCGACACGCCGGGCCTGATCAACGCGCTGGCCGCGGCCGGGTGGTTCGACCCGGAGGCCGCGACGCGGATGCACGCCGCGCACGCCGCGCTGCTGGACGCCGGACTGGCCTGCACGCTGGACCGTCGGGCCCGGATCGTGGTGCCGGGCGACGCCATCGAGGCGGCGCGCGAGACGATCCGGCAGGCGCTGTGCGCCGTCATGCCTGTCGGGGCTTGATCGTGCGCTGTCGGCAGTCCCGCGAAGGTGGGTTATCGATCGACCACGGTGGCGATCCGGTCGCGCCGCCGGCCGTCGATGACGCGGCGGCGGATGCGACAAATTGATTCCGATCGGTTTTCCGTCCCCTGACCGCGCTATGCTCGGAACAGGGGAGAGTGTTCCGGGCCGTATCCGCCACCCAACATCAAGGAATTCCTGCATGTCGAAGAATCATTATCTGGATACCGAACAGCTCGTGACCGATGCCAAGGTCGTGCTGGAAGACGTCGAAGCGATGCTCGACGAGGCCGCCGGCGCCACCGGCGAGCGTGCGCAGGCGCTGCGTGCCCGCGCGAGCGAGGCCCTCGGCCGCGCCCGCCAGCGTCTGCAGGACGCGCAGAGCGCGGTCGCCGCCAACACCCGCGCCGCGGCGCGCGCCACCGACGATTTCGTGCACGAGAACCCTTGGAGCGCGGTCGGCGTCGCCGCCGGCGTCGGCTTCCTGGTCGGCCTGCTCGTCTCGCGGCGCTGAGCGCCGGTACGACCATGGCTTCGCCGTTCTCCGCCGTGCGCCGTCTGTCGACGGCCACGGTCGATCTTCTGGTCTCGCGCGCCGAGTTCGCCTCGCTCGAACTGGCGCAGACCCGCGCCCAGCTCATCCGCTGGGTCGTCCTGGCCCTGTGCGCGGCGGTGCTGGCCCTGCTGGCGCTGATCGCCGCGACCGCGCTGTTCGCGGTCGTGCTGTGGCCGCGACTGGGCTGGATCGCGCTCGCGGTGCCGGCGGGCGTGTACGCGCTGCTCGCGCTGTGGCTGTTCCGCAAGTTGTCGACCGAGGTCGCGTCCGCGCCGCCGGTGCTGTCGGAAACCCTGCGTGAACTGTCCGCCGACCGTGCCGCGCTGCGCGCGGCCGGCCGTGTCCCGGAGGAGGGCGCGACATGAACGACCAGGCCCGGATGCGCGAGCTGCGGATGGAACTCCTGCGCATGCGCGCGCAGGTCGAACGCGCGGAAGTCGCGGCCGCCATGCGTGCGGTGCGCAGCGATACCCGTCGTCTGCGCAGTTTCGCCGGCGCCGCCGGCAGTCTCGGGGCTGCGCTGCGCGGGCGTCGCGACTGGCTCGGCCTGCTCGCCGGTACGGTCACCGGTCGCCCGTGGCTTGCCGCGCTCGCGCTCGGCGCGGTGCGCACGCTGAAACGACGACCGATGCTCGCGGTCATCGCCGCCGGCGCGCTGGCGCTGGGGCTCGTCGCCCGCGGCGGACGGCAGGCCGCACCGGCTGAAGAGCCTGTCGACGACTGGGCCTGACGCCCGAGCCGGCATCCTCAGCCGATCGAGAGTCGTTCCCGTACGAGCGCCGCGACCCGCGCCGTTTCGCGCAGCGGTTCCGCCGCGAACGCATCGAGTCGCGCATCCATGGCGCGGATGCGACCACGCCCGCGCAGGGCGTCGATGAAGGCGCGCGGACGGCCCCGCACACGGCCGGGGTCGAAAACGAACACCGGCACGCGGGTCGCGCAGGCTTCGGAGATCATGTTCACTGAATCCGGCGAACACACGATCCGGTCCGCCCAGGCGAGCAGGCCGGCGTAGGGATTGCGGCCGTCGCGCTCGCCGCGCCAGACCAGACCCGGCGTCTCGTCGTAACGATGGGCGAGCGCCGCGATCAATTCCGGATCGGTGCGTCGCGAGGTGGTCAGCAGCACGCTGCCGCCGTCGCGCGCCAGCGCCGCTTCGAGTTTCGCGGCCAGGACCTCGAAACTCATCCGGTCGAAGCGCGCGTGCGGGCTGGTGCCACCCAGCAGCACCACGGTGCGCGGCGCGGGCAGGGCGGCGAAATCGGCGAAGTCCCGTCGCCCCTGCGCGAGCCAGTCGTCGTCGACCGGATGCAGGCTGCCGAGCACCGGAATCACGTTGGCGCCACGCAGGCGGTCGTGTTCCGGGGCGATGACGAGATCCCAGTGGGCGGGATCGATCCGCGGATCCAGGATCTGCACGGCCCTGGCGCCCCGGTGCCGCAGCAGGCGGGTGGCGAGCGCGGCCTGGCGACCGCAGCCGACCGCCACCGCGGGCGGTGCGGCGAGCAGGGCGGCGAAATCGGCCCCGAAGGCCCGTTCGGCCCCGGGTCCGCGCCGTGGCGCGATCCAGCGCCACGGCGCGCGCGACGTCAGCGTGCAGGAGGACACGGTTTCGACGGTGGCGAGGCGGGAGGCCAGGGCGACGGCCTGTCGA
This sequence comes from Lysobacteraceae bacterium, assembly GCA_041919915.1. Lineage (GTDB taxonomy): Bacteria > Pseudomonadota > Gammaproteobacteria > Xanthomonadales > Xanthomonadaceae > Lysobacter_I. The sequence continues at coordinate 71,274 of JAYRSY010000006.1, forward strand.
ACATTTCCGGCGGCCCCATCGCTGACTGCGCAAATTTGTGTCGAATCGGTGTTGGGATCGCTCATCGTTCCGGATTTGACTCGATACGTTCCCGTCGTGCGGGTGTCATGCCTGCGCGCGGACTCTACACTGCCGCCTCGCCACCATCTTCACACGCCGGGACCCTTCGCCGATGTTCTCTCCGCTCAACGACGCCGCCCACGATCAGCTGTTCCGCACCGCCCGCACGTACAACGCGTTCACGGGCGAGATCGACGAGGCCACCCTGCACCGGCTCTACGACCTGCTGAAGTGGGGTCCGACCGCCGCCAACGCCTGTCCGGCACGTTTCGTGTTCCTGCGCTCGCCCGAGGCCAAGGCGCGACTGGCGCCGGCGCTGGATCCGGGCAATCGCGACAAGACCCTCGCCGCACCGGTCACGGTCATCGTTGGCTACGACATGGCCTTCTACGACAAGCTGCCGGTGCTGTTCCCGCATACCGATGCGCGGTCGTGGTTCGCCGGCAAACCCGAGGCCGCGCTGGAGACCGTGGCCCTGCGCAACGGCAGTCTGCAGGGCGCCTACCTCATCCTCGCGGCGCGCGCGCTGGGTCTCGACACCGGGCCGATGTCGGGCTTCAACAACGCCCTGGTCGACGAAACCTTCTTTGCCGGCACCGCGATCCGTTCCAACTTCCTGGTCAACCTCGGCAAGGGCGACCCGGGTTCGATCTTCCCCCGCTCGCCGCGTCTGGGCTTCGACGAAGCCTGCCGCATCGAGTGACCGTCCGCGCAACGCTTTACGCCGTCACCGCCTCATAGGCCTGTCCCGCTTCACGGACATGCCCCCATTGCCATGCCTCGACATGTTCCCTACAGGAGTATCCCGATGAAACGTTCCCTGCTCGCCGCCGTTCTGGCCCTCGCGTCCACCGCCGCGCTCGCCGCGCCGCTGACCTACAAGATCGATCCGAACCACACCGATGTCGTCGCCAGTTGGAGCCATTTCGGATTCTCGAACCCGATCGCGCACTTCGGTCAGGCCGATGGTGCGATCACCTACGATCCGGCCAACGTCGGTGCCTCGAAGGTCGAAGTCACGCTGCCGCTGTCGGGCCTGAATTCGCACGTGCCGGACTTCGACGATCATCTGCGCAGCGACGATTTCTTCGATGCCGCCAAGTATCCGGTCATCACCTTCCGCAGCACGTCGGTGAAGGCCGCCGGCAAGGACAAGCTCAGCGTGACCGGCGATCTCACCATCAAGGGCATCACCAAGCCGGTGACGCTGGAGGTGAGCATCAACAAGATCGGCGTGCAGCCGATGGCCAAGCGCGAGGCCGCCGGTTTCAACGCGACCACCACGATCAAGCGCAGCGATTTCGGCGTCGGCAAGTACGCGCCGAACGTCAGCGACGAAGTGACGCTGACGATCACCACCGAAGCGATCGTGCCCAAGCCGGCCGCGCAGGACGGTTCGCAGAAGTAAGCGATTCGTCGTAAGCGATTCGTCGCCCGCGTTCGTTCCGGAACGGGCCGCCTTCGCGGCCCGTTCTTCTTGGTGGCGCTTCAGCCGCCCGACGCGGTTTCCGGCGGCGGCGCGTCGAAACGGTAGGGCGTGGCCTGCGCCGAGGGACGCCGGCGGACGTCGTTGGCGAACGCGACCAGTCGCGGCATCGCCGACAGATCGATCGGGTTGCGGAACGGCAGGTGTTCCAGCAGCGCGAACAGACCGAGATCGAACAGCGCGATCCGCGTTTCCGGCAGCGTCGCGCGCAGGGCTGCCCAGTGCGCGTCGAGCCAGCCGAGGCTGCCGACCAGACTCGTCCGCCGCTTGCGCGAAGTCGCGTCCGGCGGCCGTTTCGAGACGATCTCGTGGAACACCACTTCCACCTGCGCGGCCATGGCGTGGGTCAGCAGCTCATGCGCGTTCAGGCACAGCGGGTCGGTCGCCTGTTCCGGCCAGAACACCCGGTCGATGCCCTCCGGCGCCTGCCGCGCCAGCCAGCGGCAGGCGTTGTGACTGCCCCAGATCACGACATCGCCCTGGCGCAGGGCCGGCAGTTTCAGTGCGGGATTTCCGGCGAAGCTCGCGGGATCCTCGCTCATCAGGTCGTGGATCGGGCGCAGCGTGTACTCGACGCCCAGTTCGTGCGCGAGCATCCGGACCAGGCGGGTGTAGTGCGAACTCTGGCGTCCGACGATCTCGATGGGAGCGGTCATGGCGGAGCCCTGAGACGGAGATTCGCGCATCGTAACGGCGCCGGAGGCGCGGGCTGGGCTAAAATGCCGGCTCCGCGCAGGACAGACCGTGCCATGACCGCCCAGCCGACCCAAGCCAATGCCCAGCCACGCTACGAGGTGCGCCGCGCCGATCTGCCGCTGAGCTGTCCGACGCCGGACATGGCGCTGTGGAATTCGCATCCGCGGGTGTATCTGCCGATCGAGGCGGAAGGCGGCGCGTCCAGCTGCCCGTACTGCGGCGCGCAGTACGTCCTGATCGATTGAACGCCGGGGCCGGCGCCATGCCGCGCCGACCGACCGTCGTGCAATTGCTGCCGGCGCTGCATTCGGGCGGCGTCGAACGCTCCACGCTCGAAATCGCCGATGCGCTGGTGCGTGCCGGTTGGCGCGCCGTCGTGATCTCCGCCGGCGGTCGTCTGGTGCCGACCCTCGACGCCTGCGGCGCCGAGCACATCGCGCTCGACATCGGCCGCAAGTCGCCGCTGACGTTCCGCCATGTCCGCCGTCTGCGCGCGCTGTTCGCCGACCTCGACGCCGACATCGTCCATGCGCGCTCGCGGCTGCCGGCGTGGCTGGCCCGTTTCGCCTTGCGTGGGATGCCGGCCGCGCGGCGGCCGCGATTCATCACCACCGTGCACGGGCTGAATTCGCCCTCGGCCTACAGCGGAGTGATGACCCGCGGCGAGCGCGTGATCTGCGTGTCCGGCACCGTCCGCGACTACGTGCTGCACCACTATCCCGGGACCGATCCGGCGATGTTGCGGGTGATTCCGCGCGGCATCGATCCCGCCGCCTTCCCGCCGGCGCCGTGGCCTGATCGCGCGGCGCGCGCGCGCATCGCGGCGGCGCATCCCGCGCTCGGCGGTGAGGGTCCGCTGTTGCTGTTGCCCGGACGCGGCACGCGGCTCAAGGGCCACCTCGATGCCGTCGTGCTGCTGGCCGCGCTGCGTGCCGACGGCCTCGATGCGCGGCTGTGGATGCCCGGCGCGCGCGAGCCCGGGCGCGACGCCTATCTCGAAGAACTCGACGCCGAAGTCGCCCGACGTGGTCTCGACGCCGCGGTGGCGATGACCGAACCCACCGCCGCGATCGCCGAGGCCTACGCGGCCAGCGATCTCGTGCTGCAGCTCTCGCGCAAGCCCGAGGCGTTCGGACGCACCGTGATCGAAGCACTGTCGGTCGGGCGCCCGGTAGTGGGTTGGGAGCATGGCGGCGTCGGCGAACTGCTGCGCGAGCTGCAGCCTGCGGGCGCGGTGCCGGCGTTCGACGCCGACGCGCTGGCCCGCACCGTGCGTGCGCTGCTTTCCCAGGGCGCTCCGGTTACGATGCCGCAGCGGCTGTCGCGCTATTCGCTGGCGGCGATGCAGGCCGCGACCCTCGACTGTTATCGCGAACTGCTTCCGGAATCCGCCGCGGCATGACTCCGACCCACGACGTGCAGACTCCGCAGGCGCCCGCCGGCTGGCGCTGGGCGCCGTTCTGGGTGCTGGCCTTCGTCGCGCTGTGGCCGGCCCCGGGCATCGCCGAAGCGGTGCTGGGGCTGGGGGCGCTGGTCGCGATCGGTCGCCTGTTGTTCGTGCGGTTCCGCGGCGGTGGCGCGCTGTTGAGCGTGCAGGCCTGGGCCCTGACCAGCGTGCTGTTCTTCGCGTACTGGCTGCCGGAGCTGTTTGCGGCGATCGACGCGGTCGACCGCCTCCGTGCGTTCCGCGAAGTCGGCGCCGATCTGCGCTATCTGCCGTTCCTGTGGCTGGCTGCGGCGGCGGTGGCCGATTCGCACGGACGCCGGATCACCTTCGTCGGACTGGGCGCGATCGTCGGCGTGTGGACCCTCGACGCGCTGATCCAGGCCGCCAGCGGCACCAGCTTGCTGTTCGCCGGCATGGATGCGGCCAAGCTCGCGATCAGCGGTCATCGGTTGTGCGACGCCAACGACTATCTGCTGCTCGACCGCCTCGGCGGCGTGCTCGGGCCGTGCAATCTCAAGCTGGGCGTGGTGCTGGCGAGTCTGTCGCCGTTCGCGCTGCATGCGGCCGGCAAGCGTTTCGGCCAGCCCGGGTGGCTGTTCGCCGCGGCGCTGATCGGCGCGGTGATCCTGCTCGCCGGTTCGCGCGCGTCGTGGATCACGTATGGACTGGTGTTGTCGCTCTCCGGCTGGCGGTTGCTCGGCCGCAGGCGCCTGCTTGGCGTGTTCGCCTTCGGCGCGCTGTCGCTGGCGGTGCTGTCGTTCGCCTCGCCGCAGGTGCGCGAGCGGATCGAGCGCACCACCGAGCTCCTGTCCGCCGATCGGATCGGCGTCGACAGTGCGCTGTCGGGACGCGGCCGGATCTGGAGCGCCGCGCTGTGCATGACGCGGGCGCATCCGGTCAACGGCGTCGGCCCGCGAGGTTTCCGCGAGGCGTTTCCGGGCTGCGACCCGGCGCCGGACCGGATCGCCGCCTGGGGGCTGGGGCCGGCCCTGCATGCGCACCAGATCGTGCTCGAGATCCTCAGCGAGACCGGCGCGATCGGCCTGCTGCTGTGGCTGGCCGGGGTGGCGATGGCGCGACGCGCCTGGCGCTATGCGGAGCCCGCCGCGCGCGAGGCGGCGTATCCGACGATGCTGGCGCTGGTGGCGACGGTCTTCCCGTTCAACACCCACCTCGCGTTCTACTCGACGTTCTGGGGCGGTGCGACGCTGCTGCTGGCGGCGTTGTACGCCGGCAGTCTGCTCGGTCGCGATCCGCCCGGACAGTCCTCGCCGGAATCGACCCCGCCAGCGCCGGCCCCGCCGCAGACTCAGTCGTAGACGCGGCTGCCGTCGGGGCGCCGTTTGAAGCGGCGATGGATCCACAGGTACTGCTCGGGCGCGGTGCGCGCCATCGTTTCGATCGCGCCGATCACCCGCGCGGTGTCGGCGTCGGGATGTTCGGACGGGAAATCCGCGAACGCCGGCCAGAACCGCAGGGTGTAGCCGCCATCGTCGCGGCGCACGTGTTCGAACATCACCACCGCCGCGCCCGACAGCCGCGCCAGCTGATGGGTCGAGGTCAGACTCTTCGCCGGCTGGTCGAAGAACGGCACGTACACGCTCTCGCCGCGGCTCGGATCCTGATCGGGTGCGTACCACAGCAGGCCGCCCCGACGCAGATGCTTGACCACGCCGCGCACGTCGTCCTTGGCGAACATGCCGGCGGCGTAGCGCGACCGTCCGCGCAGCACCGCCCATTCCATCGCCGGCTGCGGATAGGGCCGGTACATGCCCGCGAGCGGGACGTGATCGCAGGCCAGCCGCGCGCACATTTCCAGGGTCGTGAAATGGCCGGAGACCACGATGACGCCGCGACCGCCGGCGCGCGCGGCTTCGATGTGTTCGACGCCTTCGACGAGCAGGCCGCGCCGCTGCGGATCGACCGATCCCCACCAGGCGCGTCCGAACTCGAACAGCGCGGTGCCCAGCGCTGCGAAATGGCGGCGCAGCAGCGCGCCGCGCGCGGCCGCATCGAGTTCCGGAAAGCACAGTTCGAGATTGCGCGCGGCCACGCGGCGGCGATCGTGCAGGGCCCAGCGCAGCAGCGTGCCGAACACGCAGCCGAGCGCGCGCTGCAGCGGCCAAGGCAGTCGCGCCAGCAACGCCAGCGCGCCGATCCCCAGCCACACCGGCCAGTGTCGGGGCGAACGCGGCGGCGGGGCGTCGAAGGCGAACGGCATGCGCGCATTGTACGGGCGCCGCGCGCGTCCGCCGGTGCCGGCGACCCGGTATCCTGTGCCGATGCGGGCTGGCACCTTCGAGCGCTTCGTCGAACACACCCTGCGCGGCCTGTACTCGGCCGTGCTGTATCTGCTGTTGCCGGTCACCGTCTATCACCTGATCTGGCGCGGCTTCCGCCAGCGCGCCTATCTGCTCCGCTGGCACGAACGCTACGCCCGCTACGGCGCCGCGGCGCCGGCCGATGCCGACGGTCATCTCTGGGTGCATGCGGTCTCGGTCGGCGAAGTGAACGCCGCCGTGCCGCTGATCAACGCGCTGCTGCGTCATCGGCCGCAACGCCGGGTGCTGGTCACCACGATCACGCCGACCGGTTCGGAGCGGGTCAAGGCGCTCTGGGGCGAACGCGTGGCCCACGTCTATCTGCCCTACGACCTCACCGGCGCCGTCGGTCGCTTCCTCCGCCACTACCGGCCGCAGGTCGCGCTGATCGTCGAGACCGAACTGTGGCCGAACCTGCTGTTCGCCTGTCGTGATCACGGTGTTCCGGCCTACCTGGTCAACGCCCGTCTTTCCGAGCGCTCGCTGCGCGGCTACCGCGCGCTGCGGCCATTGATCGGGCGCGCGCTGCGCACGCTGCGGCGGGTCGCGGCGCAATCCGAAGGCGACGCCGCGCGCTTCGTCCGGCTCGGCGCGCGCGACGAACAGGTCGCGGTGTTCGGCAATCTCAAGTTCGACACCCGCGTCGACGCCGGCGTCGACGATTTCGCGCGCGCGCTGCGCAGCCGCAATCCGGGCCGACCGGTCTGGATCGCCGCGAGCACGCACCCCGACGAGGAAGCGTTGATGCTGGCGATCGACCGCCGACTGCGCGCGCAGCGTCCGGATCTGCTGATGCTCTGGGCACCGCGGCATCCGGAGCGGTTCCGCCCCGTCACCCAGCTCGCGATCGAGACCGGACTGCAGGTGGCGACGCGCACGCTCACCCTGCTGCCGGAAATCGACGATGCGGTGTTCGTGATCGACACACTCGGCGAGCTGATGCTGTTCTATGCCTGCGCCGACGTCGCCTTCGTCGGCGGCAGCCTGCAGCCGGTCGGCGGCCACAATCTGCTGGAACCGGCCGCGGTGGGCGCGGCGATCGTGACCGGCCCGCATCTGCACAATTTCAGCGATATCGCCGAACAGTTGCGTCAGGCCGACGCGGTGCGGATCGGCGCGGATGTCGACGCGGTGGGCGCCGAACTGGAAGCGCTGCTCGACGCGCCGGACGAACGTGCGCGCATGGCCGCCGCAGGCCGGCGTCTGGTCGAACAGGGGCGCGGCGCGCTGCAGCGGACGATGGCGCTGATCGCCGCGGATATCGCACCGCGGCGCACGCGCGGCACCTGAGCACCGGAACGCAGAGCCCCTGAACGAGGAAGAGCGCCGAAACGACGAACCCCCGGACACGGCCGGGGGTTCTGGTACCACGATGCGGTGACGGATGCCGCCGCGCGAAGGCCCCGGGTCAGGGGGCGTTCCTGGACGCCGCGTCCACCGTCAACAGGCGATTCACGTCCTGCAGATCATCGATGTCGAGCGTGCCCGCGGCCTGCTCCAGCAACAGCCGGTTCTGCAGGAAGTTGTAGCGGGTGCGCGCGTATTCCTGCTCGGCGTTGAACAGCGTCTGCTGGTTGTTCAGCACGTCCAGCACGGTGCGCGTGCCGACTTCCAGGCCGATCTGCGAGGCCTCGTACGCGCTGCGCGCGGAGAACACCGCGGCCTTGCGCGCTTCGACCTCGCTCACGCCGGCGACCAGCGTGCGATAGGCGTTGCGGGTGTTGCGCACGAGCGCGCGCTTCTGCTGCTCGTACTCGTCGCTGGCGGCATCGCGCTGGGCGATCGCCTGACGCACGCCGGACTGGGTGCCGCCGCCGGCGAAGATCGGCACCGACAGGGTCAGGCCGAGGCTGCGCGAAGCGCTTTCGCGCTCGAAGTCGGCGGTGGTGCTGAGGATGTTGTTGGTGCTGTCGCCGTCGGTGCGGGTACGGCCGTAATTGGCGCCGAAGTACAGCGTCGGGTAGTGCCCGCCGCGCGCGCTTTCGATGCCGGCCTCGGCCGACCTGACCCGGTATTCCTGGGCCTTCAACCCCGGATTGTTGTCGAGCGCGGCCTGCACCCAGCCTTCGGAATCCATCGACGAGGGCAGCTCGGGCTGGAAGTCCTGCGGCAGCGCCCTGAGCGCACGCAGGTCGCGGCCGGTGATCTCCTCCAGGGCGCGGTAGGCATCTTCGAGCGCATTCGCGGTGACGATGGTGTTGGCGCGCGCGCGATCGTACTGGGCGCGGGCTTCGTGCACGTCGGTGATCGGCGCCAGACCGACTTCGAGGCGTTTGTCGGCGAAGTCGAACTGCTTCTTCAGCGCCGCTTCCTGGGCTTCCGCGGCGGCCAGGGTTTCCATCGCGATCAGCACGTCGAAGTAGGCTTTCGAGGTGCGGGTGATGAGCGAGTCGCCGGCCGATTCGAGCTGGAAGTCGCCGGCGGAGGCCAGTGCGCCCTGGCTGCGCGCGCGGTTGATCGCGGAATGGTCGTAGACCATCTGGTTCAGACGCAGGCCGAGGTCGCGGACCGTCGAATCGGACGAGGTGTCGGTGCCGGAGGTCGAGGACTCGTCATCGCTGTTGGAGCGGGTGTAAGAGCCGGTGCCGTTGACCTGGGGCAGCAGCGCGGCGCGCGCCTGGACCGCGCCTTCGCGCGAGATCAGTCGGTTCGCTTCCGCGGCGGAGAGCTGCGGGTCGCTGCTGCGCGCCAGTTCGTAGGACTGCAGCAGATCTTCGGCCTGCGCGCCGAGCGGCAGCGCCAACAGGGCGAGGGCGAGAGCGAGGGGGCGGCGAGTCATGGGCATCCTTTGTGTGATCGATCCGCGCGGCGAACCGGCGGTTACAGCTGGAATTGGGGGAGGGGAGCGCCGCCGGCGAGATACGGCAGCTCGGTCTCGAACAGCGACTCGACCGCATAACCCGCGGTGTTGTCGGCGTGACGGACCAGGGCGGCTTCCATCGCGGGGGCACGGCCGTGGACGATGAACATCCGGCCACCGGGACGGAGCCACTGCAGGAAACGTGACGGAACCACGGCGACCGCGCCGCCGACGCAGATCGCGTCGAACCGGCGTTCGCTGTCCCAGGCGAAGGCGTCGGCGTTGTCGACGCGGACGTTGCCGATGCCCTGCGCCTGCAGCCGCTGGCGTGCGGTTTCGGCGAGGTCTGCGTGCAGTTCCAGCGACACCACGTCGCGCGCGAGGCTGCCGAGGCAGGCCGAGAGGTAGCCGCTGCCGGCGCCGATCTCGAGTACGTCTTCGCCGGCGGTGACCGACAGCGCCTGCAGGGTGCGGCCTTCCAGCACCGGTTTCATCATCGTCTCGCCATGCCCGATCGGCAGCGCCAGATCGGCGTAGGCGAGCGCGCGATGCGCTTCGACGACGAAACGCTCGCGCGGCAGACGCGCCAGGGTTTCGAGGACGCGGGGCTGGAAGACGTCCCAGGGGCGAACCTGTTGTTCGACCATGGTTTCGCGGGCTTTGGCGTAATCGATCGTCATCTCGGTGTCTCTCGCGGCGGGCGCGTCATGAATGCTGGGGTCGGAGGGCGTCAAGTGTACCGGCACGCACGCCGCGTCGCAGGCGCAGGATCGCCGCAAGCCCGGTTTCCGGCTGAGTGCCGGAAGTCACCACGACCGAAGGCACCGCGGCCGGCATCGTGGTGTCCCGCGGTGCGGGACAGCGAGGGGCGGTGATGCCGATCACGGTCGTGCCGACGCCGGTGCGTCGCCTCTGGAGCCGTAGGCGCGCAGGAACAGATCGACCGTGCCCTCGACATGTCGTTCGACCTCGTCCGGCGACGGCGTGCAGCACAGGCCGCACATCATCTGCGCGTGGATATCGCCCTTGAGCAGACAGAAGAACTGCGATGTCGCGCGATCGATCTCGGGCACGTCCAGTTCGCCGCGCGCGACGCGGGCGCGCAGGAATTCGGCGAAGAAATCCTTGGTCTGCCGTGGCCCGGCCTGCCAGAACAGTTCGCGCACATGCGAATCGCCGGTGCCCGGCATGGTCATCATCCGGTGCATGGCGATCGCTTCATCGCTGGTCACCAGGGCGAAGAACGCACGGGCGATGATCGTCAACTGCTCGTAGAGGTTGCCTTCCAGCTCCGCCAGGAAAAGCGCCGCGGGCATCTGCTCCTCGCACTTGGCGCGGACCGCCGCGCTGAACAGCGAGTCCTTGTCCCCGAAGTGGCTGTAGACCGTCAGTTTGGAGACGCCCGCCTCGGTGGCGATCTGGTCCATGCTGACCCCGTCGAAGCCGTGTTGCACGAACAGACGCTTGGCCACGTTCAGGATCGCGGCGCGCTTGCCGAGGTCCTTCGGACGACCGGGGCCGGCCGGCTTCGGGCTGTCCTGAGCGTCGGTTCGAGGGTGCGGAGTCATCATCGGTACAATACTAGACTAACTGGTATGCTATTTATACGATACTGACAAGTTCATTAATCCCGGGTTCCCCCGGAACGCACGAGGCGGTCATGGCGAAGCGCTGGAAGACGGGCTGGACATCAGGCGCGGAATGGCGCTCGAAGCCGAGTCTGATTGCGGGTTTGAGAGCGACGGCCATCGCGCTGGCGGGAGCGACACTCGTCGCCTGCGGTCGCGGCGATCCGCCCCCGCAACCGCCGCGACCGGTGCTGGTGATGCGCGCCGGCGCCGCGGACAGCGCCGGTGCGGAAGGACTGGTCGCGTTCGCCGGCGAGATCCGTGCCCGCGAGGAAACCGCGCTGTCGTTCCGGGTCGGCGGCAAGCTCGTCCGGCGTCTGGTCGATGTCGGCGACCGCGTCCGTGCCGGCGATCTGCTGGCCGAGATCGATCCCGGCGATCTGCGCCTGCAGGTCGAATCGCTGCAGGCGCAATGGTCCGCGGCCGAGGCCCAGCTCGCCCGCGCCCGCGCCGATCATGCCCGCGTCGCCAGTCTCGCCAAGGACCAGTTGGTCAGCCGCTCGGCGCTCGATCAACAGACCGCCGCGCTGCGCGCGGCCGAAGGCCAAGCCCGTGCCGCGCGCGCGCAGCTGGATCTGTCGCGCAACCAGGCCGGATACAGCCAACTCCGTGCGCCGCGTGACGGCGCCATCGCCACGCGTCAGGCGGAGGCGGGGCAGGTGCTCGCGGCAGGGCAGCCGGTATTCGGGCTGGCGGCCGACGGCGGCCGTGAAGTCGCGTTCGCGCTGCCTGAAGCCGATCTGCGTGCATTCCGCGTCGGTCAGCCGGTGGCGATCGAACTGTGGAATGCCAGCGGCGAACGGTTCCCCGGTCGGATCCGCGAAATCGCGCCGTCCGCCGATCCGCAGGCCCGCACCTATGCCGCGCGGGCCACGCTCGACGGCGACGCTTCGCAGCGGGTCGATCTCGGTCAGAGCGCGCGCGTCTACATTCCTTCCGCCGAGGGTGGCGCGACGATGCGTCTGCCGTTGTCGGCGCTGCAGCGTGGCGAGAAGGGCGCCACCGTGGTCTGGGTGGTGGATCCGAAAGCGCGCAAGGCGCGCCGTGCGGCGGTCCGGGTCGGCCCCTACGCCGCAGACGGTGCCGCAGTGCTGTCCGGGCTCTCGCCGGGCGATTGGGTGGTGATGGCCGGCGGACATCTTCTCCACGACGGCCAGGTGGTGCTGCCGGTGGATCGCAGCAATCGTCCCGTCGAAGCGCAGTGACCGGAGTGCCCTGACCATGCGCCGATTCAACATCTCCGAATGGGCGCTCGCCAATCGCCCGCTGGTGGTCTACGCCATGCTGGTGCTGGCGATCATCGGCGTCTGGTCCTACAGCCGGCTGGGCCAGTCCGAGGATCCGCCTTTCACCTTCAAGGCGATGGTCGTGCGCACCGTGTGGCCCGGCGCGACCGCGGAAGAGGTCTCGCGCGAGATCACCGATCGCATCGAGAAGACCCTGATGGAGACCGGGAAGTACGAGGAAATCGTCTCGTATTCCAAGGCCGGCGAGTCGCAGGTGTTCTTCACCGCGCGCGATTCGATGCACAGCCGCGAGCTGCCCGAGCTGTGGTACCAGGTGCGGAAGAAGATCGGCGATATCCGGCCGACCCTGCCGCAGGGCGCGGTCGGTCCGTTCTTCAACGATGAATTCGGCGATACCTACGGCAACATCTACGCGCTCACCGGCAAGGGATTCGATTACGCCCTGCTGAAGGATTACGCGGAACGGCTGGAGCTCGAACTGCAGCGGGTGCCGGATGTGGCCAAGGTCGAACTGATCGGGCTGCAGGACGAAAAGATCTGGATCGAGCTGTCGAACACCAAGCTGGCCACGCTCGGCATTCCTTTGCCGGTGGTGCAGCAGGCGCTGGCCGAACAGAACGCGGTCACGCCCGCCGGTTTCTTCGAGACGCCGACCGATCGCGTGCAGCTCCGCGTCTCCGGTGCGTTCCGGTCGGTCGAGGAGATCCGCCGGTTCCCGATCCGCGCCGGCGACCGCACCGTGCGTCTGGGCGATATCGCCGAGATCGTCCGCGGCTACGCCGATCCGGCCGCGCCGCGCATGCGCTACATGAGTCAGGACGCGGTCGGCATCGGTGTGTCGATGAAGGCCGGCGGCGACATCCTGCGGCTGGGCAAGGCCCTGGACGCGGCGACCGAACGTCTGCGGCCGACGCTTCCGGTCGGCATGGAACTGCATCGCGTCGCCGATCAGCCGGCGGCGGTGCGCGCATCGGTCGGCGAATTCGTCCGCGTGCTCGCCGAGGCGGTGATCATCGTGCTGCTGGTGAGTTTCTTCTCGCTCGGTCTGCGCACCGGTCTGGTGGTGGCGGTCAGCATTCCGCTGGTGCTGGCGATGACCTTCGCGCTGATGCAGTACTTCGGCATCGGCCTGCACAAGATCTCGCTCGGCGCGCTGGTGCTCGCGCTCGGTCTGCTGGTCGACGACGCGATCATCGCGGTCGAGATGATGGCGATCAAGATGGAGCAGGGCTTCTCGCGCCTGCGCGCGGCGGCGTTCGCCTATGAGACGACCGCGTTCCCGATGCTCACCGGCACCCTGGTGACCGCGGCCGGTTTCCTGCCGATCGCGACCGCCGCGTCCAGCACCGGCGAATACACCCGTTCGCTGTTCCAGGTGGTGACCCTGGCGCTGCTGGTCTCGTGGGTCGCGGCGGTGCTGTTCATTCCGTATCTCGGCGACAAGATGCTGCCCGAGCCGCACACGCTGCCGAAACCGCGTTCGTTCGAAGGCCGCATCCGCGCCTTCCGCGAGCGGCTGGCCGATCGTTGGCCGCAGTACGCCGGCGTGCTCGGCCCGGCGCCGGTCGCGGCGGCGGGCGCGCATGCGCACGATCCGTATCACAGCGCGTTCTACCAGCGCTTCCGCGCCCTGGTGCGCTGGTGCATCCGCCGGCGCTGGCTGGTGATCGGCGCGACCATCGCCGCCTTCGTCGCCTCGATCCTGTTGTTCCGGTTCGTGCCGCAGCAGTTCTTCCCGGACTCGACCCGGTTGGAACTGATGGTCGATGTCGAGCTGGCCGAAGGCAGTTCGCTGAAGGCCACCGAGGCCGCCGCGAAGCGTCTGGAGGCGTTGCTGGCGAAGCGCGCCGAGGTCGAGAACTACGTCGCCTACGTCGGCACCGGTTCGCCGCGTTTCTATCTGCCGTTGGATCAGCAGTTGCCGGCGACCAATTTCAGCCAGTTCGTGGTCCGCGCGAAGGACATCGCGTCGCGCGAGCGTCTGCGCAACTGGCTGATGGGCGAGGTGCGCCCGCATTTCCCGGAACTGCAGCTCCGCGTGACCCGTCTGGAGAACGGTCCGCCGGTTGGTTATCCGGTGCAGTTCCGCGTTTCCGGCGAGCACGTCGAGCGCGTGCGCGAGATCGCCTACCGGGTGATGGAGAAGGTGCGCGCGAATCCGGATGCGATCAACGTCAATCTCAACTGGGACGAACCGAGCAAGGTCGTGCGTCTGGTGATCGATCAGGACCGTGCCCGCGCGCTCGGCGTGAGTACGGAGAAGGTCGCGTCGTTCCTGGCCAGCGCGTTGTCGGGGCTGCGGGTCAGCACCTACCGCGAGGACAACGAACTGATCGAGATCCTGTTGCGCGGCCCCGAGGACGAGCGTGCGCGACTGGAGCTGCTCGGCAGTCTCGCGGTGCCCACCGACAGTGGCAAGAGCGTGCCGGTGATGCAGATCGCGCATCTGGATTCGACGTTCGAGGACGGCGTGATCTGGCATCGCAACCGCCTGCCTTCGGTCACCGTGCGTGCCGATATCGTCAACGGCCCGACCCCGGCGACGGTGATGGCCCAGATCGATCCGACCCTCGACGACATCCGCGCCGCGCTGCCGCCGGGGTATCTGATCAGCATCGGCGGTTCGGTCGAGAAATCCGAGCGCGGCCAGAATTCGATCCGCGCCGGCATGCCGCTGTTCCTGTTCGTGGTGATCACACTGTTGATGCTGCAGTTGCGCAGTCTGTCGCGCGTGTTCCTGGTGCTGACGACCGCGCCGCTCGGTCTGATCGGCGTGGCCCTGTTCCTGCTGGTGTTCCGGGTGCCGTTCGGGTTCGTGGCGCTGCTGGGCACCATCGCCCTGGCCGGCATGATCATGCGCAACTCGGTGATTCTGGTCGACCAGATCGAACAGGACATCGCCAGCGGTCACGACCGCTGGACCGCGATCGTCGAATCGACCGTGCGCCGCTTCCGTCCGATCGTGCTGACCGCGCTGGCCGCGATTCTCGCGATGGTGCCGCTGTCGCGCAGCGTGTTCTTCGGACCGATGGCGGTGGCGATCATGGGTGGCCTGATCGTCGCGACCGCACTGACCCTGTTGTTCCTGCCGGCGCTGTACGCCGCGTGGTTCCGCGTGCGCGCCGAAGAAGCGCGTGCGGTCGCCGCGCACTGACCGCGCCGCACGCCTGATTCGCATCCGGGCCGCCTTGCGGCTTCCTCCCCCTCCCACCGCGGGCGGCCCGGGTTGCGATCCACCTGCCGCCGCCCTGCAGGGTTACCGTTGCAGCAGGCGCTCGCGCAACGCCGCATCATCGGCCGCCAGCGCTTCGCCATGGGCCGGTTTGGCGAGGCATTCCGCAAGCGCCGGCGGCACCTCCACCGCATGTCCCACCAGCGGTTCGACGATGGTGTCGAACTTGGCCGGGTGCGCGGTCGCGACGACGGCCCACGGTCGTGCATCGCCGGCGGCGCGGAGATCTTCGAGCACTTTCAGGCCGCAGGCGGTGTGCGGGCAGGGCACGATGCCGTGGCGTTTCGGTGCGCCTGCAATCGTGGTGCGGATCGTCGCATCGACCACGGCGCGGGCGCGCAGGGCGTGGCGCAGGCTGTCGTCGTCGGCGAACCAGTGGCGCAGACGTTCGAAGTTGCTCGGCGCGCCGACATCCATCGCGTTGGCGAGCGTGGCCTTCGTCGCCGTCGGCGCGTAATCGGCGCCCGAGAAGAAGCGCGGCAGCACGTCGTTGGCGTTGGTCGCGAGTACGAGCTCGCCGATCGGGAACCCCATGCGTTTCGCCAGCAGCGCCGCGGCGGCATTGCCCAGATTGCCGGTGGGGACGATCAGGTTCAGCGCTTCGACATGCTGCGCGAAGAAATTCCGCGCGGTGTGGGCGTAGTAGGCCAGCTGCGGCAGCAGCCGGCCGAGGCTGATGCTGTTGGCCGAGGTCAGCGCCATGCGTTCGCGCAGATCGCGGTCCGACAGCGCGGCCTTCGCCATGCGCTGGCAGTCGTCGAAGGTGCCGTCGACCCGGAACGTGCGGACGTTGTCGCCCCAGCATTCGAGGCCATGGGCCTGACGCGGCGAGACCCGGCCGTCGGGATACAGGATCACCACCTCGAACCCCGGGCGGCGATGGAACGCGCCCGCGACCGCGGCACCGGTGTCGCCGGAGGTCGCGACGAGAATCGTCGTGACCGGTGCGTCGGGAGCGCGCAACGCGCCGAGGCATTCGGCCAGGAAACGCGCGGCGTAATCCTTGAACGCCGCGGTCGGACCGTGGAAGAGTTCGAGCAGATGATCGCCGCGCTGGCGCAGCATGCGCAGCGGCGCGTCGAAGCTGTAGGCGCGCGCGCACAGCGCCGGCAGCGCGTCGCGCAGCGAGGAATCGGTGAAATACGGCACCAGCGCTTCGTTCGCGGTGTCGGCGAGCGAGGGCGAGGGCATGCGCACGACCGATGCGGGCAGGGTCGGAATGGTCTCCGGCACGTACAGGCCGCCGTCCGGCGCGAGCCCGGCGATCAGCGCGTCGTCGATGCCGGTCGGCGGTATGCCGCCGCGGGTGCTGACGAACCGCATCACAGCACCTCCGCGCGTGGCGCGGCGACCGGCGAGACGTAGGCGCGGGCGTCGTAACCGGCGGCGACGAAGGCCGCACGCATCGCCGGGGCCGCCGCTTCGGCCTGCGCCTTCGACGCGAACCATGCGAAGACGCTGGGGCCCGCACCGGAAATGCTGGCGCCCAGCGCGTCGTGCGCGAGCGCCGCCGCCTTCACGTCCGCGAAGCCCGGGATCAGCGGTGCGCGGCGCGGTTCGACGAGCACGTCGTGCAGTCCCGCGCGGATCAGCGCGGCGTCGTCGCGCTGCAGCCCGGTCAGGAACAACGCCAGATGCGCGCTTTGTTCGACGAACTGCCCCAGCGGGTAGGGCTCGGCGAGCGCGGCGCGCGCGCGGCGCGTCTCCAGCACCTGGTCCGGATGCACGACGACGCAATGCAGCCATGCCGGCACCGGCAGCGCGATCATGCGGTTGTGGGTCGCCAGCACGGCGCCGCCGAGCAGCATCGGCGCGACGTTGTCGCCGTGCAGGCTGCCGCTGGCGACCGCTTCGCCCTGCAGCGCGAACGGATACAGCGCGTCGCGCGACAGCGGGGCGTCGAGCAGCGCGTTCGCCGCGACCAGCGCGGCCACGCAGGAGGCCGCCGAGCCGCCGAGCCCGGAGCCGAGCGGGATGCCCTTCTCCAGTTCCACCGAGAAACCGTACGGCAGCGCCAGCGCCTCGCGCAGCGCGATCAGCGCGCGTCCGGCGGTGTTGCGTTCCGCCTCCAGCGGCAGCGCATCGGCGCCGGTCACGTCGCCGCGGATCGCGGCGATCCGCACGTCCGGCGTGTCGATGCGCCGGACGATGGCGACATCGCGCGGTCCGGCGATGACATGGCCGAGCAGATCGAATCCGACGCCGATGTTGCCCACGCTCGCGGGGGCGAAGGCGCGGACGCCGTATCGCTGCGGATCGGCATCCGCGGGTGAAACACTCATGCGCTGGCTCCGAACGGGCGGGCGCCGAGGGTGCCCGCGATCGCGAGAATATCGCCGAAGACACCGGCTGCGGTCACGTCCGCACCGGCACCGGGGCCCTGCACCACCAGCGGATTGTGAGCGTAGCGACGGGTGCGGAACTGGATCAGATTGTCGGTGAGCCGGCTGTGCAGGCTGGCGTGGCCGGGTTCGGGCATCGCCAGACCGACGCGTGCGCGGCCGTCGCTGTCGAGTCGCGCCAGATAGCGCAGGCTGCGGCCTTCGGCGCGCGCGGCGTCGAGGCGCGCCTGCATCGGCGCGTCGAGTTCGTGCAGGCGGGCCAGGAATTCGTCGCGCGACACCCCGCGCAGCGCCTCGGGCACCAGGCTTTCGATCTCGACATCGGCCAGCGACAGGTCGGCGCCGGCCTCGCGGGCGAGGATCACCAGTTTGCGCGCGACATCGACGCCGCCGAGATCGTCGCGCGGATCGGGTTCGGTGTAGCCCAGCGCCTTCGCTTCGGCGACGAGCGCCGAGAACGGCACGCTGCCGTCGTAGCGGTTGAACAACCAGGCCAGCGTGCCCGAAAGCACGCCTTCGATGCCGGTCAGCGCATCGCCGGTGTCGAGCAGCGAACGCAGGGTCTGGATCACCGGCAGGCCGGCGCCGACCGTCGCCTCGTAACGGAACAGGCCGCCGTGCCGTTCGGCGTCGCGGATCGCGCGGTAGCGCGCAGGATCGCCGCTGCCGGCGTGTTTGCTCGGCGTGACCACGTGGATGCCCATGGCCAGCCATTCGGGATAGCGGGCCGCGACCGCATCGCTGCCGCTGCAGTCGACGATCAGCGCATGCGGCAGATGCTCGGCGCGGACGTGCGCGGCGAAGCGGTCGAGGTCGAGGGCTTCGCCTTCGGCCAGCGCGTCGACGGCGCGCGCCGGATCGAGCGACGTTTCGGCCAGCGCCATCGTCCGGCTCGATGCGACCGCGCGCAGGCGCAGATCGAGACGATGATCCATGCGCGGATCTTCGGCGAATCTCGGCAGTGCGTCGGCGAGTTGGGCGAGCAGGGCGCGACCGACGTTGCCTGGGCCGATCAGGCCCACCGACAGCGTCGCCGGCGACAGCCAGAACGCGCTGTGCGCGGCGCGCAGTCCGCGCACCGCATCGGCATCGGCGATCGCCACCGAGATGTTGCGTTCGCTCGCGCCCTGCGCGATCGCGCGGATGTTGACCCGCGCCCGCGCGAGCCCGGCGAACAACCGCGCCGACACGCCATGCGTGCCGACCATGCCGTCGCCGACCGCGGCGAGCACGGCGATGCCCGGGGTGACGTCGACGCCCTCGACCTGACCGTCGGCGATCGCCTCGGCGAAGGCTGCGCGCACGGCGTCGCGCCCGTGCGCGCCCTGCGCCGCCGGCACCAGACAGCAGATCGAATGCTCGCTCGACCCCTGCGAGATCATGGTCACCGACACGCCGGCGGCGTGCAGCGCCGCGAACATGCGTTCGGCGGTGCCGGGCACGCCGATCAGGCCGGCGCCGCTGAGTTCGAGCACGGCCATGTCGCGCACCAGGCTCAGGCCCTTCACCGGCGACGCGTCCGCGTCCGGCGCGTCGTCGGCGATGCGCGTGCCGGCCGCGGCGGGATTGCGCGAATTGCGGATCAGGATCGGCAACCGCGCCTGCATCGCCGGCGCCATCGTCTGCGGATGCAGCACCTTGGCGCCGAAATACGCCAGTTCGCAGGCCTCGGCATAGGACATCGACGGCAGGCAGACCGCGTCGGGCACCAGGCGCGGATCGGCGCTCAGCACGCCGTCGACGTCGGTCCAGATGGTGAGATCTTCGGCCTCGAACAGCACCGCGAAGATCGCGCCGGAGTAGTCGCTGCCGTTGCGGCCGAGCGTGGCGGGACGCCCCTCGGCATCGCGCGCGACGAAACCGGTGACCACCACGTCGTGCTGGGGGTGCTGCGCGCGCCAGTCGGCGAGGCGTGCGCGGGTGCGCGGCCAGTCGACGGCGACACCGAGTTCGCCCGGATGCACCACCAGCACGTCGCGCGCATCGAGCCGCGCCCAGCCCGCGGCCTCGCCGCCGAGCGCGGCCTGCAGCAGTCGCGAGGACCAGACTTCACCGAGGCCCTGGACGGCGGCGAAGTCGTGCGCGGCGAGTGCCCGCGCATCACCCGCGCAGAGCTCGGCGATGCGGCTGAGCGATGCCGACAGCGCGGCGAAGGCCTGGTCCAGCCACGGCACCAGTGCGTGGCGATCGGTGCCGTCGAGACGATAGGCGGTGGCGAGGTGACGATCGCGCAGCGCCGACCAGGCATCCTGCCAGTCGTGTCCCGCCGCGGCGCTCTCGGCCAGTGCGGTCAGCGCATCGGTCACGCCCTGCATCGCCGAGACCACCACGACGCGAGGCTGCGGCGAGTCCTGCAGCAGCGCGGCGACGTGGCGGTAGCGATCGGCATCGGCGACGCTGCTGCCGCCGAACTTGTGCGCGCGATGACGCGGAAGTGCGGGGGCGGGAGCGGCGGGTGCGGCGTGTTGCTGTGGTGCGGGCGAATCCATGGGGAGGCTCCAGGTGGGAGCCCCGCAGCGCCGGGTGCGTGGGGTTCTCCACCCCGCGAACCCTGGTCGGGTGCGGGGCGGAAGTCGAAGGGTCAATCCGTTTCGCTGCCGCAGCCCGCACCGCCGGTGGTACCGGTACCGGTGATGGTCGTCGTGGTCGCGATCGACACGCCAGCGCCCGCGCACGGAGCGTGGGTGGTGAAGGTGTCGATGGCGGACAGGGCTGGCATGGGACAGGTGTAAACGATGGCGGGGCGGGGCGTCAAATGATTTTTCGCGGGACAGGCGTGACGACGATTGCAGTCCCGGGATGGCGCGGCGTCGGTGGTCAATCGCGGAGCACCACCGCCTCGCATTCGGTTTCGAGCCGCGCGATCACCGCCGCGGTCATGGCGGCGGTGCCCAGCGGCGGCCGGGCGGCCGGACCGGTGGGGGCGAGGTCCGCGGTCAACGCACCACTGTCGATGGCGTCGGCGACCGCCTTCTCGATGCAGCGCGCTTCGTCCGCCAGGCCCAGCGAATGTCGCAGCAGCATCGCCGCGCTGAGGATCGCGCCGCAGGGATTGGCGATGCCGCGACCGGCGATGTCAGGCGCCGAACCATGAATCGGCTCGTACAGACCGAGCCGTCCTTCGCCGAGCGATGCCGACGGCAGCAGGCCCATCGAACCGGCCAGCATCGACGCCTCGTCGGTGAGGATGTCACCGAACATGTTCTCGGTGACGATCACGTCGTAGTCGCGCGGTCGGGCGATGAGGTGCATCGCCATGCTGTCGACCAGCTGATGTTCGAGCCGCACGTCGGGGAATTCATCGCGGGCGATGCGGCTCGCGACCTCGCGCCACAGTCGCGAGGTTTCCAGCACGTTCGCCTTGTCGACCGAGACGACGTGTTTCCGCCGACCGCGCGCGAGCCCGCAGGCGCGACGGACCACGCGCTCGATCTCCGCGATCGTGTATTCGCACAGATCGCTGGCGCCGGCATCGCTGAGGGTGCGCGCGCCGAAATAGACCCCGCCGGTGAGTTCGCGGACCACGATCATGTCGACGCCGGTCAGCAGATGCGACTTGATCGGCGAGGCGGTCAGCGCGACCGGATGGGTGCGCACCGGGCGCAGGTTCGCGTAGAGCCCGAGCGCCTTGCGCAGCTTCAGCAGCCCCTGTTCCGGACGGATCTCGCCGTCGGACCACTTCGGCCCGCCGACCGCGCCGAGCAGGACCGCATCGGCCTTGCCGCAGGCGTCGAGCGTGGCGTCGGAGAGCGCCGTGCCTTCGGCGTCGATCGCGGCGCCGCCGATCAGCCGGGTGTCGAAATGGAAATCGTGGCCGTAGCGACGGCCCGTGGCTTGCAGCACGGCGACCGCGGCGGCGGTCACTTCCGGACCGATGCCGTCGCCGGGGAGTACGACGATGTCAGCGCGCATGGGAACGGTTCTCCATGGAAATACCCTCGAAATGTTGGATGTGCGGAATCTGTTTCAGCAGGTAACCGAGCTGGTCGACGCCTTCGAGCAGGCAGGTGCGCGCGAAGCCGTCGATGGGGAATGCGAACGCGCGGCCGTCGGGCAGGGTCACGGTGGCGGCGGCGACATCGATGTCGAGCGCGATCCCCGGATTGGCCAGCAGTTCGTCGACCGTCGCGGCGTCCAGCACGATCGGCAGCAGCCCGTTCTTCAGTGCGTTGCTGCGGAAGATGTCGGCGATCTCCGCGCTGATCACCGCGCGCAGACCGAAATCGCGCAGCGCCCACGGCGCGTGCTCGCGCGAGGACCCGCAGCCGAAGTTGCGGCCGGCGACCAGGATTTCCGCGCCCTGCGCCTCGGGCCGGTTGAGCGGGAAGTCCGGATCGGGCGTGCCGTCCTCGCGCCAGCGCCAGTCGTTGAAGGCGTGACGGCCGAGACCTTCGCGCGAAGTGGTGGTGAGGAACCGCGCGGGAATGATCCGGTCGGTGTCGATGTTGCTGTCGGGCAGACAGACGGTGCGCGCATGCACGTGGCGCAGCGGTGCGGTGCTCATGCGGCGTCCTCCTGCAGCAGCGTGCGCGGATCGACCACGCGGCCGGCGACGGCGCAGGCCGCGGCGGTCAGCGGCGAGGCCAGCACGGTCCGCGCGTCGCGGCCCTGGCGGCCTTCGAAATTGCGGTTGCTGGTGGATACGGCCAGTTGCCCGGGGCCGACCAGATCGCCGTTCATCGCGATGCACATCGAGCATCCGGGCTCGCGCCATTCGGCGCCGGCGGCGCGGACGATGCGGTCGATGCCCTCGGCTTCGGCGTCGCGCTTGACCTGTTCCGAGCCCGGCACCACCAGCATCCGCACTCGCGGATGCACCGGATGGACGCGCAGGATGCGCGCGACCTCGCGCAGATCGCCGAGACGCCCGTTGGTGCAGCTGCCGACGAACACCACGTCCACCGGCTGATCGAGCAGCGGTTTGCCGCCCGCGAAGCGCATGTAGTCGAGCGCGCGCTGCGCATCGGCGCCCTCCGCCACCGGCACCCGGGCATCGATCGCGACCACCTGGCCCGGGTGCGTGCCCCAGGTCACGGTCGGACGGATGTCGCGGGCGTCGATCTTCACCACCCGGTCGAAGCGCGCGCCGTCGTCGCTGCGCAGCGTGCGCCAGCGTGCGACCGCGGCGTCCCACGCATCGCCCTTCGGCGCGTGCGGCGTGTCCGCGAGATAGGCGAACGTGACTTCGTCGGGCGCGATCAGCCCGGCGCGCGCGCCGGCCTCGATCGACATGTTGCAGACGGTCATGCGTTCTTCCATCGACAGCGCGCGGATCGCGTCGCCGCGGTACTCGATGACGTGTCCGGTGCCGCCGTCGACGCCGATGGCGCCGATGACGTGCAGGATCAGATCCTTCGCGCCGACGCCGGCGGCGAGTTCACCGTCGATCTCGATCGCCAGCGTCTTCGGTCTGCGCTGCAGCAGGCATTGGGTCGCGAGCACGTGGCCGACCTCGCTGGTGCCGATGCCGAAGGCCAGCGCGCCGAACGCGCCGTGGGTGGCGGTATGGCTGTCGCCGCAGACGATGGTGCTGCCGGGCAGGGTCAGGCCCAGTTCCGGGCCGATCACGTGGACGATGCCGCGATGATCACTGTCGAAGTCGAACAGTTCGATGCCATGCCTCGCGCAGTTCGCGCGCAGCGTGTCCACCTGCTTCTCGGCGTCGGCGGTGTAATAGTCGAGCGTGCCCTCGGCGTTCCGCGGCGTGGTCGGCGTGCTGTGGTCGAGCGTGCCCTTGGTGCGCTCGGGGCGGCGTACGCCGAGCCCCCGCGCTTCGAGTTCGGCGAAAGCCTGCGGCGTCGTGACTTCGTGGATGAGATGCAGGTCGATGTAGAGCACCGCCGGCGCGTCGGCGGTCTCGGGGACGACGACGTGCGCGTCCCACAGTTTCTCGAACAAGGTTTTCGGTGCGGTCGGCGTTTCGATGGTCATGGGCATCAGGCGGTGGCGATCAGGGGCGCGGTCGTGCCTTGCGGCGCGGCGGCGGGGTTCGAATCGTTCGAATCATCTGGACGGGAGGCAGTGGCGGCGGGCGCGCGCCGGCGATGCAGGCGGTTGACGATGTCCAGCCACGCCAGCGCACTGGCTTCGAGGATGTCGGTGCTGGTGCCGGAACCGGTGATCTCGTCGCCACCCGCGCCGGCCGGCGCGCGCGCGGTCAGGCTGGCCTGGCCCTGCGCGTCCTCGCCGGTGGTGACGCTGGACACCTGGTAGCTCTCGACATCGAGATGGGTGCCGGTGCCGCGCGCCAGCGCCGCGAACAGCGCATGCACCGGACCGTCGCCGGTCGCCGCTTCGGTGACGCGCTCGCCTTCGGGCGAGGACAGTTCGACGCTCGCGGTCGGCAGCGTGCCGTCGCCGACGCCGGTGCTGACGTGCAGACGGTTCAGGCGCCAGCCGCCGATGGCACGTCCGTCGATGCCCAGCGCCAGCGCTTCGAGATCGGCGTCGAACACTTCGCGTTTCTTCTCGGTCAGTGCCTTGAAACGGCCGAAGACCAAGTTCAACTGCGGCTCTTCCAGCGCGAATCCCAGCTCCTTCAGGCGGTCGGCGAGCGCTGCACGGCCGCTGTGACGGCCCATGATCATCTGCGACTTCGCCCAGCCCACGGCTTCGGGCCGCAGGATTTCGTAGGTGCCGCGGTGCTTGAGCATGCCGTGCTGATGGATGCCGGATTCGTGCGCGAAGGCGTTCGCGCCGACGATCGCCTTGTTCCGCTGTACGCCCATGCCGGTGATGCGGGTGAGCAGGCGCGAGGTCGGCACCAGACGTTCGGTGCGGATGCCGGTGGTCGCGCCGAAGTAGGCGCGGCGCGTTTCCAGCGCCATCACCAGTTCTTCCATCGCGCAGTTGCCGGCACGTTCGCCGATGCCGTTGATCGTGCATTCGACCTGGCGCGCGCCGCCCTCGATGGCGGCCAGGCTGTTCGCCACCGCCAGGCCGAGGTCGTCGTGGCAGTGCGCGCTGAACACCGCGCGATCGGCGTCGCGCACGTTCGCGCGCAGGTACTCGAACAGCGCGCGGATCTCCGCCGGCGTGGTGTAACCGACCGTGTCGGGAATGTTGAGCGTGCGCGCGCCGGCCGCGAGCGCGGCGGAACAGATCTCGGCCAGGAATTCAGGCTCGGTGCGCAGCGCATCCTCGGCCGAAAATTCGACATCCTCGACGTATCGCCGGGCCTGTTCGACGCCTGCGACCGCGCGTGCCACCACTTCGTCGCGGCTCATGCCGAGCTTGTGCTCGCGGTGCAGCGGGCTGGTGGAAATGAAGACGTGGATGCGCGGGCGTTCGGCGCGTTCCAACGCACGCGCGCAGGCTTCGATGTCGCCGCTGTTGCAGCGCGCGAGGGTGGCGACGCTGGCGCCGCGGACCTCGCGGGCGATCGCCGCGCAGCCGTTGAGATCGCTCTCCGAACTGGCCGGGAAGCCGGCTTCGATGGTGTCCACGCCGAGTTCGTCGAGCGCGTGCGCGAAGCGCAGCTTCTGCGCGGCGGTCATGCTGCAGCCGGGCGATTGCTCGCCGTCGCGCAGGCTGGTATCGAAGATGGCGACCCGTGCGGGGGCGTCGGGGCGAACGTCGGTATCCATCAGGCGATGGCCTCCAGTGCTTTGAATTCGGGAGATGACCACTCTTGGGCGGGCGGTTCGAGGGGGGCGGGTTGCGCGAGCCGGACGACAGCGGGAGAGATCGCTGCCGTCCGGCCGGCGCCGGGGGCGGGAAGGCGGGTGTCGGCGCGACGCGCGGCGGGTTTCGCCGTGGACGGCGCGTCGTCGTGGGCGCGGCGGCGCGGCTTGCGCGGCGCGCGCGGGCGCACGTCGGCGAGCAGGCCCGCGAGCACCGCGGCATCGATGTTGCCGCCGGAGACGACGGCGCATTTGCGTTTGCCGGCGACGCGACGGCCGGCGGCCAGCGCCAGCGCGCCTGCGCCTTCGGCGATGACGTGTTCTTCCAGCGCCAGTCGCACCAGGGTTTCGCGCAGTTCGGCTTCGCGTACGATCACCAGATCGTCGAGTAGCTCGGCGAGGATGCGGCGGGTCAGTAGACCCGGTTGTTTGACGCGCACGCCGTCGGCCAGCGTGGCGACCGGTGGTTCGCCCTCGGGTTCGCCCTTGAGCACGCGATGCATGGCGTCGACATGCTCGACCTGTGCGCCGACGATGCGCACGCCCTGCGATTTCAGGGCCAGCGCGACGCCCGCGGCCAGTCCGCCGCCGCCGATCGGTACCAGCACCACGTCCGGCGCCAGCGATGCGATCTCCATGCCGACCGTGCCCTGACCGGCGATCACGTCGGGGTCGTCGAACGCGGAGAGGAATCGATAGCCGTTCTTCTCCGCGAGTTGCATCGCGAACAGGCGGGCTTCGTCGAAGGTGTCGCCGTGCAGACGCACGGTGGCGCCCCAGTGGGCGACACCCGCGATCTTGGTCTGCGGCGCGCCGTGCGGCATCACCGCGATCGCGGGCACGTTGAGCCGGTACGCGGCCCAGGCCAGGCCCTGCGCGTGATTGCCGGCGGACGCGGCGATCACCGGCCGATCGTCGCCGCGCTCGCGCGCCGCGAGCAGCGCGTTCAGCGCGCCGCGCACCTTGTACGAACCGGTGCGCTGCAGGTTCTCGAGTTTCAGCCAGCAGCCGAAACGTTCCGCGTGATGCAGCGGCGTCGGCGGCAGATAGCGCCGCAGACGCGCCTGCGCGGCGAGCACGTCGCCCGCGCCGACCGTTGCGGCGTTGCGGACCGGGCCAACGACGTCGCTGTCCATGCTCAGACGTCCGTCAGCCAGGCCGACGACCAACTGCTCTCGCCACGCACGGTGCGCGCGTAGACCGCGGCGATCTCGCGGGCGACGGGACTCTGCGGATCGTAGGCGCGCCCGTCGATCTCGCCGATCGGCGTCACCTCCGCCGCGGTGCCGCAGGCGAAGACTTCGTCGGCGTTGTGCAGTTCCTCCAGACTCACCGGTCGCGATTCGGCGCCGATCAGCCGGATCAGGGTGTCGCGGGTGATGCCGGGCAGCGCATCGCGATGCTCGACCGCGGTCACCCGGCCGTCGCGGACGACGAAGAGATTGGCGCCGGTGCACTCGACCACGAAGCCGGCATCGTCGACGAACATCGCTTCGTCGAAGCCGCGCGCCTTCACTTCGCGCTTGGCCAGGATCGAATTGACGTAGGCGCCGCACAGTTTCAGCGGCGGCAGCGAGGAGGCCGGATTGCGCCGCCACGACGACACCGCCACCCGGGTGCGATTGCCGCCCAGATGCACGTTCGTCGAGGAGGTCGCGACCATCAGATGCTGCGGATGACCGGCCACATCCAGACCGAAGCCGCCGTCGCCGTACCAGGCCAGCGGACGGATGTAGGCGTCGCCCTGGCGGTTCGCGCGCAGCGTCGCCAGCACCGCGTCGGTCGCCTGGGCGACATCGAAGGTCATGCCCAGCAGTTCGGCGCCCTTGCGCATGCGCTCCAGGTGCTCGGGCAGGCGGAACACCGCCGCGCCGCGACGCGTGGCGTAGGCGCGGATGCCCTCGAACACGCCGCTGCCGTAATGCATCGCATGCGTGTGCACGGTGGCCTGCAGCGTGCCGACGTCGACCAGTTCGCCGTCGTACCAGAGTTTCTGCGGTGCCGTCGCCGGCGCCGCCTGCGATGTCGCGGCGGGCGCGGGGCGTTCCAGCGTGGCGCTGTCGTTCAGAGACATGGCTGCACCTGCACGTCGAGGCAGTCGTAGAGTTTGGCGAGCTGCTGATGCAGGCCGTCGGCGGAGCGGTCGCCCTCCACGGTCATCTGCAGATGCCAGCGATCGCCGTCGGCGCGGGTTTCGCCTTCGACCGCCAGCGGGCGGAAGCCGCGGCGTTCGGCGGTGCCGAGCACCCGGGTGAGCGCGCCTTCGGACTGGCGCAGGGTGAGATCGAGTCGGTAGCGCATGGAGATCTCCTACGACGAAGTGGGGAGGGAAGCGGGTGCGAGTGCGGATGCGGTCGGCGCCGCGGAGGCGGGCGTGCCCGCGGGCGCGATCGGCAGGGCGATGCGATCGAGCGACGTCGCTTCGTCCGCATCCATCATTTCGGTGTTGTTGCGGTTCGGCGGCACCAGCGGCCACACGTTCGCGGCCTGGTCGATGGCGACGTGCAGCAGCGCCGGGCCATCGATCGCGAGCAGCGCCTGCAGGGTGGCTTCCATGTCCGCGGCGCGGTCCAGCTTCAGCGTCTTCACGCCGAAAGCCTGCGCCAGCGCGCAGAAATCCGGGTTGTCGCTCAGATCGATCTCGGAATAGCGGCGCTCGAAGAACAGTTCCTGCCACTGCCGCACCATGCCCAGCGCCTGGTTGTCGAGCAGAACGATCTTCACCGGCAACCGATAGCGCGCGACCGTGGCCAGCTCCTGCACGTTCATCAGGAACGAACCATCGCCGCTGACGCAGATCACCTGCGCCGCCGGGTCCTGCATCTGCGCGCCGATCGCCGCCGGCAGGCCGAAGCCCATCGCGCCGAGCGCGCCGCTGGTGAGGTGGTCGCGCGGATGATCGAAAGCCCAGTGCTGCGCGACCCACATCTGGTGCTGGCCCACGTCGCAGCAGACGATGGCCGACGGCGCCAGCGCGGTGAGCCGCTTCAGCAGCGCCGGTGCATAGACCGTATCGCCGGGGGCGTCGTAACGCGGCGCCACCAGTTGTTTCGCGTGCAGGCAGGCGTCGCGCCAGGCATGCCGGGCGACCCCGTGCCGGCCGCGCAGATGCGCCGCCGAGGCCGGCTGCATCCGGCGCAGGCTGATCGCGATGTCGCCCTGCACCGGCGCGTCGGCCGTGCGCAGCTTGCCGATCTCGCAGGCATCGATGTCCAGATGCACCACCCGCGCATTCGGCGCGAACTCGGCCAGCTTGCCGGTGGCGCGATCGTCGAAGCGCGCGCCGACCACGAACAGCAGATCGCATTCGTGCACCGCCAGATTCGCGGCGCGGTTGCCGTGCATGCCGAGCATCCCGAGATTCAGCGGATGCGCCGCCGGCAGCGCGCCCAGGCCCTTCAGCGTGAGCACGGTGGGGATCTGGGTGGCGTCGACGAAATCGCGGAACGCCTGCACCGCGCCGCCGAGGGCGATGCCGCCGCCGCCGTAGATCACCGGCCGCTGCGACAACGCCAGTTGCGCCAGCGCCGCATGCAGTGCCGCGTCGCTCGCGCCCGGCGTGGGGTCGACCGGGGCCGGCACATGCGCCGGCAGATGCGAGGCGTCGGCGTTCTGCACGTCCTTCGGCAGATCGATCAGCACCGGGCCGGGGCGGCCTTCGCGCGCGAGGCGGAAGGCCTCGCGCACGACGTTCGGCAGTTCGTCGACGCTGCGCGCCAGGAAGTTGTGCTTCACGATCGGCATGGTCATGCCGAACACGTCCAGTTCCTGGAACGCGTCGGTGCCCATCAGCGGCGTGCCCACCTGGCCGGTGATGCAGACCATCGGCACCGAATCCAGCATCGCATCGGCGATGCCGGTGACCAGATTCGACGCACCCGGACCGGAGGTCGCGACGCAGACGCCGACCCGCCCGCTGGCGCGGGCATACCCGTTCGCCGCGAACGCGGCGCCCTGTTCGTGCCGCACCAGCACGTGTTTGAGGGACGATCCGTGCAGCGCGTCGTAGAAGGGCATGATCGCGCCGCCGGGATACCCGAACAGCGTGTCCACGCCTTCCGCGAGCAACGCCTGCACCAGCCAGCGGGCACCGTTCATTCAGGCGGTCTCGGCAATGGGGTTGGGTTGCGACGGCGCGGCGGCCGGTTTCGATGCGGTCGCGGCGGCGGTCTGCGCGGCACCGTTCTGCTGCAGCCACTGCATCTTCGCGCGCAGTTCCTTGCCGACCTTCTCGATCGGATGATCGAGATCGGCCTGCTGGAACTTTTTGTAGTTCGGCAGACCGGCGTCGTACTCGGCCACCCAGCGCTGGATGAAGGTGCCGTCCTGGATCTCGCGCAGGATGTCCTTCATCCGCGCCTTGGTCTCGGCGTTGATCACCCGCGGACCGCTGACGAAATCGCCGTACTGCGCGGTCTCGGAGACGAATTCCAGCATGCGGGTGATGCCGCCTTCGTAGAACAGATCAACGATGAGTTTCAGTTCGTGCAGGACTTCGTAGTAGGCGATCTCCGGCTGGTAGCCGGCTTCCACCAGCGTTTCGAAACCGGCCTGCACCAGCGCGCTGGCGCCGCCGCAGAGCACCGCCTGTTCGCCGAAGAGATCGGTCTCGGTCTCTTCCTTGAAGGTGGTCTTGATGAGATTGGCGCGGGCGCCGCCGAGGCCGGCGGCATAGAGCTTGGCGAGTTCCTCGGCGCGACCGCTGCGGTCCTGGTGGATCGCGTAGATGCAGGGCACGCCGCGGCCGATCTCGTATTCGCGACGCACCAGCGCACCCGGGCCCTTCGGCGCGACCAGCACCACGTCGAGGTCGGCGCGCGGCGAGATCATGCCGAAATGCACGTTCAGGCCGTGCGCGAACAGCAGGCAGGCGCCCGGTTTCATGCTCGGCGCGAGCACGTCGGCGTAGAGCTTCTTCTGCACCATGTCCGGGGTGAGCACGGCGACCAGATCGGCCTGCGCGGCCGCTTCGGCCGGCGATTTCACGGTGAAGCCGTCGGCGAGCGCCTTCACTTCGGTCGGGCCGCCCGAACGCAGGCCGACGACGACATCGAAACCGGAGTCGCGGAGGTTCAGCGCGTGGGCGCGGCCCTGGCTGCCGTAACCGATGACTGCGATCTGGGGCTTGGAGGAGGTGTTCATGGCGGGATCTCGTGTAGGAGGGGCTTCAGCCCCGATGGCATGGGTGGGAGGAGAGGTGTCAGGCGGTTGCGGATTCGGATTCGGATTCGACGAGTGCGACGGCGATGTGCTTCGCGTCGACCGCAGCGGCATCGAGCAGCCCGGGCGACGTCACCGCGCCCTGCGACGCCGAACGCACGTCGCGCGCGTACTTCGCGAGCACGCCATGGCGCACGCGCGGCGCGATCCTCGCGGCGTTGCGGGTCGACAGATCGGCGGCGACATCCAGCCGGCGCGTGGTCGCGTCGATGGTCACCAGGTCGCCGTCGCGCAGCTTCGCGATCGGGCCGCCGTGCGCGGCTTCCGGCGACACGTGGCCGACCATGAAACCGTGGGTGGCGCCACTGAAACGGCCGTCGGTAAGCAGCGCGACGTCGTTGCTCAGGCCTTGGCCGACCAGCGCGGCGGTCACCGCCAGCATCTCGCGCATGCCGGGGCCGCCGGCGGGACCTTCGAAGCGGATCACCACCACGTCGCCGGCCCGGATCTGCCGCGCCTGCACCGCGGCGAACGCGGCTTCCTCGCTGTCGAACACGCGCGCCGGGCCGGTGTGCTTCTCGCGGCCGTGGCCGGCGAGCTTCACGATGCAGCCGTCCGGCGCCAGATCGCCGTAGAGGATCGAATAGCCGCCGCGCGGCTTGATCGGATCGTCGACCGGACGCACGACATCCTGCGTGGGGGAGGTGGTCGCCGCATTCGCCTGTTCGAAAAAACTGCGGCCGGCGATCGTGGCAACATCCTCGATCAGACCGGCCGTTTGCAGCGCCTGCACCACCAGGGCGGTGCCGCCTTGTTCGAACATTTCCGCCGCGGTGTAGCGGCCGCCCGGTTTCAGGTCCGCGATCACCGGGGTGTTGGCGCTCGCGGCCTCGAATTCTTCCAGGTCGAACTTCACCCCGGCCTCGTGCGCGATCGCCAGCAGATGCAGTGCGGCGTTGGTGGAGCCGGCGGTCGCCGACACCGCGCGCGCGGCGTTGCGCAGTGCGTCGAGGCTCAGCAACTGGCGCGGCGTCGGGCCGCCTTCGTTCAACAGCTTCATCACCAGTGCGCCGCAGCGCTCGGCCGCCTTCGATTTCTCCGGATGCGTCGCCGGAATGTCGTTCTCGCCCAGCGGCGACAGACCGAGGAAGGTCAGCACCATCGCCATCGTGTTCGCGGTGAACTGGCCGCCGCAGGCGCCGGCGCCCGGGCAGGCCTTGCGCTCGATCTCGCCCAGCTCGGCGTCGTCGATGCGACCGGCCGAATGCGCGCCCACCGCTTCGAACACGTCCTGCACGGTCAGCGCTTTTTCGCCGCCGTCCTTCGACTTGCAGCGGCCGGGCATGATCGTGCCGCCGTAGAGGATCACGGTCGGGATGTCGAGGCGCGCGGCGGCCATCGCCGCGGCCGGGATGGTCTTGTCGCAGCCGACCAGCACCACCATCGCGTCCAGGCAGTGGCCGGTCACCGCCAGTTCGATCGAATCGGCGATGGTCTCGCGCGACGCCAGCGACGCGCGCATGCCGTCGCTGCCCATCGCGATGCCGTCGGTCACCGCGATCGTGTTGAACTCGATCGGCGTGCCGCCCGCCGCATCGACGCCGCGGCGCACGTCCCGGGCCAGATCGCGCAGGGTGATGTTGCAGGGCGAAACATCGGACCAGGTGTGGATCACGCCGACGAAGGGTCGGGCGATGGCGGCATCGTCCAGCCCGGTCGCGCGCAGCATGGCGCGGGCGGGGGCGCGGGCGGGGCCTGATTTGATCGCGTCGCTGTGCATCGGTCTCGGACTTCCTCGAAGAATTTCGGAAACATCCGGGCCCAGAAAGCGAAAACCCCCGCACCTTTTCAGGTGCGGGGGTTTCGTCTGAACCCGGGGTTGTCTACTCGCGCAACCCTATCCCGCACCTGTAGGCGTGGTAATAAGGACGACGACGACAAGAACGAGCGCCGCGAGCGCGACGTTCAGGACCGCGATGTCGATGCGCTTGGACATGACGGCAGCGGACCGCGCCGCACGGTGTGCGGGGGTGGCGGTCCGGAGCTGGATGCTGCGCTGCGTCATGGCTGCAGGTAACCATGCCTTTTCGAGCGATGTCAAGTTCTGGCCTTGTGACGAATCGGCATAAGCCGCGGCCTGCCCTGGTCTTCGGTCATGAAATCATTGCCGATCAATGCGATAGCCGCAGATGCGGGGTCCGTCGGCGCGGACGGATTCCGCCCCGCGATGCGCCGGTTGCGCGCCGCAACCACCACGGATCGTCGGCCGGATGCGCGAACGCACGGGCTCCGCGCGTCGAGATGCCCGCCCGCATCGGCCGCGCATCCGCCGCGTGACGAGCGCCCGATGTCGAGGCTAGACTCGGCCTGCAGTGCGTTGACCGACGCTTTCGGTCGAATGCCAGCCGCGAGGTCGCAGTGAAGCCGACCGATATCCGTCATCCGGACGTGTTCCACAAGGTCGTGGATTGTCAGTGGGCCTGTCCGGCGCATACCCCGGTGCCCGAATACATCCGCCTGATCGCCGCCGGCCGATACGCCGATGCGTACATGGTCAACTGGCGCAGCAACGTCTTTCCCGGGATTCTCGGCCGCACCTGCGACCGCCCCTGCGAACCGGCCTGCCGGCGCGGGCGGGTGGAGGAGAACAACGGCGAGGCGCCGGAACCGGTCGCGATCTGCCGCCTCAAACGCGTCGCCGCGGACAACAAGGGCGATGTCTCGGCGCTGATGCCGGCGCCGGCCGCCCGGCGCAACGGCAAGCGCATCGCCTGCGTGGGCGCGGGCCCTTCGTCGATGACCGTGGCCCGCGACCTGGCGCCGCTGGGTTATCACGTCACCGTGTTCGAGGCCGATCCCAAGCCCGGCGGGTTCATGCGCACCCAGGTGCCGCGCTTCCGTCTGCCGGAGGAAGTGATCGACGAGGAAACCGGCTACATCCTCGATCTCGGCGTGGACTTCGTCGGCAACCGCCGCATCGAATCGATGAAAGCGCTGCTGGCCGAGGGCTACGACGCGATCTTCGTCGGCACCGGCGCACCGCGCGGCCGCGATCTCGACATTCCCGGACGCCAGGAGGCGGCCGCGCAGATCCATGTCGGTCTCGACTGGCTGGCCAACGTCTACTTCGGCCACATCACCCGGGTCGGCAAACGCGTGCTGGTCCTCGGCGGCGGCAACACCGCGATGGACTGCTGCCGTTCCGCGCGCCGGCTCGGCGGCGAGGACGTGAAGGTGATCGTGCGTTCGGGCTTCGACGAGATGAAGGCCAGCCCGTGGGAGAAGGAGGACGCGATGCACGAAGGCATCCCGATCCTCGATTTCCGGGTGCCCAAGGCGTTCGTCCACGCCAGCGGTCGTCTCACCGGCATGACCTTCGAGAAGGTCCGCGCCGAATACGACGCAAGGGGACGGCGCAATCTGGTCCCGACCGGCGAACCCGAGGAGTTCTTTCCCTGCGACGAGGTGTTGATCGCGGTCGGTCAGGAGAACGCGTTCCCGTGGATCGAGCGCGATGCCGGCATCGATTTCGACCAGTGGGGCATGCCGGTGGTCGACAAGGTCACCCACCAGTCGTCATTGCCACACGTGCTGTTCGGCGGCGATGCCGCGTTCGGGCCGAAGAACATCATCTGGGCGGTGGCGCACGGCCATGCCGCGGCGGTCAGCATCGACAAACTGCTGCACGGCGAGGACGTGCGCGAGCGCCCGTTGCCCGACGTGACCCTCATCTCGCAGAAGATGGGCATCCACGAGTGGAGCTACGACAACGCGGTCTCGCCCGATGAACGCTACAAGGTGCCGTGGTCGGAAGCGGCGAAGAAACTCGACAGCATCAGCGTCGAGGTCGAGGTCGGCTTCGATCCGGCGACGGCATGGAAGGAAACCCAGCGCTGTCTCAATTGCGACGTGCAGACCGTATTCGTCAAGGACAAGTGCATCGAATGCGATGCCTGCGTCGACATCTGCCCGACCGACTGCATCACGTTCACGGTCAACGGCGAGGAAGCGGATCTGCGCAAGCGCCTGACCGCGCCCGCGCTCAATACCGCGCAGGATCTCTATGTCTCCGAACCGCTGAAGACGATGCGGGTGATGGTCAAGGACGAGGACGTCTGCCTGCACTGCGGCCTGTGCGCCGAACGCTGTCCGACCGGCGCGTGGGACATGCAGAAGTTCCTGCTCCAGGACACCCAGGCCGGACCGCGTTGCCGCGGCGCCGAGAAGAAGGAGGCGGCATGACGTCGCTGCAGCACCCCCGGATCGAGTCGGTCAACGATTTCGTCGTCAAGTTCGCCAACGTCAATGGTTCCGGTTCCGCCTCGGCCAACGAGTTGTTCGCCAAGGCCATTCTGCGCATGGGCGTGCCGGTCAGCCCGCGCAACATCTTTCCCTCGAACATCCAGGGGCTGCCGACCTGGTACGAGGTGCGGGTCTGCGAGGCCGGCTGGCTCGGGCGCCGCGGCGGCGTCGACATGTTGGTGGCGATGAATCCGCAGACCTGGGATGCCGACCTGGCCGAGATCGAACCGGGTGGTTACCTGTTCTACGACAACAGCAAGCCGCTGCCGAAGTCGAAGTTCCGCGACGACATCCAGGTGCTCGGCGTGCCGTTGACCGAGATCTGCAACGCCACCTACAGCGATCCCCGTCAGCGGCAGCTGTTCAAGAACATCATGTACGTCGGCGCGCTCAGCGCGCTGCTGGACATCGACGTGCCGGCGATCGAACAGCTGATCGGCGAGCAGTACAAGGGCAAGGAAAAACTGCTGAAGCCGAACATCGAAGCGCTGCATCTCGGCCGCGACTGGGCGCTGAAGCATCTCGACTGTCCGGTCGGCCTGCGCGTGCGCAAGGCCGACGCCATCGGTGACCGCATCTTCGCCGAAGGCAACGCCGCCAGTGCGCTCGGCTGCGTCTACGGTGGCGCCACCGTCTGCGCGTGGTATCCGATCACACCGTCGTCCTCGGTGGCCGAATCGTTCCAGAAGTACTGCCAGAAGTTCCGTGTCGACGCCGAGACCGGCGAGAACCGGTACGCGATCATCCAGGCCGAGGACGAGATCGCTTCGATCGGCATGGTCGTCGGCGCGGGATGGAACGGCGCGCGTGCGTTCACCGCGACCTCGGGCCCGGGTGTTTCGCTGATGAACGAGTTCATCGGTCTGGCCTATTTCGCGGAGATTCCGGTCACGATCATCGATGTCCAGCGCGGCGGCCCGTCCACCGGCATGCCGACCCGCACCCAGCAGTCGGACATCCTCTCCGCCGCCTACGCCTCGCATGGCGACACCAAGCACATCCTGCTGTTTCCCGAGGATCCGCACGAATGCTTCGCGTTCGCGGCCGATGCGCTCGATCTGGCCGATCGCCTGCAGACGCCGGTATTCGTGATGACCGATCTGGATATCGGCATGAACCAGCGGCTGTGCGCGCCGTTCGCATGGGACGACAGTCGCGCCTACGATCGCGGCAAGGTGCTGGATCGCGACGCGCTCGAAGCGGGCAGGGAGTTCGCGCGCTACAAGGACATCGACGGCGACGGCATTCCGTATCGCACCTATCCCGGCACGCATCCGGACAAGGGCGCGTACTTCACCCGCGGCACCTCGCGCAATCCGCAGGCGCAGTATTCCGAGCGCGGCCAGGATTACGTCTACAACATGCAGCGGCTGCTGAAGAAGTTCGACACCGCGCGGTCGCTGGTGCCGCAGCCGGTGCTCACCCGCGCGGCACTGCCGGCGCGATTCGGCGCGATCCATTTCGGTTCGACCAGTCCGGCGATGCAGGAAGCGATCGCACGTCTGC
Source organism: Lysobacteraceae bacterium (assembly GCA_041919915.1). GTDB lineage: Bacteria > Pseudomonadota > Gammaproteobacteria > Xanthomonadales > Xanthomonadaceae > Lysobacter_I. The sequence continues at coordinate 107,123 of JAYRSY010000006.1, forward strand.
ACGGCGACGGCATCGCCCTCGACACCCTGCGGATCCGCGCGTTCCCGTTTCCGGATTCCGTGCGCGAGTTCGTCGACGCGCACGAGGCGGTGTTCGTGGTCGAGCAGAACAGAGACGGCCAGCTGCGCACCCTGCTGATCAACGAATTCGACATCGATCCCGCGCGCCTGATCGCGGTGCAGCACTACGACGGCACGCCGATCACCGCGCGTTTCATCGCCGATGCGATCGAACACCGCATCCGTCCCGCCGAACAGTGCGACAAGGTGGCCTGAGCCATGACCTATCTCGCCAAACCCAGGCTGCACCATCCGACGCTCGCCTGCAACGCGATCGGTTTCACGCGCCGCGATTACGAGGGCAAGATCAGCACGCTCTGCGCGGGCTGCGGCCACGATTCGATTTCAGCGGCGATCATCCAGGCCTGTTGGGAACTGGACATCGAGCCGCACCGGGTCGCCAAGCTGTCGGGCATCGGTTGCAGCAGCAAGACGCCGGATTACTTTCTCGGCCAGTCCCACGGGTTCAATACCGTGCACGGGCGCATGCCGTCGGTGCTGACCGGCGCCAACCTCGCCAACCGCGAGCTGATCTACCTGGGCGTGTCCGGCGACGGCGATTCGGCGTCGATCGGCATCGGCCAGTTTGTCCATGCGATCCGTCGCGGCGTGAACATGGTCTACATCGTCGAGAACAACGGCGTGTACGGCCTGACCAAGGGCCAGTTCTCGGCCACCGCGGATCAGGGCTCGGTGTCGAAGAAGGGGGTCGCCAATACCGACAGTCCGCTCGATCTGGTGACGATGGCGTTGCAGCTCGGCGCCAGTTACGTCGGCCGCGGGTTCTCCGGCGACAAGAAGCAGCTGGTGCCGCTGATCAAGGGCGCGCTGTCGCATCGCGGCGCGGCGTTCATCGACGTCATCAGTCCCTGCGTCGCCTTCAACAACCACGCCGGCAGCACCAAGAGCTACGACTACGTGCGCGAGCACAACGAGGCGGTGAACCAGCTCGACGTGATGGTGCCGCGGTCCGAGATCGCGGTGGATTACTCCGCCGGCGACACGATTTCGGTGGAGCAGCACGACGGCTCCGTGCTGCGCCTGCACAAGCTCGACGACGCCTACGATCCGCGCGACCGGATCGGGGCGATGAACCTGATCCAGCAGCGCCATGCGCGCGGCGAAGTGGTGACCGGGCTGCTGTTCGTCGATCCCGACGCGAACGATCTGCACGGCCACCTCAACACCACCGCCCGGCCGCTCAACACGCTCGAAGCCGCGGAGCTGAATCCGGGCGCCGTGGCGCTGGACAAGATCAACGCGGCATTGCGATAGGGCGTTTGAACTCGCCTCCTCCGACGATGCCCGCGGAACTCAATCCTCCGCGAGCACGATCACCTGATCGCCATGGGCGAACCGGAAGCGTTCGGATTTGTTCGGGTTGACCTTCACGCCGAAGCCCTTGGACGCATCGCCGCCATCGGCGACGATCCGGTAACCGATCGCGGTCTCGCCGCGGCGCGCCGCCGACTCCAGGACCGTGTGGAAATCCAGTTCGTGGCCGATCGCGACATAGTCGCGCGCCGGGCGGATGTAGATTTCCGAGCCCTCCGCGCTGAACAGCACCTTGAACACGCGATCCAGATGCTTGTTCTCGGACAACTGCGACAGCATCAGGCTGACCAGCTTGTCGCTGACGATGAAATCGTCGGCCTTCGCGACCTGGGCCAGGGCGCGGTTGCGGACGTCCATCATCTCGCTGACGATGCTCAGATCCTTGCCGGCGGCGTTGGCCAGATTGCGCAGATGCAGCAGGCAGATCAGGGTCTGCGCATCCGCTTCCTGCATCGGCAGACGGGTATCGCTCATCACGATGATGTGGTTGTAATCGCCGACGTCCAGATCCTGCAGCGTGTCCAGACTGGCGATGTCGCCGATGCGCAGCGCCATGCGCTGACGCACCAGCGCCGCGGCCGCGGCCATGCTCGCGTCGTCTTCGCTCCAGCCGCGGATCGCGGTGATCTTCGAGCCCTTGGCCACGTAATTGTCGAGCTCGCGGATCACCGCCTCGGTCTTCTCGTTCCAGCCGAGCACCAGCGTGCGTTCCGGGCTGGGCTCGCTGGCGCTGCCTTCGACGATGCAGGCGACGTCCGGGGCCGGCGGGGCGGTCTTCGACGGGATCAGGGTGTCGTCGTCTTCGCTGATCGCGATGATCTGATCATCGGGACCGACCAGCGTGGCCATCGGCGGATTGATCAGCGTTTCGCCATCGGCGCGCATCAGACCGATCACGGTCGAGTCCTCGAAACTCGACAGCAGTTGCCGGTAGCTGCGTCCGGCGAGCTGGCCGGCATCGGTGAAATAGATTTCGGCACCGTCGAAATCCAGCAGTTCGGTATAGACCACGCTGAGTCCCGATTGACGGCAGGTCTGCGCGGTGACGCGAGCGATCAGATCGCCACCCTGGATGAACACGGCTTCGTCGCCGCCGACCAGATGCGCCGCTTCCAGATTCTCCGGGTCGCGGATCTCGGCGACGATGTGGTAGGGGCTTTCGCGCCGGTCGGGGTTGTTGGTGATCGCCAGCACCGACTTGATGACGTGGATGTCGGGATTCTCGGTTTCCGGCGCCAGCACGATGATCGAACGCGCATCATGCGGCGCGGCCACCGCCAGATCGTCCAGGTCCAGCGGATTGCCGCTGCGGCAGATCACCCGGGTGTTCCTGGTGCTGGGGAACTTGGCGCGGATGTCGTCCTCCATCTCGACCTTGTCCTTGTCGGCGAGGATGACGATGCAGGGATTCTTCTGGTTCTCGTTGGCGATGATCAGTTCGCCGATGATCGAGTAGACCTTGCTCGACCAGCCGAGGATCAGGGTGTGCTGTTTCTCGATCACCCGCGAGCGGCCTTTGCGCATCTCGTGGAGGCGGGCTTCGAGGCCGGAGGTGATCGTGCCGATCAGCATGCTGACGATGAAGATGCCGCCGATGGTGACCGTCAGCATCAGCAGGCGCAGCACCCAGCCCTGGTCCCCGGCCAGCGTGCCCGGGTCCATCGCGTGCAGCAGGCTCTGCCAGGCGCCTTCGAGCGGGCCGAGTCCGCCACCCGACGTGTCCGGGGTGGCGCCGATGCCGAGCAGCCAGATCGTCAGCGTGGCCAGGGCGACGATGCCCACCGACAGCAGCCCCAGCCAGCCGATGATCGCGATCGTGCCGCGCGACAGCGTGTTTTCGAAGCGGTAACGGAGGGTGTCGCGCCAGGTGATGCGATGGGCGTTCGGCATGGGCAGCGGTCACAAAACGGGCGGAGGTGCGCGAATTTGACCGGATTCGGCCGAAAATGAACAGGCCCCGAAGACCCTCGGGCCGCCGGCGGACGCCGATCGGGGCGGGCCGATCGGTGCGCAACTGGCGGCCCGGGGCGTGGAATGGTTCAATGGCCGCACTGAAGCGGGGGTATCGTCGGCGCCGCCGGCGATTGAGACAGACCCTTCGAACCTGGGCATTCGTGCCGTGACCGGTTGAGACCGGCGTAGGGAGCTTCGTGAGCCGCCGGTCACCGGTCGGCCGCGCCGCCGCTTCGTCCATGCGAGTCCCTCGCCCCCATCCAGGACGAATGCCGATGAATGCCGTGCCCGCCGACAGCCTGCGCCAGCAGACCGAACAACTCTCCGAATCCGTGACCCGACCGATTCCCGGTTCGCGCAAGATCTTCGTCGAGGGCTCGCGTCCGGATCTGCGGGTGGCGATGCGCGAGGTCGGCCTGTCGCGCACGCCGACCCTGTTCGGCGGCGAGGACAATCCCGCGGTGACGATCTACGATCCGTCCGGTCCCTACACCGATCCGGACGCGACCATCGATCTGTCGACCGGTCTCGCGCCGCTGCGCGCGCGCTGGATCGAGGAGCGCGGCGATACCGAGCGACTGACCGCGCTGAGCTCCGAATTCGGCCGTGCCCGCGAGGCCGACCCGAAGCTCGACGCCGTGCGTTTCCCGAACCGCGCCCTGCCGCGCCGCGCGAAGGCCGGCATGAACGTGTCGCAGATGCACTACGCGAAGCGCGGCATCGTCACCCCGGAAATGGAATACGTCGCGATCCGCGAGAACCAGCGTCTCGACGCCGTGCGCGAGGCGCATCTCCTGCAGCAGCATCCGGGCGAAGCCTTCGGCGCGAACATCCAGAAGATCATCACGCCGGAATTCGTCCGCGACGAGATCGCCCGCGGTCGCGCGATCCTGCCCTGCAACATCAATCATCCGGAAAGCGAGCCGATGATTATCGGTCGCAACTTCCTCACCAAGATCAACGCCAACATCGGCAACTCGGCGGTGTCCTCGGGGATCGCCGAGGAAGTCGAGAAGCTGGTCTGGGCGATCCGCTGGGGCGGCGACACGGTGATGGATCTCAGCACCGGCAAGCACATCCACGAAACCCGCGAGTGGATCGTCCGCAATTCGCCGGTGCCGATCGGGACCGTGCCGATCTATCAGGCGCTGGAGAAGGTCGACGGTCGCGCCGAGGAACTCAACTGGGAAATCTTCCGCGACACCCTGATCGAGCAGGCCGAGCAGGGCGTGGATTACTTCACCATCCACGCCGGCGTGCTGCTGCGCTATGTGCCCCTGACCGCGAAGCGCGTCACCGGCATCGTTTCGCGCGGCGGCTCGATCATGGCCAAGTGGTGCCTCGCGCATCACAAGGAAAATTTCCTCTACACGCATTTCGAGGACATCTGCGAGATCATGAAGGCCTACGACGTGGCCTTCTCGCTGGGCGACGGCCTGCGTCCGGGCTGTCTCGCCGATGCCAACGACGCCGCGCAGTTCGGCGAGCTGGAAACGCTGGGCGAACTGACGAAGATCGCGTGGAAACACGATGTCCAGACCATGATCGAAGGCCCCGGCCACGTGCCGATGCAGTTGATCAAGGAGAACATGGACAAACAGCTGCGCGAGTGCGGCGAGGCGCCGTTCTACACCCTCGGCCCGCTGACCACCGACATCGCGCCGGGCTACGACCACATCACCAGCGCGATCGGCGCGGCGATGATCGGCTGGTACGGTACCGCGATGCTCTGCTACGTCACGCCGAAGGAACATCTGGGTCTGCCGAACCGCCAGGACGTGCGTGACGGCATCATGGCCTACAAGATCGCCGCGCACGCCGCCGATCTGGCCAAGGGCCATCCCGGCGCGCAGGTTCGCGACAACGCGCTGTCGAAGGCGCGCTTCGAGTTCCGCTGGCAGGACCAGTTCCACCTCGGTCTCGATCCGGAGAAGGCCAAGGAATTCCACGACGAGACCCTGCCGAAGGACGCGCACAAGCTCGCGCATTTCTGCAGCATGTGCGGCCCGCATTTCTGTTCGATGAAGATCACCCAGGACGTGCGCGACTACGCCGCCGACGCGGGCGTGGCCGACGAAGCCGCGGCGCTGGAAGCCGGCATGGCCGAAAAGGCCGCGGAATTCCGCGCGCAGGGTGCGCAGGTGTATCGCAGGGAGTGAGCCGCGCCCGCGGCATCAGCCGAGGTCGGTTCGTGCAGACCGTACCGCCGCCGGTGACGCCACGGCGGTGGGCGCATCCGCGAGGCCGCGCAGGCGGCGTGCGAGACCATACAACGCATTGCGCAGCTCGTTGATCGCGGTCAGTTCCCAGCATTCGCCGCGGGCCAGTGCGCCGACGCAGTAAAGGCCGGGCACCGGCAGGTCGTCGGCGTCCAGGACTTCCAGATCGCGCGAGACGCGCATGCCCAGTCCCAGCGGATCGGGTGCGATGCTTCCGGCCGCCAGCAGATGCTGGATCAATGGATGCGTGGTCCGGGTGATGTCGGTGTCCAGCCCGGTCGCGCGGATCAGCAGATCGAAATCGTGGCGTTCCGCATCGACCCGGCCGCGTGGCCGGATCAGTGCGGACAGGCCATCGTCGATCATGCCGGCGCGCAGCAGGCGCCCGGCGACGATCCGCAACCGGCCGCTGGCGAGCGCTTCGTCGATGTCCTCCGCCGATTTCGGCGCCATGCGATGACGGTGCGGTTCCCAGTAGGCGCGCACGTGTCGCAGGAACCGTGCGCGATGCTTCGGCGACAGCCTGCGCCAGCAGGTCTGGATTTCCGGGCGGATCGCGTCGATCACGACGCGCCAGTCGCCGACCACGCGGCACACCGTGCGCACGCACGAGACCAGTGCATGCAGATCGCCCTCGCGCAGCGCCAGGCGCAGGCCGGGCGGCAACTCGATCGCATCCGAGGGCGTCTCGGTGTGCCGTTGCGGCAACAGGCCGTGACGCGACAGCGCGGTGATCGGCCCGCGGTGTCCGCGCCGGTTGAGCGTGGCGACGATGTCCACCATCGTGAGTCCCGTGCCGACGACCAGCAACCGGGCATCGGGATCGATGCGATCGAGATCGCCTTCCTGCCAGGGAGCACCGATGTAGCGCCAATGGCGGGCGAGGCGCGGGCCGACGCCCGGCAGTCGCTGCGGTGGCAGCGCGCCGACGGCGAGGACCACGATGTCGCTCTTGAAGTGGCTGCCGTCGTCGAGATGCACCCGGTAACCGCCGCCATGGATGCGGTCGATCTCGATCACCTCGTGCTCGAGGGTCGTGAGGTTGGTCGAGTTGAGTTCGGCTTCCTGCAGCCGATCCAGCAGATATTCCCCGTAGGCGACGCGCGGCAGGAACGCATCGCGTGCGCGCTCGGACAGGTTCAGCCAGAGCGCGAATCCGGCCGGTTTGTCCGCGGTCGCGCCCAGGTGGCCGGCACGCGCGTTGAGCAGATGCTCTCCGCGCGCCTCGCCGTAGGCGACGCCACCGCCGAAATTCGCCGATACGCCGACGAGGCAGACGTCGAGATCGGTGTCGAAGGTCGTCGCGAGTTCCGTCGCGAGCGTGTTGCCGGCATAGCCGGCGCCGACGATGGTGATGCGCATCCGCAATCTCTCCGGAACCGGGATTGCGCCGGAGTATGCGAGCGATCTTTCGTGTGTGTGTGAAAATTCGGTTTTCCCCGAATTCCCGGGAAAATGGGGGATTTCACCGGTTTCGGCAGCCTGCTGTCGATTCCGTCGCGATGGCGCTGGATCCTGCGTCCGATGGTCTTCGGGTCATGGCCTGTGGTCATGCCTTCATGTCGGCAGATGTCGATATCGCGTGCGGCATCGTGAGCGCGAGGCATCGCGTCCGCCGGATGTGTCGTTGCGCCGCGGCCGTCCTTGAACGCGACCGCGCTGGCGGCCGCGTCGTGGGTTCAGGCATCGAGACACTTGAATGTCAGTCCCGCTTTCGCCCGCAGGCGCTCCACCAGCGTCATCCCCATCGCCGCCGCGGGCGTCCACACACCGCCGGGCGTGCGCGTGCGATCGATGTCGCGGGCAAGCGACAGCGCGGCTTCCGCGATCATCTTCGAGGTGGAACCGTAGCCCGGGTCGCGATCGCCGGCGACGCTGGCCGTGAGCGTGCGGCCGTCCGCGGTCTGGCCGAAGAACAGCACGTCGTAACGACCTTTCTCGCGTTGTTCCTTGTTCGGGCCTTCGCCCGGCTTGGGCAGGGCGAAGCGGCGGAGCAGGGCGCGGGTCGGCGCGAAGGCCAGCATCAGATTCTGCAGTTTCGACTGGCGCAGCATCTTCTTCGCGCGCTTCTCGCCGGCCGGGCCATCGCCGGTGAGCATGCGTTCGCTGTAGACGAAGTCCGCGCCCCAGGGATGACCGAGCAGCGCATGGCTGCGATGCACGTTCTTGGTGTTGATCAGCGCCATCACGAACGGCGCGGTCCAGCTTTTCGCCAGATCGTCGTACTCGGCGACGTGATCGTTGGGCTGGCGGGCGCCCTTGAAGCCCGGGGTCAGCGCGAACGGGTCGGCGAGCGTGCGCCGCAGCCCGGGTTCGCGCTTCACCGCTTCGATCGTCGCCAGCATGCTCGCGACGGTGCCGCCTGAGAACGTGCCCTTCATCACCTTGACCCGGCCGTGCACCCGGACGAGCGGTGCGCCGAGGCGTTGCCGCGCTTCGTGCTGGACGTACGCGACGCCCAGGTCGAACGGGATGGAGTCGAAGCCGCAGGAGAACACGATGCGCGCACCGCTGGCGCGGGCGGTGTCCTGCAGTTCGGGGATCATCTTCGCCATCCAGCCCGGTTCGCCGCAGAGATCGACGTAGTCGGTGCCGGCGGCGGCGCAGGCGCGGATCAGCGGCTCCCCGTAGGTCTGATAGGGGCCGACCGTGGTCAGCACCACGCGCGCCTGTTTGACCAGCGCGGCCAGCGCGCCGGCATCGGACGCATCGGCGACCAGCAGCGGCAGTGCGGGATCGATGCCCAGCGCGTCGCGGACTTCCGCGAGCTTCGCGGCGCTGCGCCCGGCCATCGCCCAGCGCACGTCGCCGCCGGTGCCGTAGGTCGCATGGAGATACTCGGCGACCAGCCGGCCGGTGAAGCCGGTGGCGCCGAAGACGATGAGGTCGAAGGGTTTGTCCATCCCGCTATCTTGTCAGACTCGCCGCGGATTGGGGCGTCCGGGGGGCGGTCGTCCCGGTGGCGCGCGGCGGGCGAGGGCTGGGTGCCGGGGCTCTGTCCGGGAAGGCGTGGCTTCCGTGGTGGCCTGCCCGTGCGTGCCCGCGGGCGGGAAAGGACGCGGGTGCGCGTTGCGCGCACCCGCTGGGGCCGTTATTCGGCCACCACCGACCCGGTGCGCGGGTAGACGCGATAGATGCGGTTGTTGGTGTTGGAACGGATACGGATCTCGTCGCCGGCGATGCCGTCGAGATTGGCGTAGCCGACCAGTGTCCAGGAGCTGCCGAAGGTGCCGGAGCCGCTGATCGACTGCAGATAGCCGCTCTGCGGACGCAGGACATGCAGCATGCCGTCCGCGCGGGCGATCGCGATGTCGTTGCCGACGACGCCATCGAGGTCGCGCACGCCGTTGCTGAGCGTCGCGTACTGACTGCCGATCCAGTAGCTGCTCAATCCGCCCGACGCCATCGAATAGATCTTCACCTCGCTCGGCAGCGCGAGCAGCAGTTCCGCACCTGCCGTCGCGTTCATGTTGCTGGCGCAATTGGCGATCTCGGTGCAGACCTTCCAGTTGCTGTTCGGCGCGATCCAGACCGTGCGCAGGATGGAATTCCGGCCGTAGATGAGCAGATTGCTGCCGCTCTCGATCGGGATTTCCTTGCCGGACACGCCGTCCATGTCCGACACCGCGCCGATGGCGATCGTGAAGTTCGCTCCGATGTATTGCGAGGATTTCGTGCGCGAGTAGTGCTGGATGACCGTGAGATTGGGCGCTTGGCCCAGGACCACCTCGGCGCCGGGGCTGCTGTCGACATTGTCGATGACCGACTGCGTCCAATAGACGTTCGGGATCGGGTAGCGGGTCGCGGTGCCGTTGGTGGCGACGACGGCGATTTCGCTGTACCCGTTGCAGACCGCTTCGAGGCTGCCGTTGCCGTCGAGGTCGGCGACCTGCATCAGCTCGCCGTAGTAGGTGGTCGACGTGCTGCACGATTGTGCGAAGACCTGCGAGGGAGCGACCGCGGCTGCGGCCACGAGCAGCGCGGAACAGACTTTTCCGATAAGACCTTGCATGCGGGAACTCCTGTATGTGATGGGGTCGTGTGACGCGGATCCCGGCGGCGACGCCCTTTCCGTGTTTCGGCTTCGGAGCCGATGCGACGGATTCCCGGCAGCTCTCGCGCTGCCTGGATCCAGGAACCGGGACGAGTCGCCATGACGCATCCCGCAGCGTCGGCGATGCGCGTTCAGCGGACGGCAAGGCAGTGGCGAGAGCCGCGCCTCAGGTCGCGTAGGCGTAGACGAAATACAGATGCATCAACGCGAGCGCCGCCAGCAGGCAGCCGGCGCCGATGTGCATCGCGGTGGTCCACTGTCCCCAGGTGCCCAGGCGATGGGCTGGCAGCAGATTCAGCACCGCACCGGCGACCACCACCAGCATCGTCACCGCGAACGTGGCGTGCAGGAATCCCGCGTGCGCGAATCCCGCGTGCAGCACCAGCATCGCCAGCATGGTCAGGCCGAGAACGCGATGCGCCAGTTGCAGCGTACGCTGCGCGCGCCCGCCGATCAGGCGGCGTTTGATCAGGGCCAGCGAGAGGTCGAAGCCGAGCAGGCCGACCAGGACGTAGCCGGTGACCTGCTTGTAGGCGTCGAGTCGCTGCAAGCCGATCAGCGGCTCCAGGCGTGGCTGCCACAACCAAGCGATGCACGAAACCCCGACCCCGACCAGCGCGCACCAGGAGGCCGCGATCAATGCTGTCTGGTACGCCGTCCGCGGTGCCGTGGCGCGCCGTGGCGTAGCGGCGGCCGTCTCCGCGCGATCCGATTCGAACGTCGCGCTCATCGGGACGCCCCGGCCTTGTCCGGCGTTTCCGCGCCGCGTGCCGGCGATGCGGCCGGTGCTTGGGGCGGCGCGTCCGCAGCGTCGCCCGCGACCTTGCGTTCGGCGGGCGCGCGCGCCTGCAGCAACAGGTTCAGCGAAGCGATCGAATTCTTTTCTTCGACCCGTTTGCGGAAGGTGCCGGCATCGGGCAGATACAGGCCGTCCTTCGGCCAGCGCTCGCCGAGCTGTGGCCGTGCGGCGGTATCGAACCCTTCCGCCTTCGTCAGATACGAACCGTAGGCGTCGAGCGCGGCTTCGCGGTAGGCGCCGAGGATCGCGATGACTTCGTCGGTCGACAGCGTCGCGCGCGCGAACGACCAGGTGGTGGCGCCCATCACGTCGCCCTGTTTCCAATCCTTGCGCGGGCTCTTGGCGTGCTCGTTGTGGCAGCTGACGCAGGCCGGCGCCGAGGCGATGTCCGGAAACATCGCGGTGTAGCGACCGGTGCTTCGATCGAGGAAGAACTGCGGCTCGCGTTTGCGTTCGATCGCGTCGAAGTAACCGGATTGCGCGCCCTTGAACAGGTTCGAGGCCTCGATCGGATATTTCGAGCCCAGGAACAGGTTCAGTTCCGGTACGCGCCGCTGCAGGCGGTTCGCGGTCTCGCGCAGCAGCAGCGCCGGCAGCGGACCGGCATGCACGTCGGCCGATTTCCAGTCCTCGCGGTATTTCAGGCCGGTCTTCAGCCCGGGCGTCACGATCTCCCCGGTGTAGATCGCGCGGATCGAGGCGTTCTCCGCATCGAGCATGCGGAACAGCGTTTCCACCGGCACGTCGCGCGCGGCGGTGCCGGCGTCGAGATCGGCGGGCGCGGTCGCGAACAGGTAGATGCCGGCGACGGTCATGCCGGCGAGGGCGAGCACGGAACGGGGAATCTTCGGCAGCTTCATGGCGTGACCTCCGGTGTCCTGGCTTTCCTGACCGGCGTGCCGTACGGCGAGTCGGCGGTCCTGAGATAGGCGGCGACCACACCCGGCGCCAGCGCGTCGCCGAGATCCTGCGGTGGGTCGTAGGCGTGGTTGCCGTGGAAGTCGTGACAGGTCAGACAGGTATTCCAGCGCCCTTCACGGAACAGCACCGCATGCGTGGGCGTGGCGGGGTCGTCCTTCACTTTCGTGTCGCTGTGGCAGGCGACGCAGAAATCGCCGTCGACGCGACTGATCCGGGTGCCGGTATGTTCGCGATGGCAGCTCGCGCACTGCTGCGGCGCCAGCGTGAGGCGCGCCTGCTCGAAGCGGGGTTCCAGGAAGCGATGCGCCGGATGACGATCGTCCGGATTGTCGTGGCAGCCCGTGCAGGTCGCGTTGCCGATCTCGCGCATGCCGAAATCGGCGTCCGCGGCGCGCAGCCCGAGCAGATGCTTGGCCTTGGCCTGCAACTGCTGGCGCATCGTGCCCGGCGCCTCGCGATGGCAGTCGGCGCAGGCGAGATTCTCGTGACCGGGCGTGTGCGCTTCGTTCGGCACGAATTCCGCAAGCGCCGGCGCCAGCAGTGCGAGCGGCAGGAACGCCGCCGCCAGTCCCGCCGCGTAGGCGAGCCGGCGCAGGCTGCGCTTCCGGCGGATCTTGGTCTTGAGGAAGAACGCTTCCACGCGCACGTCGGCATCGGGCACGCCGGCCTTGTGCAGTCCGGCGACCACGTTGCCGGTGTAGCCCTGCGGACCGCAGACGTAGAACCGCGCGCCGGGAAAGCGCTGCGCGGTTTCGAGGATGTCCTCGTCATCGATGTGGCCGTCGACATCGTCGGCGCGCAGATAACAGCTGATTTCGCCGCTGCTCGCGGCCGACGCTTCGATCCGGTCCGCGTAGACCATGTCGCCGCGATAGGCTGCGCTGTAGTCGACGTGCAGTATCGTTCCCGGCTTGCGCCCGTTCATGAGCGACAGCGCCAGGGTGACGCCGACGCCGGCGACGAAACACACCACCGGACGACCGTCGGCCGGATCGGGTTGGCCGGCCGGCACCGCGATGCGCAGCGGGATCGCGGCGAAGATGGTGTCGTCCGCGTCGAGCAGGCGCGTGGTCAGTTCGCCGTAGGGCAGCCGGCGCATGGCGATGCTGACCGTGTTGCCGTCCGCGGACTGGTTCACGACGGTGTAGGTGCGGGTCACCCAGGTGTCGTCGATCCAGGCCTGCAGCACCACGTGCTGTGCGGGTTTCGCCTGCGGATAGGGCGGAAATCCCACCAGCTGCAGATCCAGCTGGACGATGTCGCGCTGCGGAAAACGGCCGTCGGTGAGCGTGGTTCGCTTCGCGTTCGCGACCTCGTACCACGGCGACTCGCCGAGCAGTTCCTGCACCAGCGGCCGGCAGCAGCCGCAGTGCACGCCGCAGCCGAGCTGGCGACCGAGGGATTCGAGGTTGGAGGCCGGTGCGGTGGCGATCGCCGCTTTGATGCGTGCGCGGCCGACGCCGGCGCAGTGACAGACCAGATCGTTCTGGTCCTGGGTCTCGCGGATCGGTATCGCGTCCATGCCACTCCTGCCGGCGGACAACGCCGTACTGTCGGCGGCCGTCCCGGCCACCGGAATCCTTTCCAGGCCCGGTGGGAAACGCCGGGCATTCCTGACGAGCCTCCTGTCGCGCATCCGGTGCGATGCCCGCCAACACCGATGGTGTGGTCCGGCATGGACACGGGAAACGCCCCGTCGCGGATATGGTTATCAGCCCGGCGCGCGATTTTCAAGCGGGTACGTGACGGAATGCGCAGGTCGGCACGTTGCGCCTGCGGCAGTGTGCGTCTTTCGGGGGGCGGTGCTCGCGTGGGGCGCCGTCGGCCTTCGTGCGCGGAGGGCGGCCGTCGCCTGCGGACGTCATCGCTGCGGTTAGCATGGGCGGTCGCCCTGTTCGCCCTCCACCGGCCGAGGATCGCCGTGCCCAATCCGCTCTACGACCGTCTGTTCGCACCGCTCGCCGAACGCGCCCATCCTCTGCTCATCCTCGCCGACGGCACCGCGCTGTCCGGTGCTGCTTTCCTCGCGATGATCCATCGTGCCGCGGATGCGATGCGCACGCAGGGTGTCGGTCCCGGCGACCGCGTCGCGGTGCAGGTCGCGAAGACGCCGGAAGCACTGGCGCTGTACGGCGCGACCGTCGCCGTCGGCGCGGTGTTCCTGCCGCTCAACACCGCCTATACCGCGGCGGAAGTCGACTATTTCATCGGCGATGCGCGTCCCCGCCTGCTGCTGGTGGATCCGGCGAAGGCCGATGCTCTGGCCACGGTCGCGGCGAACTGCGGTGCGGTGCTGCGCACGCTGGATGCGCAGGGGCGCGGCAGTTTCCGCGATCTGTGCGATGCCCGGCCCGGGAGTGCGCGCATCGAGGATCGTGCCGCGGACGATCTCGCCGCGCTGCTCTACACCTCCGGCACCACCGGGCGCTCCAAGGGCGCGATGCTGAGTCACGGCAATCTGCTCTCGAACGCGGAAACGCTCGCCGGCGCCTGGCGGTTCGGCAGCGACGACGTGCTGCTGCATGCGCTGCCGATATTCCACACCCATGGCCTGTTCGTCGCCACCAACGTCGCGCTCGCCAGCGACGCGACGATGCTGTTCCTGCCCGGATTCGATCTCGAAGCGATCCTGCGCCTGTTGCCGCGCGCGACCGTGCTGATGGGCGTGCCCACGTTCTACACGCGACTGCTCGACGACTCCCGGTTCGATCGCGATCTGGTCGCGCACATGCGTCTGTTCGTGTCGGGATCGGCGCCACTGCTGGCGGAAACGCATGTCGCGTTCGAGACCCGCACCGGTCATCGCATTCTTGAACGTTACGGCATGACCGAGACCAACATGAACACCTCCAACCCCTACGACGGCGAACGCCGCGCGGGGACCGTCGGCCCGCCGCTGCCGGGCGTGGACGTGCGGGTGGCCGATCCCGCGACCGGTGCGCCGTTCCCCGCGGGCGAGACCGGCAGCGTCGAGGTGCGCGGGCCGAACGTGTTCAGGGGCTACTGGAATCTGCCGGAGAAGACCCGCGAGGAGTTCCGCGACGACGGCTTCTTCATCACCGGCGATCTGGGTGTCTTCAGCGAGGACGGTTATCTCACGCTGATCGGCCGACAGAAGGATCTGATCATCACCGGTGGTTTCAACGTCTATCCGAAGGAAGTCGAACTGCTGCTCGACGAGCAGCCCGGTGTGCTCGAATCCGCGGTGATCGGAGTCCCGCATCCGGATTTCGGCGAAGCGGTGATGGCGGTGCTGGTGCCGCAGCCGGGCGCGACGCTTGACCTCGGCGCGATCGAAGCGGCGTTGAATCAGGAACTCGCGCGCTACAAACAGCCGAAGGCGCTGGAAATCCTGCCGGAACTGCCCCGCAACACGATGGGCAAGGTGCAGAAGAATCTGCTGCGGGAGCGGTTCGGCCAACGCTTCGCGACGGCGCCTGCTTCCTCCCTCTAGGAGCGACGGAAGTCGCGATCGCCAACGGGTAACCCTGCTGCAATCCATCGCGACTTTCGTCGCTCCCGCATGGATTGTGGCTGGTTACGTTCGCAGCCAGCGCAGCATCTGCGGATACCGCACCGGCAAGGGTTCGAGCACGAAGCCCGGTGCCGCGGTCATGCCGATCGAGCACAGTCCCTGCAGCCCGGGATAGACGCCGAACGCATACATCTGCAGCAGATCACGCGATTTGCCGTTGTAGCCGCCGTCGTGGATCAGGACGTCGGGCGGCAGACCGAGTTCGACCGCCGCGGCCCACGCCCACGCCATCGCTTCGAGTTCGCCGGCGTGCGTCGCGACCAGTTCGCCCGCCAGATCGTCTTCCGCCTGCGGTCGGATCGTCTCGGGCAGAACCGCGAGATGCCCTGCCTCGTGCAGCAGATCGCCCGGCCAGGCCAGTGTCGTCGGATCGACGATCAGACCACCGTTGCGGATCGCGACCCCGGGCAGGAACGTGCCGCCGGGCAACGCAGCCTCCTCGATCGGCAGGCCGATGCGGGCGACGAAGTCGAAGATCGTGCGGTAGTGTTCGGCGTGCTGCATGACGGACGTCTGGATGGTGGTTGGCGAGCGCGTGGTCGAGAAGCCTCGCTGTTCGCGGGGCATGACATCGACGCGCGGGATCACGACGCCAGCAGCGCGATCAGTGCCCCGACAACCCGGGATGTTGCCAGACTTTCACCCGCTGCGTGCCCGGGTCCTCCGGGGTCGGGCATTGCTCGTCCCCGCGACCGGTGATGCCGCCCGAGGGGCTGCACAGTTCGCGACCCCGGGCGTCGTACAGCGTGTTGTAGCGGTCGCAGCAGTTGGCGTAGACGAGATACGCGGATTCGCCGTGATACTGGATGCGCGCCACGCTGAGCGCGTCGGTGGTCTGGGCGTCATGTCGCTCCCAGTCGGCGATCTGCGTTTCGAGCCATGCGGGCAGCGGTTCGCGAGGCGACTGCGGCGTGCTCGCGACGCCCGGCGGCGCGGTCAGGGCGCTCGTTGCCTCGGGCGTCAGCTCCGGGGGCGGCCCGAACGTCGGCGAGGGATTGCCCGGATGTTGCCAGAGCAGGCGCGGCGTCGACCCGGCATCCGCAACGGCCGGACAACCGCCATCGCCCATCGCGCCGAACCCGGCCGGCTTGCAGATCACGCCGCCATCGAGATCGACGAGGGTGTCGTGGCGCCTGCCCGGCGCATCGATCAGCAATGCCTCCCGACCCGCATGACGCACACGCCACACCGCGCCGACCTCGGCCTTCTCCCAGGGGCGCTGCGCCCACCGCACGCTCGGCTGCGCCATCCAGTCGGGCAGTGCACTGTTGGCGGCGACTGCGGGATTCGGAGCATCGGCTGATGGCGACGATGCCGTGTCGCTGCAACCGACCACCATCATCGCGAGCAAGATCGAACCGAGGAGAGGATGTTGTGTGCGCATGGGTGGAGACTTCTTGTGGAAGGATCCCGGCGAACGCACCTGCGTGCGCATCGGGGTTGGCCGGAGGACGATGTCGGTCAGGATGCCGACGCGCGCAACGGCGCATCAAGCGCGAAACCGTCGAGGCATCGCTCAGTCCCCGCCGCCACCGTCGCCACCACCTCCGCTGTCGCCGCCCGCGTCGCAGCTGTCGGAACCGCCGCTGTCGTTGTCGTCGCAATCGTCGTTGCGGTCGCTCGACGACGAACTGTCGCTGCCGGTGTAGGTGTCGCTGGTGTGCGATCGTCGATTCGATTCCTTGGCACGGGTGGCGGCGAACACCACGAACAGGCCGACGAAGACGACGGTGAGGGCGATCCAGATGGCCATGCGGGCGGGATTCCGTAACGACGTGAGTCGATACGGTACCGCAAGCCCGCCCGATCGCGCAGCCGGCATCGGGACAGGCCGAGGAGCGGACGAGCGGATTCAGATATTGATGCTGTTGGGAATCCCGTTCGGGAGCAGGAACGGATAGGGCGGGCGCTTGGCATTGCGCGCTTCGATCTGCGCCTGCACCTCGCGCAGCGCGCGCTGGAAGCGATCCAGCGGGCCTCCGGTGCGGACGATCGCGCGATCCTCGAACCATGGCAGGTAGGGGAAATGATTGCTGCGGTAGTCGCCGAGCGCGCGGAAATGCACCGAGCCCAGCAGATACAGCACGTTCAATTGCTCCAGCGCCAGGTTGATCGGCGGGAACATCGCGAGCCAGGCCCGTTCATCCTGCCCCTCCTGGCGCGCCGGCGCCCCCTGCCATGCAGCGCCGGTGATCGCCGGTGCGTAGGTCATCAGCGGCTTCTGCGGAAAGTTCACCGCCGAATGCTGTGCCGTGGCGGTGAACACGACCATGGTCAGGACGTCGACGAGCTGTGCGCGGCCGGCGATCGGCGTGAATCCCCTGATCTTGCCGTCGGCGATCAGGGATGCGCTCCAGTCCGCGAGTTCGCCGTCGCCGGTCACCGCCGCGTCGTCATCGTAGTAGGTGGCGACGTAGTCCTGGATCCATTGCCGGATCGCCGACCACACCAGCAGCGCGTCGTCGCGATACGGGTACTCCGGAAGCCAGGCCGGATTGTCGACGCGGCGCGCGGCAAGGTCGGTCGGCAGCATGTTCGCGTAGAAATCGAAACCGAGCCGATCGTTGCCGGCGGCCTGCTGCGAACGCGTGATCGGCGCAGCGAAGATGCGGTCGATCGGGCCGCCGGCCGCGATCAGCGAATTGGCGGCCGAATTGTTGATGAAGAGTGTGCCGATGCAATGCGGCACGAGCAGGATGTTGATCGGGTGCGCCTCGGCGAGACAGCGATGGGTGGCCACCGCGAACGCCTCCAGCACCAGATGGGTCCGCGCCAGGTGGACGAAGAGTTCGTGATAATTGCCTTCCGCCACCTGCACCACCGTCTTGGCCATCTGCCAGCCCCAGCCCTTCGCGCTGCCCTGTGCGGCGGGAAAGAACAGTGGATGCTTCGCCGGATCCTGTCCGCACTGGATCGTCACCGGCACGAGGCGCGCACCGCCCTTGGGGATCGCGAACAGCGCGATCGGCGCGAACACGTACTTGGTCGTGCCACCGGTCTGGCCCGGTACCGCCGCGAGGAAGTCGAGCTCACGGTAATCGAGCAGATAGATGCGGTGCTCGGCCAGCGCCGCCGCGAGGCTGTCGCCGGTGCCCATGACGTCGCGATATTGCGCATCGGTCAACGGCAGGGTCGACGGCAGTTCGGCGACACCGCGGATCAGCATCGGATTCGGGCCGGCGATGCGATAACGCGCGAAGCTGTCGTCGTCCATGAACTCGCGCGCGATCGCGGGCAGCGGCAGGGTCTTGAACAACGCCTCGTAGTCGGCCAGCGATGTGCCCTGCGTCGTTTCCTGTTCGAATTCCGTGACCATCGCCTTGAATTCGGCCACCATCTCCTCGAAGGTATCCGCATGTTGCAGCGCGACGTGCTTCGCGGCGAACACCAGTTCGTGCGCGACATCGGTCTGCGCCTCGTCCGGATGACTCGCTTTCAGTGTCTGCGTCGTCGCCAACCGTGCGCGCACCTCGGCCAGTTTCTGCGCCACCGCCGCATCCTCGGCGAATCCCCTGCGCTTGGCGCTTTCCAGTTTCACCACCAGAAAATTCTCGGCCAGCTTCAGCCCGGTTTCGGCCACCAGCAACAACCACGGCAGGCTGGGTTGATCCGCCGAAGGGACCTCCGCCGCCATCGGCACGCCCTTCACGTTCGGCATGTCGTCGGTCCAGCGATAGCGCTGCCTGCTCTCCTGCAATTGTCTCTTCCGCTGCCGCCGACCCGCGGGCGAATCGTTCTGCGGCAGCGAAGGATGCAGGCGGGGAAAGAGGCGAGTGGTGAGGGGCATGGGCTTTCCTTGGCGTAGTAGAAGTTCGGCTTGGTCTGAGTTTGTGTCGCAGAGACATTCGTGGCGTGGGGGTCGTTAGGTGCCTTCATGGTTCTGCGGATATGGTTTTTCTATAATCCTCTGGATTATCTCCGCTTATTTTGGGTATTTTTATTTCGGCCTTGGGCAGTTTTTATTTACTCCGAGTAGTGGTTCGAATATATCCGTGCTGCCGAACATGTCGGAGATAAATATGAATTGTATGGCCAGAAATGCGCCGTGAGGGATGTAGTCAAGTGAGCGAAATAAATAATATATAATTGACTGCTTGAGTCTGGTTAGTCCAGTAATTTTGTAATCTTTCTTGAAGTCGAGAACTGTTCTCCTGTAGTCATTTCTTGTGTGCGGTTCTGTATCAGTTACTATTAGGTTGTACTTTTCTTCGATTTGCTGCATCTTTTCTTTTGTTATGGCGCTTGCCCCTGAGTACTGAATTTCTCTCTGTAGTTCGCGAATTAGATGCTTTATCTTATCGCCGCACTCATTCAGCTGTTCTGCTCTAACCTCATAGTGAGCCATGGTTGCGGCAACCGAATATATTAGTACAGAGACCGCAAGAAATACCGTCATTGCTGTTAGTACGCGATCGTCAAAATATAGGCATACGTCTGCTAATTGCAGCAACGAAATAAGTATCAAGCCAAGAGAGAAAATAGTCGAAGTGACAAAGCAGGTCTTATTGTTGTATCTGAGTCTAACTGATGACTGGTATCGTGCGGCGGCTGTAGTCTGCATCGTTAAAAGGAGTCTTTCCGGAGCTGCGCCAGCTGAGTGAGCGGGAGGAAAGTCCGAGAACAGCCAGTTAAGTGCAACTTTTAACGATTCCAATACTCTGACGGATATTTTTTTCTGGGTTGAATGTTGTTGTTCGTTTTTAGAAGTCATTTTTCCCCCGAAATTTGAATTCCATTGTTTTTTTGGTCGTGAATCTAAAGTTGTGGCATTAGGTGCCATTTTTCTATGTGCCGCGAAAGGGTCGCGGCACGCGTGGTCGATTGCATGCTTTTCGAATGTGTCGGGGCGGCAAATCGTGGGGCGAATGTGCGAGCGCCGATCAACTGCGCTCAGTGATCCGATGTCACTGAACGGTCTTGAATGTGGTAAATCAAGAAATTACGCTCACCCCGAGCGCTGAAGAATGCCCATCGCCGTTTCCCCTGTCGTCCTGTCCCTATGTGGTCGTGCATGACTTGCGAAACGTGGCTGCGGGTCGAATCTGCCATCGCGTTTCCGGGGTGTCAACGGGCTTATGTCTTCTTTTCGTCGCCGCGTTCGGAAGGTATCGCGGCTGAAGCCGCTCCAGCAGAAAAGCGCCGGTTTTCCGGCGCTTTTCATGTGTGGTGATCGATTGTTCCCATCAATCGAAAGCGCGGTGCGCCGCGATCTCCCCTATGGCAGTCGGGTCAGTGCGAATGCGGTGCGTCCGCTCGCGGCGGTGATCAAGCCGAGGACGCGGGTGGCTTCGCCGTCGACCATGCCCCAGGTGAAGCGCCAGGTCCAGTTGTGGTCGCCGACGGTGCCCGGGGTGTTCATGCGATGTTCGACGCCGAGGCCGAGGACGTCCTGCAACTGGCAGACGGCAAGGTTGGCGACGGAGTTGCAGCAGGCGCGGATCATCGCCCAGTGCACGTCGCCGTCGCTGGCGGGGAGATAACTGCCGGAGAAGGCGCGTTCGCGCGCGGTGGCGGTCTGCCACCAGCCGCGGACGGTATGGTTGTCGTGGGTGCCGGTGTAGGCGACGAAAGGGCGGCCCCAGTTGTGCGGCAGGAAATCATCGGTGGCGTCGGAGCCGAAGCCGAACTGCAGGATCTTCATGCCGGGGAAACCGCAGCCGTCGCGCAGTGCGATCACGTCGGGCGTGATCAGGCCGAGATCCTCGGCGACGATCGGCAAGGGGCCGAGCACGCGTTCGATCGCGTCGAACAAGGCCTTGCCGGGCCCCGGCTTCCATTCGCCTTCCTCGGCGGTGGGGCAAGTGGCCGGGATCTCGTAATAGCCCGCGAACCCGCGGAAGTGATCGATGCGGAACACGTCGGCCTGGTCCAGCGCGCGACGCAGGCGGGCGGTCCACCACGCGAAATCCTCCTTCGCCATCCGGTCCCAGCGATACAGCGGATTGCCCCAGCGCTGGCCGGTGGGCGCCATCGCGTCCGGCGGGCAGCCGGCGACTGAGGTGGGTTGATGGGCGTCGTCGAGCAGATACAGGTCGGGACGCGACCAGCAGTCGGCGCTGTGATGCGCGATGAAGATCGGCAGGTCGCCCATGATCGCGATGCCGCGCGCGTTGGCGTAGGTCTTGAGCGCGTGCGCCTGGGTGTCGAAGCACCACTGCACGAAGGCCCAGAAGCCGATCTCGGCGGCGTGCGCCTTGCGCGCGGCGTCGAGCGCGGTTTTCTCGCGTGTGCACAACGGCGCCGGCCACTGCCACCACGGTTGGCCGTCGTGCGCGGTTTCCAGGGCCATGAACAGGGTGTAGTCGTCGAGCCACTCGGCCTGCGTTTCGCACCACTGGGCGAATGCGGCGTGTTCGGTCTTGGTGCCCTTGGCGATGAAGCCGGCATGCGCGGCGCGCAACTGCGCTTGGCGCCAGCCGATGACCTTGCCGAAATCGACCTGATGCGGTGCGAAGCCGCCGTCGGGCAGGGCCGGTGCGGGCAGCCAGCCGGCGCCGATCAGCGGTTCCAGCGCGACCATCAGCGGGCTGCCGGCGAACGCGGACACGCTCTGGTACGGCGAATTGCCGGGGCCGATCGGATTGGTGGGCAGCCACTGCCAGATGCGCTGGCCGGCGGCCTGCAGCCAATCGACGAAGCGATAGGCGTCGGGTCCGAAATCGCCGATGCCGTGCGGGCCGGGCAGCGACGTCACGTGCAGCAGCACGCCGGCCGCACGTTGTTCGAGATCGATCATCGGGAACTCTCCTCGGAATCCTGTTCGCGTCGCAGCAGCAGCAGGGCGCGGAACGGTACATCGAACGCGCCGTCGACAGCGTGTGCGGTTCGTCCTGCGTCGAGCGTGCGACTGCTGTCCACCGCCAGCCGCCAGGGGCCGTCGGGCAGACGGAAACGGGCCGGCTGCGCGCCGGGGTTGAAGACGATGCACCAGCGCGGCGGCGAGGCCGCGGCATCGGCGAGCTGGCAGGCGAACGCCTGCGCCTGCGCGTCGTGCCAGTCGTCCACCTGCATCGGCGCGCCGTCGGGGCGCAGCCAGTGGATCGCCGGTTCGTCCGCGTCGGGTTGCGGCGGGAACCAGCGCGGATGGCGCAGCAGCGGTTCGTCGCGACGCAGGGCGAGCAGCGCGGCGACGAAGTCGATGTCGTCGTCGCGGCCCGCGTTCGCCCAGTCGAGCCAACCGGTCGGGTTGTCCTGGCAGTAGGCGTTGTTGTTGCCGCGCTGGCTGTTGCCAAACTCGTCGCCGGCGCACAGCATCGGCGTGCCCTGCGCGAGCAGGGTGGTGGCGAGCAGGGCGCGACGCACGCGGCGCCGGATGTCGATCAGCTGCGGGTGGTCGCCTGGGCCTTCGCTGCCGAAATTCGCGCAGATCTCGTGCGAATGGCCATCGCGATTGTGCTCGCCGTTGGCGAGGTTGTGCTTGTCGCGGTAGGTGACGACATCGGCGAGCGTGCGACCATCGTGCGCGGCGACGAAGTTCACGCTGGCGCCGGGCAGGCGATGGCCGTGGTGGAACACGTCGCTCGACGCGGTGAAGCGTCGCGCGAATTCGCTGCGCCCGACCTGCGCGCCGGCGTCGGCGCCGAGCCAGTACCCGCGCGCGGCGTCGCGGAAGCGGTCGTTCCATTCGAGGAAACGGCCGGGCATGCGTCCGAGTTGATAGCCGTCGTGCCCGCAATCCCAGGGTTCGGCGATCAGATGCACCTGCGACAGCACCGGGTCCTGGCGCAGCGCGATCCAGAACGGGGCGGTGGGGTCGAAGCCGTGGCGGGTGCGGCCGAGCGCGGGCGCGAGATCGAAACGGAAACCATCCACGCCCATGATCTCGACCCAGTAGCGCAGCGAATCGAGCACGAACTGGGTCACGCGCGGGTGGATCAGGCGCAGCGTGTTGCCGCAGCCGCTGGCGTTGTCGCAGCGGCCGCGGTCGTCGGGCATCAGCCGGTACCAGCTGATGTTGTCGAGGCCGCGAAAGGACAGCGTCGGACCGTGTTCGTCGCCTTCCGCGGTGTGGTTGTAGACCACGTCGAGGATCACTTCGAAGCCTGCCGCCTGCAGGGTCGCGACCATCGCCTTGAATTCGGCGATCGCGCCGCCCGGCGAACGCTCGGCGGCGAAGCGCGCATCGGGGCAGAAGAAGCCGAGGGTGTTGTAGCCCCAGTAGTTCGACAGGCCGCGTTCGGCCAGCGTCGGTTCGTCGAGCGCGGTCTGCACCGGCAGCAGCGAGAGCGCGTTCACGCCGAGTCGCCGGAGGTGCGCGATCGCCGCCGGGTGCGCCAGGCCGGCGAATGTGCCGCGGAGCGCGTCGGGGATGCCCGGCAGGGTCATCGTGAATCCCTTGACGTGCAGTTCATACAACACGAGATCCGCGAGGGCGCGTCGCGGTTGCCGTGGCGCGCGCGTGGCCGGCGCATCGGGCGCGGTCACCCGGGCCTTCAGCGCGAACGCGGCGTTGTCGCGGGTGTCGGGCACGCGCGCGCCTTCCGGATGGCCGTGCACATGGCCGCAGTGCTCGGGGCGCCATGCGTAGCGGCCGACGATCTCGCGCGCGTATGGATCGAGCAGCAGTTTGTGCGGATTGAAGCGATAGCCGGATTCCGGCGCGTATCGGCCGTGCGCGCGGTAGCCGTAGATCAGGCCCGGGCCGACATCGGGCAGCACGCCGGCGAACACGCCGTCCTCGACGTGCGGCAATGCGTAGCGAGCGAGTTCGCGATGGTCCGCGTCATCGAACACGCACAGTTCCATCCGTTTCGCGCGCTGCGAGAACACCGCGAAATGGACGCCACCGTCGATCGCGTGCGCGCCGAGCGGTGCGGCGTGTCCGGGGCGCAGCGATGCGGGCGGACGCGTCATGCCGGTACCAGAATCAGCGTCGACAGCGGCGGCAGGGTCAGCGCGAGCGAACGCCGGTGACCACCGGCCGGCACGGTTTCGCTGCGCAGCGCGTGCGCACCGTTGCCCAGATCGCTGCCGCCGTAGTGACGCGAATCGGTGTTGATCGCCTCGCGCCACGCCGTCGCGCCGTCGTCGGGCACGCCGATGCGGTAACCATGGCGCGGCACCGGCGTGAAATTGCAGATCACCAGCGCGATGCCGCCATGGCCGTCGCGGCGGCACCAGGCGAACACCGAGTGATCGCGGTCGTCGGCCACCAGCCACTGGAAACCCGCGGCGTCGCCGTCCAGGCGATGCAGTGCCGGCGTGTCGCGGTAGACGGCATTGAGATCGCGCACCAGATCGCGCATGCCGGCATGGCGTGGTTCCTGCAGCAGATGCCAGGGCAGCGCTTCGTCGTGCCGCCATTCGTAGGGCTGGGCGAACTCCTGGCCCATGAACAGCAGTTTCTTGCCGGGATGACCCCACATGAAACCGAGATAGGCGCGCAGATTGGCGAAGCGTTGCCAGTCGTCGCCGGGCATCTTGTCGAGCAGCGGGCCCTTGCCATGCACCACTTCGTCATGGGACAGCGGCAGCACGAACTGTTCGCTGAAGGCGTAGACCAGACCGAAGGTCATCTTGTCATGGTGCCAGCGCCGGTGCACCGGATCTTCGTGGACGTAGCGCAGCGTGTCGTTCATCCAGCCCATGTTCCATTTGAAATGGAAACCGAGGCCGCCGACGTGGGTGGGGGCGGAAACGCCGGGAAAACTCGTCGATTCCTCCGCGAACACGATCGCGCCGGGCAGGTCGCCGCCGATGTGGGCGTTGATGGTCTGCAGCAGCGAGATTGCTTCGAGATTCTCGCGGCCGCCGTGGGCGTTCGGCACCCATTCGCCGGGATCGCGCGAATAGTCGCGATACAGCATCGACGCCACCGCATCCACGCGCAGGCCGTCGATGCCGAACTGCTCCAGCCAGTGCAGGGCGCTGCCGGCGAGGAAGGCGCGCACTTCGGTGCGGCCGAAGTTGTAGATCAGCGTGCCCCAGTCGCGATGTTCGCCTTCCTTCGGATCGGCGTATTCGTACAGCGCGGTGCCGTCGAAACGGGCGAGGCCGTGCGCATCCTTCGGAAAGTGCGCCGGGACCCAGTCGATGATCACTCCGAGCCCGTGTGAGTGACAGGCATCGACGAAACGGGCGAAGCCTTCCGGCGTGCCGAAACGCGCGGTCGGCGCGAACATCCCCAGCGTCTGGTAGCCCCAGGAACCGTCGAAGGGATGTTCCGACACCGGCAGCAGTTCGATGTGGGTGAACCCCAGATCCGCCGCGTACGCGGGCAATTGCGCGGCGAGCGTGTCCCAGTCGAGGAAACCGTTGCGGTCGTCGCGTCGCCACGAACCCGGGTGCACCTCGTAGATGCTGATCGGCGCATGGCGATCGTTGGCGGCGGCGCGTTCGGGCGGCAACGACCGTGGCGGCATCGGTGCCCATACCCGGCTCGCGGTGTCCGGGCGCAGTTCCGCCGCGCGCGCGCACGGATCGGCCTTGACGTGCAGGGCGCCATCGGCGCCGAGCAGTTCGTACTTGTAGAGGTCGCCGGGCGCGACGTGCGGGACGAAGATTTCCCAGACGCCGGTGGTGTGGCGCAGACGCATCGGATGGCGACGACCGTCCCAGGCGTTGAAGTCGCCGATCACGCTGACCCGCCGCGCGTTCGGGGCCCACACCGCGAAACGCACGCCGTCGACGCCGCCGATCGTGCCGGGGTGCGCGCCGAGGAAACGCTGGGGCCGCAGTTCGCGGCCATCGCGGAAGTCGGCGAGGAGCGCTTCGTCGATCTGCGGGCCGTAGGCGTAGGCATCGGCGCACAGTGTTTCGCCACCGCCGCGCCAGTGGACCTTCAGGCGATAATCGAACCGCTTGCGGCGCAGCGGGATCCGCGCTTCGAAAAAACCGTCGCGCAGGTGTTCCAGATCGATGAGCGGACGTCCGCTGCCGGCCTCGATCAGTTCGACCGACACCGCCTCGGGCAGCAGGGCGCGCACCCACAGTTTGCCGGCGGCGTCGGCGTGCAGGCCGAGCACCGCGAACGGGTCGGCGTGGCGCGCCTCCAGCAGCGCCGCGATGTCCGCTGTCGCGAGCATGCTCAGTCGTGGACCGGCCTGGGGACGGGCGCGACCCAGACCCGCTCGGCGTATTCGCGCACGGTGCGATCGGTGGAGAAAAAACCCATGCCGGCGATGTTGCGCAGCGCGCAGGCGTTCCATGCCGCGGGATCGCGGTACAGCGCGTCGACCCGCGACTGGGTCGCGACGTAGTCGGCGAAATCGGCGAGCAGCAGATAGGGGTCCGCGCCGAGCAGGCCGTCGATCAGCGCGCGGTAACGGCGCGGTTCGCCCGGGCTGAACGCACCGTTGCCGATGGCGTCGAGCACATCGTGCAGGGCGGCGTTCTGGCCGGCGATCCAGCGCGGGTCGTAGCCGATCGCGCGCAGCCGGGCGATGTCGCCGGTACGCAGGCCGAACACGAACATGTTCTCTTCGCCCATCGCCTGCGCCATCTCGATGTTGGCGCCGTCCCAGGTGCCGATGGTCAGCGCGCCGTTCATCGCGAACTTCATGTTGCCGGTGCCCGAGGCCTCGGTGCCGGCGGTGGAGATCTGTTCGGACAGGTCGGCGGCGGGAATGATCGCTTCGGCCAGACTCACGCCGTAGTTCGGCAGGAACACCAGCTTGAGTTTCCCGCCGATCCGCGGATCGGCGTTGACGGTGCGGCCGATGTCATGGGCGAGACGGATGATCTGTTTGGCGGTGTGATAGGCCGAAGCGGCCTTGCCGGCGAGGATCACCGTGCGCGGCGTCCAGCCGCGTCCGTCGGGACCGTCCGGCTGCGCCAGCATCGCGCGATAGCGCGCGGCCACGTGCAGCAGATTCAGCAGTTGGCGCTTGTATTCGTGGATGCGCTTGATCTGCACGTCGAACAGCGATGCGGGATCGACGTCGATGCCCAGTTCGTCGCGGATCAACGCGGCGAGGCGGCGCTTGTTCGCCTGCTTGACCGCGGCGACGCGCGCGCCGAGCGCGGGTTCGGCGGCGAGCGGTCGCAGTTTTTCGAGCTCGGAGAGCTCCGTGCGCCAACCGTCCCCGATGGTGTCGTCGAGCAGCGCCGACAGCCCCGGATTGGCCTGCTGCAGCCAGCGCCGCGGGGTGACGCCGTTGGTGACATTGAGGAAGCGCTCGGGAAACAGCCGCGCGTAGTCGGCGAAGATGGTGTCGACCATCAGTTCCGAATGCAGCTTCGCCACGCCGTTGACGCGATGCGAGGCGACCACCGCCAGCGCCGCCATGCGCACGCGCCGGCCCTGGGTTTCGTCGATCAGCGAGACCCGCTGCACCAGCGCGTCGTCGCCGGGGAAGCGGGCGCGCACGTCGGCGAGGAATTCGTGATTGATCCGGTAGACGATCTCCAGATGCCGCGGCAGCAGCGTCTCGAACATCCGCAGCGGCCAGGTTTCCAGCGCTTCCGGCATCAGCGTGTGGTTGGTGTACGACACCGCCTGGCGGGTGATCCGCCATGCGTCGTCCCAGGCGACGCCATGTTCGTCGACCAGCAGTCGCATCAACTCGGCAGGCGCGAGCGCCGGATGTGTGTCGTTGAGGTGGATCGCGTTGCCCTGGCCCAACTGCTCCAGCGGCCGGCCCTCGGCGAGATGGCGGGCGATCAGGTCCTGCAGCGAGGCGCTCACCAGCAGCGCTTCCTGCTTCAGGCGCAGTTCGCGGCCGGCGTCGGTGCTGTCGTCGGGATAGAGCACCCAGTTCAGCGCATCGGCGGCGATCTGGTGACGCGCGGCGCCGGCGTGATCGCCGCGGCAGAACGCGGCGAAGTCGATCGGTTCCTCGGCGCTGGCCTGCCACTGGCGCAGGGTCGACACGCGTTCGCCACGATGCGCCGGCACCACGAAGTCGAAGGCGCGCGCGATCACCCGTTCCGCCGGTTGCCAGCGACGACCGCCGATACCGTCCGAACCGACGCTGCCGCCGAAGCCGACCGTGTATTCGATGTCGGGACGTTCGATGTCCCACAGCGCGCCACGACGCAGCCAGTCGTCGGGGCGTTCGACCTGGCGGCCATCCTGGGTCGCCTGGGCGAACATGCCGTAGCGATAGCGCAGGCCGTAGCCGAAGGCGGGCAGGCCGGTTTCGGCGAAGGAATCGAGGAAGCAGGCGGCGAGCCGGCCGAGGCCGCCGTTGCCGAGCGCGGCATCGGGTTCGGCTTCGACCACGTCGGCCAGCGACAGTCCGTGGGTGTCGAGCTCGCGCGCGAGCTCCGATTCCAGGCCCAGCGCCGCCAGCGCGTTGCGCAGGGCGCGGCCCATCAGGAATTCCATCGACAGGTAATGCACGCGGCGGCGGTCGGGATCGCGACGTGCATCGGCGGCCTGGGTCGCGGCCCAGCGTGCGGCCAGCGAAGCGCGGCAGGCATCCGCGGCGGCCCGCAGCGCGGCGCGTGCGGCCGGTGCCGCGCCGGTTTCGCCACGGGTGGCGGCCAGCGCGGCGCGAAAGGCCGGGCGCAGGTCCTGCGTGGCCGTTCCGGCGGCTTCCCGGATCGCGCCGGGCTGGATCTGATGCATGCGTACTCTCCGCTGTGGGCCCATGCGGACCCGGGACGCGCGATCCGCGAAGGACCTCGCCGCTCGAACCCCGGAAGCTTAGGAGCCGCATGCCGTCGGAGCGACCCCGCTACAATCGTATTCACGCCGGGCAGGGCGCCGCTGTGCCGCGATGACCGGCTGCATACGTATTCATGCCGGGCGCCGAGCGATCATGCTGCGTTGCGGCATCGGTCGTGCCCCGTGCAACGCCGTGCCGTGCGGAGCGATGGCCGGGACGGCATCCGAACGCGCGGTGATCGCGTGCACAATCACGGCAGGACCCGGCCCCTGCCGTGGCGACGACCACAGGTGACAGGCCGCATGCACAGACGCGCGTTCATCCGCTTCGCCGGCCTTGGCCTGGGCGCACTCGCGAGCTTCGGCCGCAGCGAGGCCCGTGTTGCGCGGCCTCCTGCCCGGATCTGGAACGATGTGTTCTCGCGCATGCCGCCGGCCTTGGCGGCGGTGGCGCGCGATCCCGCGCATGCGGTGCAGCTGCGATGGATGCGGCGCGAACGCGCCGGTGCGGGCCGATGGTCCGTACACGATTTCGGGCTGCATCCACAGCGCTGGTTCCCGGCTGCCAGCGTCGCCAAGCTGCCGATGGCGCTGCTGATGGCCGAGGCGGTGCAGGCGGCGGGCGGCGGCATCGACAGCGTCCTCCGTCTGGACGCGCCGCCGGCGACCGGTGAATGGGGCGACGAGTCCATGGCCGAACCGTTCGTGCGTGGGATCGACCGCACCTTCGCGGTCAGCGACAACCGCCCGTACAACCGCTGGTACGAACTGCTCGGCGGCGATCGCATCCATCGTCGCCTGGCCGAGATGGGGGACCCGCAGGTGCGGCTGATCGCGCGGCTGGGATCGTCTGATCCCGAAGCCAACCGTCGCACCGTTGGCGGCGCGCTGCTCGCGGCCGATGGTCGCGTCCTGCATCGCTTCGCGCCCGCGGTCGCCGCGGCGCGCCGGTTCCCGTTCGGCGAGGCCCGGCTCGGGACCGGTTGGCGCGACGACGACGGTCGCATCGCGCCCGGTCCACGCGACTTCTCGCGCGCCAACTTCCTGCCGCTGGCCGACAGTCTGCGCATGCTGCAGGCCTTCGTGGCGCCCGAATCGGTGCCTGCGGCGCGGCGCTGGCGGATCGGCGGCGATCTGCGCGCGCGGCTGCTGCGCGCGCTGACGCTGCGGCCGCGCGATTGCGACGACCCGGTCTATCCCGAGGCCGCCTTTCCCGACAGTCATGCGCGCTGGTTCTTCGTCGGCGACGGTTCGGCGCGTTATCCGGAAGCATTGACGGTGTCCGGCAAGTCCGGCATGGCGTACGGTGCGCTCAGCGAAGTCGCCCGGGTCGTCGATCGCGTGTCGGGGGCGGAATTCCTGATCGCGGCGAGCGTGTACGCCAACGCCGACGGTATCCTCAACGACGATCGTTACGAGTACGACGGCATCGCGCGGCCGTTCCTGGCCGCGTGGTCGCGCGCGGTGCTCGAATGCGAACGCGAAGACACACGACGCCGCGGAGGGCGCACGGAATGAACATGTCGATGAGACGCTGGTCGATGAGACGCTGGATGCGCAACCCGTCGCGGACGCTGCTCGCGGTGCAGCTGCTCGCGCTGCTGCTGTATCCCTTCGTCGGCGACAGCCGCGCGGGGCAGGTGGTCTCCACGGCGATCAGCGTCGGTGTGCTGTCGGCCGCCGTCTGGATGGTGCATCGCTCGCCGCGGCCGGGCTGGATCGCCGGTGTGCTCGCCGCGATCGGCATCGGCGCGTGGAGCATCCACAACGCGACCGGTTCGGTGGCGCTCGCGGTGATCGGCGCCGCCGGTTACGCCGCAGCCTATTTCTACGCCGCGGTGTCGCTGATCACCTACATGATGAGTGACGAACGCGCGACCCGCGACGAGCTGTGGGCGGCCGGCGCGACCTTCATGCTGTTCGCGGAGGCCTATGCCTGGTTGTTCATGCTCTGCCAGCAGTGGCAGCCGGATGCGTTCCTGGGGCCCGGCGGGCAGATCCGGCCGCTGGGCTGGGTGGAGTTGATGTTCCTCAGCGCCACCAATTTCTCGGCGACCGGCCTCAGCGACATCATTCCGCTGTCGCCGCACGCGCGCACGATCGTCATCGTCGAACAATGGAACGGCGTGATGTACATGGCGCTGATCGTGTCCCGTCTGGCCGGCATGATCGGGCGCAAGGCGGCGGATCGCGTCTGAAGGGTGGCGCCGGCTTTGCCGGATTTGTCCGATCGAAGGTCTGCGGACGCGTTCCTGCGGCCTGCTAAGCTTGGGCGCAATCCCCCAAGGCGCGCCCCCGCGCGTCCTCCGATCCGTCCATGCTGAAGTCGCATCGCAACCTGCTGGAGCCGCGACCGTCCGACCGCCTGCGCATCGGCGACCGGGTGGTCGACATTCCGCTGCGCGAGATCTCGCCTGCGGAAGGCGGGGAGGCGGTGCGGGTGACGCTGAAGTCGTTGGGCGTCCTGCTGGTGCTGGTGGCCCATGCCGGTCGGCCGGTGAGTCGCGAAGCGTTGCTCGAATGGGTGTGGCCCGACACGTTGCCGACGGACGACGTGCTGACGCAGGCGATCACGCAACTGCGCCGGGCGCTGGGCGACGATCGCGAGCGGCCGCGCTACATCGAGACGCTGGCCAAGCAGGGGTACCGATTGATCGCGCCGGTGGCGTGGATCGTCGAGGCGGGCGGTGATGCCGCCATCGCGACGGTCGCCACGCATGCGGCTCCGGCGGCGAGCGCGCCGATCGGGGCGAGCGCGCCGGCCACGCCGGCGGGGCGTCTGCGGCGCTGGTTGCCGGCGTTCGCGCTCGTCGCGCTCGCACTCGCCGCGTTCGGTTACTGGCGCTGGCACGTCGCGGCATCGGCGACCGCCCCCCCGGCGACCGCGCCACCGCCGCGGCCGGTCCCGTTGCAGCGGATCGCCAATTCGCCGCTCAGCGAGATGGTGCCGAGCCTCTCGCCCGATGGCGCGCTGATCGTCTACTCGCGCAGCGCGGAGAAAGGCAACGGCGTCTCGTTGATGGTGCAGCCGGTGTCCGCGGTGCCGCCGCGGGCGCTGACCGAGGTCGTCGACGGCCAGTGGGACGAACGGCCCGCCTGGTCGCCGGACGGGCGCGAGATCGCGTTCCTGCGCGTGGTCGACGACAGCGTCTGCCGGGTCATGGTGATTCCCGCGACCGGCGGCGCCGCGCGCGAGCTGGGGCCGTGCCTGGAGGAGTTCCACGCCATCGCCTGGTATCCCGATGGCCGTGCGCTGATCAGCGGCGGACGGCTGCCGGGCGCCGAGCGCGGCAAGGACGGCAGTGCGCTGTACCGGATGGACATCGATACCGGCCAGTGGCGTGCGATCGCCTACGAACGGTCCGAGCACGACATCGACCTGATGCCGAAAGTCTCGCCCGACGGCCGCTGGATCGCGTTCCAGCGCAATCTTTCGCTGGGTGATCTGTGGCGGATCCCGGTCGAGGGCGGCAAGCCGGAACGCCTGACCACGCTGCGTACCAATTTCCACGGGCTGGCCTGGACCCCGGACAGTCGCGGGCTGGTGTTCGCGTATCTCAACGGCAGCCGGGTCGGCCTGCGCAGCCTCGATCTGGCCAGCGGCGCGGTCGCGGATTACGACGCCGACGACACGCGGTTGATCTTTCCATCGATCGGGAGCAGCGGCGACCGGGTCGCGTTCGCGGTCGAGGTCGGGCGCACGCAGTTGCACGAGATCGCGTTCGCCGACGGTACCGATGCGCGCGCGCGTGCGCAGCCGCTGTTCCCGTCCTCGCGCAGCGATCTGCTGCCTTCGCTGGCGCCGGACCGACGGCAATTGCTGTTCGTCTCCGATCGCGACGGTCAGGAACGGCTGTGGTGGGGCGAGCGCGGTCGGCCGGACTCGCTGCGTCCGCTCCAGGGGCTGGTGCCGATGCCCCGGCTGCCGACGGTCTGGCATGCGGATTCGACCCGGGCCCTGACCATCGGCGAGTTGTCCGGCGGCCGCAAGCGTGTCTACGAGATCGAACCGGAACGCGGCCGCGTGCGGATGCTGGAAACCCCGGACGAGGTGCCCGTGCACGCCGCGTACCACACCGATCCGGATCGCATCCTGATCGTGGCCGAACGCGA
Organism: Lysobacteraceae bacterium; assembly: GCA_041919915.1. Lineage (GTDB taxonomy): Bacteria > Pseudomonadota > Gammaproteobacteria > Xanthomonadales > Xanthomonadaceae > Lysobacter_I. Next base: position 139,660 of record JAYRSY010000006.1, read on the forward strand.
ACAGGGTCGCCTCGGCATGACGCTCTACGATCGCAGCGTGCGCCCGTGGCGCGCGCTGGGGCATGTCGAGGACGTGATCCTGGCGCTCACCGACCCGTATGAACGCCGGATCGTGTTCGTGCGCACCTTCAAGCCCGGGCTGTGGCAGGTCGACCTCGATCTGCGCGGGATGAAGCAGATCGATACGGTCGCGTACCCGTCGCGCATGCGCTCGCTGATGCTCGGTACCGATGGCGTCTGGGTCGTCGATGGCGACAAAGCGTGCGAATGGCGTCTGCGTCGGGTCAAGGGCTCGCATGCGCCCGAGTCCCATTGCCTGGGTGAGGGCCCGTACACGTCGGTCGGGTTCGGGCTGGACGAGGCCGGACGGCGTTGGATCACCACGACGTCGAACGACAGCGGCTCGGACATCGGCGTGGTGCCATTGTCGGCCTTCCTCCCCGTCCCGCCCGACGCGCCGACGCGCTGAGATCTCCCATCTCATGGATCCGCCGCGACCGGCCGGCGGCGGGCGGGTCTGCGTTTCGCGCCTGCGGGCCGGTGCCGTTTCCGTGGGGGTCCGATGCCCGTGTCCGATGCCGGTTCGAGGGCATGCAGACCGATACCGATGCCGATACCGGTCCGGAGCCGCTGTCCGCCGGGTTCGACGGGCGGACCGGTGACGCCACCAAAATGCCCGCAACCCGTTGATCGACAAGGTTTCGGAACGATTTCGGAACGGCTTCGCGCCGATTTAGGCGAAATCTCCGGGGGATTTCCTGTCCCGTCACCGTGATTGGGCCACACCGATGACCACACTCGGCACGGAGCACCATCATGCAGGTCGAACGCAACCCGCAGTCCCCCCATCACGTCCCTCCCTTTCATCGCCCGTCGCGGTCTGTCGCCCTGCAGCCGTCGCGCGCGCTGGCCGATCGCGGCACTGCGCTCGACCTGGCGTCCGGGCCCGTCGACGGCCGTGCGCGCTGGTCGGCCGTGGCCCGGATGGGCAGCCTGCGGGCCGGCGGTGGCGGATTCTCGGTCTGGTTCCAAGTGCGCGGCACCACCCGGGTGCAGGCGCGCGAGGGCTGTTTCACCCTCGGTCCCGGCGAGTGGCTGGCGCTGGAACGGGATTCCGCGCCGGAACTCGTCGCCGGCCGTCATGGCGCCACCCTCGGCGTGTGGTTGCCGAACGAGCCGGGAGGGGGGCGTCGCGCGGACCTGCTGCCCGGCCGCGGGCGGATGTCCCGCCGCGACCTGCGCATCGCGATGCGGCTGTGGCGCAACGGTCGCGCCGCCAGTGCGGCCCGCGCGACCGACGACGCCATGGCGCGGGCGCTGGCTTCGATGCTGCAGCACTTCGCGGGCCTGCAGCGCGAACTCGACAGCGGGATCGCGCGCTGCCCGGGACGATCGCTGCGCCGCAAGCGTCAGGTCTTCGGTCGTCTGCAACGCGCGCGGCTGTTCCTCGACGGCCATCGCGACCGCGTCGTGCGTCTGAGCGAACTGGCGGAGCTGACCAGTTTCTCCAGCTGGTATCTGTCGAAGACTTTCCACGAGATCTACGACGAGAGTCCGCAGGCCGCGTCGGTCCGTCTGCGTCTGGAGCACGCCTGCGAATTGCTGGCATGCACCGACGATGCGATCAGCGAGATCGGCGCCGCCTGCGGTTTCGACAACAGCTGCAGTTTCGCCCGCGCATTCCGAGCGCGTTACCGCACCACCGCCAGCGCCTATCGCAGCGGCTCGATGCCGCGCGATGCGATACCGGGGCATGCGATGCACGATGAGGCGGAATGTGACGTTTCGCTTCGCGACGCCTCCGCACGTCGCGAAGCGGCGACGCGTGGCGCCAAGGTCGGCACAGGCACGAAGCCCGCCACGCAAAGCGTGCCGACGATGCGGACCGTAATGTGGTCCGGCATTTAACGATGCGATAACGGCCTGCGGAAGGCGTGCATCACGCACGCCATGCCGCTGCACCACGGACCGGGCCGATCCGTTCCTGAGGCGTCGATCCGCATGCGTTGATGCGCATGCGTGGTTCTGCATGCGTCGCTTCGCTGCACGCCGGCGATGCCGGCGATATGCGGCGCAACCGGCTCCGACGCACGGACACCGGCACCGCTCAAACACCATGGAGACGATGATGATCCACCTTCAATGCAAGAACGCCATCACCCCGGCCGCGCTGCCGTTCGCGATCGCCGTCGCGCTGGTCCCGGTCGGACTGTCGCCGATGGCCGCGATCGCGCAGGATGCCGAACCGCAGGACGAACTCGATACCGTCGTCGTCACCGGTTCGCGCATTCCGCGCAGCTCGGAAGTGGAAGGCACCTCGCCGGTGCTGACCATCGACCGCGCCGCGATCGAGGCCACCGGCCTGACCTCGGTCGGCGACGTCCTGTTCAACATCGCGGCCAGCGACGGTGGCGCGTTGCGCAACGTCACCACCGGCACCAACGGCAGCGACGGCACCCAGAACATCTCGCTGCGCGGCCTCGGCGCCACCCGCACCCTGGTGCTGGTCAACGGCCGCCGCTGGGTCACCGCCGGCATCACCAACGCCGCAGTGGTCGATCTCAACACCATTCCGGTGTCCATCGTCGAACGCATCGAAGTCCTGAAGGACGGCGCTTCGGCGATCTACGGTTCCGACGCCATCGCGGGCGTGATCAACGTCATCACCCGCAAGAACTTCGACGGCGCCGAAGCCAACGTCTACCTCGGCAGCTACACCAAGGGCGACGGCTTCCAGCAGTCGTACGACTTCACGGTCGGCGCCAGCAACGATCGCTGGAACGCGGTGTTCAACATCGCCTACCAGGATCAGGATCCGGTCTATGCCGGCGATCGCGAAATCTCGTCGGTGCCGACCTACGGCGGCGGCGATCTGGCGTCCGGCGGTGCGTTCGGTTCGGGGACCAGCCTGCGCGGCAACTTCGTCCGTTGCGCCGGCGCGCTGACGCCGAACGCATCGGGTTTCCTCAACTGCACGCCGGTCGGCAACGGCCCCGGGACCGGACTGGGCACCGGTCTTTCGGGCACCGGCGTGACGCTGCGTCCGGGTGAGGACGGGCGCCAGGCGAGCGACTTCAGCCCGTTCGTGAATTACACCTTCGACGGTTCCGGCAGTTCGGATCGCTACAATTTCGCGCCGGTCAATTATCTGCTGCAGCCGATCGAACGCTTCAACGTCTACGGCCAGGGCAGCCTGCGTCTGACCGATCGCATCAACTTCAACGCGATGGCGACCTACGTCAAGCGCGAGTCCAACCAGCAACTGGCCGAAGTGCCGCTGACCATGGACACCCGCGGGCTGTCCGGTCCGCAATGGGCGTTCGCGCCGACCGCCACCAACGTCTTCAACCCGTTCGGCCAGGATCTGCGGCAGGCCAATTTCCGCGCGCTCGCGGTCGGTCCGCGCAAGCCTTATTTCAACAACGACAATCTCGCGGTGACCCTGTCGTTCGACGGCTCGTTCGATCTGGCCGGCCGCGACATGTACTGGGACGCAGGCTATTCCTATCTCGATTCGCGCTTCTCCCAGCGTGGCGAGAATTTCATCAATCTGTTCAATCTGCGCCGTGCGGTCGGCGCCTCGCGCCGCAATCCGGTGACCGGCTCGCTGGAATGCCTCGACGGCGCTGGCGCGGTCATCGCCGGCTGCGTACCGTTCAACATGTTCGGCGGTCCGGATCTCGGTCTGGCCGCGGGCGTGATCAGCCGTGCCGAATACGACGCGATGATCAACTACATCAGCTACACGCTGGTGGCGCAGGAGCGGATGACGACCAAGGACTACTTCGCCAATCTGTCCGGTTCGATCGTCGACCTGCCGGCCGGCCCGCTGGGTTTCGCCGTCGGTCTGGAACATCGTCGCACGGCCTACTTCAGCCAGCCCGATGCGCTCGTGGCCGGCGGCGGCTCCTCGTCGAATTTCACCGAGCCGACCAAGGGCAACATCAACGTCGACGAACTCTATGCCGAGTTGAACGTACCGATCCTGGCCAACGTGCCCGGCGCGAAGCTGCTGGAACTGAACCTGGCGGCGCGCAAATCCGATTACGACTCCAGCGGCGTGTTCGGCGGCAACGCGGTCGCGCCGGACATCGGCGGCGACACCGCGAAGAAGATCGGCATCAAGTGGCAGGTGTTCGATGACCTGATGTTCCGCGGCACGTATTCGGAATCGTTCCGCGCGCCGGACGTGATCGATCTCTACGCCGGCGGTGCCGAAGCGTTCCCGGCGGCGATCGATCCCTGCAATACCGCGAACATCGGATTGATCACCACCGACGCGGCGCGCTGTCTCGCCGATGGTTCGCCGGTCGGCGGCGTGGCGCAGCCCAACGGCCAGATCCGTTCGCTGAACGGCGGCAACCCGGATCTACAGCCGGAGTTCGGTGAGACCCGCAGCCTCGGCGTGGTCTACAGCCCGAACTGGGCGCCGGGTCTGAACTTCACCCTCGACTGGTACAACATCTCGCTGGAGAACGTGATCACCTTCCGTGGCACCCAGGCGATCCTCACCGCGTGCTACGGCGCGCCGGGTTCGCCGGGCGCGGCCGCCAATCCGGCCCAGCGTGCGCTGTTCTGTTCGTTCGTCAACCGCGACGCGACCGGCAACATCATCGATGTGCGCCAGAGCCAGTTCAATCTGGCCCAGGGCGAGGTCGAGGGCTACGACTTCCAGGTCGTCTACGCGATGCCGGACACCGCCTGGGGCAAGTTCACGTTCCAGTGGGACAACACCTACTCGACCGAGAACACCCTGTTCGGCACCATCGGCCAGTACAACGGCGCGCCGGCCTGGCGCCTGCGCTCGAATCTCACCACGTCCTGGCGCAAGGGCGACTGGGATGCGACCTGGGCGGTGCGTTACTACTCTGGGATGGACGAGCCGTGTCCGTTCGGTCCGAACTACTTCGAGTACGGCATCACGCCGACCGAACTGTGCGACCAGGATGTGCGCGACGCCAACGGCAACCCGCTGCGGTTCGAGAACCGGATCGGTTCGCGCTTCTATCACGACGTCCAGGTCGGCTGGAAAACGCCGTGGAACGGCAAGATCTCGGTCGGCGCCCGCAATCTGTTCGGCAAGGATCCGCCGGTCACCCGCAATTCGTTCGCGCATTCCTTCGACGGCGCCTACGACCTGCCGGGCGGTGGCTTCTTCTACCTGCAGTACAACCAGAAGTTCTGATCCTCCCGCAACCTCCGTTCCGCCGACGCGGCCCCGATCCCGGGGCCGCGATTTTTTCCGGGCCACGGACGCTGCCGGGCCGCCGGGACGCCCCGGGCATTTGATTCCGCGCAAGCGGCCGCCGGCGCGAAACGGCCTAGAATGCCGCCATCGCCACCGCGGGGCCGCGCCCTTGAAACTCCAGGTTCCCTTCATCCAGTTGCCGCTGCTGTTCGACGCGGCGGTGCTCGCGCAGGAGATCGAGGCGCTGGGCGAATCGGTCTGGAAACCCCATCCGCAGGGGTTCCCGGGCAATTCGATGCTGCCGCTGCTGGCGGTGGACGGCGATCCGGACAACGAGGCGTTTTCCGGCGCGATGCGGCCGACGCCGCACCTGCAGCGCTGCCGGTATCTGCAGCAGACGCTGGCGAGCCTCGGCGCGACCATCGGCCGCACGCGGTTGATGCGGCTCGCGGGCCAGGCCGAGGTCACCCGCCACGCCGATCAGGGCTATTACTGGACCGAGCGCGTGCGCGTGCACGTGCCGTTCGTGACCCAGCCGACCGTGCGCTTCGAATGCGACGGCCACACCATCCACATGGCCGCGGGCGAGTGCTGGATCTTCGACACCTGGCGCCAGCACAGCGTGCAGAACGATGCCGTGCAGTCGCGCATCCATCTGGTCTGCGACACCGTCGGCGGCGGTGCGTTCTGGGACATGGTCGGCCACGGCCGTCCGCATGATGCGCCGCTCGCCGGCTGGCAACCGAAGCGCGTCGTGCCCGATCCGGCCGCGCCGATCGATTTCGCCTGTGAAACCTTCAACGTGCCGTTGGTGATGACGCCGTGGGAACTCAATCAGCATCTTTCGTTCCTGTTCGGTGAATGCCAGCCTCACCCGCAGTTGCCGCAACTCCAGCAGCACGCCGCGCGCCTGCTGCGCCAGTGGAAGGGCCTGTGGGCGCAGCACGGCGACGGTCCCGAGGGGCATGCCGTGTTCCGCGCGGCGTTCGACGCCTTCGCGCAGGCCGCGCGCCCGTTCGCGCAGGGAGTCACCCTGCGCAACGAGATGCCGTGGTTCCAGGTGCTGATGGTGATGCTCTCCCGCACTGCCGTCGCCCCGGAGGGCTTGCGGGCGAACAGGCCGCAGGGCGAGTACGCCTGATCGCGGGTCGCGCGATCAGGCATCCTCCGGTTCAGGCCACCTGCCGTCGCCCCTCGGCGGCGGCGTCGCATTCCAGCGCCGCATTGACGAAGAAATCGCGCTGCAGTTCGGCGAAGCTGCGGTAACCCTCGCGGGCGAGTTCGAGAATGCGTTCGCGCGATTCCGGGCGATAGCGCGCGGCGAGTTCCAGCGCCTTCATCGCCTCGGCGAGGTGTTCGGCCTCGACGCCCTGCGATTCGAAGGTGGCGTGGATCGTGATCCAGGCATAGGCGTGCACCAGTTTGCCGCCGAGTTCCACCCGGAAATCGCGTTCGCGCAGGTACTGGTAGAAGCCTTCTTCGTGGCGTTCGGCGCGGAACACGCGGTCGATGATCGCGTACTCGCGGTCGGCCATCGATTCCGAAGCGATATGCGTGCCGATCGAGCGGATCAGGGCTTCGGCATCGTGCGCGACGCTGCCGTAGCAGGTGAAGGTGCGCGCGACCACGTCGCGCAGCCAGACCGGCGGTTCCGAGAGCGCGTTGCGTTCGGACAGCGGTAGCCCGGCGTAGTCCGCCGCGGCTTTGCGCATGGCCTGGGCGAGGGTGCGGTGCGGGACGCGGTGGCCCTTGTCGAGGTGTTCGTCGACGGTGGCGTCCAGTACGTGTCCGGCGACATCCATGCCGCGCACCGCCTGCGCGCGATCGGGTTCGTTCGGATCGAGGAACAGGTCCTGCGATTCGCCGAGGTTGCCCGAGAGCTTGGCGACCAGCGCGCCGGCATAGCCGTTCCAGCGGGTGTAGCGGTCGATGAACAGGAACTGCGCGAGCGGATCGCGCACGGCGGCGTCGCAGGCGCGGCGGATCGTGGCCTCCATGGCCTCCAGTTCGGCGGCGGTCTGGAATTCTTCGAGACGGAACATCGGTTCTCCGGCGGGGGCTGGGCTCGACGTTCTGTATCCGTGGTGCGGGCGGCCCCTGTCAAGCCGTGGCGGACGTCGCTTCTGCCCCGCAATGAAAAACCCGCGCATCGCGCGGGTTTTTCGTGTTCTCGACCGGCGTCGCCGCTCAGAAGTGCGGTTTTTCGCCTTCCGGCGTCGCGTTGTAGCGCTCGATCGACTGCAGGATGATCTGCCGGGCTTCTTCGGCGCCGCCCCAACCGTCGAGCTTCACCCATTTGCCCTTTTCGAGATCCTTGTAGTGCTCGAAGAAGTGGCCGATGCGCTCCAGCCAGTGCGGGCTGACCTGACCGATGTCGGCGATGTGGCTGTAACCGGAGAACACCTTGTCGACCGGCACCGCCAGCAGTTTCTCGTCGCTGCCGGCCTCGTCCTTCATGCGCAGCACGCCGACCGGGCGCACGCGGATCACCGAGCCGGGCACCAGCGGCAGCGGCAGGATCACCAGCACGTCGGCCGGGTCGCCATCGCCGCAGAGCGTGTGCGGGACATAGCCGTAATTGCAGGGATAGCGCATCGGCGTGGACAGGATGCGATCGACGAAGATCGCGCCGGTTTCCTTGTCGACCTCGTACTTGACCGGCTCGGCATCCTTGGGGATTTCGATGATGACGTTGATTTCGTCCGGCGGATTCTTGCCGGTGGAGACGAGGTCCAGGCCCATGGCGGGATTCCAATCGATGCGGGGAGGGCGCGCATTCTACGCCCCTGGATGCTGCGACGCAGCACGCCCGGCCGGGTGCCGGACGCGCGAACGGCGGCCGGAGCCGCCGTTCGCGAGGAGGCCCGGGCGGGAAGCCCGGAGGCGGGGGTCACTGCACCGTGATCTCCACCCGGCGGGCCTCGTCGGCGTCGCCGCCGCCGGCCGTGGCCTGCGGTTTCTGCAGATCGACCCGGTCCTCGGCGATGCCGGCGTCGACCAGGGCCTTGCGGACGGCCTGGGCGCGCTGCTTGGCGAGTGCCTCGTTCTTCTCCGGATCGCCGCTGGTGTCGTGGAAGCCGGAGATGATGGCCTTGGCCTCGTCGCTGCCCTTGAGGGCCATCAGCACCCGGGCCAGCTGATCGGCCGCGTCGGCCGGCAGTTCGGCCGAGCCGGAGGCGAACAGGATCTTCGCGGAGCGGGCCGGATCGTTCCGGGCGCCGGCCGCGGCGGCCTGCACTTCGGCCGCGGTGCTCGCCACGGTCGGGGTGGCGGCGGCGGCTTCGGCGGCGGCCCGGGCCGCGGCTTCCGCGGCAGCGGTGGCCTCGGCGACGGCCGCGTCGTGACCGGCCGGCATGCCGCCGTCGGCCTTGTTCATCGGCAGCATCGGCACCAGCAGCAGGGCGACGATGTTGATGATCTTGATGAGCGGGTTGATCGCCGGGCCCGCAGTGTCCTTGTAGGGATCGCCGACCGTGTCGCCGGTCACCGCGGCCTTGTGGGCGTCGCTGCCCTTGCCGCCGTGGTGGCCTTCCTCGATGTACTTCTTGGCGTTGTCCCAGGCGCCGCCGCCGGTGCACATGGAGATGGCGACGAACAGGCCGGTGACGATCGTGCCCATCAGCAGACCGCCGAGCGCGGCCGGGCCGAGGAACAGGCCGACCAGGATCGGGATGATCAGCGGCAGCAGCGACGGCAGGATCATTTCCTTGATCGCGGCCTTGGTCAGCAGGTCGACGGCCTTGTCGTATTCCGGCTTGCCGGTGCCTTCCATGATCCCCTTGATCTCGCGGAACTGGCGGCGCACTTCCTCCACCACCGCGCCGGCGGCGCGGCCCACGGCCTGCATGGCGTAGGCGCCGAACAGGAACGGGATCATGCCGCCGATCAGCAGGCCGATCAGCACGTCGGGGCGATCGATCGAGAAGTCGACCGCGTTCGCGCCGAACTTGTCGTCGAGCTTGTGCGCGTAGTCGGCGAACAGCACCAGCGCGGCCAGACCGGCCGAACCGATGGCGTAGCCCTTGGTCACCGCCTTGGTGGTGTTGCCCACGGCGTCGAGGGCATCGGTGGTCTTGCGGATGTCCTTGCCCAGTTCCGACATTTCGGCGATGCCGCCGGCGTTGTCGGTGATCGGGCCGTAGGCGTCCAGCGCGACGATCACGCCGGCCATCGACAGCATCGATACCGCGGCGACCGCGATCCCGAACAACCCGGCGAGTTCATAGCAGCCGTAGATGGCCGCGGCCACCGCGAGCACCGGTGCGGCCGTCGATTTCATCGACACCGCGAGACCGGCGATGACGTTGGTGCCGTGACCGGTTTCGGAGGCCTTCGCCACCTGCTGCACCGGGGCGTATTCGGTCGCGGTGTAGTACTCGGTGATCACCACCATCGCCGCGGTCAGCGCCAGACCGATCAGCGCGCAGTAGAAGACCTCGCGGGCGTTGGTCTGGATCATCGCGTCGGTGACGAACCAGAAGCCGATCGCGGACAGCGCGCCGGCGACGATCAGGCCCTTGTACAGCGCCTTCATGATCTTGCCGTCGCTGCCGACCTTCACGAAGAAGGTGCCGATGATCGAAGCGACGATCGAGACCGCGCCCAGCACCATCGGGTACATCACGCCACCGTAGCCGTAGGTGGCGAACGAAATGCCGGCGATCAGCATCGAGGCGACGATGGTCACCGCGTAGGTTTCGAACAGGTCGGCGGCCATGCCGGCGCAGTCGCCGACGTTGTCGCCGACGTTGTCCGCGATCACCGCGGGATTGCGCGGGTCGTCTTCGGGGATGCCGGCCTCGACCTTGCCCACCAGGTCTGCGCCGACGTCGGCGCCCTTGGTGAAGATGCCGCCGCCGAGGCGCGCGAAGATCGAGATCAGCGAGGAACCGAACGCCAGACCGATCATCGGCTGCAGCGCGGTCTTGATCGCGGCTTCGTCGTCGACGAAGCCGCCGACGACCGCGAAGTAACCGGCCACGCCGAGCAGACCCAGACCGACCACCAGCATGCCGGTGATCGCGCCGCCGCGGAAACTCACCGCCAGCGCGTCGTTGAGGCCTTTGGTCGCCGCCTGCGTGGTTCGCACGTTGGCGCGCACGGAGACGAACATGCCGATGAAGCCGGCGACGCCGGACAGCACCGCGCCGATCGCGAAACCGATGGCCGTGGACCAGCCCAGGCCGGGCACCAGCCCGATGACCACGAACAACACGGCGCCGACGATGGCGATCGAGGTGTATTGCCTGCGCAGATACGCGCCGGCGCCTTCCTGGATGGCCGCCGCGATCGTCTGCATGCGTTCGTTGCCGGCAGGTTGCGCCATGATCCAGCGCGCGGACACGATGCCGTAGAGAATCGCGATGGCCGCTGCGGCCAGTGCGATCCACAAAGCGTGTTGCTCGAGCATGAAACCCTCCCCAGAGTCGTGATGTTGTGACAACGGGCGCGGATCGCGACCCGCGACCGGAACGATGCCGCACCAATGCATCCATGGCACGAAGCAACCGCCCGACTATGGCATAGCGGCTGCCCGGGTTGGAACCGGTACGCACGCGAATGGAGACCCATGCCGGATGGTGCGTCGCAGCATGCCTGGATCCGCGTCGGAGAAATTTGATCCAGCCCAAGTTCACCCGCATTCGGGCAGTGTCCATGTCCCGCCGTTCGTCAGGGTCGCCGCATGCCGTCTGCCTGGTTCCGCCGTCCGATCGCGTTCGCCACGGTGCTGTTGCTGGCGCCGCTCGCGACGCGGGCGCAATCTCCCGAAATCCGGCGCGAGCCGTTCCCGCCGCAGGCGCCCGGAGCGGTCCACACCATCCGCATCATTCCGGAGACCTGCGCTTATCTGCACGGCAGTTTCGTCGCCGACGCCGCGCGTGATCCCACGCACGATCCCACACGCGATCCCGCGCGTCCCTACCGGTACGGTGCCGCGCGCACGAGCAAACGCTGCCAGCCGCGGGCCCGGCTGGTCGATCCGGCCAGCGCGAACCCCTCGGCCGCCGCGGGCTGGATCCTCAACGATCTGATCCGCATTCCCAACGCGGCCTGCCCCGCGCAGCAGGCGGTGATCCGGGTCTGGCGCAAGCCCGCGGACAACACGCCGCCGCCGGCCGACGCCCAGGGCCGGCCGCGGATCTATCTCGAAGACGCGAAACGCCGGGCCGAGGCCGGCGCACTCGCACCGCTGGCGCGTTACGCGGCGGTGCTCACAATGGAAGGCGCGCCCTGTCGCTGACGCGCGCTGCAGGCAGGTTTCGACTTTCGAATTCGCGGGTGCGGGCGCTGATCGTCATCCAGCGCACGGTCTCAAGGCCGCGGTTCGGGGCGCGGTCCCGGCGGTTGTCCCGGCCCGCCGTTCGGTGGGCGGCGATGCTTGCGCATCCATTCGCGTCGCTGTTCCGGAGTCATCGCCTGCAGTTTCTCGCGCAGCGCGGCGCGATCTTCCGGCGACATCCGCCGGCTGGCGTCGTAGGCGTCGCGCGCGAGCTTGCGTTCTTCGGGCGACATCTGCTCCCAGCGGCGCTGGCCCTGGCGGGCTTCGCGGCGCTGCTCCGGCGTCATCCGCTGCCAGTGTTCGGCGTGCTGCAGCATGCGTGCGCGCTGTTTAGGCGCGCTGTCCCAACGCTCGCGCAGCACCGCGATCATCGCCTCGCGCTGCGCCGGCGTCAGCCGGTCCCATTCGGGCAGCGACGCGGCGCTGCGGCCCTGCGGCGGGGGTGGCGGATTCTCGGCCAAGGCGGGCGCGGCGCCGGCGAGCAGACCGGCGCACAGCAGGGCGGAGAGAACGTGCAGGCGGTTCATAGCGACTCCGGGGCGTCGGCCGGGGCCTCTTGCGAGCCCAGCCACAGATAGAAATCGGGATTCTCCTCGAAGGCATCGAGACCCGGCGATGCGCCGTCGCCTTCGAGCTCCGCCACCCATGTTTCGGGCAGCGTTTCGACATCGACGACCTCGGTGGTCGCGACCACCGTCGCGGTCGCGGACGGGTCGACCGTGGCCACGACCGGGGCGGCCGACGCATCATCCTGCGTCGCGGCAGGGTCCGGCGTCGCCGGCGCCGGCGTTTCGTGCGCATCCGGGGCGACGGCCACCGCCGGGCCGGGTGTCGGCGCGACCGTTTCGTCGCCGCGCAGCACGAACAGCCCGATCGTCAGCGCCAACACCGCCGCGCTGCCCAGGGCGAGCATCGGCCAGGCGCGCACGGGCGAGGGGCGCGTCCGCGACGCGTGCGATGCCGACGCGGCGGCGCGACGGCGCTGCGCCAGTTGCGCGCGCACCCGCGGCGACAGCTGATCGAGCGCGTCCGCATGCGCCTCGCGGGCGATGGCGTCGAAGCGCGCATCGGCGGCCGCCTGCGGATCGTGGGAGTGGGAGTGCGGGCCCGAGGTCATCGGAAATCCTCCAGGTGTTTCTGCAAGGTCTCGCGGGCGCGGGAGAGATGGGTTTTCACCGACCCCTCGCTGCACCCCATGATCCGCGCGGTGGTGGCGACATCGCAGTCCTCCAGCACGCGCAGGGTGAACGCTTCGCGCTGACGGGCGGGCAACGCCCGCAGCGCCGTGGTCAGGGCGGCGTAGGTCTCGCGCCGATCCTGCGCCTGCGCCGGTCCCGGCGAAGGATCGGCGGTCCGGTCGGCCCAGTCGATGCCCTCGTCGTCGTCGTCGCGACCGGACGTCCGCGACGGCACCAGCCAGCGCATCCGGAACAGCCCGCGACGCTGGATGTCCACGATCCGGCTGCGCAGGATGCTCCAGAACAGCGGCGTCCACTCGTCCGCCGGCCGGTCGCGGTACCCCATCATCCGGATCATCGCGTCCTGCACCGCGTCCAGCGCATCCTCGCGATGCCGCAACCCCAGCTCGGCGAAGCGGAACGCGCGCGCCGAGATGCCTTCGAGGAAGGCATCGAAAGAAAGGCCCTCGGCCGCCACCGGGGTGGAGACGGCCGAGGGAACGCGCTGGCCAGCATCCGGGCTCACGCGGGGAAGCATATAGCGGGTGGCGTCATCGCTGGCGCTGCCGTCGGCCATGGCGGCGGGGCATCAATGCCGGCGGTCCCAGCGACGATCGAAACGCTCGCCCTGGCGGTCCAGGCGGTCGTCGGCCCGATCGCCACGGAGGTCGAGGCGATTCTCGATCCGGTCGCCCTGGTGGTCGAAACGCGCGGCGCGGCGTTCGTGGCCACGGTCCTCTGCGACCTCGGCGCGGCGGTCCAGGCGCTCGTCGATCCGATCGCCCTTGCGATCGAGGCGGGTGTCGAGGTGGTCGCCGCGACGGTCGAACCGATGTTCGACGCGATCGCCGCGGTCGGCGGCCAGGGCGTTGCCGGCGGCCAGCACGGTCAGGAGCAGGCTGGAAACGATCAGCGGCTTGAATGCCAGGAAGTGCATGGGCTGTCCTTCGGAGAGGGGTGGCGGGGTGCGATGCCGGCCGGCGGGACAGAGAACGCCCCGGTGGCCGGTCGGTTGACAGGCCATGACGCGAACCCTCGCGGGTACCCGGGCGCCCGGGCGGTCCCCGGCCATCGCCCGGCCCTCCGGCGCCGCTGGCATGTGCGGATGCGGCGGTTATGATGCGGACAGCACCCCTTCTGGAACGAGGACAGTCTCCGTGGATGGTTTCGTCGCGCTCTACATCTTCATGCTGGCGGCGATCGCCGGCCATGTGATCATTTCCCGTGTGCCGGTGATCCTGCACACCCCGCTGATGTCCGGCAGCAACTTCATCCACGGCATCGTCCTCATCGGCGCCATGGTCGTCCTCGGCCACGCCGACACCACGCTGGAGAAGGTCGTCGGCTTCGTCGCCGTGCTGCTGGGCGCCGGCAACGCCGCCGGCGGCTACGTCGTCACCGAGCGCATGCTCGACATGTTCAAGTCCTCGAAGAAGCCGGGGCAGGGCGGCGCATGACCCCGACGCGCGCGGGCTGGTCGTGGCGCGATCCCCGCGATCTGTTCCAGGCCATCAGCTATCTGCAGTACCCGCTGATGCTGGTGGCGCTGGCGTATGCCATCAAGCCCTACATCACCGGTCTGGAAGGCTTCTGGGTCGACATGAATTACGGCCTGCTCTACGCCGGGATCGGGATCGGCCTGTCTTCGCTGCAGGATCCCACCCGCATGCACAACGAAGTCTCGCGCAAGGTCTGGCAGGACCCGCGCAAGGGGCGGCTGATGCTGACGATCATCACGACCTCGTCGCTGGGCATGATCCTGCTGGGATTGGCGGCGACCTACCAGACGCGCAGCGAGATCATGCAGCAGGTGTCGATGGGCGTGTTTTCCCTGGGACTCGGCATGGTCGGCCTGCTCAGGACCGCCATCGAAATGTTCGAACATCACCGATTGGACAAGAACGCGACGGATGAGTCCCATCCGGTGCAGGAGACAAACGCATGAGTCTGTTGATGCTGGTCAAGTTCAGTTATTTCATCGCCGCCACGCTGTTCCTGCTCGGCCTGCAGCGCATGGCCTCGCCGAAGACCGCGCGCAGCGGCATCCAGTGGGCCGGCGTGGGCATGGTGCTCGCCACCATCGCCACGTTCTTCCTGCCGGATCTGCACAACCTGCCGCTGATCGCGATCGCCATCGTGCTCGGCGTGGTCGTCAACTGGGTCTGGGGCAAGAAGGTCGCGATCACCGACATGCCGCAGATGGTCGCCCTGTTCAACGGCATGGGCGGCGGCTCGGCCGCGGCCATCGGCGCGGTCGAACTGCTGAAGTTCTCGGCCGAAGGCAAGTCGCCGAACATGGTCACCCTGGCGCTCGCCGTGGTCGGCGCGCTCATCGGCGCGGTCTCGCTCACCGGTTCGATCATCGCCTGGGCCAAGCTCGACGGCCGCATGGACAAGCGCTACACCTTCCCCGGCCAGCAGATCTTCAACGCGCTGGTCGCGCTGGCCGCGGTCGTGCTCGGCGTGCTCGCCCTCACCACCCTGCAGGTGCCGTACATCATCGGCTTCTTCATCGCCGCGCTCGCGCTGGGCGTGCTGATGACCCTGCCCATCGGCGGCGCCGACATGCCGGTGGTGATCTCGCTCTACAACGCCTTCACCGGCCTCGCGGTCGCGTTCGAAGGCTACGTGCTGGGCAACGAGGCCCTGATCATCGCCGGCATGATGGTCGGCGCCGCGGGCATGCTGCTGACCAAGCTCATGGCCAAGGCGATGAACCGCTCGATCCAGTCGGTGTTGTTCTCCAACTTCGGCGCCACCGGCGAAGCGGCGGCGATCGAAGGCAGCCAGAAGCCCATCGACGCCAGCGACGTCGCCGCGATGATGGCCTTCGCCGAACGCGTCGTGATCGTGCCGGGCTATGGCTTGGCTGTGGCCCAGGCCCAGCACAAGATCTGGGAACTCAGCCAGAAACTGATCGAACGCGGCGTCAAGGTGAAATTCGCGATCCACCCCGTCGCCGGCCGCATGCCCGGCCACATGAACGTCCTGCTCGCCGAAGCCGGCGTGCCGTATGACCTCATCGTCGACATGGACGACATCAACCCCGAATTCGCGAACACCGACGTCTCGCTGGTGATCGGCGCGAACGACGTGGTCAACCCCGTCGCCAAGACCGACCCCAACTCACCGATCTACGGCATGCCGATCCTGGATGTGGTGAACAGCAAGAACACCATCGTCATCAAGCGCGGCAAGGGCACGGGCTTCGCGGGCATCGAGAATGCGCTGTTCTATGCGGACAACACGCGGATGTTGTATGGCGATGGGGCGGAGATGGCGAATCAGCTCGTGAGCGAGTTGAAGGGGTTGGATGGGGGGCATTGAGTCCGTAGGGTGGCGGTGAGCGGAGCGAACCCCACCTGCCCCGGCGGCAGTTCCGGACATCGCGAGAGCGGTACATCAAGAGCGTCGTCCGGGTTCGGGTGGCGCTTTTTGTGCTTTTGGGTGGGGAGACTGTCTGATACCAAAATGATGCCGTTATTGGCGGCGGGATTGACTGCTAAGAAGTGATCGCAGGAGACTCGACGGTGAACTTGGATACTCAGCCATTGTGGAACTTAAGGAGAGAGCATGCTGATCGTTGCGCATTTGACAGATATACATATCAATGGTGACTTGGATCCTGTGTTGAGTCGTGCGACAGAAATCGGAGCCGCAATTTCTAGTCATGCGTCTAGGGCAAAAGCGATTGTGCTCGCCATCAGCGGGGATGTGTCTTATAGCGGAAATCCTGCGCAATACGCAGTCGCTGAAATATTTCTCAGAAAAGTTGAATCAAGATTGCGTCAAGATTTTCAGGGTGAAGTGAAATTTGTTCTCGTTCCCGGCAATCATGACTGCGATTTTAGTGGGCCGCAGGGAGTCCGAAATGCTCTTTTGAAAATTATTTCTGAAAAGCCACAAGAAGCTCCAGAGCTTGATGTGGTGAATGCATGTACTCGCATCCAAGATGCATTCTTCGATTTCAAGGAGAAGTTGACTCGGGTTGCTCATCAAGGGTGTGATCGTCTCCGTTATCAAGAATCGATAACGGTCCAAGGCATAAATATTTATTTTGATTGCATTAACCTATCTTGGGTCTCGCAAAAGAAGGAAGAGCAAATCAGGTTTCCATCTTCTGTCATTCCTGAGGGTAATTTACATGGAGGCCTTGTCTTTTCGGTAATGCATCATCCGTTCAATTGGCTACATCCTGCAAGTTATAGGGATTTTCGCCGCAGAGTGAGGGCTAGATCTAATTTTGTTCTTAGCGGACACGAGCATCAATGGAATGTCATTGAGAGCGATGAGGCTGAAGCAGGCGAAAGCATTCACTTTGAAGGGGCAGTGCTTCAGTGTGATGATCCTGAAATATCAGGATTCGTCATCATCGAATTGAATGTTTCTTCTCGTGAGTATAGAGCGGTCAGATATCAGTGGCAGGGTGTCTCTTACGACAGGCACGAAATACCTGGCTGGTCGGCAATGAGAGCATTTGAGTTGAAATCGCCTGCTGGTGCGTGGATTTTTACAAAGGATTTTGAGTCATTCCTCTGTGATCTGGGTGTTACGGTGCGCATTGGCGGAAGGCAGGAGGTCTCTCTAAGGGATCTGTATGTTTTCCCAGATCTAGAGCTGGCGGCTGATGAAAACTCGGACGCGGCAGAAATTTTCGGTGAGAACATAATTTCAAGTGATGAGAATTCAAAAGGCTTTATTCTGTTGGGTGATGATAGGTGTGGTCGAACCTCGCTGCTGAAGCAGTTGGCGACGAAGTACATCGACAATTCAAAGATCCCGATTTATATATCAGCGGATAAATTTAAACATGCTACGGACAGTGGCATTGAAGATGTTCTAGATGCTGCGGTTAGATTTCAGTATGGGCATGGATTTGCCCGGTACTTGCAGTTGCCCGTGGGCGATAGAGTTCTTCTCATGGATGATCTTGATGATATTCCGATAAAGTCTGAAAAGGCCAGAAGGCAACTGCTTTCTAGGCTTCGTGATGTTTTCAAGGTTATGGTCATAGGCGTTAGCGATGTATTTGATTCGACTTATCTTTTCGAAGGAGATGGCGGTGGTGTTTATAGTGCTTTACCTAAGTATCGCATGCTGCCTTTCGGTCGCCTGAGTCGCGCAAAACTAATAGGAAAATGGATAACATTAGATAGCGACGAATTTCTTGGTGCTGAAGAGCGCATGAGAAGAATTGATATTGCGACGAAGCACGTTGAATCGGTGATGAGGTGGGGAATAGTTCCATGTTATCCCGTATATCTAATTACCCTGCTTCAGGCATATAAGGGCGGGAGTCCTGAACAATTTAAAGAAGGTGGCCTTGGGTACTACTATGAATACTTGATAAGCGATTCAATGCTGAAATCGGGCGTGTCAAAGGACGAGCTAACCGCAGCTGATCAGTACTGCGCAAGGCTGGCATGGGAAATGAGAGGGCGAGGTGTATCGTTTCTTTCGATTGAGGATCTTGATCGTTTTGACGATGATTTCTCTAGGAACTGGATAAAGCTCGAATTCAAATCATTGCGTGAGTCTCTTGTTCTTGCGAGAGTCATAAATATTGTCGGTGATTCAATCGAATTTAGATATTCGCACGTATTCTATTTTTTCATTGCAAGATACATGTCTGACAATTTCGATCATGATGAAATGTCAGATTTTGTTAGATTTGCGGCATCTCATCTTTATGTGAGATCAAATGCTAATACGCTAATTTTCCTAGCGCATTTTTCTAGCAAAGGCACCGTGATTGATAAGATAGTTGAAACTTTACGTTCTCAATTTGGTGGGCGGTCATTGGCTCGCTTTGCGCTTCGGGATGAATCTGTTGAAGCAATGCTCAGACAATTGCCTGTTGTTGTCTATAAAGGAGGCGATCCAGAGGTGC
Source organism: Lysobacteraceae bacterium (assembly GCA_041919915.1). Lineage (GTDB taxonomy): Bacteria > Pseudomonadota > Gammaproteobacteria > Xanthomonadales > Xanthomonadaceae > Lysobacter_I. The sequence continues at coordinate 158,196 of JAYRSY010000006.1, forward strand.
ATAGAGAGCAGGAAGCCAAGGCTCATGATGAGTTGGGGGGCGATGCTCATGATGGACTGGTTGAAGAGCCGGAAGATGTTGGTGCGCTCAGCTTGGCTGCGCGGCTCACTGTTGTTTTTAAAGCTACTGAAATTTTAGGGCAGATCCTGCGTGCCCAATATTCTAGGATTCGTCGAGAAAAGAGGCAGCTAGTTATTACGGAGATGCTTAATGCCCCTTTGAGAGCTCTGGAAGAGTTTTATGGTGAGCTAAGATCTAGTCCAGAAAGTTTTGTAGAGATTTTTGAAAAGATTCTGTCTGAGAGTGATGCGGACAAAAACGATCAGCAGGCGCGTAAGGACATCGCCCAGAGAATTGTTGGCTCCCTTGTTCTAGGTGTTACATTCGGATTTATAAGAAAGACAGCGGAATCTGTGGGGGCAGATGTGCTGCGAGATGATCTTATTCAGGTTGTCGAATCTAATCGGGACCTCGGTCAAATGTTAGTTAAGCTTGCGGCTAGCTTGGATGGTCAGCGTGAATTACCTCGGGCTGAGATAGAAAGGGTGCGACATCTAGGCCAGGGCAGTTTGATTGTTGACAGAATTGTTCAAGTTCTTGTTGTCTATCGCATGTACATGTTCCGTACAAATTTTTCAGACATTAGATGGGCACACGATGTGCTGAATCTTTCTCAGGGTGTAAAAGTGCGTGCGCTTTTGTCATCCGCTTCTAATGAGCGTTTCAAGGGGGACTAGGGCCTGAGGTATCCCCACATTTTTTCGCTACCGCAGGTCAGAGTAGACATTCAGACGCGCGCGCCCGGCGCGCGTCTGTCCGGAGGTTGGATGCGCGCAAATCGAGTGCTGTGCGGGTGGCTGTTCGTGCTCCTCTGTGGGATTCCGGTGGCTTCGATTGCGGAGGGCGAATCGCCGCCTATGGCGAAGATGGTATTCGTTCGCACGAGCTCGTTCACCGCGGCGTTGTGGCCGATGGTGGTGAGAGTCGATCAAGGCCGGGTGGCGACGCTGTCTCGCGGCACTTATGCGATCGTCGATGTCGAGCCGGGGAAAAGGTCGCTGCAGGTCTTCTGCGCGCAGCGCTGCACCATGCGGACCTTGAAGATCGATACGATGATCGCTGCCGACGAGACGCAGTATTGGGCGATCGATCCTGAGTTCAAGAAGGAAAAGGGGGGGCGAATCCTGATTTCCAGGATCACCCCGATCACTCGCGAACGTTTCGAGGAAATGTCACCGTCACTGAGACAGGTGGCCCTGGATTGATTCAAGGTCATGCAAGCGCATGCGTGCGATAAATGAAACGCGTAAGGTGGACTTGTAGGGTGGCGGTGAGCGCAGCGAACCCCACCATGAACAGCCGGCTTCGCTTGATCGCCCCGTGTCTGATCCGTCGTGATGGTGGGGTTCGCTGCGCTCACCA
>JAYRSY010000007.1:0-158870 GCA_041919915.1 Lysobacteraceae bacterium
GCGCCGCGGTCACGGTCACGCCGAACGTCGGCGCCCGGGTCGTGAACCGCACCGCCAACTGGTCGTTCGCGTACAGCAACACCAATTTCGTCGGTTCGGGCAGCTACGGCGGCGTGAACGTCAACAACGGTCGGGTGACCTACACCGCGGCGCTGCCCTGATCCGTCGTTCGTAACCGCTCCGGTGATCCGCCGGCGTCGCCACGACGCCGGTGACCGAGGACATCGCGATATGATCGCGAGATGTCCGTTGCGACGGCGCATCGCCGTCCAGGGGCACGTTCGGCAGAATGCGGGGGTCGCCGTCGCGGCGACCCCGATCCCGAGAGGCGACGCCCCGAGAGGTTCCGCATGGCCATCCGTTCATCTTCCGCAGCTCCGCGCGCCATTCCCGCCCTGCTGGCGATGTCGTGCGTCGCAGGCGCGCTCGCTGCGGGCGATGCCGCGGCCTACACCGTCACCATCGGCACCGGCGCCAAGGCCGCCTACCTGCGCGTCGGCGACGGCAGCATCACCGGCGGCAACTACAACGCGGGCGGCACGCCGGCGGTCAACACCACGGTGAATCTGGTCAGCGTCACCGTCCCGGCGAACGTGGTCGGCAATACCGTGAATCAGGCGATGACCGGCAACGGCCGGCTCACCAGTGACTGGGACGGCTTCGCGTTCTGCAACGCGGGGCAGGTCTACATCGGTGCGTTCTTCCGTCTGCCGAACAACACGAATCTGAGCGCCACGCTCCGCGCGAACGCGCCGGCCAATCTCACCAGCACCGGTGGCGACACCATTCCGATCACCCAGATCAGTTGGACCAGCAGCGGCAACGGCGATGGCGCCGCGCAGCCGTTCCCGGCCGGTGCCTTCACCGGTGGCACCCAGACCCTGGCGACACTGCTGCGCAACACCTGGGCCGAAAGCTGCCACACCTTTTCCTACGGCAACGACATCATTCCCGCAGCGGGCACCTACAACGCGCGGGTGACCTACACGCTGGCCACGCCATGAAGCACCTCCTCGCGCCCTGTCTCGCGTTCGCATCTGCGCTGGCGCCGTGGACCTCCGTGGCCGCGCAGACGTTCCGGGTCGACGACAGCGCCAGCGAAGTGCTGTCGCCCGGTCAGGTGCCCATGCAGTGGGATTCGCCGGTACCGCGTCCCGGACAACCATCGACGATCACCGGCCGGGTCGCGGTGCGCGTGGTGCTGGACGTGTCTCCGTGGCGCGGTCGGCGCGGGCGTATCTACCACACGCTGCCGCCGAATCCCTCCGGGCCGATCACCGTGCGCTGGACCGCCGACGGCCCGCTGTCCGCGGGCGTGCTGCGCGATGGCGAACGCACGCTCGTCTATGCCGGGCCGATCGAGACCGATCGTCTCGTCGATACCTTCCGTCTCACCATCCAGGCCGATGGCGACCGTGCGCTGCGTCCGCAGTCGCTGGCGTTCGGCTTCGAAATCGAACCGGAGTCCGCGCCATGATCCGTCCGCGCGTCGTCATCGCGCTCGCCGTCGCGCTGTTGCCCGCAGTCGTCGCGCCGGCGATCGCGCAGGAGTTCGCCGCGGTGGTGTCGCCGCCGCGCTTCGAGGACCGCGCCAAACCCGGCGCGACCTACCGCAACGTCATCGAGATCGCCAACGTCTCGCCCCGTGCCGGCCATTACACCGTCGAAACCGCCGATTGGACGCTCGACCCGCAGGGTGCGCCGGTGTTCACGCAGACGCTGGCACCCGGCAGCTGCCGGCCGTGGGTCGGCATCGAAGCGAACGAAGTGAAGCTCGCCGGCAACGGCAAACGCCGCTTCCGCTTCGAGGTCGCGGTGCCGGCCGACGCGCCGCGCGGCGAATGCCGCTTCGCGATCATGATCGAGGGCGAACCGCAGATCGCGCGCGGCAACGTGCCGCTGCCGGTGAGCGGTCGCATCGGCGTGATCGTGTATCTCGCGATCGGCGATGCCGCGCCCGCGCTCAAGCTGCTCGAGACCCGCACCATCGAAGTGCAGACGCAACGACTGCCGGCACTGCGCGTGCGCAACGACGGCGACATGCACGGACGGCTGGAAGGCTATCTTGCCGCGATCGACGCCGAGGGACGGCGCATCGTGCTGGTGCCGGACAGCGCGCCGCTCCTTCCCGGTGCGGAACGCGAGATCCCGCTGTATCCGCAGGCCGAGCCGGGCGCCACGACGACGCCCGCGATCGTCTACCCGCTGCGCATCCGCGGTCGTCTCGACGCCGAGCGCCAGCGTCTCGATATCGAGACCACGCTGTCGCGATGATGACGGTTCCGCGGCGCGCGCAGGCAGGTCGTCGCTTCGCGCGCAGCGCGTTGGCGCTGGCGCTGATCGCCTGCGCCGCGAACGTCCGGGCCGCCGACGATGCGGCCACCGGGCCGGCCGCGGATCCCGGCGCGGCGACGGACGCGGATGCGGTCTACGATCCGTTCTCCGCGTTCGATCCACCGCCCGCCTCGTCGGAACCGGTCTACCGCGACCGCATCATCGATCCGGACGCGCTCGAACCGCTGTCCGACGACGACGTGGCGATCGACGACGGCCCGCGTCGTTCGCTGCGGATCGAAGCGATCGTCCATCGCGCGCGTTTCGGTGGCGAAGAAACCCGCGAGGCGGGCGTCGCGTTCGGCGGTTATTGGGAAACCGCGACCTGGGGGACTTTCTCGCTCGATGCGCTGGCGTTCCGCAGCGATGGCGAACGCGATGGCGGCGATCGTTGGCGCGGCAGCGCCACGCTCTGGCAACGCGGGCTCGATCTGCCCGGCGGCTGGCGCGTCGACAACGGCCTCGGCGTGCTCAACACGCCGCTGCCGCCGCTGCTGCGCGATCAATACCGGTTCCTGCTGCCCAGCGTGCCGATGCTGGGTGCGTCCAGCGAATGGCGTCAGCGCGACGGTCGCATGTCGCTGCATGCGGCCGTCGGTCGCGGCGGTGTCTACAGCGGTGCGCGGTTGAGCGGATTCGAATCCGGCGACGGCGCGGTCGCGACCTTCGGCGCGGAGTGGCGCTGGAATCCGCAATGGACCGGCGCCGCGTCGTTGCTCGCGACCGACGGGCGCATCGTGCCGACCGATCAGGGGCTGCCGGCGTTCCAGAACGGCGCCACCCGCGCGCTGTTGATCGGTCAGCGCTGGCAGGGTGCGCGCGACAGCGCGACCCTGCAGGTGCAGGCGAGCGACACCGACGACGCGCGCGCCGCCGGCGCCTGGCTCGACGCGCGCAGCGCGCGCGGCGCCTGGGTCCATCGTTATGGCCTGTTCCATCTCGAACCCGAACTCGCCTGGGGCGCGTGGCCGATCGCCAACGACGTCCGCGGCGGTTATTACCGCGTCGATTTCCAGCGCGCGCGCTGGAGCTGGAATCTCGGGCTCGATCGCATCGGTTCGGTGTCCGGCGACGGGTTCGATGGCTGGTACGGCACCGCGCACGCGCGGCGTCAGGCGAGCCCCCGACTCGGCTACGGCGCCAGCATGTCCGCGCGCCGCGGTCGCGACGATGGCGACGCGCAGGCCCTGCAGCTGTTCGCCGATCTGCGCTGGCGCGCCGGCGACACCCGGCTGCAGGCGGACTTCGCCCGCGCCGATGCCGGGGCCGGCGACAGTTGGCAGTTGTTGGCCGATCACGCCCTGCGGCTGCGCGAAGGCTGGCGCCTGTCGCTGTCGGCGGGCTTCGGCGAACTCGACAACGGCGGATTGCGCGCCGCGCGCACCGCCACGCTCGCGGCCTACGGCGGTTTCGACATCGGCGACGCCATCGGCATCGACGGCACCGTGCGCTGGACCCGCAGCGACGGCGAGGCCGGCGCCCGCGGGCTCGATCTCAGCCTCGGTGGCCGCTGGCGGATCGCGCCGCGCTGGACGCTGCTCGGCGCGATCAGCGAGAACCGCGGCTCGCGCCGCTCGCCGTTCGCGCTCGATCCGCTGACCAACCTGCCGACCTTCGAAACCCTGCCGCACGATCGCAGCGTGCAGCTCAGCCTGCGATACGACTACGGCGGTGGTCGCGCCCGCGCGGTGCTCGGCGGCGCGCCCGATGCCGCCACCGGACGCGTCGCCGGCAGCGTGTTCCTCGATGACAACGCCGATGGCGTGCGCGGCGCTTCGGAGCATCCGGCGGTCGATGTCACGATCGTGCTCGACGGACGCTATGTCGCGCGCACCGACGCGCAGGGCCGCTTCGTCTTCGATCGCGTCGCGGTCGGCACGCACACGCTGGAAGCGCTGGCCGACAATCTGCCGCTGCCGTGGTCGATCGACCCGCAGCAGGCACGTCGCAGCATCCAGGTCGACGTGCGCGATCGCGACGAAATCGACATTCCCGCGCAGCGACCGCGCTGAATTTCCGTCGCGGCTGCCCGGCGCGGCTGCCCGACACGGACCGGGTGCCGTGCTCAGAACCGCACACGCACACCGAACTGCAGCGTCGAATACCTGCGGTCCAGCGCGTCGATCACGCGGTAGTCGTAGCGCGAAAGCAGACTGATGCGATCGGTCAGGCAGACCGACAGCCCCATGCCGAGGTTGTAGCCGAGGCGGGTGTCGCCGGTCTCGTTGCGGTAGGCGCCGATGCCGACATGCAGCGACGGCTTCGGGCACATCCGCAGCGGCGGGACGAATTCGAATTCCGGCGACAGATGGGTTATGCGGAAATCGCCGCCGCCGCTCGCGTTGTCGAAATCGTCGCGGCCCAGATAGAGCCCCAGCGAGCCGCGTCCGCCGAAGACCGGGAAGTGGTGCGCCACCTTCAGGCCGAAACTGGTCGAGGAATCCGCGATGCTGTCGAAATCGTCGTGCGGGACATCGATGCCACCGTAGAACGCATACGAATACCGCGTTTCCGACTCGCAGCCGCAACCTTCGCCGGGCGGCAGTCCGGGCAGGCCTTCGCCAAGAGGAATCGGCCGCCTGCGCGCGCCCGGCAGCAGGAACGACGTCCACGGATAGCGCTCGAAAGCGGTGCCGGTGTTCGAGGTGCCGCTGGCCTTGAGATGCACGTAGTAGGCACCGGGGATCGTGGCCGCGAAACCGAGACCGTAGATGCCGTCGTCGGCGCCGCCGTCCATCGATGCGCCGTCATCGCGCAGGATCACCGGCGTCTTCACGCCGTCGGGGCGACGCACGTAGCCCGAGACCGTCGCGCCGCGCACCGAGCTGCGGTCGGCGATCCACACCCGCAGCGGCATCAGGTAATCGCCGGACGGGCGTCGCGCGAGCTGTCGCGGTCCGACCTTCGCGGTGAGCGCGGTCGGTCCCGAGGCCACGGCGAAGAATTCGGCGTTCGCCGCATGCACGTCGACCAGATAGGTCCAGCGTCCGGCCGCCGGCGTGCGGATGCGGTACACCGCATGCCGCGGATCGGTGCGCAGCGTGGTCGCCGGCGGCGCGATGACGATCGGTGTCGTGCTTCCGGGCGCCAGCAGATGGACGGTCGCCGCGTGATCGATGTTGGCGTGGAAGGCCACGGTCATCCAGTCCAGCGCCGGTTCGACGTCGAAGTAGCCCGCGCGCAGACGCCGGACATGGGTCGTGGTGCCTGGAGTCGTCACCAGGGCGGTCGGGAAACCTTCCGCGTAGAAGAACCGCTGTTCGCCGCGCACGTCCTCGTCGACCGATTTGTACCAGTCCGACAGACGGCTCAGCAGTTCGAACGAGCCCGCGCCTTCGTTGAGATTGCGGAACTGGCCGTCGGTGGTCTCGGCGATGTCCAGCAGCAGCGCATCGTCGGCGTCGCCGCCGATGCCCACGGTATCGATGCGGATGGTGTCGGCGTCGAACAGCGGCCGCAGCGGCCCGCCGGCACCCGCGCGGGTCCAGAACGGCGCGTAGTTCTCCAGTCCGTCGGTCAGCAGCACGATGTTGGGCTCGTGTCCGGCGACCGCGCCGGCGGCGAGCATGTCGCGCGCTTCGACCAGACCCGCGCCCGGTGAGGTTTCCGGGCCGGTGAAGCCGGGCGTGGTGTCGGGTTCGATCAGCCCGATCGCGGCGCGCGCGTTCGGCCGCTGATCGGTCGGACCTTCGCCGGCGGCGATCATCGCGAACTTCGGCTCGGCCAGTTCGCCGGGATCGGTGACGCTGCCGTTGCCGTCCTGGTCGCGGCGCTGGAAGCTGATCACGCCGATCCTGTCCGCAGCGTTGGAGAGATCGACGAAGAACTTCGCCGCCGCGCGCGCCGCCTCCATCTTCGCGGTGCTCGGCACGCCGGTGCGTCCGTCGTAATGCATGCTGTTGGTCTGGTCGATGGCGAGCACGCGATCGAAGGTGCGCGATTCGTCGTCGGCCCAGCACAGACTCTGCGGCTGGACGGCGCTCATGCCGACGGGCACGGCCAGCGATACCGACAGATCGCGGCAACCGTCGGGCTTCGGACCCGGTGCGATCACCACCCAGGTCTCGCCGCCGACCTGCGCCGCCGGCGTGGGAATCTGCGCCGGCGTCAGCGGCACGCCGCCGACGGCGATCGTCATGTTGCCCGGCGACAGGTCCAGACCGGTGCCGTACAGCCGCACCAGCACCCGGTTGCCCGCCACCGACGTGCCCGCGTATGCCGGCCGCGCGGTCGTCGGTTCTACGATGGTCAGTCCGAGCGGCGGGACCTCGCTGCTCAGCATCAGTTCGTCGATCACGATCCGGCCCGCGTTCGATCCGAACGACGGGCCGACATCCAGTCGCACCGCGGCGATGTTCGCCAGATCGATGCCGCTGCCGTTGTGCAGGAAATCGGTGGTGCGGATGCGGATCGTCTCCATCTCGTTGTGCCAGCCGCCGCTGCGCTGGTAGGGCTCTTCCAGTCCACCGCCGTAAGCGCCGATGTTGATCCGGCTGCTGACGCCGCTGCCGTCGCGCAGGGTCACCGTGAAGGTCAGATCGCCGAGCGTCGCGAGCGTGTGCGGATGCCGCGTCGCCTGCGCGCCGCGCAGCGAGAGCACGCGGAAACGGGCGAAGTCGTTGGCGCCCGCCGGTACCTGCCATTCGTAGAACCGGTCGGCGCCGTTCCAGTCGAAGACCACGCCGCGGCTGTCGTCGCTGCGCGTGGTCAGGCTGTCGCTGACGCCCGCCTGGGTGGCGCCGTTGAACGCATCGAGCGGCGTCCACGCGAAATCGAGATTGTTGTCGTCGAGGCGGCCTTCGGCGACGTTGTCGACATTGAAGCTGACCGCGGCGCCGGCGCTGCCGAGGTTGGTCGCGGCGTTGGTCTGGTAATCGTCGATCACGACATTGCCGATCGGCGAACCGTTGCGGTACTCGTGGGTCACCACGAGGCAGGGATCGCCGCCGGGGACGCCGATCGGACGGAAGGATTCGTACTGGCGTGTGAGGAAATCCAGCGCCGGCGCGTTGCCTTCGAGGTAATGCTTCACCAGCGGCAGGAAATAGCCCTGCTGGATCCTGTGGGTGTTGGCCTCGCCGATCGGGCAGGGGCCCGTGAACGCCGCGCCCGCCGTGTCTTCGTCATGGAACCAGCCATGCCCCGCGCCCTGGACCACGGTGGACTGCCGGTAGCCGGTGGCGCGTTCGTGCAGGTGGAAGGTCTGGCACAACTCGAAAAAATTGCCCGCGCCATCCGTGCATGAATCGCCCGCGGAGCCGTCCACGTCGGAATCGCCCGCCGCCGTCCACAGGTGATAGTTGGCGTCGTGCGGATTGGCGCTCGCGGTGCCGGTGAAATCGGTCGGCAGCATGCTGCTGATCAGGCGCACGTCCCTGCGTGCGAAATGCGTCGGTGTGGCGGTGCCGTCGAACAGGCGATCGTAGGCGATGGCGACGCCCTCGGCGCCGCGACTGTGACCGATCCAGACGATGCGATGGGTGTCGAGATGCCCGACCAGCGCGCCGCCGGCGATGGCGCCGGCGTCCGCCTGATCGATGAAGGCATCGGTATGGCCCAGCGTCGTCGTCGCCGCGCTGTCGGGACCGGGGCCGGTGTTGTTGTCGTGGCTCACCACGATGTAACCGTAGGACGCGAGGTGTCGGCCGATGTGGTCGTACCAGTCGAACGAATGCCCGTTGCCGTGGCCGATCATGACGATCGGCAGCCGGCCCATCGCACCGATGTTCGTCGGGTAGTACAGATCCTGGCTGCGGCGCGAGCCAGGAATGCCGAAACTCGTCGCGACCGTGGAATCGAGGCTGTACACCTCTTCGCTCACCGGATGCGGTCCGGGCGCGGTGGTGTCGTGGACCATGTACAGCCCGGCCTGATCCTCCAGACCGTCGATGTAATCGCCGTCGTCCAGCACGCCGTTGCGATTGCAGTCGAGGATTGCGTCGTAGCCGACGCCGAGACCGGCACCGGCGACCGCGGACAGACTGGAGGCCGGCGCCACCTCGAAAGTATTCGCCTGCACGTTGCCGGCGACGAAGGTCCGCGCGAGCGCTCCGCCGGGCGTGACATCGATCAGCGCCGGATCGCTCTGCCACTGCGACGGGCTCTTGTGCACGACCACGAACACGTCGCAGGTGAGACCCACGATCGCGGGAAACCGCGAGGGATCGATCGCCACCCGCACCGGCGCATCGACGTTGAACGCGCGCACGTACTCGAAGAACGGATACTGCGACAGCGCATTGCCGGCGAGCTCCGTCCTCACGATCGCCGCGCCCGCGGACAGTGGCGACAGCAGGCAGAGCAGGGCCGATCCGGCCAACATCCAGCGGCGTTGCATGTTCATGTCGATGCCATCCCGTGTCCGATCCCTCGTCCGATCCCTCGTCCGATCCCTCGTCCGATCCCTCGTGCGGCCGTGGCGCTGCTCAGTCCCGATCCCGCGGCCTGCGCGGTTTCGCGACCGGCAGGCGCCAGGCATCCGCGATCCGCTTGTCTTCCGGCGCGTAGCGGTACACCAGTTCCGCGGCCACATCGCGCAGCAACGCGGCCAGATCCGTCGCCGACGCCGGTGCGGCCTCCGCCGCGACCCGCGCCCCCGGCAATGCGCGGATACCGGCCTTCTCGGCATGCATGCGTTCTTCCGCGATCAGCTCCGGCGTCAGCCGCTCGGGCAACTGCGGCCGACCGAACCAGATCGGCACGGTCGCCAGATCGACATCGCCGGGCACGAGACCGATCACGCGCCCGGAGACATGACCCCGATTGAGCCGTTCCACCGCGACATCGCCCGCGTACAGCACCGGCTCCAGCGTGTCGCGCGGCACCACGTAAGCGGGATCGACCTCGATCACCACCAGCGTCACGCGCGACACGTCGCGCGCGCTCTTCGCCCAACTGGTGCGATACGGCGTGGACAGCGTGAACCGCCGCGCGACGACGATCCCCTTCACCGCCGCGGGCGTCGGCGGCAGCGCGACCGCCGCGCTGCGCGCCGACGACTGGCACGCGGCCAGCGACGGCATCACGGACAAGACCACGGCGAGCACCGCGAAAGAGAGTTTCATGCGCATGTCCTGGCGAAAACGATCCTGGGCGACGGGCAACGAACGCGTTGCCGGTCGCTACAGCCAACGCCATCGCCTCCGGGAAGCGGCCGTGGTCCGGACGCGACCATGGCGGATGTCCGATGGCGCACCTCAATCTCCGTGCCGATGAGATGAGCTATGGCGATGATCCAGGCCTCATCCCGGGCATGATGATGCACAACGACGATCGATCCGGCGGGCATCGATCGATGAAGTCGATGGCGTCGATGCATCTGGGCCGTCAGCGCCGAGTGCGACCCGATGATGCAGGCAATAGCCCCACGCAAACGTATCGAATGACCTCAGAGCAGGGTGCGCGATCACCCCATCGAGGTGTCCATGCCGTGTGTTCCGGCGAATGTTCCTGGTCCACGGAACAGTGGCATCGGATCATCTCCCCGATTCTTGAGATGTTTCCTGATTGACCGGCTCGGGAAGCCTGTGGCGTCGTATGCGTTATTCCCCGGTTCGGGGTCTGTTGCCAGTTGGGCGCCCAAGAAGGTTCGTAATCACCGGCCTAAAAGCGAGGCGGTATCAGTTGTCACCCTCTACAGCGGGCATAGCATTTCGCTTCATGCCTCACCCCTTGCGACAAGCCGCTGTAACCATTTGATTCTTCCAAATGTCTCGCTGTTGACGGGTATCATGGAAAACGCGAGCATCTCAATACCGCCCCAAATGTGGGGTCGACTAAGCGTTAGACCTTACTCAAGATGGACCGCATCCCACCTTTCAAAGCATCTGAACTTGAAGCCGCATGCAAGGTTTTGGCCGAAACCACAACCGGACTTAAAAGCGACGAGATCGGTTACATCCTCGCGGACATGAAGGTCCCTGACCCTGATGCCGGACTCACGAAGTGGAAGCGCTTGTTTAATGCGCTAGCCCACGTGCAGAACAAGCATCAGGTAGGGAACCACCTAATCATGTTCATAAATAGAGCGATGGACCCGGTCCGCTATGTTTCCAGCCCGGATCTACTTCCAATCCGTCGAGACGGCCTAAATGTCGTCTTGTCATTGTGTGGTTACCGCGTCCGAGAAGACGGAAAAGTTGTCCGCACCACCCGTGAGTCAACCTTGGCCGGAGCACAAGCCCGAGCTGGGAGGCTTAAAAGCCTTCTGGAAGCGCGTGCAACTCATCCGGAGGTCTTCAAGTACTGCCGTGCAGAGCTGTTACACGATAATTACTTCCACGCCGTTTTCGAGGCTATTAAGGGCCTTGGCCAAAGGCTCCGTGAAATGTCTGGTCTAAAAACAGATGGTGCGGAGCTTGTAAACACTGTGCTCTCCACCAAAAGCCCACTGGTGGCGTTGAACTCGCTTAGCACTCAGACAGAGATCAGCGAGCAAAAGGGCATAGCCAACCTGCTAGTGGGCGTCTTCAGTGCAGTCCGCAACCCGGTAGCACACGCGCCCCGCACAGAATGGGCCATGCCCGAACAGGATGCGATTGATATTTTTGCGTTGGTCTCTTACTTGCACCGCAAACTCGACACGGCATCCGTGGTCAGCGGCGGTAAGGTCTAACAATACGTTCAAGCCGACCCCGTGTCGTGGCGTCGGCCATGTGCTATGCGCTACGCTTGCACGCGTCCGTCGCCCCGCCACGGGGCGGCTTAACTCAGGCGTTAGATGCCAATGGATGAACTTGCTAGCGCTGTCAAAGAGGCATTTCTCGACGAACTGAAACGCAGTCGCTCGCATGCACTGGTTCAAGAAGTCGAAGTGCTCATATATCTACATACCATAGAAGATCGGGGCAGCGCTAAACCATTAGCAATTCATGAATGTCTCGCCTTGGCTCACGTAATAGAGCCAGGCATCACTTCATACCTCTTGGGATCGTTTGGCCGGACCCGAGGGACACCATGGGAGCCTAACGGGCTGGAGTGTGGAGATAGATTCAGCCCGCCACCATCACCATTTGAGTATTTCGAATCCAGACCAACCAGCTCAGAGATCGCTTCATTTATATTTGAAAGAGCCGATTTCTTCCTAAGAAAAGATGGCCGTATAATTTTTGAGTACAAAGCTGATGGGGGGGCGCCATGGGTAGGAAATAAACGTGTTGGCATCTAACTATTCATTCAAGCCGAACCCGCTTCGCGGGTCGGCTTAATTCAGGCGTTAGGCACCTGAGGAAGGTTCATGGATCCTATCCAGCATCTCAAGTCGCATCTTTCGAGAGAGTACGTAGAGCGATTAAGCGGCATCGCCCTCGCGTCCGCCGGGTTCTCTGCTGGTCTCCTCGCGCTGCTGGCGCAAGCTGATTTCTCGTCGCTGCACACCAACGTTTCCTTATGGTCGTCTGTGACGGCGCTTATGCTTTCTCTTTACGGGTGGCAATACTTCTTGCCGTACCTTCTCCATGGAGAAAAGACCTTCGGGCACATTAACCTAGTTCGGGTTGCCCTGCTGCAAGTTTCAACCGTAATTGCGTTGCTTGTTTCTGTCACGGCACTCGTTTGGCGTCTTTCGTGTTGGGCAGGGCTCGCGATGGTTCTTTCCGGCATCTGTCTCGCGGTTCTTGTTATTCGTCACAACTCGGCAGTGATAAGGCATTGCCAAGAGTCAGGTACCTAACATTTCGCTCAAGCGGACCAATCAATCGCTTCGCGATTGATGTGGCCGCTTAGCTCCTGCGCTAGGCCCCATAGGAGACATCAACGGACGTGAGTGATCATCCTCCCTTCTCTCAGCCGCGCCAGAAGCTTGCACGCGCCGCGTGGCACATCCGTTCGTTGGAAGACGCGACCCGCGAGTACTTCGAAACGGATTGGTATACCTGTGACTTCGGTCGAAAGCCCGACGGCCAATACAGCTTGAAGGTCGTCGTCCGTGGCTCGCCGCGGGACTTCGGCGTAATCGTCGGTGACGCGGTGCACAACTTGCGTGCGGCGCTAGATTTGGCTGCGGTCGAAGTGGTAGCAAGAAATGGCGGAAACACGAAAAACGTCTACTTTCCGTTCGCCGACGCGGCGGAAAACCTTGAGGAGATGATCAAGCGCCGCAACTTTCATCGGGCGTCCGCAGAAGATCAAGATGCTCTAAGGGAGCTGCAACCATTTGCCGGCGGCAACAATCTCCTCCGCTCTTTGCACGACTTAGACATCCAAGACAAGCATCACTCGCTGATACCGCATGCGGCATTCATGACTACCCCAAAGGTCAGCGTCAAAACCGACGCCAATGGCAATCCATTCGGGTTTGCAGAAGGGAAGCTGGAACTGGAGGTAGACCCAAACGAAAAGCCCGTCGTGAAGTTCACATTTCCCGAAGACAGTGTGTTCGCGAACGAAGAGGTCGTTGCCGTGCTGCAGCAACTTCACGAACACGTGTCTGCAATAGTTGATCAATTCGCAGGCTCTCAGGGTGGGGCCTAACAATTCTCCTATGGACTCCCATCGCAAGTGCCTCTCGTCGGCTGATTGAGCGATCCTGATCATCGGCAAAGCGGAACGGTTGCATTATTCACGCAGCACGCCGCGGAGCAGATTCATCAGCGCCGTCCGCTGCGCCTTCAGTCGCTCGCGGCCCCGATGTTGCGCCTGCACGCCCTGCTGTTCGGGTGTCTTGATCGCGACATCGGCGATCTGCCCGCAACGATCGGCTTCGAGCAAACCCGCCGCATCGGCGCGGCCCGTCTTGTTGCCGCGCACATACGGCCGCACATCGCGTGCCGGCAACAAGCGAACGACATGCCCTTGCGCCTGAAACACTCGCGCCCAGTGATGCGCACTGCCGCAGGCCTCCATGACCACGTACAGCCGTGGTCGATTCGCCAGACAACGGGGAAATGCACCACGGGGCAAGCGTCTGCCTCGACGATATGCCCCTCAGCATCGGCGAATGCCAGCTCGAAGACATCCTTTGCAAGATCGATCGCGACGGTAGTAGCATCCATGGCGGCGGACTCGGTGGGTGGGAGTCCATATCATCATTCAAGCCGACGCCGTGTCGTGGCGTCGGCCGCGTGCCTGAGCTACGCTGGCACGCGTCCGCCACCCCGCTGCGGGGCGGCTTAACTCAGGCGTCAGGCCTTTATGGGATGGTTCGACTGGTATTTACCTGCTGATGAACTGTCCTGCCCGGTCTGCGGACAGCCGGTCAACGATTGGCAAGGTAGTGATGGGCCTTCGGCGCTCCTGGTGTGGCGACAAGGTCAAAATATGCCAACGGATCAACGCATTGATGTAGCGCTGCGTGTGTCACCGTGGCCCAATAGAAATTGGCATCTGCCACAAGAATTCATCATCAGGTCACATGACTGCCCGTGTCCGTTTCCTGTAGAGGCGATCGGCCACAGCATTGATGGCACATGGCTAAGCACGGAATTGATCACTAAAAAAAATGCACAGCAGCACAAACATGAGACTGATGCTCAGTGGAGCGCCAGAAAGCAATGGCTCGCTGGGCAAAAGGCCTAACAATTCGTCCAAGCCGACCCTGCATCGTGGCATCGGCTACGTGCCTGCGCTACGCTGGCACGCGTCCGCCACCCCGCTGCGGGGCGGCTTGACTCAGGCGCTAGGAGCCAACGTGAAAGACGATCGCGGCTGCGCCAAGTCTGAAGTTGCCGAAATTGAGGAAGCGTTTGGCTCATCTCTTCCGGCCGTCTACCGCTCTTGGCTTCTGTCTCATGGACGCGTACCGCCAAACAAGTTCATGGGATCAGATTGCTCTTATCCGGCTCTGCTAAAGCTGAATAGCTGGGCGAAAGAAATTCTAGAAGAGAATGGTCAACCATTTCATTTGACGACTCACGACTTTGTGTTCTTCATGCACCAAGGCTATCACTTCCTCTATTTCAACACAGCCAACGGAGATGCTGATCCTGTGGTGCTTGAGTATCAAGATGGCTGGGATGCTCCAAGTATCGTTGATCAGCGACTGTCAGATTGGCTGGTTGGTGCCTAACGATTCGTTCAAGCCGACCCCGCATCGTGGCGTCGGCCACATGCCTGCGCTACGCTGGCACGCGTCCGCCACCCCGCTGTTGGGCGGCTTAACTCAAGCGTTAGGCATCGCACACGAGACATATGCCGATGAAGGATGGATTCAAGCAAATAATCGGAAAGAAAATTGCGAAAGTGCTAGTCGCAGTCAATCCTCGCGACCCTAGAAATCAGATGTTTTTAGTCTTTACTGATGGGACGTCTTTTGAGATATACGGTAATGAGTTCAACTGCGCAGGAGGCTTGGATAGTGGCGGCGAGGATGCGGTCAGGAACTATGCGGCAATGTTTGGAGGTGAATTTACCAATGTTTATCCTGACTCAGACAAGGCCTAAAAATTCGTTCAAACCGACCCTGCATTGTGGCGTCGGCCACGTGCCTACGCTACGCTGGCACGCGTCCGCCGCCCGCTGCGGGGCGGCATAACTCAGGACTTTGGTGTCGCAGCGCCCACTTCGGAGGTCCGATGACCCTTCCTTCGCAAACTGATCTCGCGCTTCGCCAAGTCGTCGAGGATGCCGTGGTCCGAATGTTCGTCGCCACGGACGAGCGTGACTGGCAGACCCTGGAAGATTGCTTCACGAATCCGTTCGTCCTCGACATGACGTCAATGGTCGGCGGAGCGCCCGCCACCATGAGCCCACAGCAGGTAGCGCAAGCGTGGTCCGATGGGTTCAAGCCTTTGGACCACGTGCATCACCAGATTGGAAACCTACGCACCGAGGTCGCTTCCGATCGCGCATTGGTCAAGTGCTACGGCGTCGCCTTCCATCACCGAGCTAAGGCTCAAGGCCTCAAGAGTCGGGTATTTGTCGGCACCTATGAGCTGTCCATGAACTTCACTGGCGACAAGTGGCGCATCAGTCAGCTCGTCTTCAAGCTCAAGTTCATCGATGGGAACCTCGAACTTGAGAAGCTGGTTTAGGCTCGCGAACGAGGCCAAGCCCTTCGATGGAAGCGACCCTCCACGGCTTGTTACCTGGGTCGCAGCCCCGCCAGTGTCATCATCGGTCTCGCGACCCGGGCGGCAACCCGCGGCGGTCGCCTCGGCTCAGACGTTACGCCCCGATTGATGCATTGCGAAGGATTTTTCTATGGATTCATCGGACAACATCTTCTTCATGATCTTCGGTGTGGCCATTGCACTTGGCGGTGTCCATGGAATCGTCCGAGGCAAGCTTACCGTCGGTTTGGGAGATGACGATCGGTTCAACCGAACGGTAGAAGGTGTCACGGCCAGATTCTTGTCGCTGGGTTATATGGCCACTGGATGCTTGTTCTTCTTCGTCAGTCCAACCGCTGGCATCATCGCGGCATTCCTTGTGATGGTCATGACATGGGTTCTGGGCAGCCCCACTGAGTAGTCGCCCGCTTGGCGCCTGACAATTCGTTCAAGCCGATCCCGCGTCGTGGCGTCGGCCACGCGCCTGCGCTACGCTGGTAGGCGTCCACCGCCCGGCTGCGGGGCGGCTCAATTCAGGCGTCAGGTTCCTCAATGGAAGTCACTCGATACATGCCGCTTTTCAGGAAATGGAACTCACTCTCCGAGGCCGAGCGAGATTTCTTTGTCGGTGATGAGTACCTCCCACTGGATGAGTCTCACGCAGAGCGAATCGAAGTTCTACTGGGCAAAGAGGCGCGTGGCTTCATCAAGGAAGCGCTCTGCAAGGCTCCCGGTTACTCGTACGCAGCAACGTCTACTTGTGTTCAAGAGAAGTCCATCGCGTTGGCCGACGTATGGAACGACCAGATCGGAATTCAGGGTGTTCGTGATTGGCTCCATCAAACAGGCGTTCCATTGTCAAGCAGAGTCTTTCTTCTATACGACACCGCTGTCGTTTCAACCGATTGGGAGATCGTGGTTGCGTACTGGGATGCATTCGCTTGGTCCGTGGGAGTGGAGATGATTGCACTCGACGAATCAAAGTCATGGGTCTGCAGCTTCCATCATGAAGACGTCATCACCTTTCGGAGCTATTGATGCAGGCACCTGACCCTTCAATCGAGAGGACGTGCCCGAGCGGGCCGAGTCACGTCCTTCATCCCAAACGTTGGGCCTCAGGACAGCAAATGAATCGCTTGACCATCTTCACAGCCGCGGTTTTCGCCAGTTTTCTTGTCGGTTGCTTTGGCAATCAGCTCCGCGAGTATCGTGGACGTTTGTCGGAATCGCCCGAGCTCGCGAAGGTTTCCGCATTGGCCGAAACAGCGGGTGTCAGCGTTGTTTCGATCGATGACAAACGGGTCGAGTTCCTGGGTCTGGCCGCTGTACCGCCGGGGCGACACACGATCAAGCTTCGTTTCTTCGCTCCGCTACCCAAAGAACAGCAGGGCAAGGACGGAGTGGCTGCGGAGGGCTTCGCGACACTGATCGTGGACCTCAAGCCGGGTCACCTCTACATGCCCGCACACACCAAGACCGGTCGCTTGGAGTGGGAGGCATCGTTGATCGATTACGGTCCTGACTTCCCGGAGCAATGTCTGCCAGCACGTCTGCTTCAAACATTGGGTGCTTATAACGAGGGCTTGGTGGCCAGGTGTCGGGCTGGAAACTGAAGCCTCGTACGTTTCATGAACCTTGACCGTTGGATGGCGGAGAAAACCATGTCGTTGCGGATAGAAAGGCTGGATCCAGGACAGCTCGATTGGGCCAATGAACGTTACGCGGAGATAGACTTCCTTCCGTCGCCTCCCTCGGACTTCATCGCGATTGTGCATGTTGACGGCAATCCCGCGGCGCTGGGGCGCGTCACGCAATTGACCGCCACTTCAGGGGAGCTTGGCGGTATGTTTGTATTTCCAGAGTTCCGTGGCCTGGGAATCTCCAGACAGTTGGTTGACTATCTCGTCGCGGAGTGCGGCCTTGAAACCTTGTTCTGCCTTCCGTTTGAGAAACTGCAAGCGCTCTATTCTGCCTGTGGTTTCTTGCTCCATCCCGACGAAGCGACGGTTCCTCAGAAAGTGCTGAGCAAGCATGCCTGGTGCAATTCACACTATCCGGAGCGTGTGCTGCTGATGTCTCGCGGCGTCACGTCGGCCATCTGAAAGCTCGTTCAAGCCGATCCCGCGCCTTGGCGTCGGCTTTTCGCTTGCGGTAGGCTGGCGCGCATCGGTCATGCCGGTGTGGTCTGAATACCTCAAGCCCTGGACGCCATGAAGAAGATGCCCCGGTCTCTGTTGTTCGCTGTTCTGGCCCTGGCTGCAGCGCCCGTGCTTTCTCAGGAACACGCCCCGGTTTCGACCATCACGAATGCGACCTGGGCGCAGTACCGGGACATGTATCCGCAGAGTCCGCTCTGCGCCAAGGAAGAGGTCACGTTGTGGAGCTGCGAGGCCGGCAGGCGCGTTTATTCGCTGTGTTCTTCGCGAGCCGTCACCCGGACGTCAGGCTACATGCAGTATCGTGCGTCCCATCGCGGGAAGGTCGTGTTCGTGTACCCGGACGAGAAAAAGCCGCCGTTGGGTGCGTTCGTGTACAACGCTTCCGGCAACGGCGACGCATCCGTCGAGTTCACGAACAATGGCTACGCTTATGTGCTCTCGGATCCGCTTCGGGGAGCGTCGTCCATCCAGGTGACGGCGCCCGCGCCGTCCGGAAAGCAGACCGAAATCGGATGTGGGGCCAACCAGACGCTTCAGATCAA
This sequence comes from Lysobacteraceae bacterium, assembly GCA_041919915.1. Taxonomy (GTDB): domain Bacteria; phylum Pseudomonadota; class Gammaproteobacteria; order Xanthomonadales; family Xanthomonadaceae; genus Lysobacter_I. Next base: position 18,022 of record JAYRSY010000007.1, read on the forward strand.
TTACACGATGCGGCTCATGTACGATGCGGGTGTGTGGACGGGTGATTAGTCATGGCGCCAGCTCCTTCGTTGGGGCCGATGTCGCTACGCGGCGTGATTCCGGCATCAGGCCGCGGAGGATGTCCCCGGTAGTCGTTCGTCACGATCAACGCCGGAACTGAAGGAGACTCTCGTGCTCAAGGGAACTTGTCACTGCGGTGCCATCTCGTGGACCTTCGCCGGAATGCCCGAGTCGGCGACCGCCTGCAACTGCACGGTCTGTCGTCGGTATGGCACGTTGTGGGCTTACGACTACGAGAACGAGGGGATCACGACCTCCGGCCCGAGCAGGTTCTACGCCCGTGGAAAGGCCATCGAATTCCACTTCTGTCCGGACTGCGGCTGTGTCGCGTTCTGGCGCGCTCGGGAGATCGACGATCAAGGCCGTCGGCGGATCGCAGTCAATCTGCGTCTTGCCGAGCCCGGGCCGATCGAGGCATTGCCCATCGATCACTTCGACGGTCTGGATTCCTTCGACGACCTGCCGCGTGATCATCGATGCATCAAGGATCTCTGGTTTTGAGTCGACCGGCGTCCGGGCAAGGGCGGAGACCACAATCGTGTCGTCCGGACCGACAGGTGTTGATCGTTCCCGGGTGAAACATCGCACGGCTTTCCCGTGCCGGTGTTGTCGCCGCTAAGGGATGTCCTGTGTCAGGACGGCGTCCTCCGGTCGGGGAGAGCGTCGGGAGCATCGTCGGATGACGATATCCGGCGGATTCGAGGCCTATACTCGGGTTTCCATCGGTCGGGAGACGTGCGTCATGACACAGCATGTGGTGTGCGAGGTGGACGAGTTGCCGGTCGGCAAGATGAAGGCCTTCACGATCGCCGGCGAGAAGCTGGTGGTCTATCACCTGGACGACGGGTTCTTCGCGACGCAGGCGTCGTGCACGCATCTGTTCGGGCCGCTGGCGAAGGGCAAGATCGTGGATGGATGCAAGGTGCAGTGTCCGTTGCATCGCGCGCGGTTCGACATCCGGACCGGCGAGGTGATCGACTGGGCGAATTTCCCGCCGGGCATCCAATTGCTCAATGCCGTACGCGCCGAGAAAGCGCTGAAAACCTACAAGGCCAGCGTGAAGGGCAATCAGGTGCGGGTGAGGATCGACTGATCTCGCCTTGAAACGCCTGGAGAAACGATGTCGCATCCATTGATCTTTCCGATGACGGCGCACGTGGCGTTCACGGCACTGCTCTATGCGCTGCTGACCGTTGCGCGTGCGCCGGCGATCTGGGGCATCGGTCGGCGTCCGGATGGCGCCAATCCGTGGGCGTCGATGGAGCCTCGCCTGAGCGCGAATCTGTCGAATCAGTTCGAATGGCCGCTGTTCTTCCACGCGGCATGCCTGCTGCTCGTGCAGCTCCAATCGGAGCCCCCGGCCGCATGCGTTCTCGCATGGGTCTTCGTCGGCGGGCGTGTCGCCCACGGTCTCGTCCAGATCCTGACCACGAACATCCGCCTTCGCGGGCTGGTGTTCACCGTGAATTTTCTGGCGACGCTCGGGCTTTGGGCGCTGGTGCTGTTGCGCGCCGGTTGATGCGCTTCAGACAAGAACGCCCCGGCGCCTGCGGCGTCCGGGGCGTGCGTGTGCGAGCGGGCTGTTGCGTTACTTGCGCGGTTTGCCCGCCTTGCGATGGCGCGCGGCGGCGGCTTCGGGCGAGCCGCTGTACCGCCAGGCGATCGGGGCCTTGCCCGGCAGGACGATCTCCGGCAGACCGCGGGTCTTGAGTTCGGCGTTGATCCCGGCGAGGTCGCCGGTGCGGAGGGCATCGAAGTCCTGCTCCAGCGCGGCGAGCTGGCGTTCGAGCACGCCGGTGTAGGCGACCAGCGTGTCCGCCGGCCGGCCTTCGTAGCCGATCAGACCGCCGTAGAGGCCGTCCATGTGTTCGCGCAGACGTTCTTCGCCGGTGATCGCGCCGCCTTCCTTGGTCGCGACGATCTGCTTGCGCAGGACGTCGGCGCGTTCGGACAGGGCGGCGAGGCGTTTGCGCAGCGCGTCGGTCTCGGGCAGCTTGCCCGCGGTGGCGTCCGCGCCGCCGCGCACGGCCTGGATCTTCGCGACCAGATCGCTCATGCGGCCGAACATCGCGTGCACCTTCATGGTCGCGTCGAAGTTGGCCTTGCGGTCGGCGACGGTGAAGGTGGCGCGGCGATCGAGGCCGACCTCGATCTTCTGTTCGTACACGGTATCGCCCTTGGTCATGCGCACCGTGTAGGTGCCCGGCGGCACGCGCGGGCCCTGGGTGGCGTTGCCGGCGAGGCTGGCGGCGGGCGGGACCACCGGCGGTTTGACGTTCATCGACCAGTACACGCGGTTGAGGCCGCGACGCTTGCTGGCGGGCAGGGTTTCGACCACGTTGCCGTCGGCGTCCAGCACTTCCAGCTTGAGCTTGCCGAACAGGTGCCGGGTCTTCTGGTAGTAGGTGATGACCACGTCGTTGGACGCGCTGGTGCCGGCGTAGCTCGCGTTGCCTTCGGACCAACCGCCGAAGGTGTTGTAGCGCTGCTGCTGCGGGCGCCCGGGCAGGAACACCGCGTCCTTGGCCAGCGTTTCGGAGGTGATCGCGCGCAGCGGGGTGAGGTCGTCGATGATCCAGATGCCGCGGCCGTGGGTGGCCAGCACGAGGTCGTGATCGCGCGGCTGCACGACCAGATCGCGGACCGCGACGGCGGGGAAATCGCCGCCCTTGAACTGCGCCCAGTGGGCGCCGTCGTCCAGCGAGATCCACAGGCCGAATTCGGTGCCGGCGTAGAGCAGGCCGGGTTTCACCGGGTCCTCGCGCAGCACGTGCGCGTAGCCGCGGACGGTCTTCGGCGCCTGCGGCGTGGCCAGCGCGGTCCAGGTCGCGCCGTAGTCGGTGGTCTTGTAGAGCATCGGCCCCATCTCGCCGAAGGTGTGGCGATCGAAGGCGACATAGGCGGTGCCGGCGTCATGACGGCTCGCATCGATGTAGGACACCCAGGAATTCGCGGGCACCTTCGCGCCGGCGATGACGTTCTTCCAGGTCCTGCCGCCATCGCGGGTGACCTGCACGTTGCCGTCGTCGGTGCCGACCCAGATGACCTTGCCGTCCTTCGGCGACTCGCTGATGGTGTAGATCGTGGTGTGCATCTCCGCCGACGAGTTGTCGACCGTGATGCCGCCGGACAGCTCCTGCTGCTGCTTCTTCGGATCGTTGGTCGTCAGATCGGGCGAAATGCGTTCCCAGGTCTGTCCCTGGTTGCGGGTGCGGAACAGATACTGCGCGCCGATGTACAGCGTGCCCTTCTCGTTGGGCGAAAGATGCAGCGGCGTGTTCCAGTTGAAGCGCAGTTTCTCGCCGTCGCCGGGGCGCGGCTGGATGTCGCGCGAGGCGTGGGTGCGGCGATTGATGCGGGCGAGGTTGCCGCCCTGGAATTCGGCGTAGACATAGTCACGATCGGTCGGATCGGAGAACACCCAGAAGCCGTCGCCGCCGTAGAGGTTCTCCCAGCGCTGATTGGTGATGCCGCCGGGATAGGAGGAATCGCCCACCCAGGAACTGTTGTCCTGCAGTCCGCCGTAGACCTGGTACGGGTCCTGGTCGTCGATGCTGACGTGATAGAACTGCGAGATCGGCAGGTTGTGGCCCTTCCACCAGGTTTCCGCGCCGTCCTTCGAGTACCAGATGCCGCCGTCGTCGCCGGCGATCACGTTCTTCGGATCATTCGGATCGATCCAGACGTCGTGGAAGTCGGCGTGGGTGCCGCCGGTGTTGGCGAAGGACTTGCCGCCGTCGAGGCTCTGGATCAGGCGCAGATTGGTCTTGAACAGACGATCGGCGTTGGACGGATCGACGATGAGGTTCGCGAAGTAGAACGGACGCCAGACCATCATCTGGCTGTCGTCGCGGCGATCCCACGACTGGCCGCCGTCATCGGAGCGGTACAGCGCGCCTTTCTCGCCTTCGACGAAGGCGTAGACGACCTTCGAATCGGACGGCGCCACCGCCACCGCGATGCGGCCGTAGGGCTTCGCCGGCAGACCGCCGCCGACCACTTCCTTCCAGGTCCTGCCGCCATCGGCGGAGCGGTACAGGCCGCTGCCGCTCTTCGCCTCGGGGCCTTCGCCGCCGCTGCGGAAGGTCCAGCCCTTGCGGCGGAAATCCCACAGCGAGGCGAACACCACGTCGGGATTCTTCGCATCGAGGCTCATGCCGCCGCAGCCGGTGGAGGGGCTGCCGCCCTTCAACACCTGGGTCCAGGTCTTGCCGCCGTCGGTGGTGCGATACACGCCGCGTTCGGTCGAGTCGCTCCACAGCTTGCCGGTGACGCAGACCAGCGCGGTTTCGGTGTTGCGCGGATCGACCGCGATCTTGACGATGCGTTCGGACTCCGGAAGGCCGAGGTGTTTCCAGCTCTCGCCGCCGTCGGTGCTGCGATACACGCCATTGCCGACCGAGACCGAGTTGCGCGTCCACGCCTCGCCGGTGCCGACCCAGATGTCGTCCGGATTGCCGGGGTTGAGCGCGAGCGCGCCGATCGACTGCACCGGCTGGCGATCGAATTTCGGCCGGTAGGTGGTGCCACCGTCGGTGGACTTCCACACGCCGCCGCTGGCCGCGCCGACCCAGATCGTCAGCGTGCCGTCCTTGCGCCGCATCGCGGCCAGCGCGGAGATGCGGCCACTCATGGTGGCGGAACCGATGTTGCGGATACCGAGGCCGGAGATCACGCCCTGATCCGGATGCGCGGCCGGATCGTCCGCGCCGTGGACGATGCCGGTGCAGAGGGTGGCGCCGAGCACGAGGGTCAGGCGTCTGATGGTGTGGTTCATGATCGTCTCCGGACTCAGGGCCTGGCGGTGGGGAAACCGAACATCGCGTTGTCGATCTGCGCGTTCAGTTCGATCGTTTCGAGCTGCACCTGTCCCTGCTCGAACGGGAAATACACGCCGTCGACCTTCACGTACTCGCCCACGTCGGTGACGCCGACCTGCTCCTGGCCGCGGATGAACTGGTGGTCCTCGATGCGGATTTCGAGGAAATGGTCCGGGTCGAGGAACACGACGCGGCTGTCGCCGTTCTTCAAGGTCACGCGCAGCTTGTGCGCGTCGGTGCCGTCGATGTCCTCGGTGCCGAGGTATTCGAGCCGGCTGCCCTTGGCTTTCCAGTCCAGCAGCGGGCCGGCGATGTCGGCGGCGACGATCAGGCCTTTCGCGTCGTCGGCGCTGAGCTTCTGCGGGTCGCGACGGCCGCCGAAGGGCTGGATGCTCCACGCTTCCTTGCCGTCCCAGGCGTTGATCGCGGTCATGCCCTGCAGCGAGAACTCGAAGCGGATCTTGTCCGGCGCGACCGAGTAGGACACGGTCCGTGCTTCGGTACCGCCGCCCAGACGGAGGATGCCGACGCTGCGCAGACTGGTGATCGCGCGGAGTCTGTCGGCGCCGCCGCGGGCTTCGAGGTTCTTCTCGACGAGTTCTTCGGCGGTGAAGGTGCGGTCCGCGGCGTGTGCGACGGACACGAGTGACAGGCCGACGAGCGCGGCCAGGAGGGTCGAACGGGTCAACATGAGGGTCTCCTGCATCGGAGGGCGTGCAGACCCGCACCCTAGACCTCGCCGCCGTCAGGGATCAGGGCCGGAAGTCATGACGCGACGCAACAGGCAGAAGCGGCACAGTGTGTCGGGCGCGGTTCGCGGGAGGCCTGCGGGACGGAGACCGTGCCGCCGGGGCTTCGGTATGCTGGGCGCATCCGCTCTTCATCGGTTTCGCGATGCACGTTCCGTTCGTTCCGGATCCCGCGTCATGTGTCTGATCGCGCTCGCCTGGCGCGCGCATCCGCGCTATCGGCTGGTGCTGGCCGCCAACCGCGATGAATTCCACGCCCGGCCGACGACGCCGCTCGCCCGCTGGGACGATGCGCCGGACGTGGTCGGCGGTCGCGATGCCGTGCACGGCGGCAGTTGGCTGGCGCTGCGCGGTGCGCGGCTCGCGGCGGTCACCAACGTGCGCCGACAGCCGCAGCGCGAAGGCCGCTCGCGTGGCGCGCTGGTCGCGGACTTCGTGCGCGCCGACGCCTCGGCCGCGCAGGCGCTCGATGCGCTCGCGCCCGAGGCCGACGCCTATCCGCCGTTCAATCTGCTGCTGCACGACGGCGGGACGCTCGCGTTCGCGAGCAATGCGCAGGACTTCATGCCGCATGCGCTCGCGCCCGGCGTCCACGGCATTTCCAACGGCGCGCTGGATGCGCCGTGGCCGAAGACCGAAGCGCTGTCCGCACGCCTCGATCGTTGGCTCGCATCGCCATCGGCTGATGCGGCATCGCCCGACCTCAATCCGCTGTTCGACGCGCTGGCCGATCGCGTGCTCGCCGCCGACGATCGTCTGCCCGATACCGGCATCGGCCTCGAACGCGAACGTTTCCTTTCGCCCGCCTTCATTCGCCACGACACATACGGCACGCGCGCCAGCACGCTGGTGCTGATCGCCGACGATCGCATCGACATCATCGAACGCCGCTTCGGCCCGGGCGGCGTGTTCGAAGGCGAGACACGGGTGGTGCTGTAGACGGCGCGATCGTCATCCCGGAGTGCTCCGGGAATCGCTCACGCACTTCGGTCCCGAGGCTGTTCGGGCCGCATCGAACGCTTGCGCGGTTGACTCGCGAGCGCGCCATCCGTGGCGCGCGAAGCCGCCGGGGTCTCCGGAGGCTCACCGGGCCATGTCGCCGTCCTACGTCGATACCTTCGTGATGGTGAGCCTGGCGCCGTCGCTGCTGAATTCGTGGCGATAACCGGACGTCAGGCTGATGTTTGCGGTCGTGTTCGTCATCGGCGTGGCGGATGTGAGCACGGTGACCGGCATGTCGACGGTAAAGCCCGCGGGATCCAGTTGGATGCGCAGGCTGTTCCCCGGGAGAGCCACCTGCTGTGCCTGCAGGGCCGAATGGCCATTCAAATTCAACGACGCGCCATCACTGATCGTCAGCGATCCCAGTCGCAGTGAAGAGGCGGTGCTGGATTGCCGGATCAGCGTGGCGCCATTCCCCAGCGTCAGCCGGCTGATGTTGAGCCCTGTGCACGCGCTGAGATCGAGCGTGCCCGAATCGATCTCCAGCGCGCCGGAAAAGGCATGGCTGTTTTCGAGCGCCAGGATGCCGCCACCCATGACCCTGAGTCCCCACGTCCCCTGTCCGCCGCCGGTCGGAAGTCCGTCCGGGCCGACCACGCCGTTGACCGCCAGGGCAAGGCGCGATTCGACGACACCTGCTTCATCGGCGATCTGATCGCTGATGACATACGTTTCACCCCCTCCGGTCTCGATGTCCAGCACGCCGGAGCCCTGAAGAAAGAGGCCGTCTCCGGCCGCCGCGCCGGTGCCCGAGGCTGCAAGCGAGGTGCCGCCCTGTGTGCGGTTGCCGCTGATGCTGCCGGCCCCGGTGATCGAGACGGTGGCACCGTCCATCAGGAACAGGGCGCCGCCGAAACCGGCGCCACCGCCGGCGCAGGCACCCGATCCGCCCTGGCCGCCGACACCACCGGTCATGCCGCTGCTGCCGCCGCCGCTTTGACCCGGACTCGGCTGGCCACCGCTGCCTCCACCAAAGCCCGGGATTCCACCCGGACCACCCGGGCCACCGGGACTGCCATTGCTGCCGCTGCCCGTATTGAAGTCGCCGTCACCGCCGCCGCCGCCACCACCACCACCGCCGCCGCCGCCGCCGGCACCGCCACCGGCGCCATACCCGCCCGGATCTCCGGAATCGCCGCTGTTGCCGCTGTTGCCGGACCCGCCATCCTTGCCATCGAAGCCGGCCTCGTCGCTGCCACCGCCACCCCCGCTGCCGCCGCTGCCCCCGCCGCCGCCCTGGCCCACGATGCCGAAACAGCCCGCCGTCGCCGATCGCCCGAACAGACTTGTGCCGGGCAGGGGGATGCCCGGGGCGGCCAGCCCAGGGCTCCCGCCATTGCCGGTTTGCCCCGACGTCCCGCTCCCGTCGCCGCCGTCACCGCCATAGCCGCCGTTTGCTCCACCGGTGCCGCCGGTGGCCTGCTCCGTCACATCGCCCCCCAGGGCGGTGCAGTGGCTGAAGCTGACATTCCTGAGCATGACGCTCGGCGCTTTGCCTTCAAGCCCGAGCGATGCGCTTCGCGACAGGTTGGCCACCAGCAATCCGGCGCCCGCGCCCATGCAACCGCTGAGGCCCTGCGACTTCATGTTCCTCAGCGTCAGATCCTGCAGCGTGATCGTTCCGTTCAGCGCGACGAAGCCGGTGTGGTTGCCGCCGCCGTCGATGGTCACGGGCGCGCTTCTCGCCTGTATGGTGACCGTGCCGGCCGTATTGATCGGCGTGATGCTTTCGGTCAGGGCAACGTCCGTCTCGGCCATGATCGTCAGGCTGCCGCCTGATGGAAGGGCGTTCGCCTGCGCGATCGCGACATTCAGTTCTCGCGATGAGCTGATGGAAAGAATGGATGAGGTCGTTCCGCTCATATCGCTGTTTTCACCTTTGATGAGGACACGCGCAGTCGTTTGTGGAGGGTCGTAGGCCGGGTCATTGACCCGGCATCATCGTGATGCTGGAGCGGGGTGCAGAGCGCACAGCCTACGAAAAGCGAACGCCCGCTTCCATCGAGGCCGCCCATTCGCCGCGCCAGCACGCGGTTGCCGATCACCGATGGTCGCATCGACATCACCGGACGCCGCCGCGGCCCGAGCGGCGTGTTCGAGAGACAGACGTGCATCGTGCGTCGATGCGGCCCGATGGCGTCATTGGACACGCCGGCGCCGGAGGGCGCACTATCCGGCGAAAGCAGGACGCATGACCCGAGCAGCACGATGGCCTGCGCGGCCGCGCAGGTCTCCACTCAGAGCGATAAGGAGAAGCCGGGATGGACCAGCAGGCGAGGATGGATGCGAGGTACAGGAGATCGTTCGGTTATCGCGCGGGTTATCTGCCGCGCGATCGCGGCAGTCTCGACGAATGGAACCGGGACTTGCGCGAAGCGCTCGCGTCCGGTGCGCGGCCCCCGAGTGGCGCCGTGGCCCGTCTCGGCGCGCTGATCGAAACCGATCCCATCGTCCGCATGTACGTGTCCGAGATGATCGATCAGGTCCCGGACGCGCAGAAGGTGGTGCACGACATTCCCGGGCTGCTCCTCGCGCTGGAACGGATCTCGACCACCGCGCCGCTCTACCGCCAGGACCCGGCCAAGCGCAACGCGTTCCCGATGTCGTCGTTGTTCGCGTACATGATGATGACCCCGGCGGGCGAAGCCGTGTTCCGCAACCGCGACTTCAACGAGGCGATCCGCGGCGTGCTGCGGCAATGGTGCGCGTATCTCGACAGCCCGGACAGTGCGCATGTGCTCAACGAAGGGCCGTTCGGGTGGCTGTCCACTTTCGCCTATCAGGACATGAAGTTGTGGGAGTTCGAGTTCGATCGCTCGAAACCGCACTGGGGATTCGCTTCCTACAACGATTATTTCCATCGCGAGATCAGGCCCGAGGCCCGTCCGGTCGCGGCGCCGGAGAATCCGAAGGTCATCGTGTCCGCGAACGACGGCAATCTCGTCGCGATCGCCCGCGACATCAAGCCGCAGGACAAATTCTGGCTGAAGGGCGAACCCTTCTCGCTCGTCGACATGCTCGACCGGAGCGAATACTGGGAACGCTTCGTCGGCGGTTACGTCTTCCAGTCGTTCCTGAGCGGCGCGAACTATCACCGCTGGCACGCACCCATCGACGGTACGGTGAAGAAGGCGTACGTGGTGAATGGACTGCTGTTCAGCGAAGCCGAATCCGCCGGCTTCGATCCGAGCGCGGGCATCCTCTCCGAGGGCTACGACGCGACGGTGAACACGCGCGGGCTGGTGTTCATCGAAAGCGACGACCCGGACATCGGCATGGTCTGCGTGATCCCGATCGGCATCACCGAAATCTCCTCGGTGCAGATCACGGTGAAGGACGGCGACCGCGTGAAGAAGGGCGATCAGCTGGGCTATTTCAGCTACGGTGGATCGAGCCTCGCGATCGTGTTCCAGCGCAGCGCCATCGATCACTTCACCGTGCCCGCACCGCCGCCGCTGCCCGTGGTCGACCCCACCAGCGGTCCGCCGCTGCTGGTGAACGCGCAGATCGCCGTCGCGCGTTGATGCTTCATCGATGCGGCGCTTCGTCGATCGCGCCGTGCGCGGCCGATCGACATGCAGGGAAACAAGGACATCCTGTTCCGTCCCGGCCGCTCTGAACTGTGGGCATCCTTGTCCGGAATTCTTGTCTCACCTTCCGTCACTTTCCGCGCATGCTGGGCGCGACCGCGTGTCACGTTTCGTTCGTCGATGATGCCGGCGGTTTCGGCCGCTGTGCGAGCCAACGATCCAGTGCATTGGCGAAGGCCTGGCGGTCGCGCGCGTGCAGCGCGGGCGGCCCGCCGGTCTGCACGCCGGCGCCACGCAGATCTTCCATGAAGTTGCGGATCGACAGGCGCTCGGCGATGTTGTCGGTGGTGTAGCGGTCGCCGCGTGGATGGACCGCGTCGCCGCCTTTTTCGATCACGCGGGCCGCGAGCGGAATATCCTGGGTGACGACGAGGTCGCCGGGCCGCAGGCGTTCGACGATCTCGTCGTCGGCGACGTCGTAGCCACCGTGCACCTGCAGCGCGCGGATGAAGCGCGAGGGCGGGCAGCGCAGCCACTGGTTGGCGACGAGGGTGACATGCACCTGTGCGCGCTCGGCGGCGCGGAACAGGATGTCCTTGATCGCGACGGGGCAGGCATCGGCGTCGACCCAGATCTGCGGTGCCGCGATTTCGATGACGCTCACTGCGGGTCGGCGGGCGGTTCGCGCTCGGTGTCGGCGGTCTTGCCGCTTTCGCGTGCGGCGCGCTTCTTCGCCTGTTTTTCGTCCTGCTGCTTTTTCTTCGCGATTTCTCGCTGACGTTTCTCGAAGTTGTAGTTGGGCTTGGCCAAGTCGGTGTCCCGTGATGTGAGAGGGTAAGGGGTGGGCCGCAGGATGCTGCCGCTCGGAGTCCCGGGAATGGGCCGGTGAGTCTGGCCTGCCCGATGTCGCGATCGTGCATGGAGGCGCAGGCGCGCGAATGCGGCGCGCGTACGGAGCATGCTACACCACGCCAACGCGCGGGGCGTTTGCTTGCGATGCGGCACGAAACGACGAAGGGCGCCTTGCGGCGCCCTTCGTGCGTTGCGACGTCGAACGAAGTCGACTTACTTCAGGCCCGAGGCCTTGCGCAGTTCGTCGGCCTTGTCGGTCTTCTCCCAGGAGAAGGCGGTGGCCTTGACCGTCTTGCCGGTGCCGTCGACGTAGGAGACGTCCTTCGGCTTGCGGCCGAAGTGGCCGTAGGCGGCGGTCGACTGGTAGATCGGGTGGATCAGGTCGAGCATCTTCACGATGCCGTACGGGCGCAGGTCGAAGTGCGCGCGGATCAGCTTCTCGATCTTCTCGTCCGGAATTTTGCCGGTGCCGAAGGTGGTGACCGAGATCGAGGTGGGTTCGGCCACGCCGATGGCGTAGCTGACCTGCACTTCGCACTTGTCGGCCAGACCCGCGGCGACGATGTTCTTGGCGACGTAGCGCGCGGCGTAGGCGGCCGAGCGGTCGACCTTCGACGGATCCTTGCCCGAGAACGCGCCGCCGCCGTGACGGGCCATGCCGCCGTAGCTGTCGACGATGATCTTGCGGCCGGTCAGGCCGCAGTCGCCGACCGGACCGCCGATCACGAAGATGCCGGTCGGATTGATGTGGACCTTGTTCTTCGGCAGCTTTTCCAGCCACTTCTTCGGCAGCACCGGCTTGAGGATGGTCTCGTACACGCCTTCGACCAGATCCTTGTGCTTGATGCCCGGGTCGTGCTGGGTCGAGAGGACCACGGCGTCGAGGCCGGCGATGGCGTTGCCGTCGTAGCGCAGGGTGACCTGCGACTTGGCGTCCGGACGCAGCCACTTGAGCTTGCCGTTCTTGCGGACCTTGGCCTGCTGCTCGACCAGACGGTGCGAGTAGTAGATCGGCGCCGGCATGAATTCCGGGGCTTCGTTGCAGGCGTAGCCGAACATCAGGCCCTGATCGCCCGCGCCCTGTTCCTCCGGCTTCTTCGTTTTCTTGCCGGTGCCGTCGACGCCGGCGGCGATGTCCGGCGACTGCTTGCCGAGCATGTTGATGATGGCGCAGGTGTGGCCATCGAAGCCGACGTTCGAATTGTCATAGCCGATGTCGTTGATGACCTTGCGGGCCAGGGACTCGATGTCGACCCAGGCGGTGGTGGTCACTTCGCCCGCGACGATCGCGGCGCCGGTCTTCACCAGGGTTTCGCAGGCGACGCGTGCGCGCTTGTCCTGGGTCAGGATGGCGTCGAGCACGGCATCGGAGATCTGGTCCGCGATCTTGTCCGGATGGCCTTCGGACACCGACTCGGAGGTGAAGAGATAGCTGGACATCGACAAGGCTTCCTTCGTTGTTGGATCCCGCGATCGGGATGTGATGGAGAACGTCCGGACGACCCTTCCCGGGCCACCGGTCGCCGCCGGGCACTCCGGCGACGGCTATATCCCTTGATCGGGATGAAAAGATGGGGGCGCATGATACACCCCGCGGGCGGGGTTTGCATGACTGGCCGGGGTGTCGGGCCGCCGCCCGGAGACGGGTGTCATCGAACCGACGTGGCGGCGCAATGGCGGTGTCGTCGGTCGGCCGCAGGCTGGCGGCGGTCCCGGCCGTCCGGGGGTCTTCGTTCCCGACCCGTATGCATGCCATCGAACGTCAGCTCCAGGCCCGCTATCCCCACTGGTTCAATGGCCCCGGCGCCGGTCTGGGCCGTGCTTTCCTCCGCGGCTTCGGGCGCTGGTCGCGGCTGGCCGATATCGAAGCCTTCCTCGATCGGCATGCCGATCTGCGGGACTTCGAATTCCTGGACGCCGCACTGGCGTACCTGGGCGTGGAGTACGCCGCCGACGTCCGTGAACTGGCGACCCTGCCGGCCAGCGGGCGTCTGCTGATCGTCGCGAATCATCCGTCGGGTGCCCGCGACGCCCTGGCCCTCCTGCACGCGGTCGGCCGGGTCCGTCGCGATGTGCGCATCGTCGCCAACGATCTGCTGATGCAGCTGACGCCGATGACCGGGCTGTTCCTGCCGGTGCGGGTGTTCGGCGGCAATGCCGGGCCGGACAGCGTGCGCGCCATCGAGCGTGCACTGGAAGCGGAGCAGTGCGTGATCGTGTTCCCGGCCGGCGAGGTTTCGCGGCTCGGGCTGCGTGGCGTGCGCGACCCGCGCTGGCGTGGCGGGTTCGTGCGTTTCGCGCGCCGGACCGGTGCGCCGGTCGTGCCGGTCCGCATCGCCGCCCGCAACTCGGCGCTGTTCTATGGCGCGTCCGCGCTCTACAAACCCGCGGGGACGGTGCTGCTGGCGCGGGAGATGTTCGCGGGCCGCGACCGGCCGCTGCGCATCCATATCGGCCGTCCGATCCGGTTGCCGGTGGACGTCGATCCCGCGCAGGGCCTGCGCGAGGTGCGCCGCGCGCTGTACGCGCTGGGCCGCGGGCAGCCGTCGTCGTCGACGACACCGGAAGCGGTGGCTCCGGCGATCGACCAGGCGACGCTGCTGATGGCGATCGCCGCGACCGAGCTGCTGGGACGGACCGGCGACGGCAAGGAAATCCGGCTCGCCAGGGTCGACCGGGGCATGCCGCTGCTGGACGAAATCGGACGCCTGCGCGAACTGACGTTCCGCGCGGTCGGCGAGGGGACCGGCCGCAGCCGCGACATCGACGATTTCGATCCGAACTACGAGCACATCCTGGTCTGGGACGCGGCGGCAGGGAAGATCGCCGGCGCGTATCGCGTGGCCCGCGGGGCGTCCCTGCTGGCGCGGCACGGCCTTGCCGGGCTGTATACCGCTTCGCTGTTCCGCTACGCGGACGAAGCGCTGCCGAGGATCGCGCAGGGGCTCGAACTCGGGCGCAGTTTCGTGGCGCCCGAGTATTGGGGATCGCGCAGTCTGGATTACCTGTGGCAGGGCATCGGCGCCTATCTGCGCCGGCATCCCGGGGTGCGCTATCTGTTCGGTGCGGTCTCGATCAGCGCCGCTCTGCCACAGGCGGCACGCGAGCAGCTCGTCGCGTACTACGAACGCTATTACGGCAGCGGCGATGCGGTGGCCGCGTCGCTGCGGCCATTCCGGTATTTCGCCGCGCCGCCGAGTTTCGGCGAACTCGACGTCGCGACCGCGTTCGAGGTGCTGAAGGCCAATCTCGACGCGCATGGCGCCAGCGTTCCGGTGCTCTACAAGCAGTACACCGAGCTGTGCGAGCCCGGCGGCGCACGATTCCTCGCGTTCGGCGTCGACCCCGACTTCGGGGATGCGATCGACGGGCTGATCGAGGTGGATCTGGAACGGGTCCGGCCGAAGAAGCGCGAACGTTATCTGCGCGCCCGCGAGATCGCGGCATGACGCCTGCCGCGCGTCCGGTTTTCAGGCGCGCGGTTTTCCTGTCCGACCTGCATCTGGGATCGAATCATTGCCACGCGACCGAGCTGGCGGAATTCCTCGCCGGCATCGAATGCCGGAAGCTCTATCTGGTCGGCGATATCGTCGATCTGTGGTGGATGGCTTCGCGACGGGCACGCTGGGGCGACGCGGAACTGTGCGTGATCGAGCGGCTGCACGCGATGCTTCGTGCCGGGACCGAGATCGTCTACATCCCGGGCAATCACGACCGTCCGATCCGCCGGATGTGCGGACTCGCGCTGCCGGCGATGCGGGTGCGCCGGCGCGCGATCCATCGCACGCTCGACGGGCGTCGCCTGCTGGTGACGCACGGCGACGAATTCGACAGCATCACCCACTTCGGCAATCTGCAGGAGAAATTCGGCGACTGGCTGTACGACCGCATCCTCGATGGAAATCGTCTGTTCAATCGAGCGCGACAGCGGTTCGGATTGCGCTACTGGTCACTCGCCGACTTCCTAAAGCGTCGCAGCGGTGCAGCCGAACGTTACATCGAGCGCTACGTCCAGGCCGGTCTCGACGACGCCCGCCGCCGAGGCCTCGACGGCATCGTCTGCGGACACATTCACCGTGCGGCGATGATCGAGCGCGATGGTCTGCTCTACGCCAACGACGGCGATTGGGTGGAGAGCCTCACCGCGTTCGTCGAGGAGGCGGATGGCACCCTGCGGCTGCTGACGCATCGCGGTGAAGCGCTCGCGGAATCGCCGCCGATCATGCCGACGAGTAGGCCGGCGGCGCTCGTGCGGGCGGCGTGACGCATGGCGCCGGGATCGCGCGCCGACGGTCGCCGATACTTGACGCCGACGGACGTTGGAACCAGTATCAGCCGCTGCATGCGATGCGGGCCCTGCCGGGATCGTCCCGGTGATCAGGCGGCGTCGCAGCGATGCGCGGGGGAGTGGGGATGGACGCAATACGCGGGAAACGGAATTCCGTTCGTGGCCGCCAGGCGACGATGTGCGCGGGCGTCCTCCCGATGACGACGCTGCCGGCGGTGTCCCGGTGTGCGCACCGGCGGTACTTGCCCCGGATCGAAAGCGATGCGCTCGAGTGCGCGCCACGATGACGGATCCGGTTTCGTTCGAGCGTGACATCGCGCCGCTGTTCGCACCGTATCGCGCCGGGATGTCGTGGCGGTTCGACCTCACCCGTTACGACGACGTCCGTCGCTTCGCGGTGATGATCCACCGCCAGATCAGCAGTCAGAACATGCCGCCGCCGCCGTATCCGCCGCTGACCGAAGCGCAGGTCGCGCTGTTCGCGGCGTGGATGGCACAGGGACACCCGCCCTGACGCAGGCGCGTCGGCAGTGCGTCCGCCGGACGCGATGCAAGGTGTCATCGCCGGCGCGCATTCCGCGCGCCGGTTCTTCCAGGAAGGAGCGCCATGTCCACGATCACCGTCGGTTTCGCGCTGTACCCCGGCTGCACGCTGCTCGATTTCGCGGGTGCCACCCAGATCTTCGCCTACACCTCCGGCTTCGAGGTGGTCTGGATCGCCGCCGACCGTGATCCGATTCCGACCACCGAAGGCGTGACCGTCAATCCCGGGGCGACCTTCGACGATCATCCGCCGCTGTCGATCGTGTTCGTGCCCGGCGGCGGCAGCGAAGGCGTGTCCGCGGCGATGCTCGACCCGCGGTTCCAGACCTGGCTGAAGGGCGTCGTCGCCAGCGCCGACTGGGCCGGTTCGGTCTGCACCGGCGCCTTCATTCTGGCTGCCGCCGGCGCGTTCGACGGTTGCAGCGCGACCACCTACTGGAGCGCGCGGCCGGTGCTGGAGATGTTCCCGACCCTGACCGTGGTGCCGGGCTATCCGCGCTGGCATCTCGACGAGGAGAAGAAGCGTTTCAGCGGCGGCGGCATCTCGTCCTCGCTGGATCTCGCGCTGCGTCTGGTCGAGGTCGTCGCCGGCCCCGAAGCCGCGCAGACCACGCAGCTGATGAACCAGTACGCCCCGCAGCCGCCGCTGCATGCGGGCGATCCGACCGAGGCTTCGCCGGAACTGGTGATCCGCGTCACCCAATCGCAGGCGGACTTCACCGCGGGTCTGGTCGCGGCGACGAAGCAGGTGCTGGGGCAGGGCTGAGTCCGCGTCGCGGGCATGGCTTCCGGCACCGTGTCGCGGTGCCGGCGGCAGGTAGCATGCGCGGATGGACTCCCTCAGCCAGATCGTGCTCGGCGGTGCGATCGCCGCCGTCATCGCACCCGCCGGACATCGCCGCGCCGCGCTGCTCGCCGGTGCGGCCCTCGGGACGTTGCCGGATCTCGATGCGCTCGTGATTCCGCTGCTCGGCGGCGACGCGGTCGATCAGATGACCATGCATCGCAGCCTCAGTCATTCGCTGTTCGTGCTGCCTTGGGTGGCGGCGTTGATCTGGGCCTGGTTCCGGCGTCGTGGCGGGCGCGTGGCGGATGCGCCGATGCGCTGGTTCTGGGCGATCCAGCTCGCGTTGATCACGCATCCGCTGCTGGACGCCTTCACCGTCTACGGCACCCAGTTGTGGTGGCCGCTGTCGCCGCCGCCGACGATGTGGTCGAGCGTGTTCATCATCGATCCGCTGTACACGCTCTGGTTGTCGATCGGCTGCGGCGTGGCCTGGGTCGCGCGCGAACGTCCGCTCGCGCAACGCATGCTGGTCGCGGGGCTCGCGTTGAGCACGGCGTATCTGGGCTGGTCGCTGGTCGCCAAGGCGCAGGTCGACCGCGCCGCCGACGAGGCGCTGACCGCGATGGGGCTGGCGGATGCGCCGCGCTTCAGCGTGCCGATGCCGTTCAACACGGTGTTGTGGCGGGTGGTCGCGATGACGCCGGAGGGCTATGTCGAAGCCGAACGTTCGCTGATCGCCGATCGCGGACCGATGCGCTTCCGCGCGCAGCGTTCGGATGTCGACGCGCTGCGTGCGGTGGCGGATTTCGAGCGGGTCGCGCGTCTGCGCTGGTTCAATCACGGCTTCATGAAGGCCGAGGAGCGCGATGGCCGACTGATCGTCAGCGATCTGCGCATGGGCCTGGAGCCGGACTACATCTTCAATTTCGTTGTCGCGGAGCGCAACAGCCCGCGTTGGCGTGCGGTTCCCGTGGAGCAACTGGACTGGCCGTGGAATGCCGCGGGCCGTCTGCGTGACGTGTGGGACCGGATCTGGCACGAGCCCGGCGACGTGACGCGATAGCGTCGTCGCCCGCGTACGGCCCGAGTGGGGAGGCCGATCGCGTCGGCCTCCCCGGACTGCGGCTCAGTAGGTCCAGTCGTCGTCGCAGCCGTCATCGCCGCCATCGGCATTCGGCGTGATGGTGACGGTGTTGAGCCGGATCGGCTTCTGGGGCGTCAGTCCGACGTCCGCGCTGATCCGGCCGCCGCTGACCGCTTCCAGTTCATGCTCGCGCAGTTCGCGAAGCGCGCCATGATCCTTTTCGTGCTGCTTCATAACAAACGGCTTCATACAAAACTCCTTTGTTATCAAATAGTGCAGTCCCCCTGCACTTTGGGCCCGGCATGCACCGGAATCCGTCGCGCGGCGGTCGCCGCGTCAGTGATCGATCTCCGCGATTTCCCGGGGCCGCGACTCCGGCTTGAGCGGACGGTAATCGCGGACGATGCGTCCCGCCTCCATCACCAGCACCCGGTCGGCGCTGGCGATCGTTTCCGGGCGATGCGCGACGATGATCCGCGTCAACGCGAGCGCGCTCACCGCGGCGTTGACCAGCCGCTCGCGTTCCACGTCCAGGTGACTGGTGGCTTCGTCCAAGATCAGCAGCATCGGTCGGCGATACAGCGCGCGGGCCATCAGGATGCGCTGGCGCTGTCCTCCCGAGAGCGAGCTGCCCATATCGCCGATCAGGCTGTGGTACCCCATCGGCATGGCCACGATGTCGTCGTGCACCGCGGCCCTGCGCGCCGCTTCCTCGATGCGTTCCTGGTCCCAGGTATCGCCGAAGAGGCTGATGTTCTCGCCGATGGATCCGGCGAACAGCTGGTCGTCCTGCATCACGACGCCCGCGATGCGCCGGAAATTGGCGGCGCCCATCTGCCTGAGCGGCACGCCGTCGATCCGGATCTCGCCGGCGACCGGCGTCAACAGGCCGAGCAGCAGTTTGACCAGCGTGCTCTTTCCGCAGCCTGACGGCCCGGCGATCGCCACCGATTCGCCGGACGCGATATCCAGATCGCAATTGGCCACGACCCACGGTTCGCCTTCGGCGTAACGGAAGCTCAGTGCGCGCGCCTGGATCAAGGGCGGTTTTTCCGGCAGGTCGATCATGTGCTCGATCGGTTCCGGTTCTGCCATCACGATGTCCGCCAGGCGTTCGCCGTGCAGGCGCAGCATGCGGAATTCCATCATCCGGTCGATCAGCGTGGCCACCCGCTGGGTGAATTGTTCCTTGTAGGCCAGATAGGCGATCAGCATGCCGACCGTGAACGTGCCGTCGAGCGCCAACGAGGCGCCGATCCAGATCACGATCACTCTTTCCAACCCCATCACCAGCGCGTTGCTCTGGGAAAACAGCAGATCCAGACGGGCCAGCCAGACTTCGCGGTCGATCGTGCGGTGCAGGAGGTTCATGTACGCCGATCGGCGCTGACTCTCGATGCCCGACACCTTGATGCTCTGCATGCCGCGCGCGGTTTCGAAGAAGTGCGACTGCTGCCGCGCGGCCTCCACCAGTTGCTGCTCGCTGCCGTCGCGGAAACGCGGGAACGTCGCCATGCGCAGGCCCAGATACGCCATCAGCGCCACGAACGTCACCAGCACCAGCCGCGGGCTGTAGGCCAGCATCATCGCCAGCGTCGCCACGGCCATCAGGCCGTCGACCACGGCCTCGACGAAGTTCGTGGTGATCGTCTGCTGGATCCGCTGCACCGATCCGATGCGCGAAACGATGTCGCCGAGGTGGCGCTTCTCGAAGAAATCGAGGGGCAGGCGCAGCAGATGGGCGAACACGTTCGCCATCCACTGCAGGCCGAAGCGGGCCGACAGATAGACCACGGTCCATCCGCGCAGCACCGCCACCGCGATCTGCACCAGCACCAGCATCGCGAAGCCGATGCCGAGCACGGTCAGCAGCGAGGCGTCGGCGGACACCAGCACCTGGTCCACCACCCACTGCATGTAGAACGGGGTGACCAGCACGAAGACCTGCAGGGCGAGCGACAACATCAGCAGCAGCGACAGCGAACGCCACAGTCCCCGGACCGGGCCGGTGAGCCTGCGCAGGCTCACCGCTTCGTGACGCGTTTCCGGCGCGAAGTCCTGTCCCGGCGCCAGTTCCAGCGCAACGCCGGTGAAATGCCGCGAGACTTCCGACATCGGCAGCGTCCGCCGCCCCAGCGACGGGTCGACGATGACCACACGATCGCGGTGCACGCTCTCCAGCACCACGAAATGATTCAGATCCCAGTGCAGGATGGCGGGCATCGCGAGTTTCGGCAGGGACTCCATGTCGAGCCGCAATGCGCGGCCATGCAGTCCCAGTTTTCCGGCGATCTCGACCAGCTGGCTCAGCCGCAGGCCCTTGAGCGACATCGGGAAACGGCGCCGCAACTCGGCCATGCCGAGGTCCAGACCGTGATGCGCGGCGACCATGGCCAGGCATGCCAGCCCGCACTCGGAGGCTTCGGATTGGACGATGCCCTTCATGTCGGTCCGTTGCACGGGGCCGGGGCGCGCGCGGCGGGCGCGTGGTGGCGTGTCGACTCAGGCATCGGCCGATTCCGTGGTCCGGGACAGCAGCCGGCGGCGGAAGGCGGATGCGAATTCCCGGGTGAGCGCGCCGTCCACGATCTCGTCCAGCCAGCCCCAGGCGCCGTCCTGGTTGCATTCGAGGAACCAGTATTGGCCGTCGGGATCGACCACGATGTCGATGCTTCCCGAGAACAGACCGATCGCGCGCATGTAGGCGCGGAGTTTGTCGGTCAGTTCGTTCGGGATCCCGCAGGGCATGTAGTCCAGCAGATGCACGCCCTTGCGCCAGTCGACGGTGGAGGATTCGAGCAGCTGCGAGTTGATCCGGAAGGCGTGCGGCCTGCCGTCGATCATCACGATCCGCAGCTCGTGGTCCTTGCGGATCTCGTGCTGGAACACGTGCGGGCAGTAGCCGATGTCGTGTTCGTCGGCGGTGGAAAGATCCTCCTCCGACACGCGCATGGTCATGATGTTGAACGGCACGCTGCCGCCATCGGGGCCGGGCATCACCTTGCCCGCGCACAGCGACTTCAGGATCAGACCGGACGGCGCGCCGTGCATCAGGTCCAGCGCCGCGGCCTTGTCGTTGGTCACCAGCGTCATCGGCACGTTGAGGCCGACGCCCGCGGCGACGACCTGCTGGTAGGGTTTGAGCAGGCACTTCCTGGCATCGAGCGAATTGACCACCCGGTCGCCGTACAGGCCGGAAACGAGCTGGTAGAAGGCGCGCCATTCCCGGGCCACGAAGCTGGTGACGCTGGGGTCGTCGCCTTTGACGTAGACGGTGGTGCCCGGAATGATCTTGCTGCGATCCCAGATCAGCAGATTGCGCGGCAGCGCGAGTCCGTCGACGGCCATGCCGGTCTTGCCGTTGCCGTCGACGATCAGCGAGATCTTCGCCTCTTCCCGGTAGTCGAGCACTTCGACGCGCACGTCTCCGGAGCGCGCGACCTCGTCGGCGACGCGTTCGACATGCGGGTCGGCGCGGGTTCCCATGATCACGAACGCATGGTCGTGAGTCCTGTTCATCGTGTTGTCCTTGCATGAGTCGGGAAGTGAGCGGTTCCGCGATGGGACTCCGGTGCGGTGCGCGATCCGACGGTGCGGATGTCCATCGGCGATCGACGGCATCGCCTGCGCGGCATCACAGGTGCGGCTGCGTGGGCGGTCGCGTCAGTCATCGATGTTCTCCGCCAACGACCGCACGGGTTCGAACACCCATTCCCACAGCTGCCTGCGTTCTCCGAGAATGTCCGCTTCCAGCAGCATGCCGGGGCGCAGGCGTTGCTGTCCGCCCATCACCGGGATCGATTGGCGTTCGATCTCCACGCTCACGCGATAGTAGGGCTCGTCCGCTTCGCCATTGACCAGCGTCGCGGCGACGGAACGATCGATCGCGCTGCGGCTCACGAACGACACGCGACCGCGATGGTGGCCGAATTTCTGATGCGGATAGGCCTGGTAGCGCACCAGCACGTCATCGCCTTCGCGGATGAAGCCGATCGCGCGGCTGGGCACCAGCAACTGCGCTTCCAGTCGGCCGTCGCCCGGAATGACGCTCATCACCGCCTGTCCTTCGCGGATGGGTTCGCCGACCTTGAGCATCTGTCCGGCGATGCCGCCAGCCACCGGCGCGACCAGGGCGATGCCGCTGGCCGCGTGCACCTGGACGAGTTCCTGCTGCAGTTCGGCACGGTCCTGGTCCAGCTCGGCCTGCGTGCGGGCGAGCATGGCGCGGGTTTCCTCGCGTCTCTGGGTCAGGTCCGCGATCTGGCGCCGGAAGTCGATCGCCTGTCGCTGCATCTGCCGCAGGGCCAGGGTCTGTTCGATCACCTGGCTCTGCAGTTGCTTGACCTGCAGTTCGCCCACGTAGCGCGATTCGAGCAGGGATTCGTAGCGGGCGAGGGTTTCGCTGGCCAGGGACACCTGTTTCTGGCGCAGCACGATCTCGCTGTCGAGATGCGTCGCCTGCGTGGAGAGAAGCGCCAACTGTTGCTCCAGTCCGCCCAGTTGCGAGGACACCTCCAGGGTGCGCGCCCGACCGGCCGATTCCAGGCTCGTCGTGCGGCTGCGCAGACGCGATCGCATCGCGGTCGAGGTGTCGCCGTCTTCCACCGTCGCGTGGGGCACCTGGACCACCGCCAGGACGTCGCCCGCGGCGACCCGGGCGCCTTCGGTGACATTGATCTTCGTGAGCAGTCCGGTCGCCGGAGAGACCACCGTCGCCAGACCCTGGACGGGCACCAGTTGTCCCGTCACGCGGTTCCGGCGCGTGTAACTGCCGAACATCAGGAACAGGATGACGATCAGCGCCATCGCGACGGCACAGGCCGCGAGAACCCACGTGCGCGCCGGTTGGATCAGCGAGATCTGTCCGATCTGGACATCCTTCCTTTCGTCCAATACTTCTTGTCGAAAGAGCGGTTGCGTCATCCCTGCGTTCCGTGGCGCCTTCTGCCTTCCATTCCCGGTGCCATCCGCCTTGGGGGGCGGGCGCGATGCCGACCGCGTCGATGTCGCTGCGGCACGTCCGTGCAGCGGCTCGCATGTCGAACGCGTCACCGCCGAACAGGCCCGGGAGGACCCTGTTCCATCGCACTCTAGCAGACCCCCGATGGCCCCGGGGCGGACATTTCGGCATCGGTGAACATGCGCATGTCGCGCGGCATGGCATTGCTGCACTGCACGATCGATGTGCTCGATGCAGGTTTGATCCGGACGGTGGTCGATGCAAGATGGGTCCGCCGCTGCTCCCCGCTGGAATCCGCCCCGGGCGTTGAACCGAAGGACTCCGTCATGCCGATCCGACGTGTGCTGGGACATGCCCTCCGCCACCATCGCGCCATTCGCGTCGGCGCGATGGTGGCGGTGTTGTCGTTGGCAGCCACCGTGATGGCTGCCGAGGGGACGTCGACGTGGTCGGAGGCGCTGGCGCGCAATCGTCCCTGGCAGGCATTGGCATCGATCGGCGATGCGCCGGAGCATCGTCAGATCGCGGCCCAGCTCTCGGTGTTCGTCGGCGATGAAGCGCCGGCCTGCGCGCTGCGTCCTCCGGGCGCGCCGCGCGCGGTGGACGGCGCCGAGTATCGCGACGCGATCGCGGTCATCGTCCGCGCGGCGCGCGATGCGCGGGTGGTGATGCTCAACGAATCGCACTTCCGACGCGCGCATCGCGTGTTTCTCGGACGATTGATCGAGGCACTGCATCCGCTCGGTTTCGATGCCCTCGCGGCGGAATCCTTCGCGCCGGAGGCGCCGGCGACGCTGGAAGACGGCGTGCCCGAGGCGGCCACCGGTTTCTACACCGCCGACCCTGCGTTCGCGGCCGCGCTGCGCCGCGCCCACGCGCTGGGATGGACATTCGTCGCCTACGAGCCGGCGGGCGTTTCCGATCGGGACGCGCGCGAGCGCCGGCAGGCCGAAGCGCTGGCGGCGTGGCTCAAGGCCCACCCGGGCCGTCGGCTGCTGGTGCATGCGGGCGGTTCGCACATCTCGCAGGATCCGGACGCCGGCTGGATGGCGGCGCGGTTCGCCGCGAGCACGGGCATCGATCCCCTGACCATCGCCCAGGGCCCGACGGCCTGTCCCGAAGCGGGCGATGGCTGGCCGGTGGACACCGCATCGCCGGTCGTCGCGATGCGCGGTGAGACTCCGGTGACGGTCAACCACGTGGATCTCGTGGTGCTGCACCCGCCGGCGGCGGTCGTGGCCGCCGAGGATGCGCGCGGTGGGCAGGTACCGCTGTGCGTGGCGCCGCGCGCGGAGGCCACGCTGCTGCGCGCGTTCGGCGAGGGCGAGGACGCCCTCGCCATTCCGCGGGATCAGGCGATCGTTCCCGCGGGAGCGACGGCTGCAGGGCTGCGTCTGGCGCCGGGACGCTACCGGATCGCCCGCGAAGATGCCCGTGAACTGCAGACGCTGGGGCGGGTGGTGGTGCCACCGGACCCGGTCGATGCCTGCCTGCGGATCGGTGCGCCCTGATCGGAGCGCCGCGCCGGCGCTGGATGTCGGATCTGCCCGATCCGATCGGATGATCGCATCGGGCAGATCGAGTCAGTCCGGCCGAGTCCGGGAGGTGGCGGCTTTCGGCCGCCGGCCGCCCCTCAGACCCCGGCTCCCGGGAGCGGCGGCGGGCCGCCGGCCTGGGACGCGCCGTGCGTCCGCATCCAGTGACTGACGGTTTTGCCGAAGCGGGCGATCATCAGCATGTTCACGAAGTGCATCACGCCCAGGACCAGGATCGACACCCCGATGCGCGAGCCGAGCGCCGGGATCAGCTGGATCTGCTCGGTCGGCCAGGTGCCCAGTCTCAGGCAGATGAAGCCGATGTTCACGAGATAGAAGCCGATCACCAGCAGGCGGTTGGTGCTGTTGGCCAGTTCGGTGTCCTGACCGAAACAGCGGGTCAGGAACACCTCCCCCGAGCGGGAGAGCACCCGTGCGACCCAGATCGTCATGCCGATCGAAACGGCGAGATAGATCGCGTAGCTGACATGGCCCATGAGGGGGTTGTAGACGGACGACATGGCGATACTCCGGTGTGGATGAGGTCTGGCCGCCATCCTGGCGATCGCCCGCCTCGCTCCGCCTCCGGAATGATCATCCCGAACCGGATTTTTCGCGCCCGCTGATTTTTCCTCTGATATTCAATGGCTTGAATATCTCCGGAATGATCATGACCGCGCCGGAGCCACCGGGTCGCGGGTGTCCGGACCACCGGGAGCCGCGCGATACCGGCTCGGCACGGTGCCGGTGACCTCCTTGAAGGCGCTGTAGAAGGTCGATTGGCTGTTGAAACCGACCGAGAGCCCCACCGACAGGACGCTGGCCCGCGGCTCGTCGATCAGCATCCGTTTCGCGGCCTCGACCCGGTATTGCCGCACCAGCCGGGGGAAGCTGGTGTCGAGCTGGGTGTTGATCAGTTCCGAGAGTTGATGGCCGCTGAGGTCCAGCTGTTCGGCGAGCCGGGAGAGGCTGAGGTCCTGATCGCGGTAGATCTGTTCGTCTTCGAACTTGCGGCGCAGCGCCGCCACGGCGCGTTCGATGTCCACCTTGCCCAGCGTCGACACGGCATAGGCGGTGGTGACGGCTTCCTCGGCCTTGCGGGCGAGATCCGGGAATCGCAGCAGCAGATACAGCACCAGCAGGAATCCGGCCGAGATCAGCAGCGCGTAGGCGCCGGCGAACGCGCGCCAGCTCAGGGCCGGCGCCGCGATCCCGAGCCCGACCAGCGCCAGGGCCATCAGGCCGAACACGGCCAGGGTGCGTTGTTCGATCCGGAAGTGGCGGCGCTGGGTGCGGACGCGGTACAGCAATACCCCGATGTGCGCGGTGATGGCGACGCCGCCAGCCAGGGCCACGGCCGGACCGAAGCGGGTCGGCAAGGCCGCGATCACCAGCCCCGGCAGCAGCGGCAGGCTCCATTCCAGCAGATGCCAGCGCGTGTCCGGCGGGCGCAGCATGCCCAGCAGGAGCCAGTAGAAGCCCGCGCTCTGGAGGGTGAGGACCAGACCGTAGGCGAGCCCGCCCCAGAGTTCGCCCTCGCCACGCAGCGCCAGGAAGTGCGCCCATTGCGTGTGGCACAGGCCCGCCAGCATGAGGCCGCCGCCCGCGCGCGAGGCCGCCGGCATCGGCAGTGCGTGGGCGTTCGTGATCATCACCAGCGCCAGCAACAGCGCGGCCGCCAGCGAAAAGCCGATACCGAATTCGATCAGGAGCGATGGCATGCGTGTGCGGGACGAAGGGCGGCCCGCCGGATTCTAGCGCCGGCCTGCCGCGCTGCGGCTCACCGCGTCGCGCGTCCGCTCAGTACACCACCGCGCGTGCCTGCACGAACGAATAGAAGAACACCGCATCCGGATCGTTCTGCACCCCACGCATTTCGCGACGCATGTTCTCGACCACGTCGGCGGTGACGCGCCCGGCGTCGATCAGCTGATCGGCGGCCGACAGCAGCAGTTCTTCCCAGAACGCGATCATGGTCTTGCGCCGCGCCGGTTCGCGGTTGTCGAAGTGGAAGGTCTTGATCTCGGTGGTCACGTCACGGAAGCCGCCGGCCAGCAGCAGGTTGCCGAGCTTCGCGCCGACGAACGGATCGCCGCCACTCTCGTGCTGGAAATCGTTGAAGGCCATCCAGTATTTCCACACGTTCGGCGAATACGGATCGAGCAGGAACGAGGCGTTCATCACTTCGGTGATGTAGACCGGCGCGCCGGGCGAGAGCACGCGGCGGACTTCGTTCAGCACCCGCGCCGGCGCGGGTACGTGTTCCAGCACCCAGCACAGGAACGCGGCATCGAAGCTGCGGGCCTCGAACGGCAGATCGGTGGCGTCGGCCTGCTGCAGCGTGTAGCGACCTTCGAGCCACGGCATGCCGCCGAGATTCTGTTTCGCCGCCGCCAGCTGCGCCTCGTTGAGATCGACGCAGGTCGCGTGCAGTTCCGGGAAGCGCCGCAGCAGGATCTCGGTCTGCGC
Source organism: Lysobacteraceae bacterium (assembly GCA_041919915.1). Lineage (GTDB taxonomy): Bacteria > Pseudomonadota > Gammaproteobacteria > Xanthomonadales > Xanthomonadaceae > Lysobacter_I. The sequence continues at coordinate 44,702 of JAYRSY010000007.1, forward strand.
CCCGACCCCGCTGCCGACTTCCAGCAGCCGCTTCGCGCCGGTGTAATCGATGTTGCGGAAGATCGTCGACTCGGCGATCCGCGCCTGTTTCACCAGTCGAGCCTGCTCGGTGCGGGAGAAACCGTGGAGATACGTCTGCGATGCGTCTTTCTGCGGAGAGTCTTCATGCATGGCGATCGCTCCAGTGGGATCGAAACATCACGCTGCTGCCGACAGCGATGGCACCACACCCGCGATCAGCGCATCGAAATAGTCGCGGGTGAGCCGCCGTTGTTCTTCGGCCGTGGCGGCGCGGTTGACCACGGCACGGAAATTCTCGTTCTCCGGTCGATCCTTCGCGTACCAGCCCAGATGCTTGCGCGCGATGCGCACGCCCTGCGGTTCGCCGTAGAAATCGTGGAGATGGTCGAGGTGGCCGAGCAGGAGGTCGCGTACTTCGGTCAGCGTCGGCGGTGCCGGCGTGTCGCCGGTGGCGAGGAAATGCGCGACCTCGCGGAAGATCCACGGTCGGCCCTGTGCGGCGCGGCCGATCATCACCGCGTCGCAGCCGGTGACGTCGAGCACGTGCTTCGCCTTCCACGGCGAATCGATGTCGCCGTTGGCGATCACCGGAATCTTCAGCCGCGACTTGATGTCGGCGATGGTGTCGTACTCCGCCACGCCGGTGTACTGCTGGTCGCGGGTGCGGCCGTGGATGGTGAGCGCGGCGATGCCGCAGTCCTCGGCGATGCGGGCGATGGCCGGCGCGTTGCGCGCGTCGGCGGCCCAGCCGGTGCGGATCTTCAGCGTGACCGGCACGTCGACGGCGTTCACCATCGCGGTGAGAATGCGGCCGACCAGGGCCTCGTCGCGCATCAGCGCCGAACCGGCCCAGGCGTTGCAGACCTTCTTCGCCGGGCAGCCCATGTTGATGTCGACGATCTGCGCGCCGTGGTCGACGTTGTAGCGCGCGGCCTCGGCCATGACGCCGGGCTCGGTGCCGGCGATCTGCACGCTGATCGGCGCGGGCTCGCCGTCGTGGTCCATGCGTTGCAGGGATTTGCGGGTGCTCCAGAACCGCGGATCGGAAATGGTCATTTCCGACACCGCGAGGCCGGCGCCCAGACGTTTGCACAATTGCCGGAACGGCTTGTCGGTGACGCCGGCCATCGGGGCCAGGATCACGCGGGGTTCGATGCTGTACGGGCCGATGCGCATGGCGGAATTGTAGCGCCGGGGACCGGCGCGCCCACGAAAAAGCCCGGCCGGAGCCGGGCTTCGGGGTGCCGCCGGAGCGGGTGTCACTTGGTGATGATGTTCTGGATCCTGGCGTCGGGGGCGTTGTTCATCACCGATTTGATGCCGTCGTCGCGCGAGGTCGTGCTCTTGTACATCTCGCTCGTGCCGATGGTCTGGCCGTTGCCGGACCTGAGCGTGAAATACGGGCTGCCGTCCTTCGCGGTCTTCTTCTCGAAATTGGCCTCGGCGGCGGCGTGCCGGCGCACCGACTCGATGCCGTTCTCGCAGCCATCGAGAGCGGCGTAGCCTTCGCTGGTGAGGATCACCTGGCCGTTGCCGGCCTTGAGGTTGAACTGGAATTCGCCGTTCTTGCGCTTGCTGATCTCGAATTTCCCGGCCATGCGCGTCGCCCTCCGTTGATGGTGCGTCGAGAGTAGCAACGGCACGCGCCGGAAACAGCGGTCAGGTGCCCGTACCGACGGGCGGTCAGGCGGGGAAGCGTGCGGCCAGCGCTTCGAGCGTGGGCATCGCCGACGCGGCGCCCGGGCGTTCGGTGGACAGCGCCGCATAGCGGTGGGCGTGACGCAGATGCGCCGCGAACGGCGCCTGCGGACGCAGTGCCAGGGCCGCGGCCAAAGCGCCATTGAAGGCATCGCCCGCGCCGGTGGTGTCGACCGGGCTGGCCGGTTCGGCCGGCAGCCGGTACCACGGGCTGTCGTCGCCGCGCAGCTGGCCGTCGGCATGCGACACGAAGCAGCCGGCCGCGCCGAGGGTCACCACCACGGTACCGCCCGGCAGCAGGTCGCGGCACAGTGCGTGCAGTCGCGGCGAGTCGACGCTGGCCACGTCGGCGCCGTCGATGCGCTCGCCGAGATGGCGCGCGAACAGCCCCGCGCATTCGGTTTCGTTCGGGGTCAGGATGTCGGCCAGCGCCAGCAGTTCGCGGGGCAGGGCGACGTTGGCCGGCGCCGGGTTGAGGATCGCGGTCCGCCCGGCCTCGCGCGCCAGCCGGAGCGCGGCCGCGACCGCGTCCAGCGGCGATTCCAACTGCGCGAGGGTCGCGGCGGCGGTGGCGATGGTCGCCGCGTGGCCGGCGATGAAATCGGGCGTCAGCGCGGCGTTGGCGCCGGGACCGACCACGATGCTGTTGCGGCCCTGGGCGTCGACGAAGATGCCGGCGGTGCCGGTCGGGGCGTCGCTGCGCTGGTCGCGCAGATCGATGCCGTCGCCGGTGGCCAGGGCGCGCGCCAGTTGGCCGCCGACGTCATCGCCCAGCGCGCACAGGAACATGGTGCAGGCGCCGCTGCGGGCGGCGGCGGTGGCCTGGTTGAAGCCCTTGCCGCCCGGGCCGCTGGTGTACTCGCCGCTGAGGGTCGCGCCGGATTGCGGCAGCGCGTCGCTGCGCCAGACGTGATCGACGTTGAAGGAGCCGACGATGACGACCTGCGACTGGCTGGAAATCGGGGAATGGGGCATGGGACGCTCTGAATGAAGACACCCCCGGATCGCTCCGGAGGTGTCGGTGGAACAGGGGTCGATGGCCGCTGGCATCGAGAGGAGCCGGATCGTCGGCCGCGCGGAGCGCGTCGTCGGAGCCGGCCGAGGGGCCGGTCGGCGCCGGCGGCCTGTCCGGTTCAACGCACTGCGGGCCGGGAACCGGCAACGCCGCCTGCGCGACCCGGTCGCGCGGGGGCGTGCCCGGGCCGGGGCACTATCTCAGATGGATCAGCACACCGGCAATGGTGGCGGTCATCAGGGTGGCGATCGAGCCGCCGAGCACCGCGCGCAGGCCGAAGCGGGCGAGGTCGCCGCGGCGCTCGGGCGCCAGTCCGCCGATGCCGCCGATCTGGATCGCGATCGAGGCGAAGTTGGCGAAGCCGCACAGCGCGTAGGTCAGGATCAGGCGCGAATTCTCGCTGATCTCGCCCGGGCCGGTGCCGACCGGCGTCTGCGACAACTGCAGGTAGGCGATGAACTCGTTCAGCACCACCTTCTGGCCGATCAGGCCGCCCGCGATCACCGCGTCGTTCCATTCGATGCCGATCACCCAGGCGATCGGTGCCAGCAGGTAGCCGAGGATCAGGCCGAGATTCAGCCGCGTCTTCTGCTGGGCGACGTCGACGATGCCGTCGTTCAGCATCATGTTGAGGCTCTGGTAGCCCGGGATGTGCCAGTCGCCGACCCAGCCGATGATGTAGTTGATCATCGCGATCAGGGCGACGAACGCCAGCAGCATCGCGGCGATGTTGATCGCCAGTTTCATGCCGTCGGAGGCGCCCGCGGCCGCGGCGTCGATGATGTTCTTGCTTTCCTTCTCCACGTGCAGCGCGACCTTGCCGCCGGTCAGCGGCGTGCCGGTCTCGGGGATCAGGATCTTGGCGATCAGCAGGGTGGCCGGCGCGGCCATGATCGACGCGGCCAGGAAGTGCTTGGCGTACATCTGCTGCTGCAGCACGTCGGTGCCGGCGAGCATGCCGATGTAGACCGCCATCACGCCGCCGGCGATGTGCGCCATGCCGCCGATCATCATCGTCAGCAGTTCGGATTCGGTCATGCGGTTGATGTACGGACGCACGGTCAGCGGCGCCTCGGTCTGGCCGATGAACACGCTGGCGCAGACGCTGGTGGTTTCGGCGCCGGAGACCTTCATCACCTTGGTGATGGCCAGCGCCATCATCTTCACGATCCACTGCATCACGCCGAGGTGATAGAGCACGGCCATGAACGAGGCGAAGAAGATCACCGTCGGCAGCGCATGGAAGATGAAGATGAAGCCGTACTTGTCCTGGTCGGCGAAGCCGCCGAGGATCATCTTCGAGCCTTCGTTGGTGAAGCTGATCAGCTTGACGAAGACCGAACCCAGGCCTTCGAAAATCGCGCTGCCCCAGCCGGTCATCAGCACGAAGGCCGCGAACGCGATCTGCAGGCCGACGCCGGTGGCGACCAGTTTCCAGTCCACCGCTTTCTTGTTGTTCGAGAAGGCCCAGGCGATGCCGATCAGCACCGCCAGACCGAACAGGCCGAAGCCGATCCGCATCAACGCTTCCATCAGATGTCCCCTACGGCCAGTGGCCAAACCCGGGCAGGGTAGGCCAGCGGGGGGCGGATGGGCAACAGGCCCGCCCGGACCGCGCGACCGGCCGCCGGCCGGTCGGCGAGGTCACACGTCCCGCGCCACCACCCGGTTGCTGCCCTGCTGCTTGGCCGCCTGCAGCCGGCGGTCGGCGCTGCGCAGCAATGAGGAGATGTCGTTGCCGTCGCTGGGGTAGCTAGCCAGGCCGCCGCTGAAGGTGATCCGCAGCGGGTCACCGCCGCGCTCAGGGACGAACGGCCGTTCGCCCATCAGGTGGCGCAGGCGATCGAGGCGTTCCCATGCGTTGCCGATCGGGCAGCGCATCAGCAGCACGAATTCCTGTCCGCCGATCCGCACCAGTCGCTCCTTGTCGCGCAGGATCTCGCGCATCGAGCCTGCGACATGGCGGATCGCGCGGTCGCCGGCGAGATGGCCGTACTGGACGTTGATCCGCTTGAAGTCGTCGAGATCGAGCAGGGCGAGGGTCAGCGACTCGCCGGAATCGCGCACCGATTCGAGGATCCGCGGCATCCGCTGGATCAGCCATGCGCGGTTGGGCAGTCCGGTCAGGCCGTCGCTGCCGGAGGATTCGATCAACCGCTGCATGCGATAGACCACGGTCGCGGTGAGCATGGTCATCAGCAGCATCAGCACCAGCCGCTCGACCTGGCTGCCGATCGACACGGTGCCGTAATCCACCGACACCAGCTGGTCCGGCGATTCGGCGCGCGCGTACAGCAGCGCGATCAGCGCGATGTACTGCAGGATCGCCATCCAGCCCGCATACAGCGTCAGGCGGCCGTCGTTGCGCAATGCGGTCATGCCGATCGAGAACAGATAGAAGCACCACACGATCATGCTGTTGAACGGCGCCACCGGGTCGCTGAAATGCAGCAGGCCCAGCACCACCGAGGTGGTGGTGACGTCGTAGGTGGTGGTGGCGTAGGGCAGCCAGCCGTGCCGGCGATGCTGGCCGGCCAGCACCAGCCAGATCTGCGCGCAGATGTTGATGAAGACCGAAGCACCGAGCCCGATCATCAGCTCGGTGGCGCTGCCGGCGCCGCCGTTGCCGATCAGCGCCACCGGCGGCAACAGCAGCGACAGCGCCGAGAGCAGGGCGCGCACCCGGGCGACCAGCAGCTCGCCGCCGGCCCCCAGATCCAGCATGACTTCGTCCGGACGCGAGAACAGCGTCCGCAGCAGATCCCGCTTCCAGTCGCCGGTGATGCTCATGCCGTCTCGCGCCCGCCTTCTTCCGTTGGGCCGACAGGATACCGTCGCCGGCCGCGGTGCGTCCCGCGCGCCCGCCGGCGGCATGCGGAGATGATCGATGGCCGTATCATGCGGATTCGTTCAGTCGATCCATGGAGAGCATCGATGCAGACCCGGAAGGACCGCAAGCGCAGGACACGTTTCCTCGGCACCGCGTTCGCCCTGTTGGGCGTCTTCGCCGCCCACGCCACCACGGCCTTCGCGCAGACCGCCCTGCGCATGGACCAGTTGTACATGCTGCAGCCGCACAACAGCTACGAGCACGGCGCGCAGCTCGCGAGCTGGCTCGATGCCGGCTATCGCACCCTCGAACTCGACGTGCAGGATCAGGACGGGTGGTGGACCCATCCGCGCGGACCCTACGTGGCCCACGACGGCGGCCCGACCAACAGCAATTGCCGCGGCACCGCCGACCGTCTGGCCGACTGCCTCGACGACATCATCGCGTGGCAGAACGCGCATCCCGGCGAATTGCCCGTCGTGGTGTTCGTCGACATGAAGACGCGCTGGGACAACCTGCTGAGCGCGTGGGACGTATCGAAGATCGATGCGCTCGACAGTTTCGTGTCCTCCTATCTCGGCGCGCGCCAATATCGTTACGGGGACCTGCGCAACGCGATCGCCGGCGCGCCCGGCGCCACGGCGCGCGAGAAGCTCAAGGCGGTCGGCTGGCCGGCGGCCGACGCCCTGCGCGGCCGGATCATCGTCGGCTTCACCGGCGGCCGCCTCAATGCCGTGAACCAGGGCATGGCCGACATGATCGCGTTGCGCGGCGCGGCCACCCGCGCCTTCCTGTGCCCGGATGTCGATGCGCCGGATCCCGGCGAGATCTCCGGCACCGTGGACGGCATGTCGGCCGCCGCGTCCGGGCAGATGCTGTGCGCGAACGTGGAGGCCGGCGATCACTACCAGATCGTCGCCAACCGCTCGGCCGAATACCGGCAGCTGATGCATCTCTGGGGCGCGGCCGGCGACTTCAACAGCACCGGTTTCGAAGCGGTGTACATCGCGATGGCGCACGGCGTCACCGCGGTCGGCATGGATGTGACCAATTCGCTGTCCGACCCGAATGTGTTCGTGCCGTCGTGGACGTCGACCCTTCCGCTGGTCGGCGTGCGCCGCGGCCTGCCCGGTTACTTCACCCTGAAGCCGATGAGCGCCTCCGGCAGCCGCTGCGTCGGCACCCGCAACAACGGGTTCTCCGACGGTTCGCAGCTCGATCAGGAACTCTGCACCGGCGGCGCCGACCAGCAGTTCGTGTACACCGCCGAAGGCCAGTTGCGCCCGCGCGGCAACAACACGCGCTGCATGGACATTTCCGGCGGCAGCGCCGGCAGCGGCAAGGCCATGCATCTGTGGGACTGCGACGGCGGCGATTCGGAGAAGTGGTTCCTCACGCCCGACGGCCGCCTGCGCAGCCGGCACAACACCGCCTATTGCGCGACCGTGCCCGGCGGCAGCCTGTCGACCGGCCTGCAGTTGCGGACGGAGCTCTGCGGCACGTCGCTGTCGCAGCGGTTCCAACTGGTGCAGGTGCCGGACTGGGCGCAGACCTCGTTCTGAGCGCGTTCCCCGCCGTGGATCGCATGCGGGGCCGCCCGGCCCCGCATGCCGGGGATCAGTCCCGCGCCTGTTGCGCCGCATCGTGCGCGGCGTCCGCCTGCGGCAGCGCGGCGTCGGCCGGCATGCCCCGCACCGCGACCCACAGGGCGAGCGCGATGAACAAGGCGGCGGCGGTCATGCGCGCGGCCTTCAGCGGCAGTTTCGCCGCGAACCGGCTGCCCAGCAGCACCACCGGCACGTTGGCCAGCAGCATGCCCACGGTGGTGCCCAGCACCACCGGCCACAGCGCCGGCGATTTCGCCGCCAGCACCACGGTGGCGATCTGGGTCTTGTCGCCGATCTCGGCCAGGAAGAACGCGACCGTGGTGGCGATGAAGGCGCCGCGCGCGGGCAGCGTGGCGTCGTCGTCGATCTTGTCGGGCTTCAGTGTCCACAGGCCGATGGCGAGGAAACTGCCGGCGACGATCCAGCGCAGCAGGTCGGGCGTCAGATGGCTGGCGATCAGCGCGCCGAGCCAGCCGGCGAGCGCGTGATTGAGCACGGTGGCGACGAAGATGCCGGCGATGATCGGCCACGGCCGACGGAAACGCGCCGCGAGGAGCAGGGCCAGCAACTGGGTCTTGTCGCCGATTTCGGCGATGGCGACCGCGAGCGTGGACACGCCGAGGGTGGACAGTGAGGACAGATCCATGAAGCACTCCGGAGTCGGATGTCGCGGGCCGGGCTTCGCATGGATGCGAAGGCAAACGCCACGCAGCCCGGCCCGGGACGCGCGACGCCTGCCTTCGGTCTTGCCCGGTCCGGAACGTCGAAGCCTGTCCGGACCCTTCGCGCCATGGTCTGCCGACCAAGTGTGTTGACGCGGAACCCGGCGCGGTCTGGACGGCGCCGGAGGGCTACTCCCCGGAGGAAGAGTGGCCGCATTGTAGCCGCCGCCGCGGTGATGGGCGAGCGGAGCGCCGCTACACTGCGCATCCCGTCGCCCTTTCCGGATCCCGCCATGCAGTATCGACGCCTCGGTTCCACCGGTCTGCAGGTTTCCGCGCTGTCATTCGGCGCCTGGATCACGTTCGGCCAGCAGATCGGTCGCGGCGCCGCGCGCGATCTGATCGCCGCCGCCTGGGATCACGGCATCAATTTCTTCGACAACGCCGAGGGCTATGCCAACGGTGAGGCCGAACGGGTGATGGGCGACGTGATCGCCGATCTGCGCCTGCCGCGCGACGGCTTCGCGGTCTCCAGCAAGGTCATGTTCGGTTCGGCGAAGGATCCGCGGCCGATGCAGAAGGGGCTCTCGCGCAAGCACGTGCGCGATGCCTGCGATGGCGCGCTGAAGCGGCTGCGCGTCGACTATCTCGATCTGTATTTCTGTCATCGCCCCGACCCCGACACGCCGATCGAGGAAACGGTGTGGGCGATGGACGGCCTGATCCGGCAGGGCAAGGTGCTGTACTGGGGCACGTCGGAATGGTCCGCCGCGCAGATTCGCGAGGCGGCGAAGATCGCGAAGCACCACGATCTGCATCCGCCGTCGATGGAACAGCCGCAGTACAACCTGCTGCACAGGCAGCGGGTGGAACTGGAGTACGCACCGCTGTACGCCGAACTCGGACTGGGCACCACCATCTGGTCGCCGCTGGCCTCGGGGCTGCTGACCGGCAAGTACAACGCCGGCGTGCCCGACGATGCGCGCCTCGGCCTGGAGGGGCAGGGCTGGCTGCAGCGGATGGTGCTGGGCGACGACAGCACGCGCCGGCTCGAACGCGCGCGCCGCTACAGCGCGCTCGCCGCCGAACTTGATCTGGCGCCCGCGCCGCTGGCGATCGCCTGGTGTCTGCGCAACCCGCACGTGTCGACCGTGATTCTCGGCGCCAGTCGCGTCGAACAACTGTTGCAGAACCTGCAGGCGCTGGAACTCGCCGCCAGCGTCGAGGACGCGGTCTGGCGGCGGATCGAGGCGATCACCGGCTGAGGTCGCCGTCCGGGTCATGCCGACGGCTTGACTCACGAATGAGAATCATTATCATCATCCGCGTCCCCTACGGAGACGCAGGATGCCTGCCGACACGCTCACCCGACCCGTTCTTCCCGAGTCCGACGCGACGCCGCCGGAGGCGCCGATCGCCGCGGTGCCGGAGTTCGAAAGCCGGCAGTTGCTGCAGGGCAGCCGGGAAGTGCTGATCCGCCACGGCGGCGAGTGTTATCGCCTGCGTCACACCCGCAACGGCAAGCTCATCCTCACCAAATAGTTCCGACTGTTCCAGTTCAGCCCATCCGCGCGCGGCCATGGCCGTGTGCGCCAGGCATGCGAGCCACCGGTCCGCCGGACGCCAGCCGCCTTGTGTTCTTTCCGACACGAGTCCGACATGCGTCCGAACCCCCTCGCTCTTGCTCTGCTCACCGCGCTCTGCCTGACGCCCGCGATCGCGCGGGCCGACGATCCCCCGCAACCCGATGGCGCCGAGGTCGAGGAACTCGATCGCGTCGTCGTGATCGCCACGCTCGGCGCGCGCGCCCTCGCCGATGTGCCCAACACCGTCGATGCGATCGATCGCGAAGCGATGGACGCGCATCTGGTGCGCGACCTCAAGGATCTGTTCCGTCACGAGCCCGGGATTTCGGTGACGTCCTCGTTCGGCCGCTTCGGCCTGGGCGACATCCGCATCCGCGGCCTCGGCGGCAATCGGGTGCTGATCCAGACCGACGGCATTCCGGTGTCGGACGCCTTTTCCATCGGCAGCTTCTCCAATGCCAACCGCAATTTCGTGGATCTGGACACGCTGAAGCAGGTCGAAGTGCTGCGCGGCCCCGGCAGCGCGCTCTATGGTTCCGATGCGCTGGGCGGCGTGGTCTCGTTCCGCACGAAGGACCCGGAGGATTATCTGGTCGACGGCAAGCGCCGCCATGTCGGCCTCCGGCTGGGCTACGAAAGCGACTGGGACGGTCTGTCCGCCGGCGCCACGCTGGCCGGTGGCGGCGAGCGCTGGTCGTGGCTGGTCGTCGCCGGGCATCGCCAGGGCGAAGCGCAGGAGAACCGCGGCGAACGCGACGTCGACGGCGCGCTGCGCACGACGCCCAATCCGCAGGAACGCGATGGCCGCAGCCTGCTGACGAAACTGGTGTTCGCGCCCAGCGGCACACAGCGGTTCCGGCTGACGGTCGAGGGCAACGAGGATGCGGCCGCGACCGATGTCCGCAGCGGTCTGGGATTCTCCGCGCTGACCGGCGCGACCGTGCTGTCGCAGATAGGCGACGACCGGCAGACCCGGGCGCGCGTCGCGCTGGAGCACGAAATGGACGCGCTGGATGGGCGCTGGGCCGACACCCTGCGCTGGTCGGTGTATCGCCAGGACAGCGAAACGCGGCAGGACACCGACGAAGTGCGCCGTCTCGCCAGCGGCACCCCGCAGCGCCGGCAGCGCAGCTTCGTCTTCGACCAGCGACTGACCGGCGTCGAAGCGCTGTTCGGCAAGGAGATGACGTTGGGCGGCGCCCGGCATACCTGGTCCTATGGGCTGGAGTGGACCCGGACCGCGACCCGGCAGAAGCGCGATGGCCGGGCGACGAACCTCGCGACCGGCGTCGTCACGCCGGTGATCTCGCCCGACACCTTTCCGGTGCGCGACTTCCCGAACAGCCGGGTCGACGAATACGCCGTCTTCGTCCAGGACGAGATCGCGTTCGGCGACGATGGCGCGTGGCGGCTGATCCCGGCCGTGCGCGTGGACCGCTACGCGCTGCGGCCGGAGGTCGACGCGATCTTCGCCGGCGACAATCCCGGGGTCGCGGTCGAGGATCTCACCGAAACCAGCGTGTCGCCGAAGCTGGGCATGGTCTGGCATTTCGCGCCGGACTGGTCGCTGTTCGCCGGTTACGCCCGCGGATTCCGCGCCCCGCCGTACAACGACGTCAACGTCGGCTTCACCAACCTCGCGTTCGGCTACACCGCGATCGCCAACCCGGATCTGAAGCCGGAGACCAGCGACGGTGTCGAGGCCGGCCTGCGCTACGGCGGCGAGGCGGCGTGGTTCTCGTTCGCGCTGTACGACAATCGTTATCGCGATTTCATCGAATCCCTGCGCTTCGTCGGCATCGACGCTGCCGGCCTGCAGGTGTTCCAGTCGCAGAACGTGGCCGATGCCCGCATCCGCGGCGCCGAACTCAAGGCCGGTGTCGATATCGGCGCGCTGGACGCGCGGTTCGCCGGCTGGTCGCTGCGCGGTTCGGCCGCGTACGCGCACGGTCAGGACCGCACCGACGATCGTCCGCTGGATTCGGTCGATCCGCTGCGCGGCAGTCTCGGACTGGCGTACGCGCGCGGTCCCTGGGGCGTGGAACTCGCCGGCACCTTCGCCGAGCGCAACCGCCGGGTGTCCGACGCGTCGCTGTACCGGCCCGGCGGTTACGGCGTGCTCGATCTGTTCGCGCACTGGCGCTTCGCGCCGGGCGCGCGGGTGAACGTCGGCGTGTTCAATCTCGGCGATCGTCGCTACACCGACTGGGCGGACGTGCCCGGCGTCGCCGCGACCAGCGCGACGCTCGACCGTTACACCCGGCCCGGTCGCGCGCTGTCGCTGAGCCTCGCTTTCGAGTGGTAGCCGATGATCGCGGACATGCCGAACGCGTCGGGTCGCCTGCGGGCCGGCTGGCCGCGTCGAAGTCTGCCTTCGGCCACGGAACTGGCCGCGCTGGGGACGGTGCTCTGCGTGTTTTCGCGACGCTACGGCGGCGAACTGGGCGGCTGGATCCGCGCGACGAGCGCGGAGGTGCGCTGCGGCATCGACAGCGACGGCTGGCACGAATGCCTGCAGTTCCGCGATCGCAACGGTGACGGCTGCTGGCGGCTGTATCTGCTGCCCGACAGCGACTTTCTGGCCTGGGAGCGACTGCAGGCGCGATTGCCGGTGTTCGAAGCCCAGCCGGCCGCGGGCGAGGCGGTCTCCAGTCGCCTGTGGCGCCGGTTGTCCGCACGGGTCGGCGGCGAGGCCTGGCAGTCGAGCGTGATCCGCCTGCATGCGCTGAGGCATCCGCAGGCCTTGCTGGCGGCGAGTCCGGCGCCGATCTCGCCGCTCGGTGCGGACATGCTGCAACGGCTGGCCCGCATCGAAGGACTGGACACCGCCGATCACCGCGCCGACGCAACCGGCATGCGGACCTAGTCGATGACCGGATCGCGCACTCTTTTCCTGTTTCCCGACGTCACTTTCCCGGACGTCACTTTCCAGAGCGTCACTTTGTAGATCTCCCTTTTCGATCACGGCTGTTCCGATCACACCGAGGATTCCACGATGAAACGAGATGTTCCCGCGCCGACGATGACTGCGTTGCGCGCCCGTGCCGCGCTTCCGCTGTGTCTGTGCATCCTGACGGCGCAGGCGGCATCGGCGTCGGACGAGGGCGCCGCGGCCGCACCGGCGCGCGACCGCGAGGCGATCCTCGCGATGCGCGGCGAATACACCGTGCACTTCGCCTTCGACGAGACGGTGGCGCTGGCGCCGGGTTACGAACGCCGGCCCGCGCAGCGCAGCGGCGGCGACGAGGCGGTCATCGTGGTCGAGGATTCGCCGCGGAAGATCGTGCTGCAGCACCTTCTGGTCGACACCCGCAGCGGTCACGTCACCAAGCATTGGCGACAGGACTGGATCTACGAGGCGCCGACCCGCTTCGAGTTCAGCGCCGACCAGACCTGGACGCTGCGCGCGATTCCCCCGGAGGCCGGTCGAGGCGCCTGGACCCAGTGCGTGTACGAAGTGAGCGATGCGCCGCGCTACTGCGGGACCGGTCGCTGGACCTACGACGACGGCATCGCGATGTGGACCGGGGATGCGAGCTGGCGGCCGCTGCCGCGCCGCGAGCACACCAAACGCGATGACTACAACGCGATCCTGGCGGTGAATCGTCATACCTTGACGCCCGATGGTTGGACGCATGAACAGTTCAACACGAAGGTGCAGCGCGGGGGCGATGGCATTACGCGGCCGCTGGTGCGCGAGTTCGGCTTCAACGATTACCGCAGGACGCGCGCGGTCGATTTCGCGCCGGTCTACCGCTACTGGGAAAAGACCGCGGCGTATTGGGCCCGGGTCCGCACGCGCTGGGAGACCGTGCTCTCCGGCGGTGGTCTGCAGTTGCGGACGAAGGTCGACGGCATGGCGCTGATCCTGCCGCTGTTCACCCAGGCCGGCGAGATCGAGGCCGGCAAGCCGGTCGCCGACGCCGCGATCGACGCGGCGTTCGCGCAGTGGGTCGCTCCGCTGTCCGCCGCGCCACCGCGCATGCCGGCTCCCGCCGCGCGCTGACGCGTCGCGGGGCATGCACTCCGGAGGCGGCGGGAACCGCCTCCGCGCTCTCCAGTGGCCGTCGGGTGACGCCGAGGCGGATCCGTGTCCAGCGGCGAATGGCCGCGGGGCGCCCCGTCGCCCGACGACCAGTGGGGAGCGATGACAGGGATGCAGGGGCGGGACATCGCGTCCTGCCGATCACACATCCGAACCACCGGGGAATCCATGACGTCCATCCGATACCACCTGCTTGCGGTGGCGCTCGCCGTCGCGTGCGCAGGCGAGGCCCGTGCCGCCGAAGCCGCCACCGAAGCCGCCGCCGACGCGACCTCTCCGCCAACATCGCACAGCGATACCGCCAAGGCCGGCGACACCCGCAGCGCACCGGTCAAGGCGACCGGGGAAGATGAGATCGATCGCATCGTGGTCGTCGGCCAACGCCTGTTCCCCTACCAGGAAGGCATGGTGCTGGACGAGAAATATCTCGACGAGCAGCCCAAGGGCAACGGCGATATCGGCACCGCGCTGCGCATCAATCCGAACGTGCAGTTCGACGACACGGCGTTCAACTCGCGCAACATGGGCGAGATCCGCCCCGCCGACATCAGCATCAACGGCGGGCTGTATTACCAGAACGCCTTCGTGCTCGATGGTGCGGGGTTCAGTCCCGACCTCGACCCGGCCAGCGACAATCCCAATCACTACGCCGATCCGCCCAGTCACGCCCAGGGGGTGGCCGTCGATGTCGGCCTGCTCGGTCGACTGACGGTGTTCGACAGCAACGTGCCCGCCAGCTACGGCGGTTTCAGCGGCGGCGTGGTCGAGGCCGAAACGCGCCGGGCGCGCGATGGCTTCTCCGGCCGGTTCGGCGTGCGCGTGGCCCGCTCGGCGTGGAACGAGCGCATCATCGACGAAGCCACGGAGACCACGTTCGAACAATCGACCACGGCCTCCAATCAGCCGGAATACGAGAAATACCAGGCCAATCTCACGCTCGAAGGCCGCAGTGCGCGCGGCTTGGGCGTGATCGCGCACTTCACCCGCACGCGTTCGGAGATTCCGCTGCGCGGCTACAGCAGCGGCCTGGAGTCCGGCGGCGACGAGAACGAGAAGACGCAGACGCGGCAGAACACCAGCGCGACCCTGCGCGTGGACTGGCAGAACGATGCCGGTCTCGATCTGTCGGTCACCGCGACCCATGCGCCGACCGATGAGCGGTACTTCATCCAGAATTCCAAGAACTCCTGGTTCGACCTCAAGCAGGGCGGCCCGGTCGCGAGCGTGCGGCTGGGACTGGAACGCGGCGCCTGGACCTTGTCGAACACGCTGAGCTACAGCGATCTCGACGCCTCCCGTCGCAGCGAGCAGGATGTCTGGTACACGTGGCGCTGGTCGCAGGACAAGAACTGGGGGACGAGCCGGACCGGCAACAGCCTCGAAGGCAGCTGGGGCAACGTCGACCAGACCAGTCGTGCCGTGTCGTACAAGTTCGTCGCGGATCGTGCCGCGTTGCGTTGGGGCGCGACCGAGCACCGGCTGCAGTTCGGCCTGGAGATGTCCAATCGCCGGGCGAGCTACGAACGCCTCAACGACCATGATTCGTACATCACGCCCGCGGCCACGACCACCTGCACCGCGGCCGGCATCGTCGACACGATCGCCTGTTCGCTGTCACCGGTGCCGTCCTACGGCGGACGCGGCCAGTACCTGTCGCGCTGGACCCGCTACGAGGCCGGCGAATTCGAAGTGTCGTCGCGCGAGTGGGCGCTGTTCGCGCAGGACGATATCCGTGCCGGCCGCTGGAGCTTCCGTCCGGGGCTGCGCGTCGATCGCGACACTCTGAGCGATCGCACCACCGTCGCGCCCCGCTTCGCCCTGTCCTGGGACGTCTTCGGCGATCGCCGGACCCTGCTGACCGGCGGCGTCAACCGCTATTACGGGCGCAACCTGTTCGCCTACGCCCTGCGCGAAGGACGCGAGAACCTGACCGTGGTGCGTACCCGCGGCGCGAACCTCGTCTGGGGCCGGCCGGTGCGCTCCACCAGCAGCACCCGCTTCGATCGTCTGGACGTGCCCTACAGCGATGAAGGGTCGCTGGGATTGAATCAGGCCTGGCGCGACCTCGAGATCAATCTGAAATACGTCCATCGCCGCAGCCGCGACGAGGTCATGCGGGTGCGCATGCCGAGCGGCGACGACAGCGGCTATTACGATGCAAATGTCTACGAGTACCGGAACGTCGGACGCGCCGACAGCGACATCTACACGCTCGGCGCCTCCACCCGCCGGCCATGGCGATGGGGGCCGGCGGAGACCACCGCGCAACTGGCGTTCGATTACACGCAGACGCGGCGCAGCGCCCTGACTTACGAAACGGTCTTCAACGACGAGGTCTACAACGCGCGGATCCGCTTCGATGGCGAGCTGATGCGGTACTACGAGCTGCCCTCGCGCGGCTACAACCGTCCCTGGACCGCGCGCCTGTCCTCGCGCACACGGATCGAGCGATGGGGCCTGTCCTGGAACAACTTCCTGCGTTACCGAGCCGGCTACCGGGGCGTGCTCGAAACCGGCAGCGAAGTGATCGATGGCGAGCCGATCGATGTCTACGTCTCCACGCGATTCCCCGATGGCTGGACCTGGGACAGCGCACTCGAATACGCGCTGGATCTGCCGAAGGACCAGCAGGTGTACGCGCGCGTGGAGGTCGCCAACCTGTTGAACCGGCGCAACCTCATCAGCGGCTCGGGCGGCAGCGCCTACTACGAACCCGGGCGCAGCTACTGGGTCGAAGTCGGTTACCGCTTCTGACCCGCGTGTCCCACCCCGGTATCGAGACCACCATGTCGTTTCCGTCTGATCCCAACATCGCGCCGCAGCGTCGCGGCGCCCGCCCGTGGTATCTCGCGTTGTCGCTCGCGGCGGCCCTGGTCGGCGTCGCCGCGGCGCAATCCGGTTCCGAAACATCGCCCGAGCGCCCGTCGTCGTCCCCGCAGTGCGCCGCGCGCATCGCGGTCAATGCGCCGGCGATCGACGTTGCCTGCCTGCGCGCCGCCTACGCCGGGCCGCCGTCCACGTGGCCGCGGCCGCATGTCGACCCGGGTGTGGATTGGCACGAACTTGCACCGCTGCCGAAGGTGCCCCCCGAACCCGCCGACAATCCCGCCACGCCGGCGAAGATCGCGCTGGGTGAGCGATTGTTCGAGGATCCGCGGTTGTCGAAGTCGGCGCAGATCGCCTGTGCCAGTTGCCATGAGCGCCAGCTCGGCTGGGGCGATGGTCGCAGCGTGCCCTTCGGTCACGATCGCCAGACCGGTCGACGCAACGCCATGAGCGTCGCGATGAGCGCATACGCCGGTCCGCTGTTCTGGGACGGGCGAGCGGCGACGCTGGAAGAACAGGCCCTGCATCCCATCCGCGACCCGAAGGAAATGGCCTTCGACCTGCCCGTGCTGGAAAAGCGGCTCAATCGCGATGGCGACTACGGCGATGCGTTCGCGGAAGTCTTCGGAGACCGCAGGGTCACGGCCGGCCGGGTGGCGCAGGCGCTGGCCGCCTATCAGCGCAGTCTGGTGCCGCGTGCCAATCGCCTCGATCGTTTCCTGGAAGGTCGGCGCGATGTGTTGACCGACCAGCAGCTGTGGGGCCTGCATCTGTTCCGCACCCGCGCGCGCTGCATGAACTGCCACAGCGGCGCGGCGCTCACCGACAACCGCTTCCACAATCTCGGCCTGCATTTCATCGGTCGCGAACGCGAGGATCTCGGCCGGTATCGGGTCACCGGCGATCCCGCCGATGCCGGCCGGTTCCGCACGCCGTCGCTGCGCATGGTCGCCAAGACCGGGCCGTGGATGCACAACGGCGGTTTCCATGATCTGCGCGGCATTCTCAACATGTACAACGTCGGCATGCCGCGCCCGAAGCCGGTGCCGGGCAAGGTCTACGATCCGCCGTTTCCGGCGCCGGATCCCCTGCTGCAACCGCTGGACCTTCACCGGACCGAACTGGATGCGTTGACCGAGTTCCTGCGCACGCTCTGATGCCGCCGTTCCGCCGCGGCTTGGCGAAAGTGGCGCGATGGAGATGGCGGAAAGCCGGCAGGACGCGTTCGACGCACCGGGAAGGCGTCGATACGCGGCCTGCCGGAACGACTCAGTCCTCGGGCGGCATCGGCGGAGGCGGCGGCAATGGCGGCATCGGCATCGGGCCTTCGCCGTTGTCTTCCCATCGCTGCACCTGACCGTCGCGATCGACCATCACGATGCTGCGCCGGGTCATCGACGGCCCCGGCGCACCGCCGTCCGCGCGGCTCGGCGGCGGCAGCGGGAAGGTCATCGGTTTCGGCACCGTGACCCGCGTGGTTCCGGGTTTGCGATCGCGCAGATAGTCCACCGGAATGGTGCTGTCCGCCGGTTTGTCGCGCAGCGCGTCCATCACCGCGCGCGGCGTGTCCACCGCCTGGCCGTCGACGCGCTGGATCACGTCGCCCGCCTGCAGTTCGCCCAGCGCCGGACCGGTGCTGAGCACCAGCACGCCCTTGTCGGTGCCGAAATAGCGGCCGAGCTGTGCGTCCAACGACGCGAGGTTCAGCCCGTTCCAGCGGAACGCTTCGGCGAGACGCAGGTGCTGTCTGCAGTCCGCGCCGGGCGCGCAGTCGGTGCGGATCACGATCCGGCGGTCCTTGCCGTCGCCAGGTCCACGGGCCTCAAGTTCCGCCGCCTGTTTGCGGCAGGCCTCGTCCTGGTCCTTGCATTCGATGCGGATCACGCGGGTTTCGGCGCGATGCGCACCGTCGGGGCCGATCGCGAAGGCGAACGCGTTGTCGTCGCCCGGCATGCCTGGAGGTCCGTCGATGTCGAAGTCGAAGTCGAAGTCGAAGTCGAAGTCGCCGGGCGGGCCATCGTGGCCATCGCCGCCGATGCGCCGGATCATCACGTTGCCGCCGGGGCGCATCATCCGGCCGTCGCCGGCGAACAGCATGACCTGCGGCCCCAACCGCGGCGTCACCGCGACTTCGCGGTCGCGGCCGTCGCGGGCGTAGACCAGTTTCACCGGTGTCTTGTCGTCGCCGGCCTGCAGCAATGCGCGCGCCGCGTCCACCCGCGCTTCCGGGGTGTCGCCGGCGATGGGTTTGCCGCCGATGCGCAGCAGCCGGTCGCCGGTCTTCAGTCCCGCGCCGGCCGCGGGGCCGTCGGGCGTCACCCCGGCGATGCGCACGCCGCCCTGCGGGTCCGGCGCCAGCAGCACGCCGATCACCGGGCGCTTCGCCATCGACAGGCCGTCGAAGGGCATCCCGTGCGTACCGTAACGGCCGGTCAGTTCGGCCAGATGCTTGGCGGCGCGTTCGAGGTCCGCGCGGGCGGCGTCGAGTTCCTTGCGTTGTTCGGCGGTCGGTGCGGTCGCGTTCTGCGCCCCGGCGGGACCGGGCGGGAGCAGCGCCGAGGCGATCCCGAGCGCGAGCAGGGACGCGGCGAGTGGAGACGAGCGGAGCAGGGTCATGGCGTACCTCGGTGGTCGGAACGGAAGGTCGGGGATCAATCGATGCTGACGAGCGCGCCGTCGAGCCGCGCGCCGTCGACGGCGAGCAGACGCAACTGGCTTTCGAGACCGGCGGACTGGCGCAGGGTGTCGACCCGCGCCTGCCACAGCGACAGCTGATCGGCTTCGGGCAATCCCGGCAGCGCCAGTTGCGCGTCGATCGCGGCGAGCTCGGTGTCGTAGGCGCCGGCCAGTGCCGCGGCGGGACCGCTCTCGACCCGGGGATCGCGGGCCAGCGCGAGCAGATCCTCGAGTTGCGCCGAGGCGGCATGGAGCGATGCGAGACGATCCGTCGACGATGCCGCGCCGGCTCGCGCGGCGGCCGCGTTTCCGGCGGCGGCACGCGATGCCGTCGGCGCGCGCGTGGCGCGGGCGGAGCGCGTGCGCACGGCGGCAACCCGCGGCGCGGTCGATGCCACCGTGGCCGCCGCATCGACGGTCCGCGGTGCCGGCATCGCGACGACGGGCGATGGCATGCGCGGTGGCGTCACGGTCGGTGCGGCTGCGGTCGTGTGCGGGATCGCGGGTGTTGACGGCGTTTCGCGCATGCGCCAGAGCAGCGGCGACACGGCCAGCGCGCACAGTCCGGCGGCGATCGCCCACCGGATGCGGAGGCGCGCGCGGGTGTCGCGACGGTCGCGCGCATCGAGCTGCGCCGCGATCATCGGCCAGCGCGAAGCCGGTGGTGCGTCCTGCGGCAGACCCGCGAATGCGGCGCCCCAGTCGGCGGGCGGAGACGGCGGTGGGCGGGAGGCGTCAGCCATGGGTGGCCTCGCGAAGGACGGTGGCGGGTTCGAGCAGTGCGCGCAGGCGGCGACTGCCGCGCGCGAGCTGCGACTTGGAGAAACTCGGCGTGCGCTGCATCAGCATCGCGATCTCGTCGTGGGTATAGCCCTCGGCGTGATACAGCCAGAGCACGGTGCGGGTGCTGACCGGCAGGGCTTCCAGTGCGCGCTGCAGGCAGGCGGCGTCGGCGGCGGCCGGCGGTGGCGGCGTGCATTCGTCGATCGCATCGGCATCGTCGAAGCCCCCGTCGCGGTCCTCCGGATGCCGCCGGCGCAATGCCATCAGCGCCTCGTTCACCGCGATCCGGCGCAGCCAGCCCCAGAACGGACTGCCGGCGCCATCGTCGCGATGACCGCGGAACTCGCCGATCCGGTCGAACACCTTCAGCATGGTGTCCTGCAGCACGTCCGCCGCCAGTTCGCGCTCGCCGCAGACGCGCAGCGCGAGGGTGAAGACCGGACGTTCGAACCAGCGGTACACCTGCTCGAACGCCGCGCGGTCGCCATGGCGCAGGCGCGCGAGCAGGGCGTCGGGCACATCGATGGCGAAGCTGGAGACGGGCGGGCTCATCTCATGGACTGGATGCGCCAAGGCGCGAAAGCGTCGCAGGCGGGAGGGCGCTGGTCGCTTGCCCCGCGCCGGGCGAGGGGCCGGCATGCGCGCGCCGGCGCCCGGAGCCTATACTGACCCCTGTCCAGCAGGGAGGGTTCCAGATGGGTCCGTTCATCGGTTTCGTGCTCGTCGTCGTCGGTGTCATCATCTTCTTCAAGGCCGTGCGCATGGTGCCGCAGGGCTACGAATGGACGGTCGAGCGCTTCGGCAAGTACACCCACACCATGACCCCGGGCCTGCATTTCCTGATCCCGTTGTTCTACGGCGTCGGCCGCAAGATCAACATGATGGAACAGGTCATGGACGTGCCCAGCCAGGACGTCATCACCAAGGACAACGCGGTGGTGAAGGTCGACGGCGTGGTCTATTTCCAGGTGCTGGACGCCGCCAAGGCCGCCTACGAGGTCGCCCAGCTCGAAATCGCCATCCTCAACCTGGTGATGACCAACATCCGTACCGCCATCGGCTCGATGGACCTCGACGAATCGCTGTCCAAGCGCGACGAGATCAACAGCCGGGTGCTGGCCGCGGTCGATCATGCGACCCATCCCTGGGGCCTGAAGGTCAACCGCATCGAGCTGAAGGACATCCAGCCGCCGCGCGATCTGATCGCCTCGATGCAGCAGCAGAAGATGGCCGAGCAGAACAAGCGCGCCGCGGTGCTGGAAGCCGAAGGCGTGCGCCAGTCCGCGATCCTCCGCGCCGAGGGCGAGAAGCAGGCCTCGGTGCTGGAAGCCGAAGGCCGCCGTGAAGCCTCGTTCCGCGATGCCGAGGCCCGCGAGCGTCTGGCCGAGGCCGAGGCCAAGGCGACGCAGATGGTTTCCGAGGCGATCGCCCACGGCAACGTCAACGCCATCAATTACTTCATCGCCCAGAAATACATCGAGGCGTTCAAGGCCCTGGCCGAGGCGCCCAACCAGAAGTTCATCATGATGCCGATGGAATCCAGCGGCATCCTCGGTTCGCTCGCCGGGATCACCGAGCTGGCGAAGGAAGCCCTGAACCATCAGCAGGCCGGCAAGCCGCCGGCCATGCCGCGCAAGGACTGAACCATGGATTTCGAGCTGCGCTGGGACGTCTTCGGCTGGACGGTCTTCGCATTGCTGCTGTTCGGAATGGAAGTGCTGGCGCCGGGTGCCTTCATGCTCTGGCTGGCGTTCGCCGCCAGCGTCATGGTGGCCATCGTCTGGCTGATTCCCGGGCTGTCGTTCCTGGTCCAGGCCGCCCTGTTCGTGGCCCTGGGCTTCGTTTCGATCCTGATCTACCGCAAGTGGTACCGCGGCCAGGAAGTGGTCAGCGACCAGCCGGCGCTGAACCGCCGCACCGCCCAGCTCGTCGGTCGCATCGTGCCGCTGGATCGCGCGATCGAACGCGGCACCGGCCGGGTGCAGATCGCCGACGCCTACTGGGAAGTCAGCGGCCCCGATCTGCCCGCCGGCGCCAGCGTGCGCATCGTCGGCGCCGAGGGCATGACCCTCACCGTGGAGGCGGTGGAATGACGCATCGTCGCGTCGCCCGGGCCGCGTCCTGCGCGTTCCTGTGCGTGTCGCTCGCGGGCCTCGCCGCCTGCCGGCGCGAGGCGCCCGTCGATGTCGCCGCCGCGCCCGCGGACACCCCCGCACCTGCTGCGCCGGTCGCGACGGGCCCTGCCGCGCTGATCGGCAAGGTGCTGCCGCCGTATCCCGAAGGTCAGCAGGAAGTGCAGGGCGTGTGCATCCCCGATCCTGCCGTGCCGCAGAGCTTCTGCGGTTACGGCCTGGCGATGCTCGGCACCCCCGTGGCCGACGGTCCACCGCGGATCGCCGTGCTGATCGTCTCGCGCAACATCCAGCCCGACGCCGATCTGCCGCGCTGGCGGGTCTCCGATGCGATCGCGCCGCCGGAGATCGCCGATGGCGAGGAGCTCCAGCTCGCCGCCTGCGGTCTTGACGGCAAGGACGATGCTGGCATCGTCGCCGTCGTCCGCCACGACGACGACCGCGAGCGGTCGTCCGACATCCGCTGGGCGCGCCGTTTCGACGTCGCGACCGGCAAGCTGACCGAAATCGATCCCGCGCGCGTGTCCTGCGTCAATACCGCTGTCGGCATCTGATCGCGCCGGTGGTGGCGCCGGCGCACCATGCGCCGGCGTGCGGTGAGAAAACGTCATGAGCCGCGCCGCGCACGCGACGTTCCGCTCTGGGATAATGCCGCCTTTCCACGCAGGCCGGTTCCGATGACGCAGAAGACCATCCTCAACGAGACCCATCGCGCGCTCGGCGCGAAGATGGTCGACTTCGGCGGCTGGGACATGCCGCTCAGCTACGGCTCGCAGATCGACGAGCATCATCAGGTGCGTCGCGACGCCGGCATGTTCGACGTCTCGCACATGACCGTGGTCGATCTGCGCGGCGATCGCACCCGCGCGTTCCTGCGCCGGCTGCTCGCCAATTCGGTCGACAAGCTGCGCAAGTCCGGCAAGGCGCTCTATTCGTGCATGCTCGACGAGCGCGCCGGCGTCATCGACGACCTGATCGTCTATTTCCTGGCCGAGGATTTCTTCCGCCTGGTGGTCAATGCCGCCACCCGCGACAAGGACCTGGCGTGGATCACCGCCCAGGCTGCCGCCTTCGGCGTGAGCGTCATCGAACGTCCCGAACTGTCGATGATCGCGGTGCAGGGCCCGAACGCGCGCGACAAGGTCATCGGCCTGCTCTCGGCCGACACCGCGCCGGTCGCGGCGAAGATCGGCAAGTTCGTGGCCACCGAAGCGGTGACGAAGGACGGTGTGCCGCTGTTCGTCGCCCGGACCGGCTACACCGGCGAGGACGGCTTCGAGATCGTGGTGCCCGAGGACCATGCGGTCGCGCTGTGGCGCGCTCTGCTCGATGCCGGCGTGAAGCCCGCGGGGCTCGGCGCGCGCGACACGCTGCGCCTGGAGGCCGGCATGAATCTCTACGGCCAGGACATGGACGAGACGGTCACGCCGTTCGAGGCGGCGCTGGACTGGACCGTGGCGCTCGACGCCGACGTCGACGGCGCACCGCGCGACTTCATCGGCCGCGCCGCGCTCGAAGCGCAGCGCGCCGCCGGCGTGTCGCGGCGCATGATCGGCCTGGTGATGGACGAGAAGGGCGTGCTTCGTCACGGCCAGACCGTGCTCACCGCCGCCGGCGACGGTGAGATCCTCTCCGGCACCTTCTCGCCAACGCTGGGCAAGGCGGTCGCGTTCGCGCGGGTGCCCGCCGGGGACGGTCCGGACGCGCTCGGCGACGTGCGCGTCGACATCCGCGGCAAAGCCGTGCCGGTGCGCGTCGTCGCCTTCCCGTTCGTGCGCGACGGCAAGCCCCTGGTCGGCGCGCCGTGATCGTCGTGCCGGCCCACGCGCTGCCGGCGGCGTCATGCCGCGGCGATCGTGTCCCCGGTCGAAGAATGTCACGGACGGGTATTTGACCCTCGCGCCCGCGCTTCTACACTAACCACATCCTTTTCCTTTCCACCGCCACCCTGCGGAGCCCACGATGAGCGAGATTCCCGGCGACCTGAAATTCATGAAGTCCCACGAATGGGCCCGCGTCGAAGGAGACGGCAAGGTGACGGTCGGTATTTCCGACCACGCCCAGGGCCTGCTCGGCGATCTGGTCTACGTCGAGCTCCCGAACATCGGCGACCGTGTCGAGGCCGGCAATGCGTGCGCCGTCGTCGAATCGGTGAAGGCCGCCTCCGACGTCTACGCGCCGGTCAGCGGCACCGTGGTCGCGGTCAACGCGCCGCTGGCCGACAAGCCGGAGACCATCAACGAAGACGCCTACGGTGAGGGTTGGCTGTTCGTGGTCGAGGTCGAAGAGCCGGATCAGCTCAACGAACTGCTCGGTCCGGACGATTACGCCGAACTGCTGGAAGACGACGAGCACTGAGTTCCGCCGCGCGGCCGCACGCCGCGCGACCGGGGTGTCCCCGAAGCCGTCCGCGTCCCCGCGGGCGGCTTTTTCGTTGTCCGTGAAGCGCCGCGCGCGACGCTTGGAGGCGCGCGACGAGGTCGGAACCGCACGTGGTCGCCAGTCGTGCGATGCGTATCCGATGCGGCATCGTCGGCGCATCGCGACATCGAACGCGCGTCTCTTCGACCTTCGTCGAGGGCGCCGAAGCGCGGTTCTGGTTCGCGCACTTTCGCGCAATTGGGCTTGTGCGGCGCGAAATTCCGCCGCTTCGGATGCGCGCCGGAAAAACTCCATTCATGCGTTCGCGCGCGCCTTCGCAGCGTCTTATCCGGTGCCGCTCGCAGTCCGCTCGTATCGTGTCCCTTTCCATGGCTCACGGAAAAAAGCACTTAAAAAAAGATGTTTCGTTTCTCGGCGCAGAGCGTGGATGCGAAACATCCGCATCCATCGACAGCGGGTGCGCATCGTGACCGGCACGGCGCGCGCGTGTCGGCCTCGGCGTATCCCGACGTTTTTTTTCGCGCGGGGTGTTGACAGTGGAAAAAACCGTGATTAGGTTTCGCCCCAAGTGTCGTCTCAGCAGAAGCGAGTGAGTCGGTCCAAGACGAAAACGCGAAGCACAATCCGATTTTCCGTCCGGGCATGCGTTCCGGTGGAAACAGGCTTCGTCTCCTCTGCGAAAAACCGCAACGCCAGCGAGCAGGAACGCTCGCACTCCTCGACCCGCGGCCATGCCGGCCACGGGTTTTCTGTTGCCCGGCACCCTCGTGCCGATGCGACGGCCCAGGAAATGGCGTGTGAGGTTGCTCAATCCACCCGGTCGTCGCGGATGCGACGCCGGCATGAATCCGTACCGGCTTGCCTAGTGCGCCGGCGGTGGGTGGCGGGTCCGACTCCCGCGATCCTGTTGTTGTTCTGGGCGTGACCCAATGCAAGTCCACTGACGAGGAGAGCCATACCATGGCTGTGAAGAAAGCTGCTAAGAAGGCCGCCAAAAAGGCCGCCAAGAAACCTGCGAAGAAGACCGCCAAGAAGGCTGTCCGCAAGACCGCGAAGAAGGCCGCCAAGAAAGTCGCCAAGAAGCCGGCGAAGAAGGCTGCCAAGAAGGCCGTGAAGAAGACCGCGAAGAAGGCTGCCAAGAAGACCGCGAAGAAGGCCGCCAAGAAGGCTGTCAAGAAGACCGCGAAGAAGGCCGCCAAGAAGGCTGTCAAGAAGACCGCGAAGAAGGCTGCCAAGAAGGCCGCCAAGAAGCCGGCGAAGAAGGCCGCAAAAAAAAAGAGTAAAGTCGTGAGGCGCTCGAAGAAGGCTGCGCCGGCTCCCGCGCCGGCAGCACCCGAGCCGATCATGTAAGCAACACCCCGATTAGCGGTATCCGAAACTCCCTCTCCGCGCGCCCAGGCGGAGAGGGAGTTTTTTTATGTCCGGACGATTCGGCCCCGGACCGTGCCGGGGCGTAAAACGGCGCGAAATATCGATTCCTGAGCGGCCGGCGAGGCGCAGGACGACCTCCGATCAACCGTTCCGGAGGTCGCGATGTCCCTGCAGATGAGGTGTCCGACGACGCGGGTTCTACTGGATGTCTGCTGGTGATCGTCTTTGTCGCGGGTGGTTTCCTGTTGCCTTGCACGTCCCACGCCGAGCGCGCCGTGACCATCGCCCGGCCGCCGGCCGAAGTATTCGCGATGTTCGATTCCTGCCGCCGCTTCAACACGTGGTCGCCCTGGCATGCGTGCGATCCGAAGGCGGTCTACATCTTCGAGGCTCCGCGCCGCGGTGTGTGCGCTGCGGTGCGCTGGCCCAGCGAACAGTCGGACGTGGGCAAGGAGCGGCAGTCGATCATCGGAAGCAGCCCTGTTCGCAAGATCGTCACCCGGCTCGAATTCGAGGGCCATGGCGATGCCATCGGGACCTTCACGCTCGCTCCGGACGGCGACGGTACCCACGTGGTGTGGTCATTCGATGCCGGGCACGGCATGAATCCGCTTTCGCGCTGGTTCGGCTTGCTGTTCGACCGGATGATCGGGCCCGATTTCGAGCATGGGCTCGCCAGACTCAAAGGTGTCCTGGAGGCCGAGCCGCAATAAGCGGGGGCGTGGCCCCGGGAATGCCGCGCGGTCGTTGTCGACCGCGCGGGAAGCGCTCACTCGGGTTTGGCGTTCGAGACCGAAGCTTCGGCGCCGCCGCTTGCGGCCGGCGGGTCCGGCAGTTTCGGCAGGCCCTGCGCGTACAGGCCTTCGTCGAGCGGTTCGGGTTCGCCTTCCAGCCAACGCTGCGGGGTGACGCCGATGGCGCGGTCGAGGATGGTCGGCAGCAGTCCGGATGGTGCGCCGCTGTTGGCGTTCCAGAGGATGGCCACGCCGAGGTCGCGCTCGGGCATCAGCGCGATCACGCCGCGATAGCCCTGCACCGCGCCGCCGTGGAAGACCACGCGGTTGCCGGCGTAGTCGAACACGCGCCAACCGAGGCCGTAACCGGCGGCATTGATGCGGTCGCGCCGCCACTGCGAGCTGCGCATTTCCGCGGGTGTGTCGATCAGCGGCGCGTGCAGCGTCGCGAGCAGCGCGCCGGAGAGTACGTCGGGGCGATGTCCGCCCTGGGCGAGCAGCCACTGCGCCATGTCGCTGGCGCTGGCGTTGACGCCGGCGGCCGGCGCGACCCGGTAGTAGGTCGGCTTGGGATGCACCGCGGACCAGCCGCGACCGGCGCGCACGTGCGGTTTGGCCCAGCGCGCGCTGCCGGCGATGCCGTCCAGGCCGTAACTCGCGTCGTGCATCCCCAGCGGTTTGAACAGTCGCTGCGCCACCCACTGTTCGTAGGGCTGCCCGCTGGCGCCCTGGACCACGTCGCCGATCAGGCTGTAGGCGATGTTCTGGTAGGCGTAGCACTCGCCGGGTGCGCACTGCATCGGCGCGTAGGCGATCTTGCGGACCAGCGAGTCGTATTCGGCGTTGGCTTCGAGGTCGCGATCGAAGGCGTTGTGACCGATGCCGACGCGATGGCTGAGCACATCGGCGACGGTCAGCTGCACCACGGCCTGCGGTTGGGAGAACTGCAGGGTGGGGTAGTAATCGACGACCCGGCTGTCCCAGCGCAGCCGGCCTTCGTTCACCAGCATGCCGGTGGCGGTCGCGGCGAAGGACTTGGAGAGGGACGCCAGCCGGAACACGGTGTGTTCGTCGACCGTCTCCGGCTGGTTCACGCTGGTGATGCCGTAGCCGCGCGCGCTCAGCACGCGGCCGTCCTGCACGATCGCCATCGCCAGACCGGGCACTTTCTGTCCGGCGACGAGGTTCTCGGCGAGGCGTTCGAATTCGGCGACATCGAAACCGCTGGCCAGCGGCGCCATGCGCAGGCCGGCGCCGGGATATCGACGCACCATCGTCGCTTTCGTCGAATAGAGCCCGGTGTTGACGATCGCGGCGGTGTCGCCCGGCGTGTCCCAGCGCAGCGTCGTCTGTGCCGACAGCCCCGCCGCGAGCGGCAGCAGCAGCGCGACCAGACCGGTCTGCATGGCAAGCGCTTTGGCGTGCATCGGCGTCCGTGCGCGAGCGCGTTGCGGTGTGGTGCGGCGCCGGGTCTTGTCTTTCATCGCGAGCCCCCCCTGCGTATGCTTTCGTGTGCAGGTCAGTGTCGGTGGTGTCCGTCGCGGCCCGAAGGCCGCCGCCGTCCGGAATGTTCCGGCGCTCCGGGCCGATCATAGCGCCTGTTCCCGGATTTGCATGAACAAGGAGAGATTCGGTGATTATTTTGTTGATCCTGCTCGCATTTCTCGCTGTCGTGCTGGTCTGGGGCGTGGGCGTCCACAACGCGCTGGTCACCGCGCGGAACGGCTACCGGAACGCCTTCGCCCAGATCGACGTGCAATTGCAGCGCCGGTTCGATCTGATCCCGAATCTGGTCGAGACCGCCAAGGGGGCCATGGGCCACGAGCGCGAGACCCTGGAGGCGGTGGTCGCCGCCCGCTCCGCCGCGCAGGCCGGTCTGAGCGCCGCCAAGGCCAGTCCCGGCGATCCCGAGGCGATGGCGGCGCTGGCCGCGGCGCAGAGCCGGCTGAACGCCGGGCTCGGCCGGCTGCTGGCGGTGGCCGAGGCCTATCCGGATCTGAAATCCAACCGGAACATGATGCAGCTCACCGAAGAGCTGGCCAGCACCGAGAACAAGGTCGCGTTCGCGCGCCAGGCCTTCAACGATGCGGTGATGGGCTACAACAACCGGCGCGAGGTGTTTCCCTCCAGCCTGATCGCCGACATGTTCGACTTCGCCGCTGCTGCGCTGCTCGCGATCCCGGGCGATCGCGAGGACATGCGCGAAGCACCGGAAGTCCGCTTCTGAAACGTCCATTGCGGCGTCCCTTTCCCCCGAACCCCGTTCCGACATGAATTTCTTCGAACGCCAGGCCGATGCGCGCCGGGCCTCCTTCCGGCTGATCCTGCTGTTCGCGCTGTCGGTCCTCGCGATCGTGCTCGCGGTCGATTTCGCGGTCTGGGTGGCGATCGCCGCCCACGACGAAACCACGCCGGCGCGGGCGGCGGCGATCCTCGGCGCCACCTCGCTGCTGGTGATGGCGGTGATCGGTCTGGGCTCGCTGTATCGCATCGTCACGCTCGCCGGGGGCGGCGAGACCATCGCCCGGCAATTGGGCGGGGTCCCGGTGCCGGAGCTCACGCGCGACCCGCAACTGCACCGTCTGCGCAACGTCGTGGAGGAGATCGCGATCGCCTCCGGCGTGCCGATGCCGCGGTTGTACGTGCTCGAACAGGACGCCGGAATCAACGCCTTCGCCGCCGGTTACGCGCCGTCCGACGCGGTGATCGCGGTCACCCGCGGCGCACTGGACCGGCTGAACCGCGACGAGCTGCAGGGCGTGATCGCGCACGAATTCAGTCACATCCTCAACGGCGACATGCGCCTGAACATCCGCCTGATCGGCGTGCTGTTCGGCATTCTCATGATCGCGCTCATCGGTCGCAGGATCCTCGAACATGGCCGCTTCGGCAGCCGCGACCGGGGTGCCGCCGTCATCCTCGTCGCGGCGCTGGTGACGATGGCGATCGGCTATCTCGGCCTGTTCTTCGGCCGAATCATCAAGGCCGGTGTCAGCCGTTCCCGGGAACTGCTCGCCGATGCTTCCGCGGTGCAGTTCACGCGCCAGACCGCGGGTCTGGCCGGCGCGCTGAAGAAGATCGGCGGCGTCGGTGTCGGCGCGAGACTCGAGCATCGCGGCGATGCCGAGGAAGTCAGCCACATGCTGTTCGGCGACGGTGTCGGCCTGTCCGGATGGTTCGCCACCCATCCACCGTTGTTGCAGCGCATCCAGGCGCTGGAGCCGAGCTTCCGCAGCGATCAGCTCGCCGCCCTGCAGCAGAAATGGATGGCGGCGCCGCCGAACGGTCTGGAAGAGGACGCGCGTCCGGGATCGTCCGGCCACGGCGTGCGACTGCCGTCGCCGGGCGCGAGCTTCGACGTTTCGCCGCCGATGGTGGCGGCGCAGGTGGCGCATCCCGCGGCCAACGACTATCGCAGCGCCGACGTCATCGTGTCGGCGATTCCCGCGCCGGTGCGCGCGCTGGCCGCGAGCCGCGACGATGCGGTGTCGCTGATCCTCGCGCTGCTGCTGGACGAACATCCGGCGGTGCAGGCGCGGCAGCACACAGAGATCGCGGCGCGCCTTGGCCGCGAGACCGCGGTGATGACCCAGGCGTTGCGCACCGAGCAGCTCGCCGGCCTGCATCCGATGCTGCATCTGCCGCTGGCCGCGCTGGCTTTCCCGGTCCTGCGCCAGCGTCCCCGTCCGCAGGTCAATCTGGTGCTCGACACGGTGCATGCGGTGGTCAACACCGATGGTCGCGTGTCGGTGTTCGAATATTGCCTGGGCACCCTGCTGCAGGCGCAGATGCGCGAGGCCATGGATCCCTCGCGGCACAGGGCGTTCGGCCGGCGCCGGATCGGCGATGCCACCCGCGAGATCGCGATCCTGCTGTCGCTGGTCGCGCAGGCCGGCCACGACAACGCCGACGACGCCCGGCGCGCCTACCTCGCCGCCCTGCAGCTCGCGCTCCCGCACCAGCACATCGAATACGCCCCGCCGGCCGAGGGCGTGCTTGCGCTGGATGCGGTCTGGCCCGTGCTGGATGCGCTCGAACCCACCGCCAAGCGCCTGCTGGTCGAAGCCGTCGCCGCGGCGGTCAGCCATGACGGCCGCCTGCGCGTGATCGAAGCCGAGCTCCTGCGCACCGTCTGCGGACTGCTGCATTGCCCGCTGCCGCCGATGCTGGAGAAAGCGTAGGTCGGGCCCTGGCCCGCCCGCCTCAGCTGCGCGCTTCGCCCCCGAAGCGGCGCAGGAACCCGCTGAGCCCGGTGCTGTCGTCGTCGTCGGCGAAATCGCGGAATTCGCCGGCGTCGTAGAAGCGGCCGTAGCAGAACTTGCAGCTCTCGAAGCGGATGTGGGGCTGGTGCGGGTCGACCATGTGGATCAGCGGGTAATGATCGCAGGCCGGGCAGAGCAGGACCCGGGGCGCCGGCGCGGTCGGGTCGAAGAACTCGTCTTCCGCCGGCGGTTTCGGCGGGTGGAGATCGATGCGCTCGGCCTCATCGCGCAGTTGCTCGTGGGCCATGATCTCGAACCACATGCCCGCGCAGCCTTCGCAGCGGTGGACGGGCTCCTCCAGATCGGGAAGCGGGTGCATCGGAGCGTGGCACTTCGGGCATTCCATGAGCGGCGGCCGTTCGGGATCGGAAGGAAGGCCTATTCTGCCGCAGGGCGCGGACTCAGTCCCCCAGCAGCTTGACGAACCGTACCGCGCCCTCGGAAAAGCCGCAGGCACGATAGAACGCGTGGGCCTCGGTGCGATGTCCGGCGCTGGTCACTTCCAGGCGGGCGGCGCCGCCGAGTCTGGCGCGGTGTTCTGCATCGCGCAGCAGCAGACGCCCCAGCCCCTGGCCCCGGGCGTCGGTGGAGACCACCAGCGCGGTGACCCGGCAGGTGGTGGTGTCCAACGGGAGGTAGTACATGAAGTCCAGGGCCAGCAGTCCGCAGACCACGCCGCGGCTGCGGGCCAGGATCAGCGCCTGGCGGTCGTTGTGCAGGACCGTGGCGATGCGTTCGGCGGCGTCGGCCGCATCGCAGGGGTAACCCAGTTGGGTCAGCAGCCGGGCGACATCGTCGGCATCGGCCGGAACCGCGCCGCGCAGGTCGACGTCATCTTCGGCGAGGTCGTGCGCGGCGGTCGTCATGGAGCGGCGGTGCGATCAGCGGGTGCCGTAGACGACCACCGTCTTGCCGCGGGCGTGCAGCTTGCCGTCGGCCTGCAGCTTCTTGAGCACGCGTCCGGCCATTTCGCGCGAGCAGCCGACCAGCCGGGCCAGCTCCTGACGCGAGACCCGCAGCTGGGTGCCTTGCGGGTGGCTCATGGCTTCGGGTTCGCGGGTCAGATCGTGCAGGGCGCGGATGATGCGGTCGGTCACGTCGAGGAAGGCCAGACGCCCGGCCTTGCGGCTGGTGTCGAGCAGGCGGCGGGACAACTGGGCGCCGATCGCATAGATCAGCTGGGCGGCGTCGCCGGCCAGCGGGCCTTCGAGCAACTGGTAGAGGCGCTCGTAGCCGATCTCCGCCAGTTCGCACTGGGTCCGGGTGCGGAGCACCACTTCGCGGCGGTCGCTCTCGACGAACAGGCCCATTTCGCCCACGAATTCGCCCGGTCCGAAGTAGCCCAGCACCAGTTCGCGGCCGTCTTCCTCCTCGGTGATGATGCTGACCGACCCCGAGATCACGTAGTACAGGGTGCCGGCCGGGTCGCCCGGGCGGAACACCTCCGTCCGCGGCGGGTAGCGGCGACGGTGACAGTGTGAAAGGAAGCGCTCGATGGTGGCGACCGTCGGGGCGAGCGGATTGGCGTTGCGGCGGAGTGGGGTCAGCGTGGCCACGGGGGATGAGTTCATGCGAGCCAGAACGGAGGAAGAGGCAAGAGTAGGCCTTTGTCATGAATCGGGCAAACGCCGGCGTATCGAAGCCCCCGGACCCCGCGTCCGGCGCCGGCGGATGCTGCGACGCAGCGCCGGCATGGCCCCCGCTGCCGCAATGCCGCATAATCGCGCCCCCGACCTCCGCCCCCTATGAGGAATCGCTGCCGTGGTCAAGCCGCTGCCGCGTTTGAAGCTGCAAGGTTTCAACAATCTGACGAAGTCCCTGTCCTTCAACATCTACGACGTGTGCTACGCGTCGAGCGAGGACGAACGTCAGCGTTACATCGCCTACATCGACGAGGAATACAACGCCGACCGGTTGACCCAGATCCTCACCGACGTGGCGGAGATCATCGGCGCGAACATCCTCAACATCGCGCGCCAGGACTACGATCCGCAGGGCGCGTCCGTCACCATCCTCATTTCCGAGGAACCGGTGATCGACAAGAAGGCCGCCGGCAAGGAGATCATCTCCGACGCCGTGGTCGCGCACATGGACAAGTCGCACATCACGGTCCACACCTATCCGGAGACCCATCCGGACAACGGCATCGCGACCTTCCGCGCCGACATCGACGTGTCGACCTGCGGCGTGATCTCGCCGTTGAAGGCGTTGAACTACCTGATCGAGAGCCTGGAGTCCGACATCGTCGTCATGGACTACCGCGTGCGCGGCTTCACCCGCGACATCAAGGGCAAGAAGCACTACATCGACCACAAGATCAATTCGATCCAGGATTTCCTGGCGAAGAACATCAAGTCGCGCTACGAGATGCTCGACGTCAACGTGTACCAGGAGAACCTGTTCCACACGAAGATGCATCTCAAGGACTTCGATCTCGACCAGTACCTGTTCGAGGAAAAGGCCAAGAATCTCTCGTTCAAGGAGCGGATGAAGGTGGAAGCCCGCCTGCGCCGCGAGATCGAGGAGCTGTACCAGGGGCGCAACCTCGCGGAGTGATCCGCGCGCCATTCCGAAGAAAAGCCGGCGAAAGCCGGCTTTTTCGTTGCGGTGGTGCGGTTCGATCGTCGTACGGCACCGCCGGATCGGCCGTAATGGCGGGCC
Source organism: Lysobacteraceae bacterium (assembly GCA_041919915.1). GTDB lineage: Bacteria > Pseudomonadota > Gammaproteobacteria > Xanthomonadales > Xanthomonadaceae > Lysobacter_I. Next base: position 77,993 of record JAYRSY010000007.1, read on the forward strand.
GAGGCCCGCCCTACAGCCGGTATGCGATCGTTTTCATCACCTTCGACGCCGCCGCCATCAGCGTCGGTACCGGCGGCGGCAGGAGGCGTGCGCCCGAGGCCTCGGCGTGTTCCGCGTGGCGGATCTCGTCGTCCTTCATGACCGTGAGGATCGCGCGGCTGCGCGCGTCGGCCGGCGGCAGGGTCTGCAGGTGTTCTTCGAGGTGCGCCTCGACCTGGCGTTCGGTCTCGACCACGAAACCGAGGTTCCAGCCGTCGCCGCGCAGTCCGGCGAGCACCCCGATCGCATAGCTGCCCGCGTACCACAGCGGGTTGAGCAGACTGGGCCGGCTGTCGAGCTCGCGCAGGCGGTCTGCGCACCAGGCCAGATGGTCGGTTTCTTCCTGTGCGGCCGCCTGCAGTTGCGCGCGCGTCTGCGGGTCGCGCGCGACCGCGGCCTGGCCGACGTACAGCGCCTGCGCGCAGACCTCCCCGACATGATTGATGCGCATCAGGCCGGCGGCATGCCGGCGCTCGGCCTCGTCCAGCACCACATCGGCTTCGGTCATGCCGGGGTTGGGGCGCTCGGCGTGGACCGCGCCGGCCACGGTCTCCAGCGCGTTCTGGGCGTCGGCGAGCAGGCGGTCGATCGGCGATAGGCGGCGGACGGCGGTCATGCCAGACATTCTGCAAGAAATTCGAGCGGGTGCTGTACCGGGATCGCGGTGCCGCCGGCCAGATGCAGCCGGCAGCCCAGGTTGGCGCTGAGCAGACGGGTCGCGCCGCTGGCGGCCAGTTGCTCGATCAGCGGCCGGCGGAAGCGGTCGGCGCGGACCGGGTCGGTCAGCATCGCGGTGCCGGCGGCGCCGCAGCAGCCGGCGCCGGCGTCGAGTGCGATCACCTCCAGTCCCGGCACCCGCGCCAGCAGCGCGCGGAGCGCGCCGTCGCTGCGCACCGCGTTGCGCTGGCTGCAGGGCAGGTGCAGGGCGATGCGCTGGCCGGAACTGGCGAAGGTCATGGCCTCGGCATGGCGGGCGAAGAAGACGATGGCGTCCTCGCAGCGCTCGCCCACGGCGCCGGCGACCGCTTCGTGGCAGCCGCTGGCGAGCGTCAGCACCGGCTGCGTGCCGGCAAAGGCCGTGCGGTTGATCGCGGTGAGCTGCTCCGCGCGCGCGGCATCCCCGGCGTGGGCGTGCAGACTGCCGCAACAGGTCTGTCCGGACGGGGCGTCGATTCCGACCCCGCAGGCGGCGCCGAGCCGCTGCACCGCGGCCCGCAGCGGTGCCTCGTAGTCGCGGGCGACGCAGCCGAGGAACAGGGCGGCCCGCACATCCACGGTCGTCCGCGACGGTATTGTGGTCGCGGCCGGTGCCGTCGGGCCGGGTGGCCGCGGCAATGGCCGGGCCGCCCGCGGCAGCAGGGGCCAGGCGATCCGGTAGGCGGCCAGCAGCGTGGACAGAGGCCGCGGCCGCGCGGTCAGCCATTCGATCGCCCGCTGGCGGCGATCGGGTGGCCGTCGGGCGCGTTGCCGGGTGCGGGCCGTGGTCAGCAGTGTGCCGTATCGGACACCGGCCGGGCACACCGCTTCGCACCGGCGGCAGCCCAGACAGGCATCCAGGTGTCCGTCGCCGGCCGGCGTCGGCGCCAGCGCGCCGGTCTCCCATGCCTTGATCAGGGCGATCCGGCCCCGCGGGGACTCGGTTTCCAGCGATTCCAGCCGATAGGTCGGGCAGACCGGCAGGCAGAGTCCACACTGCACGCACTGGTCGGCGAGCGCGATCAGGTCGGCGGTAATGGCGGGGGCGGCGGGCGGTGCGGCGGTCACCGCGACATCTTCGTGGATGGCGGGCGCCGGCGCGAGCGGCCCCGTTCCCGGACGTGTCCCGCGCGCCCGTCCTCCGCCCCTTGGCAGCCCGCCGCTTGCGGTAGCCGGCAGTGGCGGCTATGATTCCGCTTCTTTGCGGCTCAGGGCATCGGGACCGCGATACAACGCGAGGCGAAGTTCCGGCGTTCTTCCATGCGCAGACATCGGCGCGAAGACCGTCCGCAATCAGTCCGACCAGGCACCTCAACCAGAGTCATTCCATGAAGACTTTCACCGCCAAGTCCGAGACCGTCCAGCGCGACTGGTATCTCGTCGACGCTTCCGGCAAGACCCTCGGCCGACTGGCCGCAGAGCTCGCTCACCGCCTCCGCGGCAAGCACAAGCCCGTCTACACCCCGCACGTCGATACCGGCGATTACCTCGTCGTGATCAACGCCGAGAAGATCGCGGTGACCGGCAACAAGCTGCTGGACAAGAAGTACCACCGCTTCACCGGGTACGTCGGCAACCTGAAGACCGAAAACCTGGCCCAGGCGCTGGAGCGCCATCCGGAGCGCGTGATCGAGATCGCCGTGAAGGGCATGCTGCCGAAGAATCCGCTCGGCCGCGCCATGTACAAGAAACTGAAGGTGTACAAGGGTTCCGAACACCCGCACGCCGCCCAGCAGCCGCAAGTCCTGGAACTCTAAACGATGGCTACTCAGCAGAATTACGGCACCGGCCGTCGCAAGTCCTCCGTCGCACGCGTCTTCCTGCGCAAGGGCACCGGCAACATCACCGTCAACGAGCGTCCGCTCGACGAGTTCTTCGGTCGCGAAACCGCCCGCATGATCGTCCGTCAGCCGCTCGAACTGACCAAGACCACCGACAAGTTCGACATCGTCGTCACCGCCACGGGCGGCGGCACCACCGGCCAGGCCGGTGCCATCCGCCTGGGCATCGCCCGCGCGCTGGTCGAATATGACGAGACCCTGAAGTCCGAGCTGCGCAAGGCCGGCTTCATGACCCGCGACGCCCGTGAGGTCGAACGCAAGAAGGTTGGTCTGCACAAGGCACGTCGCGCCACCCAGTTCTCGAAGCGCTGATCGCTTCGAACGCGGACCGGGCGCTTTCCGCTCCCGGTTCCGGACGCTGTACTGGAGACGCCGTTTTGGCGTTACAATCGCAGCGTCGCAGTTCCACAGCCCCGTCGCCAAGCGGTAAGGCACCTGACTCTGACTCAGGCATTCGGTGGTTCGAATCCATCCGGGGCTGCCATCTACCCGAAGCCCGCCGCAAGGCGGGCTTCGTCTTTTTCGGAGATCGGAGAGGCAAGGCGATCGCGCGCCTTCCGCGCGTCCGTATCCACGCACGTCGACACCGGACATCGTTCGCATTGTCGTCGACTGCACCACGACCATTGCCCGGTTGGAAGCGGGCATCCATCAACCTGTCATTTTCGACAGGTACACGGGCTCCTCCGCCAGCGGCTATGTTCGCCCGGTCGGCGGCATGCCGAGGGATCATTCGACAGGGGACGTTGTGTTCGATTTCTTGAGGAAGTGGTTGGGGAGTGGGCAGAAGCCCACATCGCAGGCGTTGCCGCAGGGTGCTCCGACGCTGGAGCAACGCAAGGCCGGTTTCGGGGTCGCCTACGATCCGCAACTGGTGCCGTCGCTCAAACGCGATCACGCCGATCTGGTGAAGCTCTACGGCGCCATCGGCGATCTGGCGAAACAGGGCGACTTCGGACAGATTCCGCAGATGCTCAATGCCTTCAAGGTGCATCTGGAGGGACATCTGATCGCCGAGAACGTGCGCTTCTACAACTACGTGGAAAGCGCCATGCAGGGCGATCCGGAGAGTACCGCGCTCGTGCGCAGTTTCCGTCGCGAGATGAACGCGATCACGCGCGGCGTGGTCGATTTCGTGAAGAAATATCAGCTCGCGTCGTTCGACGATGCGATGCGGCGTGAATTCATGTCGGATTACCAGACGGTGTACGGGCTGCTCGCGCAGCGCATCGAGCGCGAGGAAGGCAGTCTCTACCCGCTCTATCTTCCGCATTGACGATCGCGGGCAGGCGCCACGGCGCTGCCGGATCGGATACAGGTTGGCGACACAAGGACGTATCGCTCTCGGAGCGCCGCTCGCGGCGTTGCGAAGGGACCGGGACCGGCGCAAGCCGGTTCCGCGAGGTCCGAACGGACCATGGATGGTTGCGTTCGGACGTTCCCGCTTTTTCCTCAACCCGTGTCCGAACAAGGAGCGTCGCATGAAGAAGGAAACGGCCGAAGGCCGGCAGGACCCCGTGCTCACCCCGGCGATGCGCAGGCTGCGCAACGAACTGGAAACCCATCCGGTCTTCGCGGAAATCGTCGATGTCCAGACCCTGCGTGGTTTCATGCAGGTGCATGTGTTCGCGGTCTGGGACTTCATGTCCCTCGCCAAGCGCCTGCAGCGCGATCTGACCTGCGTGGAACTGCCCTGGTTGCCGCCGACGGATCCGGCGGCCGCACGGCTGATCAACGACATCGTCCTGGCGGAAGAGAGCGACGTCGATGCCGATGGCAATCCTGCCAGTCATCTCGATCTCTATCTGCGTGCGATGGCCGATGTCGGCGCCTCCACCGCGCAGTTCGACCGCTTCATGGCCGGCATGCGTGCAGGCGCAGGCTTGTCGCAGTCGCTGGCCGACGCAGAGGTTCCGACCTTCGTGCGCGAGTTCGTCGGCCATACCCTCGGCACCTGCCTGCAGGGCAGCACCCTTGAAACCATGGCCAGCTTCTTCTATGGCCGCGAGAACGTGATCCCGGCGATGTTCCAGAGTCTGCTGGATCGCTGGGGCCTGAGCGAAATGCAGGCTCCGGGCTTCGTTTATTACCTCAAACGTCATATCGAACTGGACGGCGACAGCCATGGGCCGGCCGCGAGCCTGCTGATCGAACGGCAGTTGTCGCGTGAGCCGGATGGCCTGCAGTCGGCGCGTGAAGCGGCGCGTACGGCGCTCCAGGCGCGTCGCGCCCTGTGGGACGGTGCGGCCGCGCTCCTGCGCGAGCGGCACGATACGGGACTGCAGCCGCGTCGTCCTCGGTCCGCGTCGGTCGCGGCCTGAAGGCCGCGGCGTTCAACGCAACACACTGCGCACTCTGAACCCCGCGTCCGCTGCGCGCTTTCACGCGCAGCGGACGCAGGTCGGCCGTGCCCCGGCGCCGCGCGCGACGAGGGGCCGCGACGCCCGATGCGCCGCTTCCGTTCCGTGGTGATCTTTCCCCCCGTTCGGCCGGCCGACCCGTCTGTGGGCGGCGGCATCCCCCTGCGATTCGCGGATCAGGCCGCGTGCGACACCGTCAGCACCGGTGCCGGGCCGACCACTTCGAGGTTTTCCGCCACCGGCATACGGAACGCCAGACTCATGACCCGGCCGATCCGCTGCGTCGCACCGAGACGTTCGACATGCAGGCCGAGGTGGCGCAGCATCCGTTCGACCGGTGCGCTGGTCACGCCGACCAGGGCTTCGATGCCGTGGGTGCCGGCAAAGCGGAACATCTCGGCGAGCATCGAAGCCGGCACCGCGCCGAATCCATATCCCTCGCCGGCGCAGCGTTGATCGATCGCGAAACGGCTGACCTCCCAGATCGCCGGTCCCGCAGGTGCCGGCGCGCCGTCGAGCAGGGTCGGAAAGATGTCGCGCAGCATGTTCGGGCCCTGTGTCGGCAGGAGCCGGCAGCAGCCGAGCGCGGACGCCCCGCCGTCGTGGGCGATGAGGTAGTGCGGGCCGATCAGATCGAACCAGTCGTGCTCGCGACCATGCTCGACCCGGACGTCCCAGCGCAGACGCTCGTGGAAGACGTCGCAGCGCAGCCGGTACATGCTGTCCAGTAGCGGTGCGCCGAGCCCTTGTTCGCCCGCGCGGCCGATGATGATTGATGCCATGGTGTCGCCTCCAGAGATTGATTGATGGAGACACCAGTGAGCAGAACCCCTGTCAGTTCTTGCAGCTGATCAACCTTACAGGTTGATGCAGGTCCGTTTCTGTCGTGAGGGTAGTGCGGAAAACCGCGACGAATTCGAGGATCCGGGATCGATGCGGCATCGTTCCGGCATGAAATCGTTCGAAAAATTTGACATCCGCGACAACCAACATCCGTTTGTGGGTGCGGGCGGCGTCCGGAATGCGCGAGGCGCGCGTTTCAGTTGCGCAGGGAGACGATCAGGCCGAGGGAGATCGCGCGGGCGATCGCGGCCTGACGGCCGCTCACCCCGAGCTTGTGGGTCGCGTTCTGCAGATGGAAGATCGACGTCCGCTCGCTGATGTTCAACAGCTGACCGATTTCCCAGCTGGTCTTGCCCTCCGCGGCCCAGGACAGGCATTCGCGTTCGCGCTTGGTCAGCGCCGGCAGCGGGGTCGGGGTCTTCGAGCGCAGGAACTGGCGTGCGGCTTCGTGGACGAAATGCGACAGCAGATGCAATTCCGGCAGCCGCTCCTCGAAATCCGCCGCGTCCAGATCCCGCGAGGCGAACGACATCAGTCCCCAGGACACGCCGGGACCGTGCAGCGGCACGCTGACGCCGTTGCACAGGCCGAATTCGCGGGCTTCGCCGAACAGATGCCGGATCTTCTGCAGGTGCGGGTCGACGATCCTGCGGTGGTGGTGTTGCGCTTCTTCCCACGACACCGGCGTGGCGTGGTCGTGGCAATGGCTGATCACCGGATCGATGCTGATGTAGTCCATCTCGAAGTAGTGGGAAACCCACGCTTCGGGATAAGTACCCATGCGCAGCTGGTTCGGATGTTCGTTGACCAGCGGCAGATCCACTGCGTAGAACCAGTAGTGGACTCCGAGCGGACGGACCACGCGTTCGATGCTGTTCGTCAGCGCCTCGGTGCTGGTGGCGTCCGCGAATCCGCGCAAACGGTCGATGTCGATCAGCATCCTGCTTGCCATGGCCATCCCGGCGTTGCCCACCCACGAACGTAGCACCGCGAATACGGACTGCGACGGGGAGTCGGCGTAACGGTGTCGACCGCGGACGTGTCCCCCCGTCAGGCCCGGTCTGAACGCTAAAGTAGCAGGCTTGCCGCGTCGCGTGGGAGTCCACCCGCCGTCCCGGCGCATGGCGGGAGTCCGCCGCCTCCCCCACCTGGAGCAGGAACTACCGATGGTCGCTACTTTCCGCGCGCCTTATACGCCCCGAGACGGCCTGATCGCCGCGCTGCGCGGGCGCGGTTATGCAGTGCTCGCCCCCGACGATGTCGCCGCGCTCTGCGGCGTGGAGGCGGAGGCGCTGCGCGCGCTGGGCCCGAGCTGGGACGATCTGCCGCCCGATGACTATCTGCGCGATGGTGGTCGCTATCGCCGGCGCCGGCACGGTTGTTTCGTCGTCGGCAGCGAAGGGGTCGCGCAGGCGCCGCACCGGGCCCATTACCAATCGCTGGACTACAACGCGCTGCATGGCGGCCTGCAGCGCTGGTTCGCGCCGATCGCCGAGGACACCGTCGCCGCGCCGGCCTGGAACCGCATCCTGGCCGCGCTCGGCGACTGCCTGCGCCAGGTGCGCGCGGTCGACCCCTGGTACGTCGAGGCGCACCAGTTCCGGATCGATACCACCGACGGCATCGGTCGCCCCACGCCGGAAGGCGCGCATCGCGACGGCGTCGACTTCGTCGCCGTGTTCCTGGTCGACCGGCAGGCGATCCGCGGCGGCGAGACCCGGGTGTTCGAAGCCGCCGGCCCGGACGGACAGCGCTTCACGCTCAGCGAACCGTGGAGCCTGCTGTTGCTGGACGATACCCGGATGATCCACGAGAGCACGCCGATCCAGCCGCTGAGGGACACGTCGTCCGGCGGTGGCGGTCATCGGGACACGCTGGTGTTGACCTATCGCGCCGGCGGATTCCAGAGCGAGGCCTGACCGGCCCGGTGTCGACGGCCGGCGATCCCGATCAGTTACAATTGAAACCAATTCACGTTCGCACAGATCCGAGGTACCGATGAAGCTGGGTTCCCTGAAGGACGGTGGCCGCGACGGCACCCTGATCGTGGTCTCCCGCGATCTCGCCCGCGCCGTGCGCGCGGACGGCATCGCCCCGACCCTGCAACGCGCGCTCGAGGACTGGTCGAACCTGGCCCCGCGCCTGAACGCGCTGTCCGAGGCGTTGAATGCCGGTGCCGCCGAGGGCGCATTCGATCTCGACATGACCCAACTGGCCGCGCCGCTGCCGCGCGCCTACGAGTTCGTCGACGGCAGCGCCTACCTGCCGCATGTCGAACGCGTCCGCCGTGCCCGCGGCGCCGAGGTGCCCGAGAGTTTCTACGTCGACCCGCTGATGTACCAGGCGGTCAGCGCCGGGTTCTACGGCCCGCGCGATCCGGTCCGCGTGCCGAGCGAGGAGTTCGGCATCGATCTGGAAGCGGAGGTCGTGATCGTCACCGACGACGTGCCGATGGCGGTGACCCCGGAAGCGGCCGCCGGCCACATCCAGCTGATCGGCCTGGTCAACGATGTCAGCCTCCGCCATCTGATTCCGAACGAGCTGGCCAAGGGCTTCGGTTTCCTGCAGTCCAAGCCCCGTTCGGCGCTGTCGCCGGTGTTCGTCACGCCCGACGAGCTGGGCGACGCCTGGCAGGGCAACAAGGTGCATCTGCCGCTGGTCACCCACATCAACGGCGAATGGTTCGGCGCGCCGGAAGCCGGCGTCGACATGCAGTTCGACTTCGCGCAACTGGTCGCCCACGCGGCCAGGACCCGGCCGCTGGTCGCCGGCACCATCGTCGGCTCGGGCACGGTCGCCAACCAGGACACCGCGCTGGGGGCGTCCTGCTTCGCCGAGAAGCGCACGGTCGAGACGCTGGAGACCGGCAAGCCGATCACGCCGTTCATGCAGTACGGCGACGTGGTCCGGATCGAGATGCGCGCCCGCGACGGCAGCGACCTCTTCGGCGCGATCGAACAGCGGATCGAGCGCCCGGCGGGCTGAACCGCGCGGGCTTGCTCCGGGCCGGCCGCGCGCGCAAGATCGCGGCAACCCGCTGCGGTCGTGGCCACGGTCCAGTGGAACAGCGAAGAGGGAGGGCGCGATGAGCGAACAGTTGAAGCTCTACGGCTACTGGCGTTCCAGCGCCGCCTACCGGGTGCGGATCGGCCTGAATCTCAAGGGGCTGCCGTACGAGCAGGTGTCGGTGCACCTGATCCGCGATGGTGGCGAGCAGCACGCGCCCGAGTACGCGAAGACCCATCCGCAGAAGCTCGTGCCGGTGCTGCGTCACGGCGAACGCAATATCCGCCAGTCGCTGGCGATCCTCGAATATCTCGACGAACTCTGGCCGGACCCGCCGCTGCTGCCGGTCGCGCCGCGCGATCGTGCGCGTGTGCGGGCGCTGGCGCAGCTGGTCGCCTGCGACATCCATCCCCTGAACAATCTGCGCGTGCTGCAGTATCTCGAACGCGAGTACAGCGCGCCGCAGAGCGAGCGCGACGCCTGGGTGCAGCACTGGATCGCCGAAGGCTTCCACGCGTTCGAGGCGATGCTGGTCGAGGATCTCGCGCGCGGCGAGTTCTGCGAGGGCGACAGCCCGAGCATCGCCGATTGCTGCCTGATCCCGCAGGTCTACAACGCGCGCCGATTCGGCGTCGATCTCGCACCGTATCCGACCATCCGCCAGATCGAAGCCTCCTGCCTCGCGCTGCCGGCGTTCGATGCGGCGAAGCCGGAGCATCAGCCGGACGCGCCGCCGGCGTAGGGCGGGCCTTGGCCCGCCGTTGCGATCACATGAGACGACGCGGGTGCCGTCGACGCGCAGGTGCGGGGAAGACCACCGGGGATGGGCCCCGCAAGCTCGAATCCAACGAAAACGCCCCGGCCTGTGGCCGGGGCGTTCGCATGTCGGAGCGTGCGGAAGCGGTCAGTGCGAGAACGAAGACGTGCCGTCGCCGCCCTCGAACGCCACCGCGTACGGATCGTGTTCGGAACTCCCGCCTTCGGAGAGACGGAACTTGAGCGCCAGACCGTCGCGGGAGTCGGCCGCGCGCAGCGCCTGCTCCATGTCGATCTTGCCTTCCTTGGTGAGGCGGAACAGGCACTGGTCGAACGATTCCATGCCTTCTTCCAGCGTTTCCTCCATCGCGGCCTTGATCTCGTGCACCTGGCCACGACGCAACAGGTCGCGGATCATCGGCGTGTTGATCAGCACTTCCACCGCCGGCACGCGGCGGCCGTCCGTACCCACGACCAGTCGCTGGCTGATGACCGCCTTGAGGTTCAGGGCGAGGTTCATCAGCACGTTCTTGTGCGCGCTTTCGGGGAAGAAGTTGAGGATGCGCTCGATGGTCTGGTCGGCATTGTTCGAGTGCAGCGTCGCCAGGCACAGATGACCGGTTTCGGCGAAGGCGATCGCCGCCTCCATCGTGGTCGCGTCGAGGATTTCGCCGATCAGGATGACGTCCGGCGCCTCGCGCATCGCGTTCTTCAGCGCATTGTGGAAGGCATGGGTGTCCAGGCCGACTTCGCGCTGGTTGACGATCGATTTCTTGTGTTTGTGCAGGTATTCGATCGGATCCTCGATGGTGAGGATATGACCGGCGGCGGTGCTGTTGCGGTAATCGATCATCGACGCCAGCGAGGTCGATTTGCCGGAGCCGGTCGAGCCGACGATCAGGACCAGGCCGCGCGGGGCCATGATCACGTTCTTGAGCACCTGCGGCAGCTGCAGCTCCTCGATCGTCGGGATCACGCTGCGGATCGCGCGGATCACCATGCCGACTTCGCCGCGCTGCTTGAACACGTTGACGCGGAAACGCCCGGCGTCGGCCAGCGACAGCGCCATGTTCAGCTCCATCTCGCGCTCGAATTCGGGCACCTGGCCTTCGTCCATGAGCGAGTAGGCGATCTTCTTGACCATGCCCGGCGGCAGGCCGGTGTTGCCCAGCGGATAGAGCTTGCCCTCCACCTTGATGTGCACGGGCGCACCGGTGGTGAGGAACATGTCGGAGGCGTTTTTGTCCGTCATCAGCTTGAGGAAATAGCCGATGTCCATCGATGAACCTCCACGAGACAGGTGTGAAGCGCTACCGACGGGCGATGCCCGGGCCGGGGGCCCGAACGTCGCATTGCATCGGCCGCGCGGGCTGACCACAATGGGACCGCGTCGATGACCGACGGAACCGGAACCGTTCCGAACCGGACGGCGTTCCATCCGACACCGACACGCTCCCCATGCCCCCAAGCTTCGCACAAATGCCGCGTTCCCCGCAGCACCCGTCATGGCACTTCCGCGGTGTGTTCGCCGGACTGCTTGTGATTCTGCTCACGTTTCCGGTCCTGGCGCCGGCGCGTGCGCCGGTCCCGACCCAGGAACTGGATGCGGCCCAGGCCGCGGTGCTCCGGGCCGAGGCCGCCGATGCCGACCAGTACGCTGCCGAGGCCCTGTTGCGTGCGAAAACCGCGCTCGGTCAGGCCCAGGCCGCGCTGGCCGCGCGCAAGAACGCCGATGCGATCGGGTTGGCCCAACTGGCCACGGCCGAAGCCGATTACGCCCACGCCCGCAGTCGGGAAGCCGCGCAGCAGAGCGAACTGGCCCGTCGGCGCGGCGAGATCGCCGAGTTGCGCCGACGCCTGGGCGTGGAGGGCGCGCCATGAGTCCTCGTTTCGCCACACTGGGGCTGGCATTGCTGCTCGCCATGCCGGCCGCCGCGTCCGCGCAGGAGCGTGACCCCGATGTCGCCCGGCTCGGTCAACGGCTGCAGGCGATCGATACGGATCCCGAACGCAACGCCCACGCCGCCTACGAGCGCCTGCAGGCGCGGCAGGCGGTCCAGGCGCTGCAGGCCGCCAAACGCAAACAGCGCCCGCTGATCCTGCAGATCGCCAAGATCCGGGTGGAGACGGCCGAGATCGCCGCCCGCACCGAGGCCGGCCGCGCCGAGCTGCAGCGGCTGGAGACCGAGCGCAGCGAACTGCTGGTCGAAGCCAGCCGCCGCGATGCCGAACGCGCCCGCGCCGAGGCCGAGCGGCTGCGGGTCGAGGCGCAGATCCATGCCGAAGAGGCCGCGCGGTTGCGCGAGGCGGTGGAGGCCGAGTCGCGCAGTCGCGAGCAGGCCGAAGGGCTGCTGGACACGGTGGCCGCCGACGAGACGGAAAAGCTGCGCTTGGCGCGCGCGCGCGAAGCCGAGCTGGCCCGCCGCGAGGCCGAACTGAGCGCTGGCGGGACGACCCCCGCGCCGACCCCCAAGCCGAAGCCAAAACCGAAGCCCAAGCCCAAGCCGAGTCGACGTTGAGGGTATAACGGATTTTTCACAAGCAATTGAACCGGAACGCTTTTTCCTCATTTCCGGGCGGTTCCGCCATGCCCGGGCAACCGCCTGTCGTGGCGCGCGCGGAATTGTGATCGGCAGACTTGCCGGGCGTCGGTGAGAGGAGTAGCGTCGGTCCTGCGGAGGGCCTGTGCGCCGTCCGGAGGACAGGCAGAACCGATGACGCCAGTGCGCGACGCAAGTTCGGAGACCGCCGCCGCAAGCGAAGTGCTTGCGGGCGCCCGGGTCCGGGGCGTCCGCACCGTGGTTCCGGCGTCCGCCCCCGCAGCGCCCCGTGCCGAGACCGGCCGGGGCGTTTTCGTTCGTGGCCGCCGCACGCGGTCCACGGACGCGTTCCCCTGCGATCCCACCCCAGGTGCGCCCGTCCCGGTCGCGCCGTTCATCGTGTTGTGAGGAGGAATCCATGTTCGAAGGGCACCCCCAGACCGAAGTCGAAGCGCTGTTGAAGGCGAATGCCGAGTTCCGTCAGCTGTATCACCGCCACAAGGAGCTCGACAAACAGGTACTGGACGCCGAACTCGGCGTGTTGCCGGTGGACGACACCCGGCTGTCGCAGATGAAGCGCGAGAAACTCGCCGCCAAGGACCGCCTGACCCGGATGTACGACGCGCTGCACCACTGACGCGCGAGGTCCGGCCCGCATCGCGGGTCGACGGACGGCGCTGCGGGCCTCCTCGTCGCCCGCCGTCGTCCGTCGGACCGGGTGGGCCGGCCGCCCCCCTGCCGCGCCGTCGCGCCGGCGATGCGATAATCCGCCCCTTCCCATCCGAACGGGCGACGGCATGCCGAACACCTCCCAGACCTCCCGGTCTCCGATCAGCGATTCCGTTCTCGATCTGATCGCCGACACCCCGATCGTCCGCGCCCAGCGTCTCGACACCGGTCTCTGCACTCTCTTCCTGAAGCTCGAAAGCCAGAATCCCGGCGGTTCGATCAAGGACCGCATCGGTCTGCGCATGATCGAGGCCGCGGAGCAGCGCGGCGACATCGCCCCGGGCGCGACCCTGGTCGAAGGCACCGCCGGCAATACCGGCATCGGTCTGGCCCTGGTCGCGCAGCAGAAGGGCTACAAGCTGATCCTGGTCGTGCCCGACAAAATGAGCCGGGAGAAGATCTTCAACCTCAAGGCGATGGGCGCCGAGGTGGTGCTGACCCGTTCCGATGTGGCCAAGGGCCATCCGGACTACTACCAGGACATGGCCAAGCGCATCGCGGACGAAACCCCAGGCGCCTACTTCATCAACCAGTTCGGCAATCCCGACAATCCGGCCGCGCACGAATTCGGCACCGGGCCCGAGATCCTGCGCCAGATGGCCGGCGCCGGCGGCCTCGACGCGATCGTCTTCGGCTGCGGCAGTTCCGGCACCATGACCGGGCTTTCGCGCTGCTTCGCCGAGCATTCGCCGCAGACCGAACTGATCCTCGCCGACCCGGTCGGTTCGATCCTCACCGAATACATCAACGAAGGCACGCTCAGCGAGAAGTCCGGCAGTTGGATGGTCGAGGGCATCGGCGAGGACTTCCTGCCGCCGATCTCCGATTTCACCCGGGTGAAGAAGGCCTACGCCATCACCGACAAGGAGAGCTTCCTGGCCGCGCGCGAACTGCTGCGTTCGGAGGGCGTGCTGGGCGGCTCCTCCAGCGGCACCCTGCTGGCCGCGGCGCTGAAATACTGCCGCGAACAGACCAGTCCGAAGAACGTGCTGGTGTTCGTCTGCGATACCGGCAACAAGTACCTGTCGAAGCAGTACAACGACTACTGGATGCTCGACAACGGCTTCATCCAGCGCGAACAGCACGGCGACCTGCGCGATCTGATCCTGCGTCCCTACACCCGGCGCGACACCGTGGTGGTCGGTCCCAACGACCTGCTGATCACCGCCTATCAGCGCATGAAGCTCTACGAGATCTCGCAGCTGCCGGTGATGGACGGCGACCGGATCATCGGCATCCTCGACGAAAGCGACGTGTTGCTGCACGTCTACGGCGACGAGGCCCGGTTCCGCGACCCGGTGTCGACGGCCATGGTCAGCAAGCTCGACATGCTCGACGTGCGCTCGCCGGTCGAGGCGCTGCTGCCGGTATTCGATCGCGGCCATGTGGTCATCGTGATGGACGGGGACCGGTTTCTCGGCCTCATCACCCGGATCGATTTGCTGAACTGGCTGCGCCGTCGCGTTCAGTGACGGTCCGGGGGGCGTGGGGCGGGTGGTAGAATTCCCGGTCTTTTCATGGAGTTGCCCGAGATGAGCCAGACCGACCGCCCCGCCGCCGACACCCGCGCCTGGGGCCCCGGCACCAAGGCCATCCACGCCGGACAGTCCCACGACCCGAGCACCGGGGCGGTGATGACGCCGATCTACGCGACGTCGACCTACGCGCAGAGCAGCCCCGGCGTGCATCAGGGTTTCGAGTACTCGCGCACCCACAACCCGACCCGGTTCGCCTACGAGCGCTGCGTCGCGGGTCTCGAAGGCGGCAGCCGCGGCTTCGCCTTCGCCTCGGGGCTGGCGGCCACGTCGACCATTCTCGAACTGCTCGACACCGGCAGCCACGTGGTCTGCATGGACGATGTCTACGGCGGCACGTTCCGCCTGTTCGAGCGTGTGCGCCGGCGCAGCGCGGGTCTGGATTTCAGCTTCGTCGACATGACCGATCCCGCCGCGCTGGAAGCGGCGATCCGTCCGCAGACGCGGATGATCTGGGTCGAGACGCCCACCAATCCGATGCTCAAGATCGTCGATCTGGACGCGGTGAACGCGATCGCGAAGAAGCACGGTCTGCGCATGGTCGTCGACAACACCTTCGCCTCGCCGATCCTGCAGCGTCCGCTCGAACATGGCGCCGATATCGTGATGCACTCGGCGACGAAGTATCTCAACGGTCATTCCGACATCGTCGGCGGCATGGCGGTGGTCGGCGACGACGCCGAACTCGCCGAACAGCTCGCGTTCCTGCAGAACTCGGTCGGCGCGGTGCAGGGGCCGTTCGACAGTTTCCTCGCGCTGCGCGGCCTGAAGACCCTGCACCTGCGCATGCGCGCCCACTGCGAGAACGCGCTGGCGCTGGCCGAGTGGCTGCAGACGCAGCCGGGCGTGGAAGCGGTGATCTATCCGGGCCTGAAGGCGCATCCGCACCACGCGCTTGCCGCACGACAGATGGACGGTTTCGGCGGCATCGTCTCGGTCCGGATCAAGGGCGGTTTCGAGGGCGCGAAGCGCTTCTGCGAGCGTACCGAACTGTTCACCCTGGCCGAGTCGCTGGGCGGCGTCGAAAGCCTGGTCAACCATCCGGCGGTGATGACCCACGCTTCGGTGCCGGTCGAACGCCGCGCGGCGCTGGGCATCCACGACGATCTGGTGCGGTTGAGCGTCGGCGTCGAATCGCTCGATGATCTGCGCCACGACCTGCAGCACGCGCTGCAGCAGGCACCGGCACGATGACCCACGGCGTGCTGGTCGACGCACACCGTCCGTTTCCCGCCGGCCCCGCGAGTCTGTTCGCCGGGGCCTGGCGCGAGCGGCGGTTGATCCTGCAGTTGATCCGGCGCGAAGTGGTGGGGCGTTATCGCGGATCGGTCATGGGCATCGCCTGGTCGTTCCTGTATCCGCTGCTGATGCTCGCGGTCTACACCTTCGTGTTCACGGTGGTGTTCGAGGCGCGCTGGCCGGGACTGGTCGGCGGGCAGAGCCGGGTCCGCTTCGCGCTGCTGCTGTTCGTCGGGGTGATCTCGCACGGATTGATCGGCGAAGTGCTGATGCGCGCACCGGTCCTGGTGGTGGCCAACGCGAACTACGTGAAGAAGGTGGTGTTCCCGCTGGAAACCTTCGCCTGGAGCCTGGTCGGCTCCGCCGTGTTCCACGTCACGGTCGGGATCGCGATCCTGCTGGCCGCGATGACGGCGTTCGAACAGCCGCCCGCGCTTTCCGCGCTGTGGCTGCCGCTCGTGCTGCTGCCGCTGTGTTTCATCGCGCTTGGCATCGCCTGGTTGCTGGCGTCGCTCGGCGTGTTCCTGCGCGACATCGGACAGGTCACCGGCGTGCTGTCGACGGTGATGATGTTCCTGTCGCCGGTGTTCTATCCGATCGCTTCGCTGCCCGAAGCGTACCGCGCCTGGGTCTATCTCAATCCGATCACCCTGCCGATCGAACAGAGCCGCGTCGTGCTGTTCGCGCGACAGGCGCCGGACGCGCTGCCGTTGCTGCAGTACTACGGCGTCGCGCTGGCGGTCATGGCCCTGGGGTACTGGTGGTTCCAGAAGACCCGCCGGGGGTTCGCGGATGTCCTCTGAGCTGCGCGCCGGCGCATCCGGGACAGCGGCCGATGCGATGGCGGAAGCGGCCATCGTCGTCGCCGATGTCGCCAAGTGCCATCACATCTACGAGCGTCCGCAGGATCGCCTGAAGCAGGCGCTGCTGCCGCGGCTCGCGCGCACGGTCGGTCTGCGGCCGCGCAACCATTTCCGCGAGTTCTGGGCGCTGCGCGACGTGTCGTTCCGTGTCGCCCGCGGCGAGACCGTCGGCATCGTCGGTCGCAACGGCGCGGGCAAATCCACGCTCCTGCAGATCGTCTGCGGAACGCTCGCGCCGACCCACGGCAGTGTCGGCACGTCGGGCCGGGTCGGCGCGCTGCTGGAACTGGGCAGCGGGTTCAATCCCGAATTCACCGGACGCGAGAATGTCTACATGAACGGCGCGATCCTCGGCATGCAGCAGGCCGAGATCGACGCGAAGTTCGACGCGATCGCCGCGTTCGCCGACATCGGCGATTTCATCGATCAGCCGGTCAAGACCTATTCCAGCGGCATGTACGTGCGTCTGGCGTTCGCGGTAATCGCGCATGCCGATGCCGACATCCTGATCGTCGACGAGGCGCTGTCGGTCGGCGACGTGTTCTTCGGCCAGAAATGCATGCGTTTCCTGCGCGACTTCCAGAAGCGCGGCACGGTGCTGTTCGTCAGCCACAGCGCCGCCGCGGTGACCAATCTGTGCGATCGCGCGATCTGGCTGGACGGTGGACGCATGGTGATGGACGGGCCGGCCAAGGAGGTCTGCGAGGCGTATCACGCCAGCACCTACGGCCAGTCCGTGGGCGTGATCGGCGAGCCGAAGCCGGCTGCGTCGACGCGTGCCGATGCGCCGGTCGATGGCGGACCCGGCGACGATGCCGACGCGTCGGACGATGATGCCGGCCTCGATCACGGCCGGCTGCGGATCTTCGCGTTCGAGCCGGAACGCGCCGGGTTCGGCGACGGCAGGGCGGCGTTGCGTTCGGTGCGATTCGAGACCGCCGATGGCCGGCCGGTTTCGCGCGTGTCCGGCGGCGAGGTCGTGCGGCTGGTGATCGAGGCGGAAGCGCTCGCGCCGATCGACAGCGCCATCGTCGGTTTCTTCCTCAAGGATCGGCTCGGCCAGCCGTTGTTCGGCAAGAACACGTGGCGCGACGACACATCGCCGCTCGCGGTCGATGCCGGCGGGACCTTCCGTGCCGCCTTCGAGTTCCGGATGCCCTATCTGCGCAACGGCAGCTACACGGTCGACGTCGCGGTCGCCGACGGCAGCCAGCATGCGCACGTGCAGGCCGCCTGGATCTTCGACGCGCTGGTGCTGGAGTCGATTTCCAGTACCGTGTCCACCGGTCTGGTCGGCATTCCGTTCCGTTCGGTTACGCTGGACGCCGGCTGAGCCGGCGTCCGCCTCCACGCTCACGAGAGACCTTCCTGTGCACGTCAGTTCCTACGAACACATGCAGCGACTGGTGGCCGCGCGGCTGGATCGCGACGCGTCGCTGCACGCGGTCGACATCGGTTCCTACGACGTCAACGGCTCCTATCGCACCCTGTTCGACAGTCCGAAGTGGCGCTACACCGGGATCGATCTGGAGGCGGGTCCGGGCGTCGACGTGGTCCTGACCTCGCCGTACCGGTTCCCGCTGGCCACCGCCAGCGCCGACGTGGTGCTCTCGGGCCAGGCGTTCGAGCACATCGAATTCTTCTGGATGACCTGGCTGGAGATGCTGCGGGTGCTGAAACCCGGTGGGCTGATCTTCCTGATCGCGCCCTCGCGGGGGCCGGAGCACCGCTATCCGCAGGATTGCTGGCGCTTCTATCCCGACGGCTATCGCGCGCTGGCGAAGTTCGGCGACTGCGAGCTGCTGGAGGTCTCGACCGACTGGGAGCCGCATCCGGAGGAATGGAGCGCGCCGTGGGGCGACACCGTGGGCGTGTTCCGCGGCCATGGCCTCGATCTGCGCCGCCGGCTGGGATTGACGATCATGCGGCGGATGTTCGCCGCCGGCGGAGGCCAACGATGAGCGGTGCAGGCAATCTGTTCAAGCCGAACGCGGCGATGTCGCTGATGCCGGCGCATGTGCCGCCCAGCGCCTGGATCGGTCATCTGCCGTTCGCGTTCTGGCTGGTCGAGGAAGCGCGCCCGCGGATGCTGGTCGAACTGGGCAGTCACCACGGCACTTCTTACCTGGGGTTCTGTCAGGCGGTGAAGCATTGCGCGCTGGACACCCGCTGCCATGCGGTCGATATCTGGACCGGCGACGAACATTCCGGCTTCTACGGCGACGAGGTCTTTTCGACGCTCAGCGCGTACAACGATCGCGAGTACGGCGGGTTCTCGACGTTGATGCGCATGACCTTCGACGAAGCGCTGGGTTACTTCGCCGACGGCAGCATCGATCTGCTGCACATCGACGGGCTGCACACCTACGACGCCGTGCGCCACGACTTCGAGACCTGGTTGCCGAAGCTGTCCGCGCGCGGCGTCGTGTTGTTCCACGACACCATGGTCCGCGAGCGCGATTTCGGCGTGTGGAAGCTGTGGGCCGAACTGCTGGAACACCATCCGGGCTTCGAATTCCAGAATTCGCATGGGCTCGGCGTGCTGCTGGTCGGCCCCGATCAACCGCAGGCGTTGCGCGATCTCGCCGCGCTGCGCGGCACCGAAGGCGAAGTGGCGGTACTGCGCCTGTTCGATGCGCTGGGCGCGCGTCTGCGCCCGGAGACCGCGCCCGTGCTCGAGACGCGGATCGATGAGGTCGCGGCGATGGTCCATCGGCTGCGCGGCGATGTCGACGCCACGCTGCATCAGCGTTTCGAGGATGCGCGCCGCGACACCGAGATGCGGGTCGCGCGTGAGATCGCCGCGGCCCGCGCCGAGGCGCAGGCGGTCGCGCGTGCGGAGGCCGAGGCCGAAGCCGCCGCCGTGCGCGAGATCGTGACCCGCGAGCTGGAGACGCGGTTCGCTCACGAAACGGCCCTGCGCCGCGCCGAGGCCGAGTCGATGCTGCACGCGGCGGTCGCGCGCGCGCAGGAGGCCGCCGCGCATGAGGCGGCGCAGCGTCTGGCGCAGGAGCAGGAGCGGCTCGCGTCGCTGCAGCATGAGCTGGACGCCGCGCATGCGCGGGTCGCTGCGGAGCGGCAGGCGAACGCGTCGCTTTCGGCCGAGTTGCGCGAAGTCGCGGCGCGGCAGGAACGTGTCGCGGCGCGGTTGCGCGAGATCGAGGCGTCGACGAGTTGGCGGATGACCGGGCCGTTGCGTCGGCTGGCGATGCGTCTGCGCGGTGCATCGCCGGGCTCGGGCTGAGGCGGCAGGTCGCGCGACGGTGTGGCATCCGGGCCGAGGGGGCGTTCCGGAATCGGTACAG
This sequence comes from Lysobacteraceae bacterium, assembly GCA_041919915.1. Classification (GTDB taxonomy): domain Bacteria; phylum Pseudomonadota; class Gammaproteobacteria; order Xanthomonadales; family Xanthomonadaceae; genus Lysobacter_I. Next base: position 97,745 of record JAYRSY010000007.1, read on the forward strand.
GCAAGAAGATGCGCCGGGCGTTCCGCGCGGCGCGATGACGAGGCACGATGAGCGACACTCCAATCCCCGCGTTCTTCACCATCTGCGCGAAGAACTTCCTCGCCTACGCGAGGACGCTGTGCGCCTCGGTGCGCGAACAGCACCCCGGCGCCACGTTCTATGTCGCGCTGTGCGATCGCGTCGACGGGATGATCGATCCCGCGGCGGAACCGTTCGAGATCGTGACCCTGGATCAGCTGGACATTCCGGATCTGGCCGGAATGACCGAGCGCTACAACATCACCGAGCTGAACACGGCGATCAAACCGTTCGTGTTCGAGTATCTGTTCGGCGCGCGCGACGAGCGCCGGGTCGTGTATCTCGACCCGGACATTCTGGTGGTGTCGCCGTTGACCGACGTGGTCGAGCATCTCGGCGTCGACGCCGACGCGATCCTGACCCCGCACGTGCTGCGGCCGGCGGAGAACGTCGAGATCGACGACATCAAGATGCTGCAGTTGGGCGTCTTCAATCTCGGTTTCGTCGCGTTGCACCGGACCGATCGCGTACGCGGGATCGTGCGCTGGTGGGCGCGCCGGCTCGAACATCAATGCGTGATCGACGTGCCGAACGGGCTGTTCGTGGATCAGAAGTGGGCGAATCTGCTGCCCTCGTTCATTCCGCGCACGCTGATCCTGCATCATCCCGGTTACAACGTGGCCTACTGGAATCTGCTGCAGCGTCAGGTGACCCGCGATGCGCGCGGCTGGACCGCCGGTGGACGGCCGCTGGTGTTCTTCCACTTCAGCGGCAACGACCTCTACAACGAACACGTGTTCGCCCGCCACAGTCCGTCGCTGACGATGGCTGTCGCCGGCGACGCGGCCGAGCTGCTGCGCGAATACCGCGCGAAGGTGTTCGCGAACGGTCATGCGCACTACATCGCGCTGCCGTACGCGTTCAGCTGGAGCGGTCCCTCGGGGCACAACGAACATACTCCGGCGCCGGCTTCGGCACCGGTCCCGTCGCCCGCGACGGGCGCTTCGCCGATGTCCGCGACATCGCTGCGCGCGGCGTCGGTGCGCCCGGCCGCACGCGGACGCGTGCGCGGCGCGCTGATCACGCTCGACCGCGCGCGCAAGCACGCGGGAGGATGGTGGCCGATGGTGGTGAAGGGCATGTCGGTGTATCGCCGCGGCGGTCTGCGACTGATGCGCGACACCGCGCGTGAACTCAATCGCGTGCATCCCAGACGCGCATCCGTCTTTGCTGCAACCACGCATGCGACGGCGACCTCCGCCGCCGTGCCGACGCTGCCGATCGCATCGCCCGCGGATGTCTCTTCCGTGGATGCCCTCGCGGCTTTGCGCGCCCAGCTTGAAGCGGAATTCGAAGCGCGCCTGCGCACCGTGCGCGCCGAGGCTGCGGCGCAGTGGTCGCAGCGGGTGGTACTTGCCCGGACGGAAACCGCGGCGCAACTTTCCCGTCGGGTCAGTGCCCTGCATGGCCAGATCGCGGCGCACTGGTCGGATCAGTTGGTCGCGGCAGACGCCGGCTGTTGGCCGGTGCCGCTACCTTCGGCCGTGATGTGCCCATCTCCGGACTTGCCCATGCCGGAGCGGGCGGCGCGGCAGCGCGTGCTGATCATGTCCCACGACGCGCAGGCGCACGGTGCGCAGTATCTTGCCCTCAGCCTGACGCGGGAATTCCTGCAGGCGAGCGTGGAAGTCGAAGTCCTGATGCAGGGGCCCGGCTGGCTGGAGTCGCAGTTCACCGCGCTCGCGCCGATGCATCGGTTGTACCGGATGGACGCCGATGCCCTTCGTGCATTGGCCGCGGATCTGCAGGCCCGTGGCTTCGACCGCGTGATCGCCAACACCACGGTGACCGGCTGCGTGATCTGGCCGTTCCGCGATGCCGGCATGCGCATCGTGTCGCTGATTCACGAACTGCCGCTGTTGATCGCCAATTACGGTCTCGAAGAGGCGCGCGCGGTGTTGGCCGATGCCAGCGAACGGCTGGTGGTGCCGGCGCGTCCGATCGAGGACGGTCTGGTCGGCGCACTGGGTGAAGCGCGTCTTGCCGGCAAGCTCGTGACCCGTACCCAGGGGCTCTACACGCGGAACCGATATCGTGGTTCGCGTGACATGCGCGAGCCACGCGAGCGGTTGCGCGCGCGGTTGGGTCTTCCGCGCGACGCGCGGATCGCGTTGTGCGTGGGCTATGCCGATCTGCGCAAGGGCGCGGATCTGCTGGCCGACGCCACCCTGTTGGCCTGCGCGCGCCGCGCGGACTTCCATACCGTCTGGGTCGGCCATTCCGATGCCGATCTGCGCGCGCAGATCGAGGCGCGGATGGCTGTTGCCGGGCGGGCCGAGCATTTCATCTTTGCGGGTCTCGATTTCGATACCGACGACTACTTCGCCGGCGCGGACGTCTATGCGCTGACTTCCCGCGAGGATCCGTTCCCCTCGGTGGTGATGGAGAGCCTGGTGGTCGGTGTGCCGGTGGTCGCGTTTGCGGGGACCGGTGGTTGTGCCGACCTCGTCGATGGCCTGTGCGGATTTTCCGTGCCCGCGTTCGATGTCGGTGCGTACGCCGACGCGATGCTGCGCATCGTCGGCGATCCCGAACTGGGCGCGCGTCTTGGCGAAGCCGGCCGCGAGCTGATCGATCGCGAATTCGGCTTCCGCCGCTATGCGCTCGATCTGCTGGCGATGGTCGGCATCGACATTCCCCAGGTGTCGGCGGTGGTGCCGAATTACAACTACGCCCGTTATCTGCCCGAGCGGATCGACAGCATCGCCGCCCAGACCGCACCGATGACCGAGATCGTGGTTCTTGACGACGCATCTTCGGACGAAAGCGTTGAAGTGCTTCGCCTGCAACGGATGTATACGAATCCGGAACCGGTGATCGTGCCCAACGCGGTCAATTCCGGGTCGGTATTCCGGCAGTGGCTGGAGGGGGTGCGCCGGGCCCGTGGCGAATTCGTGTGGATTGCGGAGGCCGATGACGCGGCCGACCCTCGGCTGATCGCGACCCTCTTGCCCGCGATGCGTGCCGATCCGGGCATCGTGATGGCCTACGCGCAGTCCTCGCGGATCGATGCCGCGGGTTTCGAGCTGTATCCCGATTATCTGGGCTATACCGACGACCTGTCGCCGGAGCGCTGGCGTGAGGCCTACACCGCGACCGGTGCGGAGGAGGTTGAAGCCGGACTCGCGGTGAAGAACACCATTCCAAACGTCAGCGCAGTGCTGTTCCGGCGTGCGCCGCTGCTCGATGTGCTGGAGACCCATATCGAGGAACTGGCGAGCTACCGCATCGCCGGCGACTGGCTCACTTATCTGTACCTGTTGCGCAGGGGACGCATCCACTACGTGCCCGTGCCATTGAATCGACATCGTTATCACGGCGGCAGCGTCACCGGCGGTCTCCAGGCGCAGCGTCACTACGATGAGGTGGTCGCGGTTCAGGGGTTGGCGCAGCAGCTGTATCCGGTCGGGACGGCGACCCGCGCCGCTGCCGCCGACTACGCGCGCGGCCTGCGCGCCCATTTCGGTCTCGAGTGAGGCGAGGCATGCGCATGAATCACGATCGCCTCACCTGCGGCGGCCCCGGTCCCGCTTCCGTACGGAATTCTCCATGATCCGGCAGCAACCCCTCGTTTTCTTCACGATCTGTTCGAAGAACTTCCTCGCCTACGCGAGGACGTTGTGCGCTTCGGTGCGCGAACAGCATCCGGGCGCGACGTTCTACGTGGCGCTGTGCGATCGCATCGACGGCATGATCGATCCCGCCGCCGAGCCGTTCGAGATCCTCGTGCCCGAGCAGCTTGCCATTCCCGATTTCCCTGGCATGGCCGCGCGCTACAACATCACAGAGCTGAACACGGCGATCAAACCGTTCGTGTTCGAATATCTGTTCGGTGAGCGCGGCGAGACCCGGGTGGCCTACATCGATCCGGACATCCTGGTGGTGTCGCCGCTGATCGACGTGGTCGACCATCTCGGGGTCGACGCCGACGCGATCCTGACCCCGCACGTGCTGGATCCGGCGGAGAACGTCGAGATCGACGACATCAAGATGCTGCAGCTCGGCACCTACAACCTGGGATTCGTCGCGCTGCACGGCACGCCGGAGGTGCGCGAGATCGTGCGCTGGTGGGCGCGGCGGCTCGAACACCAGTGCGTGATCGACGTGCCGAACGGATTGTTCGTCGACCAGAAATGGGCCGACCTGCTGCCTTCGTTCATTCCGCGCACGCTGATCCTGCATCACCCGGGCTACAACGTGGCGTACTGGAACCTGCCGCAGCGCAGCGTGGTGCGCGGCGAAGGGGGCTGGACCGTGAACGGACGGCCGCTGGTGTTCTTCCATTTCAGCGGCAACGATCTCTACAACGAACACGTCTTCGCCCGCCACAGTCCGTCGCTGACGATGGCCGCGGCCGGCGATGCGGCCGGACTGCTGCGCGAGTACCGGGCGAAGGTGTTCGCGAACGGCCATGCGCGCTACGCGCAGTTGCCGTACGCGTTCAGCTGGAGCGGCGCTTCCGGCCACAACGAGCACACGCCGGAGGACGTCGCGGCCCGCACGCGCGCGGCGGCGGCGAGCGCGCCCGCTTCGATGGCGCCGGCCTCGATCGAAGCCGGCGTCCCGAATCCCCGGGATGTCGACGCCGCACCTGCGGTCGCGCTGCCGGTGCCGGTGCGACCGACGGTCGCGCGCCGCGCCGCCGACGCGCTCACCACCCTGCGCCGTGCACGCCGGCATGCCGGCAGTCTGCCGTCGATGCTGACGAAGGCGGTCTCGGTGTATCGCCGCGGTGGCCTGGGTCTGGTCCGAGACACCATCCGCCAGTTGAACCTGATCTATCCGGTGGTGAATCGGGGCGAAGCGCCGACGCCGGTGCCGGTGGCGGACTATGTGGATCCGAAGACGATCACCGCCGCATTGCATGCGCGCGATGGCCGCCCCCGATTGCTGTTCATCGACTGGTCGACGCCGCGGCCCGATTGCGACGCCGGTTCGATCACCGCGCTGTATCTGATGAAGATCCTGGTCGATCTGGGCTACGACGTGGTGTTCGCGCCGGACGACATGCTGCGTCTGGGTCATTACACCGAGACGCTGGAATCGATCGGAATCACCTGTCTGTCGGCCGACCGCCACGGGCCGCTGCACGACCATCTCGCCGCCGAGGGCGCCGGTTACGACTACGCGCTGATCTGTCGTGCGCCGTTCGCGGCGAAATGGCTGGATCCGATCCGCGCGCACGCGCCATCGGCGCGGGTGATCCTCAACACCGCGGATCTGTATTTCCTGCGCGAGGTCCGCGAGGCCGAACTGGAAGGCTCGGCCGAGAAACTCGAAGCGGCGCTGCGCTGGAAGGCGCAGGAGCTGGACATCATCCGCCGCTGCGATCACTGCATCGTGATGAGCGATCACGAGCAGGCGATCCTGGCGCGCGAAGCGCCCGACGCGCGGGTGCATCTGGTGCCGCTGATGTTCGTCGACATCCCGGGCAGGGCCACGGGCTTCGATGCGCGCCGCGATCTGCTGTTCATCGGCGGCTTCCTGCATCGACCGAACGTCGATGCCGCGACCTGGTTCTGCGAGCAGGTCTGGCCGCAGGTGCGCGAACGCCTGCCCGGTGTGCGCGTGCATCTGCTCGGCAGCAATCCCACGGACGATGTGAAGGCGCTGGCGAAACATGCGGGCGTCGAAGTGGTGGGTTTCGTCGAGGATCTCAAGCCGTGGTTCGACGCGATCCGGCTCAGCGTCGCGCCGCTGCGCTACGGCGCGGGGATCAAGGGCAAACTCGGTACCAGCCTGAGTTTCGGCGTGCCGTCGGTCGCGACCTCCATCGCGGTCGAGGGCATGCATCTGGTCGACGATGCGCATGTACTGGTCGCCGACGAGGCAGAGGTGTTCGCGGACCGCGTGGTCGCGCTGTACACCGATCCCGCGCTGTGGGACCGGATCAGCCGTGCCGGTCTCGAGTTCGTGACCGCGACCTATTCGCTCGATGCCGGCCTGCGCCGGGTCAAGGCGTTCATGGACGAAGTGAGGGGCGGCGGAAATGATGCGTTGAACGTCCCGCCGAATTTTTCGACATCATCGGATCTTCAAGCAGAGCGCACATCATGAAGAAACTCGTCATCGCGATCGTCGCCATCCTCGCCGCCGGCGCCGGCGTGCTGATCTACCGCGATCAGGCGAAGCTGGTCGACGAAGCCCGGTCGCCGGCGACGCCTGCCGCTGCGACGCCCGCACCCGCTCCCGTGCCGGAGGCGGCCGCCAGCGCGTCCAGCGGAGCGCTGCCGGCCGCCCGCAGTCTGTTCCTGCGCGACGCCGCGGGCGGGCAGAACCAGGTGTGGCGATTCGCCGACGACGGCACGCCGGCGCCGATCGCGGTGCAGGCGGCCGATCCGGGTTGGACGGCGGAGCTGTTCGCGCCGCGCGGCTGGGGCGGCGACGATGCCGTGCTGTGGCGCAACGATGCCAACGGCGAACTGCGGCTGTGGCGCCTGGGCGCCGACGGTCAGGTGCTGGCGGTCGAAATCCTGCCGTATTCGGGCGACGACTGGCGCGTGATCGCGGCGCCGGATGCGGACGGCGACGGCGATGCGGATCTCGTGTGGCGCAACGCCGCCGGTGCGGTTGCGGTGTGGACGCTGCAGGAAGGCAAACAGACCGGACAGGCGTCGGTCGGCGAGATCGCCGCGGGCTGGTCGCTGGCGCAGAGCGCGGACTTCGATGGTGACGGTCGCGACGAACTGCTGTGGCGCATGCCCACCACCGGCCAGGTCGCGCTCTGGGATCTGCAGGACATCCAGCCGGCGACCGTGAAACCGCTCGCCGGTGCCGGTGGCGAATGGCGCGTCTTCGCCGCCCTCGATCTCGACGACCGCGCCGGCGTCGATCTGCTCTGGCAGGGCACGAACGGCACGCTGATCGGCTGGAGCGGCGCCGAAGCCGCGAACGAGATCACGATCCAGCGTCCGGCGACGGCCGGTTGGACTCTGGCGGCGACCGCGGACGTCGATGGCGACGGTCGCGCCGAACTGCTGTGGCGCGAAGACGCGGGTCTCCAGCTCGGCGCCTGGCGTTTCGGCGACGGCGGTACGGTGACCGATCTCGCGTTGCCGCCACTGGGCCCCGAATGGGCGATCGCGCCCACCGGATTCGTATCGCGCTGATGTCGCGGCCCCCGCGGTGCGCCGACGCGCCGTGGACACCGATCAGGACCGAACCATGAAAGAGTGCAGCAAATCCATCGCCCGACGGTTGTCGGATCCGAACTTCAGCAATCGCTATTTCGTTGGCGACGGCATCGATATCGGCGGCAAACCCGATCCCCTGGCGCTCTACGCGGGCATGTTCTCGCGGATGGGATCGGTGCGGACCTGGGACTGGGAAGACGGCGACGCCCAGCATCTGGCGAGCGTCGGCGACGAAACGCTCGATTTCGTCCACAGCAGCCACTGCCTGGAGCATCTGGTCGATCCGCGCGAAGGTCTGCGCCACTGGTTCCGCGCGCTGCGGCCCGGCGGTCATCTGATCGTGACCGTTCCGGACGAGGATCTGTACGAGCAGGGCGTGTTCCCCAGCACCTTCAATCGCGACCACAAATGGACGTTCACGATCTGGAAGCCGGCCTCGTGGAGCGCGCGTTCGATCAACATCGTCGACCTGGTGCGCGAGCTGGGCGCGGCCGCGGAGCTGCTGCGGATCGAGCAGTTGTCCTCGACCTATCGTTTCGATCTGCCGCGCTTCGACCAGACCCTGACCCCGGTCGGCGAATGCGGAATCGAATTCGTGGTGCGCAAGCGACCCGCCGCCGAAGTCGAGGCCCGCGGACGCTGGCAGCGTCCGGTCGAACAGCCCGCGCCGGAGCTGCGGCTCCACTACAACCAGTATCGCGACGACATGCGCGCGATGAAGACCGCCAATCAGGATGCGGCGCCGTTCCTCAACGACGCCCCGCTGTGAGCCCGTCATGATGATCCGCGCCCGCGCACCCCTGCGTCTCGGACTTGCCGGCGGCGGCACCGACGTGTCGCCGTACTGCGACCAGTACGGCGGCTACGTGCTCAACGCCACCATCGACCGTTATGCCTATGCGGTGATCGGCGCCACCGATGGCGACAGCGTGCGTTTCGTCGCCAGCGATCGCGAGCAGTCGGAAACGCTGCCGCTCGCCGCGCACTATCCGCTCGAAGGCGATCTGCGATTGCACAAGGCGGTCTACAACGAGATCGTCGCCCACCACAACGGCGGGCGTCCGCTCGCGATCGAACTGACCACGTTCTGCGATTCGCCGATCGGTTCGGGCCTGGGCGCGTCGTCCACCCTGGTGGTGGTGATGATCCGCGCCTTCGTCGAACTGCTGAATCTGCCGCTGGACGATTACGCGATCGCGCATCTGGCCTACAAGATCGAACGCGTCGACTGCGGATTGAAGGGCGGCAAGCAGGACCAGTATTCGGCCACGTTCGGCGGTTTCAATTTCATGGAGTTCTACGGCGACGATCGGGTCGTGGTCAATCCGCTGCGCATCCGCAACTGGGTACTGTGCGAACTGGAGGCGTCGCTGCTGTTGTTCTACTCCGGGGTGTCGCGCGAATCGGCGCGGATCATCGCCGACCAGAGCGAGAACGTGAAGCAGAAGGACACCGTCACGCTGGAGGCCATGCACCGGCTCAAGCAGGAGGCGCACGCGATGAAGAACGCGCTGCTGCGCGGCGATTTCGCCGACATGGTGCAGTCCATGCGCCAGGGGTGGGAGAGCAAGAAGAGCACTGCGAGCACGGTGACGACACCGGTGATCGAGGCGATCCACGAGGCCGCGCTGTCGGCGGGCGCGCTCGCCGGCAAGGTGTCCGGTGCGGGCGGCGGCGGTTTCATGATGTTCTTCGTCCGTCCCGATCGGCGGATGGAGGTCATCCGCGCGCTGAAGACCTTCGAGGGGCAGGTCAGCAACTGTCATTTCACCAAGAACGGCACCCAGGCCTGGAGGATCGAATGAGACCCTACATCGACGAGCGGTTGGCGCGCGCGGTCGAGGTGATGCGGGCCATGGCCGATGATGCGACTCTGCGCACGCAGCTCGAGACCTGCGCGGCGCGCTGCATCGAAGCGCTGGAACGCGGCGGCAAGCTGCTGCTCGCCGGCAATGGCGGCAGCGCCGCCGATGCCCAGCACATCGCCGCCGAATTCGTCAGCCGGTTCGCGTTCGATCGCCCGGGATTGCCGGCGATCGCGCTGACCACCGATACCTCGATCCTCACCGCGATCGGCAACGACTACGGGTTCGAGACCTTGTTCGCGCGCCAGCTCCAGGCGCTCGGTCGCGAGGGCGACGTGTTCATCGCCTACTCGACCTCGGGCCGCTCGCCGAACATCCTCGCCGGCCTGCGCGAGGCGCAGGCGCGCGGCCTGTTCCGCATCGGCCTCACCGGCGCCGGTGGCGGCGACATGGCGCCGCTGTGCGACGTGCTGCTGCGGGTGCCGGCGCAGGAGACCGCCGAGATCCAGCAGGGCCATGCCGTGCTCGGCCACCTCCTGTGCGGCCTGGTCGAACGCGCGGTGTTCGGAGCCGCGCGGACGTGAGCCGGGATGCGGGTACGGATGCGAAGCCCGAGGTGAAGGCGGGCGAGAAGGAAGCGGTCGTGCTCGCCGGTGGCTTCGGCACGCGCCTGCGCAGCGTGGTCAGCGACGTGCCCAAACCGATGGCGCGGATCGCGGGTCGGCCGTTCCTCGAACTCCTGCTCGCGCATCTCGCGCGCAACGGATTCCAACGGGTGGTGCTGTCGGTCGGTTATCTGGCTGATGCGATCCGCGAACATTTCGCCGGCGCCTGGCGCGGGCTCGACATCGACTACGCGGTCGAATCCGAACCGCTGGGCACCGGGGGCGCGATCCGCGCCGCACTGGACCGCTGCGAGGGCGATCACGTCCATGTCTTCAATGGCGATACCTATCTCGCGCTCGATTGCACCGGTACCGATGCGCTGTGGGCGCGCACGCGCACGCCGATCATCGTCGGTCGTCGCGTCGACGACACCGCGCGCTACGGGCGCCTGGAGGTCGACGACGCGGGTCGCATCCTGCGCTTCCTGGAGAAGGACGCCAGCGGCGGTCCCGGTCTGATCAACGCCGGCGGCTACGTGCTGCCGCGCGCCATCGTCGAGGACTTTCCTTCGGCGCAGCGGTTTTCGTTCGAAGTCGATTATCTGCGCGAAGCGGTCGCCCGCCGCGTGTTCCTCGTCCATCCGACCGACGCCGAGTTCATCGATATCGGTACCCCGGACGACTACGCGCGAGCGCAGATCCTGCTCGCGACGGAAGCGCGATGACCACGGTGGCGCGCGCGCTGTTCCTGGATCGCGACGGCGTCATCAATCACGACGCCGGCTATACCCACCGCTGGGAGGATTTCGTCTTCGTCGACGGCATCTTCGCGCTGTGCAGGCATGCGCGCGATCGCGGTTACCGACTGCTGGTCGCGACCAACCAGGCGGGGATCGGTCGGGGGCTGTACAGCGAGGCGCAGTTCCACGCGCTCACCGCACGGATGTGCGAGCGTTTCGCCGACGAAGGCGCGCCGATCGACAAGGTCTATTTCGATCCGACCCATCCGGTGCACGGCATCGGCGAATATCGTCGCGATTCGCCGATGCGCAAACCCCATCCGGGCATGCTGTTGCTGGCGGCGTCGGAGTTCGGGATCTCGCTCGCTGACAGCGTGTTCATCGGCGACAAGGCGAGCGATCTGGAAGCGGGACGCGCTGCCGGCATCGTCCGCAACCTGTGGTATCACCCGGGCCCCGTGACCGCCGCGGATGCGCCGACGGCGCGTCTGGCCCATGCGGTCCTGCGCGATCTGCGCGACGCGCTGCCGCATCTGGGTTGAGTCCCGCGGCCTGAGCGCGGCGCCGCGCCCCGCTTTTCGAAGGTACAAAAAAGGCTGCCTCCCGAAGGAGGCAGCCTGTCGTGCGATCGCGGAGGCGCGGGCCCGGAGCGCGGCCCGCACGGATCAGCGGATGATGCTCCACTCGGCGGGCGCGCCGCCCATCGAGGCTGCGGCTTCGTACGAGCCGTTGCCCAGACTGCGCCACAGCGCCACACCGGTGCCGCCATTGCGCACCACGATGTCGGCGCGGCCGTCGGCGTTGTAATCGCCGATGGTCGACACGCGACCGGTGGTGCCGATGCTGAACGCGCCGGCAGAGGTCGTGGTCGCGCCATTCATGAACCAGTGCGCGAACAGACCGGCGGTGGTGTTCTCCCACACGATGTCCGAACGACCATCGCCGCTGATGTCGCCGGTGTCGACGACCTGCCAGCCAGCGGAGTAACCGCCGAGCGAGAGGTAATCCCAGGTGGCGTCACCACGGCTGCGCCAGGCGTACAGCTGGTTGATCGACGAGTTGGTCCAGATCACGTCGCTGCGGGCATCGCCGTCGAGATCGCCGGTGGCCACGATCGCGTATTCCGACGGCACCGAGAACACGCTGCTCTGACCGATGGTGTTGACGCCGCTCATGAACCACAGGGCGTACAGGCCAGCACTGGAATTGCGCCAGATGATGTCGGTGCGACCATCGCCGCTGATGTCGCCGGTACGTTCGATCAGCCAGCCGGCGGGCACGCCCGCGATCAGGCCGGTGTCGAACTGGCCGTCGCCGCGGCTGCGCCAGTAGTAGTAGTTGTTGCTGGCGGTATCGCGCCAGATCAGATCGGTCCGGCCGTCGGCGTCGAGATCGCCGGTGGCCACGACGCGGAAGATCGAGGGCACGGTGAACAGGCCGGTCGAAACGGTCGAGGTGTTGTTCATGAACCAGAACGCGAGCTGGTTCGTGGTCGTGTTGAACCACAGCAGGTCGGAGATTCCGTTGGCGTTGAGGTCGTTGTGCGCCGAAGTGGCGAACGGCACCACCGCCGCCCGGAACTGCGCGACCAGCGGCATGCTCAGGTTGAGGCTGGCCGCGTTGTTGGCGTTCGCGGTGCCGGTCGGGCGGGTGGTGTCGGCGTAGTTGACGCTCGGGTTGCCGAAGTAATTGATCGAGAACTGGCTGCTGTTGCTCAGGCGGTAGGCCATCACGGTGTAGAAGCCGGTGGTGCTGGCTTCACGGTAGCCGTAGGAATACGAATGGGTACCGGAATCGCCGCCGCTGTCCTCGACGTTGTGCTGCTGGCCCATGTTGTGGCCCAGTTCGTGGGCGAGGGCTTCGTCGCGGCAGTTGTAGGTGCGGCCGTCGGTTTCGTCTTCGTCGGAGCCGTCGCTGACGATCGAGTAGCCGAACGGCGCATCGGTGTTGTCGATGGTGAAACCGCCGCCGCCGAGCAGCCACGCGATGCCGCAACCGCCGTGCTGCGGAGCGAGCAGCGGACGGACCAGCGAGACGAGGTCGGCGCCGTAGGTGTCGCGGGCGGTGCGCAGCGGCACCAGTTCGGCGGGCACGGTCTGCGCGCTGCAGCCGCTGGTGGTGCAGGCGTAACCGCTCAGGGCTTCCAGCGCGGTCTCGTTGCTGCTGCTGTCGGTGTAGCTGACCTGGAGGGTATGGACCAGGCGGATGCGCGGGGTCACCAGACTGTTGACGTAGGCCTGGTTGGTGATCGCGACCAGATTGGACAGACGGGTGGCGGTCTGCGAGGTGCCGCCGAGGCGGGTCACCAGTCCGGGCGTGTAGCCCAGGGCCACGTCGACGGTGTCGGCCGGGCCGGCCTTGGTGCCGGGCTCGGCGGCCAGGGCGGCCGCCTTCTTGGCCTGCACGGCCGCGGCGACGCTCGGCGGGATCAGCACGTCCTCGCCCGGATCGTCGCTCATCGCGTCGCCGTCGAAGACCTTGGAGGAATCGGTTTCGACCAGCCAGGAGCGGCCGGCGGACATGGTCAGGCGCAGCGGAGCGGCGTCGCGCTGGGCGATGCGGCCGAACACGGCTTTTTCGCCGAAGGTGATGACGGCGTCGAGACCGTTCGCGGTCCGGCCGACCCACGACCAGTTGCCGTCGAGGCTTTCCTCGTGGCGCTGGTAGGCGAGGTCGAGCACTTCACCCGACGGCGTGGCGATGCGGATCGAACGTCCGGGAGCCGCGGCGTTGAGCGCGTGGGCTTCGCTGAGTTCGACGGCGTGGTAGGTGTATGCGCCGCGGCGGACGGTTTCGCGCATCGCCGGGTAGGCGAGCAGCATGCCGCGGTCGGGCAGGGAGGCGAAGACCGCGCGGTGAGCCGCGGACTGTACGGCAGCGGACAGCGGCGTCCGGGCCGCGACTGGCTGCTTCGCCGGGGACGACAGTTCGGCGTCCTGCCGGTCGGCAGCGCAGCCGGCGATCGCCAGGGCTGCGGTCACACTGAGAAGAAGATGGCGCATACGGGGGTCTCGGCAGCGTGCTCCGGGACTCGGAGCGTGAAGGCTAAGGATACGCTCAAGCGACAGCGCCCCGCATCCTGCGGAGGCGTCCGATGCGCCCGAGCCTGAGAGCGAGCGCGCATCCCGAGAGATACCGGGTTCACAGTCTCGCCAAATCGCATCGCCGGACCGGGTCCGGACGAAGCCCGATTCTAGCCGCCCCCTTCCTGCGGACTCCAGCGTCGTCGGAGGGCGCGGGGCATCCCGTACAGCTCGGCGCCGGGGCGGGCGGCGCCGGAAGGCGGCATCAGCGGCCGGGGATCCGGCAGCAGCGCCAGCCCGCGCTCAGGGTGGCGGCGGTGGTGCCGTTGTTCCGGGCCGTGCAGGTTTCGCCGGTATAGGCATAGGCCGGCATGTCCCAGGAGTTGGAACGGCAAAGCACGACCGTGCGGCCGTAGCCGGCCGGGCAGGTCGCGGTGGAGAAGACGGTGGCGCTGGTGCCCGGGTCGACGTTGGTGCCGTTGAAGAAGCTGTCGGCGCATTCGATCGGCGAGGAGCGCGGGTTGTCGAAATAGCCGACGATGTCGACCACGTAGTGGGCCTGCGCGAAGGTGTAGATGGTGAAATCGCGCGAAGCGGTCGGCGTCGGGATCGGGCTGATGATCGCGTTGTTGACGACCGCGCCGGCGGCGTAGTTCACGCTGGCGGTGGCGGGGCGGGCGGCGCCGTAGGGATGCACGGTGGCGTAGCCGGCGGTGGTCGGGCTCACGGCGGTGACGTTGATGGCGATTGCGCTCGGCGCTTCGCTGCCCAGACCGCAGCCGTTCGCGGCGCCGCCCTGCTGGGTGTAGGTGCTGACGCCGGCGGCGACGAAGTCACGGCTGCCGTTGGTGGGGATCGTGCCTTCCACGGTGTTGCGTGTGTCGACGATGCGGCACGGCGTGATCGGGGTGTACACCAGGTCGCGCGTGGTTTCGCCCAGCGCCTTTTCGATCAGGCCGCCCTTGCCCTGGAGCGGGCCGGGCGGCAGTTGCGCCAGCGCGGTCACGACCCGGTCGTCGGACAACCGGTGGCCGGTGCCGTCGAGCGCCGCCATCGCGCCCTCGAAGGTGTCGCGTTCCAGCGCCGCACGCAGATTGGCCGGGTCGCCCTTCGCGAACTGCGGCACCAGGCGCATCGCCCACGGGTGTGTTTCGAGGCCGTAGACCTGATGGACGTAACCCCCCCACTTGCGCACGAAACGATCGATCGCCGCGGCCCGTTGTGCCGGTGTCGAAGGGCCGAGGCCCGAAGACGCGCCGGTGACCGGTGTGCCGGTCGGGTTGCCGGCCCGGGTCAGCGGCGCCAGCGCGCACAGCAGCACCGCAGCCAGAAAACGGGTGCGAAAAATGGTCATGAGTGGGCAGTCCTCTCGGGCGGAAGGGGCGTCCGGGCGACGCCTGGCGGATGGATATTGTCCGTGAAGCATCGCCATGACGCACCACCCGCCACCTCGTCGCGGATCGTCGGACGAGGAAGGCGGTCCGGGGTGGCTGTCGGCACCCGCCTGCCGGAACCGGGCCGCCAGCGTCCGCCTGCTAAGATCAGCCGGCGTTCATCCGCCATCGCAACCTCCGGAGAAGTCCCATGTCCAGATCCACCGTACGCGCGGCCGCCGTGCTGACGCTCGCGCTCGCCGTTCCGGCGTTGTCCGCTCCCACGGCCTCCGCGCAATCCCGGCCGTCCGGCGTCACGGGCCGAGTCTCGTCCGCACCCGCGGCGGTCGAAGTGTCGGTCGCGCCGCTGTCTCCGGCCGCGCGCGGCGAGCTCAGCCGCCGGTTCGTCGTCAAATGGGGCAACTACGTCCAGCGCGTGTACGAAGTGCCGGTCGGCACCTGGGCCCGGCGCATGGTGCCCAGCTTCGTCGCCGCCGATCCGGCCAATTTCCGCAAGGCGCTGCTGCGCGACACGTTCGAAGGCGCGATGGCCGAACTGACCGGTACCGGTCATCGTCTGTCCGACGCCGCCGTGATCGACCGTCTGGCGCGCGCCTCGATGGCCAAGAGCCGGGTGGCCGCGGCCGACGTCAAGACGCTCGGTGCGCTGTCGAACGATCTGGTCTTCACTCCGCTCCAGCCCTGCCGCATCGTCGACACCCGCGTCGCCGGCGGCGTCATCGCCGCCAACAGCACCCGCAGCTTCAAGGCCGTCAACAGCGCCGATTTCACCGCCCAGGGCGGCAGCGCCACCAACTGCGGCACGCTGGGCCTGAGCGCCAGTGCGGTCGCGCTCAACATCACTGCGGTCACGCCCGGCATAGCCGGCTACGCGACCGTCTTCCCCTTCGGCACCACCCAGCCGGTGGCGTCGAGCGTGAACTACAGCGCCGGCGCGATCGTCAACAACGCGATCATCGCGCAGATCCCGAACCCGCTGCAGACCTCGGACTTCACGGTCTTCACCTTCGCGCAGTCGCATTACGTGATCGACATCGTCGGCTACTTCGCGCCGCCGGTGGCGACCGCGCTGGAGTGCACGGAAACGTTCGACAGCCAATCGGTTCCCGCCAACGCGACCTTCAATATCGACCTGTCGAACTGCCCGACCGGCTACACCATCACCGGCGCCGGTTGCCGCACGCCGGGTTTCGATCAGGCCAATTTCGCCGTCAACGGCCTGTATCGTCCGCAGCCGGGCGTGATGGACGCCTTCTGCTCGGGTCTGAACAAGACCGCGGGTCCGATCACGGTGGAAGGCACGGTGCGCTGCTGTCGCGTCCCGGGGCGCTGATTCCGCCGCGTCGCGTGTCCTCCCGAAGCGCCGGTCCGACCGGCGCTTCTCTTTTGTGATGGAAGAAACGCCGGACGGTGGCCTCGGCGCATGCCGTCCTGCGTTGAGCGATGTGAGATTTCCCACCAGATCAGGCTTCCGGAGGCCCCATGTCGCATCCGCTGTCCCGCGCGCTCGTCGTCGGCGCGCTGTCGCTGTGCATCGCTTTGCCCGCCGTCGCCGGCCCCTCTCGCAACGATCCCGGCACGCTCACGCCGCAGGACCGCGGCGCGCTGGCCCGCCAGTTCGTCCTGAAGTGGGGCGGCTATGTCCAGCGCATGTACGGCACGCCGGTCGGCACGTGGTCGGAGCGCATGGTGTCGACCTTCGTCGCTGCCGACCCGACCAATTTCCGCAGCGCGCTCAAGCGCGATACGTTCGAAGGCGCGGTCGCCGAGTTGACCGGCACCGGTCATCGCCTCAGCGACGATCAGGTCATCGACCACCACGCGCGGGCGTCCCTCGCCGCGCCGCGCGCCGTAAAGGCCGCGCCGGGGACCAAGGCGCTGGGGTCGACCACCGGCGATCTGGTGTTCACCGCGGTGACCCCCTGCCGCATCGTCGATACCCGCGTCACCGGTGGCGCGATCGCCGCCAACAGCAGTCGCGCATTCCTGGGCGTCGCGATCAGCGCCGGCACCGGTTTCGGCTCGCAGGGCGGCAGCAGCACCGATTGCGGCGTGGCCGCGGTCGGCGCCAGCGCCATCGTCGTCAACGTCACTGCGGTGACGCCGTCGGGCGCCGGTTACGCGACCGTCTACAAGTCCGGCGACGCCCGGCCGCTGGCGGCCAGCGTGAACTACACCTCCGGCGCGATCGTCAACAACAGCGTGGTCGTGGGCATCCCCAACCCGCTGGCGATCACCGACTTCGTGATCTACACCTTCGCGCAGTCGCATTACGTGGTCGACATCGTCGGTTACTACTCGCCGCCGCAGGCCACCCAACTGCAGTGCATCGATACCGCGATCACGCCCAACAACATCGCGGCCGGCGCTTCCACGTTCTTCAACAATCCGACATGTCCGACCGGTTACGACGCGGTGACGCCGTACTGTTTCACCAATGCGAACGGCGTCTACAGCAAGGGCAGCGGCTACAACTCCAATACGCCGGGCCTTGCGACGTTCTGCGCGTGGACCAACACCACGGCGTCGTCGCAGCAGGTCTTCGGCGGCAGCGTCTGCTGTCGGGTTCCCGGCCGCTGATCGCGAGTCTCGCCGCACGAACGAAAAGAGCCGGGGAAACCCGGCTCTTTTCGTATCCGGCGAAGGAGGTGGCGCTTGTCGCGCCGCCTGCCGTTCCGGCGGTGTGTGAACAGGTCGCCGACCCGACCGGTGTCCGTGATCCGGAGGATCGGCGTTTCGCGAGATTCGATATCGGTGCATGCCGGGTCGATCGATCCGATGCGAGGCCGATGACGATGCGATGTCCGGTCTCGCCGCCGGATGCCCGTTCGGGCGCGTGGAAGTCGGTCCGTGGGGCCGGTCTTCCATCCCTCAGCCGATCGGAATCCGCCATGACTTCCTTGCCGCGTCTCGTCCTTCCCGTCTTCATCGCCTTTGCCGCATCCGTTCCGGATGTCGACGCGCAGGCAGCTTCGCCTCCCGGCCCCGCATCGCGTCCGGAAGCGAAGTCCTACGCGGCCTCGACCGGTGCGGCGGCTTCGCCGCGGGAGCGTGGCGAACTGACCCGTCGCTTCGTCAACAAGTGGGGCGCTTACGTCCAGCGTGTCTACGGAGTGCCGGTCGGCGTCTGGTCGAAACGCATGGCACCGGCCTTCGCCCGCGTCGATGGTGACAATTTCCGCACGGCGATGCAGCGCGAGACCTTCGAAGGCGCGATGGCCGAACTCGGCGGCGTCGGGGATCGGCTCTCCGACGATCAGGCCATCACCCGGCTTGCTGCCGCCAGGACCGCGTCGACTGGGGGCAAGACGCTCGGTGCATTGGCCAACGACCTGGTCTACACCCCGGTCGCGCCCTGCCGGATTCTCGATACCCGCAGCACCCCTGCCGGTGTCATCGCGGCCAACAGCACCCGCAGCTTCATCGCGATCAACGCCAGCAGCTTCACCGGCCAGGGCGGCAGTGCGACCCCCTGCGGCACGCTGGGCCTGAGCGCCACCGCCGTGGCGATCAATCTCACCGCGGTCACCCCCTCCGGCGCCGGTTACGCCACGGCGTATCCGTTCGGCACCGCCCAGCCGCTGGCGGCCAGCGTGAACTACACCGCCGGCGCCATCGTCAACAACGCATTGATCGTGCAGATCCCGAACCCGCTGTCGTCCTTCGATTTCACCGTCTACACCTTCGCCCAATCGCATTACGTGGCGGACATCGTCGGTTACTTCGCGCCGCCGGTGGCCACGGCGCTGCAGTGCACGGAGACCGCCAATTTCGATCTCGCCATCGGCCCCAACGGCGGCACTGGCAACGCGACCGCGCCCGCCTGTCCGACCGGCTACACCCAGACGGCGACCAACTGCGAGACGACCAGTTGGCTGATGCCCATCGTGTACTTCCAGAGCGGCACCTGCTCGGCGCGGAACGGCGATTCGGTGAGCCAGACGCTCCGCGCCTCGCGGACCTGCTGTCGCGTGCCGGGTCGTTGACGGACGCGCTCAGCGCCAACGAAAAGAGCCGGGTTTCCCCGGCTCTTTTCGCATCCTGCAAGGGACGTCGCGCTTACAGCGCCGCCTGCAGTTCCGGCAGCAGTTTGAACAGATCGCCGACCAGGCCGATGTCGGCGATCTCGAAGATCGGCGCTTCGGCGTCCTTGTTGATGGCCACGATCGTGCCGGCGTCCTTGATGCCGGTCAGGTGCTGGATCGCGCCGCTGATGCCGACCGCGATGTACAGCTCCGGTGCGATGATCTTGCCGGTCTGGCCGACCTGCAGTTCGTTCGGGACGTAGCCGGCGTCGACCGCCGCGCGCGAGGCGCCCACGCCGGCGCCGAGCCTGTCGGCGAGGTCGTAGATGATCCTGAAGTTCTCGGCCGAACCGACGCCGCGGCCGCCGGAGACGACCTTGGCCGCGCTCTGCAGGTCCGGGCGGTCCGACTTGCCGGCCGCGAGGCCGACGTGGCGGGTGTGGGTCGGCAGCGCGACATCGGCCGACGCCGCTTCGATGGCGGCGCTGCCGCCGCGCGCCGTTTCCGGCCACGAGGCGGTGCGCACGGTGGCGACCACCACGCGATCGGCCGCGGCTTCCACCGAGACGATGGCGTTGCCGGCGTAGATCGGACGCTTGAAGGCATGGCTGCCGTCGACCGCCATCACGTCGGAGACCTGCGACACGCCGAGCAGCGCGGCGACGCAGGGCATCAGATCCTTGCCGAAGGTGGTGCTGGGGCCGAAGACGTGGCTGTAGCCGGCGGCGATCTTCGCGATCTGCGGCGCCTGCACCTGGGCGATGGCGTTCGCGTTCGCGGCGTTGGCGAGGGTCAGCACCTTCGACACGCCTTCGATCCGCGCGGCCTCGGCGGCGATCCCGGCCGGATCGGCGGCGAGCACGACGATGTCGATGGCGGCGGGGTTCAGCGCCTTCGCCGCGGAGACGCAGCGCGCGGTGGAACCGTTGAGTTTGCCGTCGAGGTGTTCGGCAACGATCAGAACCTTGCTGGTCATCAGAGGAGCCCCTTCGCCTTGAGTGCCGCGACCAGTTCGGCCGCATCCTTCACCATGACGCCCTTGCTGCGCTTGGCCGGCGGGGCGTGGTGCGTGGTCTTGAGCGTATCGCCCGATTCGACGCCGAGATCGGCGAACGCGATCGTCTCCAGCGGCTTGCTCTTGGCCTTCATGATGTCCGGCAGCTTGATGAAGCGCGGCTCGTTGAGGCGCAGGTCGGTGGTGACCACGGCCGGCAGGTCGACTTCGAGGGTTTCCAGGCCGGCGTCCACTTCGCGGACCACCGTGGCCTTGCCGTCGGCGACATCGAGCTTGCTCGCGAAGGTCGCCTGCGGGCGGCCCCACAGCGTGGCCAGCATCTGGCCGGTCTGGTTGGCGTCGTCGTCGATCGCCTGTTTGCCGAGGATGACCAGGTCGGGCTGTTCCTTCTCGACCAGCTTCAGCAGCGCGCGTGCGGCCGTGAGCGGCTGCACCGGCTGGTCGCTGACGATGTGGATGGCGCGGTTCGCGCCCATCGCCAGACCGTTGCGCAGATGCGGCTGGGCGTCGGCCGGCGCGATCGTGACGACCACCACTTCGGTGGCGATGCCCTTGTCGCGCAGACGCAGCGCTTCTTCCAGCGCGATGTCGTCGAAGGGATTGGGCGAGAGCTTGACGCCATCGGTGACCACGCCGGAACCGTCCGGCTTGACCTGGATGCGGACGTTGTAGTCCACCACGCGCTTGTAGCCGACGAGGATCTTCATCGTTCGGGGAATCCTTGGGGCGGGAGAAAGACCCGGAGCACGCTCCGGGCCGGGCAAGACTGCGAATTTTAGCGGTTCGGGGGAGCGGCCGCGAGCGAAGACCGCCCGGCGGTCGCGGGTGGGATCAGACCGGCCGGCCGCGGATCAGATCGGCGGCCCGCTCGGCGATCATGATCGTGGGCGCATTGGTGTTGCCGCCGATCAGGCTGGGCATCACCGAGGCGTCGATCACGCGCAGACCTTCGATCCCGTGGACCCGCAACTGCGGGTCGACGACGGCGCCGGCGTCGGTGCCCATCCGGCAGGTGCCGACGGGGTGATAGACGGTCTCGGCCTTGGCGCGCACGAAATCGGCCAGCGCGGCGTCGTCGAGGTCGGTGCGGGCGGGATGGATCGGTGCGCCGCGATAGGGGTCGAAGGCCTTCTGGGCGAGGATCTCGCGCGAGACCTTGGCGCATTCGACCATCATCTTCAGATCGAAGCCTTCCTCGTCGCCGAGGTAGTTGGCGAGGATCCGCGGCTTGTCGCCGGCGCGGTTGCTGGCCAGCGAAATCCGGCCGCGGCTGCGCGGGCGCAGGAAACAGGCGTGCAGGGTGTAGCCGTCGCCTTCGAGGCGGTTGCGGCCGTGGTCGTCCAGCATCGCCGGGACGAAATGGAACTGGATGTCGGCGCGGTCGTCGGGCGCCAGCGGCGACCGCGCGAAACCGCCGGCCTCGGCGATGTTGCTGGTGCCCGCGCCGATGCGGCCGCGCAGGTAGTAATCGAACGCGATCCTGAGGTCGCCGACGCGGTCGTAGGTGATGCGCTTCGTCGAATGGAACAGGGTGCAGATGTCGAGGTGATCCTGCAGGTTGCCGCCGACACCGTCGAGGTCGGCCAGCACGTCGATGCCGAGCCGGCGCAGATCGTCGGCCGGGCCGATCCCGGACAGCATCAACAACTGCGGCGAATTGATCGCGCCGCCACACAGCAGGACCTCGCGCGCCGCCGGCTGATGGTGCGCCTGACCATTCATGGTGTAGGTCACGCCGTTCGCGCGCCGGCCTTCGAAGGTGATCCGGCTGACCTGGGCCCCGGTGTGCACGGTCAGGTTGGGCCGGCCGCGCGCCGGATGCAGATAGGCCACCGACGACGAGCAGCGCGCGCCGTCGCGCTGGGTGACCTGATAGAAGCCGACCCCGTGCTGCACGGCGCCGTTGAAGTCCTGATTGCGGGCCAGACCGGTCTGCTGCGCGGCCTCGATGAACACCTGCGACAGCGGGTTGGTGTAACGCAGATCGGCGACCGACAGCGGGCCGTCGGCGCCGTGCAGGTCGTCGGCGCCGCGAGCGTTGCCTTCGGATTTGCGGAAGTAGGGCAGGACGTTGTCCCAGTGCCAGCCGGTCGCGCCCTGTGCGGCCCAGTCCTCGTAGTCGCCGGGCACGCCGCGGATGTAGCACATCGCATTGATCGAACTGGAGCCCCCGAGCACCTTGCCGCGCGGCCACCACAGCGTGCGATGGTTGAGATGGGGTTCGGCGACGGTGTCGTAATCCCAGTTCACGCCCTTCTTGTTCACCAGCTTGGCCAGACCGGCCGGCATGTGGATGAAGGGGTGCCAGTCGCGGGGGCCTGCCTCGATCAGCAATACCTGGACGGCGGGGTCTTCGCTGAGGCGGTTGGCGAGCACGCAGCCCGCCGAGCCGGCGCCGATGATGATGTAGTCGAACACGCGCAAGCCTTGTGAAAACGTATGCGGCCGACACTATGCCCGCAGCCTAGAGCAAATACTCCGGAAGAATGGGGTCGAGCGTATGGTCCCGGGTGGTGGCGGCGGCGGACGCCATCGGCTACCGTGCGCGCTGTGTCCCCGACCGCGCACCGAATCGATCCATGACCGTCGAGCAGCAACCCAGCGGGCGTCGCGTGCATGCGGGCGAGGGGCGTGCGGTCGCCATCTCATTCGTCTATTTCTTCTGCGTGCTGGCGGCCTATTACGTGATCCGTCCGGTGCGGGAGCAATTGTCGGCCGCGGTCGGATCGACCCAGTTGCCGTGGTTCTATGCCGCGACCTTCGTCGCCACGCTGGTGTTGACGCCGGTGTTCGCCGCCTTGGCGTCGCGCTGGCCGCGCCGGGTGCTGGTGCCGGTGGTGTACGTCTTCTTCATCGCCTGCCTGCTGGCCTTCATCCCGGCCTTCACCCACGCAGGCCTGCTCAGCCCGCGCGCACTGGGCATGATGTTCTTCGTCTGGGTCAGCGTCTTCAACCTGATCGTGGTGTCGGTGTTCTGGATTTTCATGTCCGACATCTGGAGCCTGGAACAGTCGAAGCGGTTGTTCCCGATCATCGCTGTCGCCGGCACGATGGGTGCGCTGGCCGGGCCGGCGTTGACCCGTTCGCTGGTCGACGTGATCGGTGTGGCGCCGTTGCTGATGGTGTCGGCCGGCCTGCTGAGCGTCGCCACGGTCTGCGTGGTGCTGCTCGGGCGCTGGGCGCGTGCATACGGCGCACGCCGGCATGAAGCCGGCCATGAGGACGCGGTCGGCGGCGGCATGTGGGATGGCTTGAAACAGATCTTCTCCGATCCTTTCATCCGCGGCATGGCCGTGCTGTTGCTGCTGGCCGATGGTATCGGCACGGTCAACTACGCGCTGATGATCGATTACTCCGGTGCGACCTTCGCCGACGCGGCGGCGCGCACGCGCTTCCATGCCGACGTGGATCTGGCCGCGAATCTGCTGACCGTGACCGTGCAGATCGCCCTGACCCGCTGGCTGCTGCCGCGCAGCGGCCCCGGCGCGGTGATCCTGCTGTGGGCGCTCGTCAGCGTCGTGGTGCTGCTGGTGGTGGTGTTCTCGGCGGACCCGCATGCGCCGCTGTTCACCCTGCCGTGGTTGCTGATCCCGATGGCGCCGACCGTGCTGGCCCTGATCGTGAGCCGCGGCCTGGCCTACGGCATGGCCGAACCGGCGCGGCACAGCCTCTACACCCGCGTGCCGCGCAACGTGCGCTACAAAGGGCAGGATGCGGTCGACACCGCGGTATGGCGTTTCGGCGATCTGATCATCGCCACAGGCATGAACGGCCTCAAGTCGATCGGGATGACGATCGGGGGGTTCGCCGGATTGAGCGCGCTGGCCGCGTTCGCCGCTGCGGGCATCGGTTGGCGGTTGTGGAAGAGGGTGGAGTCGGTCGGGGAAGCGGCCGCTTCGCATCGTTGACGGAACAGGAGAGAAAACGATGGTGGTGGTCGCAACGATACTGACGGTCCTGGTCGCCGTGTTGCATGCTTATTTCCTTGTCCTCGAGATGTTCCTCTGGACGAAACCGCTCGGTCTGAAGACCTTCCGCAACACGCCGGAGAAGGCCGAGATCACCCGTGTGCTCGCCGCCAATCAGGGGCTGTACAACGGCTTCCTCGCCGCAGGGCTGGTGTGGGCGGCGCTCAGTGGGCGCCAGGATCTGGCGCTGTTCTTCCTCGGCTGCGTCGTGGTCGCCGCGCTCTATGGCGCATACAGCGTCAGCAAACGCATCTTCTACATCCAGGGCGTGCCGGCGATCCTGGCGATCGCGGCGGTGTTGTCGGCCTGACCGGCCGGCGCCGCCGTCGACGCGCGCGGCTATTTTTTCGGCGACAACCACATCGCGATCGTCGCGCGGAATACCGCCTCGCCGGCGCTGTCGGTCAGGACCACGTCGACCGGCACTTCGTAGCCGTCCTCGGCGTGGACGATCGGAATCGAAGGCGTCGCCACCGCGCGCAGCGTGCCCATCGCCTTCTTCAGGTACTGCACGGTCATGCCCTTCGGGATCCAGCGCATCGACCCGGGCAGCGTGACTTCGGTGACCATGCCGCCGGCGAGTTCGGCGAGATTGCACATCGCGATCGCGTGAACGCTGCCGATGTGATTGGTGATCGCCCGGTGACGGCGGATCGAGGCGACGCAGCGGCCCGGTTCGAGGACTTCGATCCGCGGCGAGATGCTGCCGAAATACGGCGCCTTGAAGCAGATGGCGCGGGTGAACAGCCACTGCCCGGCGGGCCAGCGGCGCATGCGTTCGTAGAGGGCGAGGGTCTTGTTGGTCATGATCCGGGTTCCGGAAACAGGAACGGCGGGAAATCCCGCCGTTCGTGCGTGCATGTGTGGCGTGTGCCGATCAGGCCGCTGCGCGGCGGGCCTGGGCGTCCTCGACGTAACCCGCCGAGCGCAGTTCCCACGATTCGAAGTCGTCGACCATGATCGTGTCGAGCGTCATTTCGCGCAGCTCTTCCAACTGCCTGCGCTCCTCGACGGTGATCCAGCCTTCGCGCATGCCCTCGTCGAGCTGGGCGTCGAAGTCCAGCGCTTCGATATCGCTGTTCTTCAGCGCCTTCAGGAACTTGCGCTCGACCGGCTCGGCCAGCACGACCTTCGGCAGATAGCTGTTCACGCGGGCCGCCGGGTGGTTCACGCGGGGTTCCAGGAACAGATCGGCGCCGAGGCGGTCGCGGGCTTCGCAGGGGGTCATCAGCAGGCTGGCGGCGCGGTGACCGAGGCGATCGCTCGGCGCTTCGGCACGGCGGCCCCAGGGGAAGATCACCGCCCACAGCAGCCAGCCGACCGGACGGATCGGGAAGTTGCGCAGGGCGCCGGACAACGCCAGTTCGATCTTGTGGATGGCGTCGTGGAAGGCCCACGCCAACAGCGGGTGGTCCGCCATCGGACGGCCCTGGTCCTCATAGCGCTTCAGCATCGCACTGGCGATGTACAGCTGGCTGAGCACGTCGCCGAGGCGACCGGACAGCGATTCCTTGAACTTGAGCTTGCCGCCGAGCAGCAGCATCGAGGTGTCGGCCATCACCGCCAGCGCCGCCGAATAGCGGTTGAGCTTGCGATAGCAGCGGCGCGTGTACTCGCCGCCCGGCGTCGTGCCGATGCGGGTGCCGGTGAAGCCGAACCACCAGGCGCGGACCGCGTTGGAGATCGCATAGCTGATGTGGCCGAACAGGGCATGGTCGAACTGGTCGATGCGCTCCTTCGGGTTCTCCAGCTGCGCCGACTTCATTTCCTTCATCACCCACGGGTGGCACAGGATCGCGCCCTGCCCGAAGATCATCAGGCTGCGGGTCATGATGTTGGCGCCTTCGACCGTGATCGCGATCGGCACCGACTGCCAGTTGCGACCGGCGTAATTGCGCGGGCCCAGGATGATGCCCTTGCCGCCGTGGATGTCCATCACGTCGCGCGCGACTTCACGGCCCATTTCGGTGCAGTGGTACTTCGCGATGGTGGACGGCACCGCGGGATTCTCGCCGCGGGCGACCGCGGCCGCGGTGGCTTCGGACAGCGCGCTGCAGGCGTAGGCGCGGCCGCCGATGCGGGCCAGTGCTTCCTCCACGCCCTCGAAGCGGCCGACCGACAGGCCGAACTGCTTGCGGATGCGCGCGTAGGCGCCGGTGACCAGCGCGCCCATCTTGGCGCCGCCGCTGGCGGTGGAGGGCAGGGTGATCGAACGCCCGATCGAGAGGCATTCCATCAGCATCCGCCAGCCCTGGCCGGCGTAGTCTTCGCCACCGATCAGCTGGCTCAGCGGGACGAACACGTCCTTGCCGCGGATCGGACCGTTCTGGAACGGCGAGTTGAGCGGGAAGTGGCGGCGGCCGATCTCCAGCCCCGGGGTTTCGCGCGGCACCAGCGCCAGCGAGATGCCGATGTCGCGCTTGTCGCCGAGCAGACCGTCGGGGTCGTACATGCGGAAGGCGACGCCGATGAGCGTGGCGACCGGCGCGAGCGTGATGTAGCGCTTGTTGAGCGTGAGCCGGATGCCGACGACCTTGACGCCGTTCCATTCGCCTTCGCACACGATGCCGTAGTCGGGGATCGAAGTGGCGTCGGAGCCCGCGAACGGACCGGTGAGCGCGAAGCAGGGGACCTCGCGGCCATCGGCAAGGCGCGGCAGGTAGTAACGCTTCTGCTCATCGGTGCCGTAATGCATCAGCAGTTCGGCCGGACCCAGCGAATTGGGCACGCCGACGGTGGAGCTGACCACGCTGGAGATCGGCGCGAGCTTCTGGATGACCTTGTGGTTCATCAGCGCCGAGAAGCCGAGGCCACCGTATTCCTTCGGGATGTTCAGGCCGAAGAACTTCTTCTGCTTGATGAAATCCCACAGTTCCGGCGGCAGATCCGCGCGGACGTGGGTGATGTCCCAGTCGTCGACGCGACGGCAGAGCTCTTCGCAGGGGCCGTCGAGGAAGGCGCGTTCCTCGGCGGTCAGCTCGGGCTTGGGCAGCGACAGCAGCTTGTCCCAGTCCGGCTTGCCGGAGAACAGTTCGCCCTCGAAGCCGACCGTGCCCGATTCCAGCGCGGTGCGCTCGGTGTCGGACAGCGGCGGCAGCAGCCGGGTATAGAACTTGAGCAGCGGCGCCGTGATCACCGCCTTGCGCAGCGGCGGGATCAGCATCGGCACCGCGACCAGCAGCAGAAGCGCGCCGCCGGCCAGGGTGGCGGTCGGATGGGCGCCCAGGAACCAGCAGGCGACCAGCAGGGTGGCGCCGAGGGCGGCCCAGACCGCGAGGCGCAGGCGGTGGTAAGCGGAGAACGCCGTGATGACGAAGACGGCGACGAACGGGGCAAGGATGGGAAGAACGGTGCTCATGGGTGCGCTCCGGCGAGCTCGGCTCGGCGTAGGGACGGGCGGTCTTCGGACAGGTGCCTGGAATCATCTGAAGATGATTCCATACGCCCTAGTATGGACAGGGCTTTTCCCGGATGTCAATGTGCCGGAGCGCGATCGGAAACCGGCGGAAATCCGGGTTGAGACGGTCGTCGGACGATACTTTTCCGAACCGTTCCGTATGGTTACACTATTGTCATGAACGATGCCGCCGCAAAGACCGAACGCAATGGCCGCCTCAGTGCGGATGACTGGGCGCAGGCCGCCCTCGACCTCATCGCCGAACAGGGCGTGGCGGCGGTGGCGGTGGAACCGCTGGCGCGCCGCCTCGGCGTCACCAAGGGCAGTTTCTACTGGCATTTCCCCTCGCGCGACGCGCTGCTGTCGGCCGCGCTCGAACGCTGGGAAGCGGTCGAGCAGGAAACCGTCTTCGGCCAGCTCGAAGCGGTGAACGACCCGCGCCAGCGTCTGCGCGCGCTGTTCCAACTGGTCGCGCACGAAGTCAAACCGCACAAGATCTACAGTGAGTTGCTGAAGGCCTTCGATCATCCCGCGGTGGGCCCGGTGATCGGCCGCGTCTCGCAGCGTCGTCTCGACTATCTCGCCGCCTCCTTCCGTCAGGCGGGGCTCGCGCGCACCGACGCGCAGCATCGCGCGCGCCTTGCGTATGCCGCCTACGTCGGCTTCCTGCAGTTGAGCATGCAACTGCATCCTCGGCCGGCCCGCGACGAATTCGAGGCCTATGTCGAGCACGTGATGGACACCCTCATTCCGCCGATGGCGCAGCGCGTCTGATCCCGCTCGTCCGATCCGCCTCCGCGCATCTGACGAGCGGATCCTGCCGCGTATCGGCTTCCCGTTTCCGAACCTTCGAGTTTTCCGCATGAATGCTTCCGCCGTGCCGTCGCATCCGCCCACCCGTCTCGATGTGCTCCAACGCTGGGTGGACGATGTGGCCCGTCTCACCCGTCCCGATGCCGTGCACTGGTGCGACGGCAGCGATGCCGAGAGCGCCGCGCTGATCGCGAAGATGCAGGCCGACGGCACGCTGCTGAAGCTCAACGAACGCACGCATCCGGACAGCTGGCTGCATCGCTCGCATCCGGACGACGTGGCCCGGGTCGAGCATCTCACCTTCGTCTGCACCTCGCACGCCGACGATGCCGGTCCGAACAATCACTGGATGGCGCCCGAGGAAGGCCACGCGACCATGGACGCGCTGTTCGACGGCTGCATGAAAGGCCGGACGATGTACGTGATCCCGTACTGCATGGGCCCGATCGATTCGCCGCTGTCGCGGTGCGGCGTCGAGATCACCGATTCGCCCTACGTGGTCGCCAACATGCGGATCATGACCCGGATGGGCGCCGCGGCGCTGGCGCGGATCGAGCGCGAGGGCGAGGCCGGAGGCGCCTTCGTGAAGGGCCTGCACTCGATCGGCGAACTCGATCCGAACCGCCGCTTCATCATGCATTTCCCTGAGGAACTGACGATCAAGTCGTTCGGTTCCGGCTACGGCGGCAACGCGCTGCTGGGCAAGAAATGCCACGCGCTGCGGATCGCGTCGTACCAGGCGCGGTCCGAGGGTTGGTTGGCCGAGCACATGCTGATCCTCGGCGTGGAGAATCCGCAGGGCGAAACGCATTACATCGCCGCGGCGTTCCCGTCGGCCTGCGGCAAGACCAACCTGGCGATGCTCATTCCGCCGGAGGGCTATCGCAAGGATGGCTGGAAGGTCACCACCATCGGCGACGACATCTGCTGGATGCGTCCGGGGGCCGACGGTCGTCTGTACGCGATCAATCCGGAAGCCGGTTTCTTCGGCGTCGCGCCGGGAACCTCCAGCAAATCCAATCCGAATGCGCTGGCGACGATCCAGAAGAACACGATCTTCACCAACGTCGGCCTGACCGCCGATGCCCAGCCGTGGTGGGAGGGGCTGGACGGCGGCGCACCCGCTTTTGATTGGCGCGGTCGTGAATACGATTCCAACAACGGTCCCGCCGCGCATCCCAACGCACGCTTCACGGTCAGCGCGAAGCAGTGCCCGTCCTATTCGCCGAAGGCCGAGGACGCGCAGGGCGTGCCGATCAGCGCGATCGTGTTCGGCGGTCGCCGCGCCTCGCTGGTGCCGCTGGTGTTCGAAGCCCGCGACTGGACCCACGGCGTGCTGGTCGGCGCCGCGATGGGCTCGGAAACCACCGCGGCCGCGACCGGCGCGGTCGGTGTGATGCGTCGCGATCCGATGGCGATGAAGCCGTTCTGCGGCTACAACTTCGCCGACTATTTCGCGCACTGGCTGTCGTTCGGCGAGGTCTCGAATCTGCCGACGGTCTTCCACGTCAACTGGTTCCGGAAGGGCGACGACGGCAAGTTCCTGTGGCCTGGCTTCGGCGACAACCTGCGCGTGATCGAGTGGATGATCGGTCGCGTGAACGGCAGCGCGGGCGCCTCGGAAACGCCGATCGGCGCCCTGCCGCGCGCCGGGGACCTGAATCTCGACGGCGTCGCGTTGTCCGACGAAGCCCGCGAAAAGCTGTTCGGTTTCGACCGCGATGGCTGGCGCGCCGAGTTCGAGAGCATCGGCGAATTCCTCGAAGAGTATGGTCCGCGCATGCCCGCCGCGCTGCGCGACGAGCAGGCGCGGATCCTCGCCGAACTCGCGGGCTGAGCCGCGCCACCCCGGCGACGGGCGCCGCGAGGTGTCCGTCGCCCGTACACTGCGCACATGTCGAACAAGCAGCAGGCGCTCTGGCAGCAGGGCCAGCGCCACACCCAGCTCCAGCAGTGGCGCCAGGCCGCCGCCGCCTACGAGGCCATCCTCGATCACGATCGCGGCTTCCTGCCGGCGTGGATGGAGCTGTCGATGGCGAAGGACAAGCTCGACGCCTATCGCGACGCCTACCGGGCGGTGATCGAGGCGTCGCGGATCGAGCGGCCGCCGCCGATGGCCGGCCTCATCGTCGCGCGACGGCTCCGCCGGTTCGAGGATCTGCCGCGGTTGCGCGATTACGTCGAGCGCACCGGACTGGCCGGCCAGCTGCCGCCGGAGAAACTGATCGATCTGGCCTCGTTCTTCGCCAGTGCCGGCGACTACGAGAAGACCCTCGGGTGGGTCCAGCACGCGCTGAAGCTGCGTCCGGATCTGGCCGATGCCCACAACATGCACGGTCTGGTCCTGATGTTCGCGGGGCGCCAGGACGAGGCCGCGGCCGCCTTCGAGCGGGCCCTCGAGCTTCGTCCGACCTTCGCCGCGGTCTATTCGATGCTCTCGCGGGTGGCGAAGGCCGAACCGGGGCGCAATCGCGTCGACGCGCTCCGTCGTTTGCTGGGCCAGCCGGGGCTCTCGACCCGCGATGAGGGCCATCTCGGCTACGCCCTGCACAACGAGTTGCACGATCTGGGCGACCATGCGGGCGCCTGGGAGGCGCTGATGCGCGGTTGCCGCGCACGCCGCGTCGAGCAGCCCTACGATCACGCCGCCACGATGTCGATGTTCGACACGCTGCGCCGGACCTTCGATACCGCATTCGCCCGCGGCGAAGCCTTCGACGACCCGTTGACGCCGATCTTCATCGTCGGCCTGCATCGCAGCGGCACCACGCTGCTGGAGCGCATCCTCTCCGGCCATCCCGACGTCGCGGATGCCGGCGAGACCTACACCTTCTCGGCGCAGTTGCGCTACGCCGCCGATCACTATTGCGGCGTGGTCGCCGACGGGGTGATCGCCGAGCGCGCCGCCGGCTTCGACTATGGCGCGATCGGGCGCGGTTTCCTCGACGCGATGCGCGGTCGCAGTCGCGGTCGACGCTTCGTGACCGAAAAGCTCAAT
This sequence comes from Lysobacteraceae bacterium, assembly GCA_041919915.1. Taxonomy (GTDB): domain Bacteria; phylum Pseudomonadota; class Gammaproteobacteria; order Xanthomonadales; family Xanthomonadaceae; genus Lysobacter_I. The sequence goes on from JAYRSY010000007.1 coordinate 128,739, forward strand.
CCGAACTTCGTGGTGCTCGGTCCGATCGCCAAGGCGCTGCCGCAGGCGCGCCTGCTGCACATGCGCCGCGACCCGGCCGACACCTGTTTCTCGAATCTGCGCACGTTGTTCACCAACGAGGCGGCGTACTCCTACGATCAGATCGAGATGGCCGATTACTGCAAGGCCTATCACGACCTGATGGCGTACTGGAGCGAGGTCCTGCCGGGCCGGGTGTTCGACATCGATTACGAGGCGATGGTGCGCGAGCCCGAAGTCCAGGCGCGCAGGATCGCGGCCCATTGCGGCTTCGACTTCCGCGAGGACATGCTCCAGGTGGAGCGCCGTTCCGGCATGGTCGCCACCGCCAGCTCGAACCAGGTGCGCCAGGGGATCGTCACCAATCGCGGCGGGCTCTGGCGGGCCTACGAACCCTATCTCGGACCGATGCTGGACCGGCTGGCCGCTCACGGTCTGGCCTGAGGCTCCCCGGGGCGCCTCCACGGAATTTGATCCGGATCGCGCGGCCGCTCCGCGGCTGCGTTATCGTCTCCCAGCGCAATGCTCGGGGGGTCGAGATCATGTCGCTCAATGTGTTTCCCGCCTTCGCCGTACCGATGGCGGAAGCGTTCCATCCTGAACCCGTTGCCCTCAACGCCGCGCTGATGCGGCTGATCATGGTGCTGGAGGCGCAGGGCGCGGGTTATCGCAACCCGGATCCGGTGGTGCATCAGCCCGAGGGCTTGTTCGAGAGCGACTTCTCGTTCTTCTCGCGCGAAGAGACCTGTGTGCAGGAATTGCGGACGTTCGTGTGGTCGTCGCTGGGCGAGTTCCTGCGCAACATCAACCCGGCATTGGCCGACGGCACCCGTGGGTTGCGCGTCGCCAGTCAGACTTGGTTCCACGTCACCCGGGACGGCGGTTATTTCGGATACCACAACCATCCGATGGCCAGCTGGTCGGGTGTCTATTGCGTGTCGGATGGCGACCCGTCGGCGGAATACGCCAACAATGGGTGCCTTGTTTTCCCGCACCCGCAGATGGCCGTGAACACCTTCCTGGATCCGGCCAATGCGGTGCTTCGCTGGCCCTTCAGCCACGGCAACTTCACGATCACGCTCAAACCCGGGCAACTGGTGTTCTTCCCGTCGTGGCTCGGCCACTACGTCACGCCGTTCCACGGTGACGGTCAGCGGATCACGGTCGCCTTCAACGCCTGGTTCAACCGCGACGGTTGACCGCTCCCGCGTCGGGCGCACGTCTTTCCCGTCTGCGCATTCCGTTTTCTTCGCCGCAAAAGAAACGGCCCCCTCGCGGGGGCCGTTCCATTTGACGCTTGCCAGAAGCGATGGATCAGAACTTCTGGTTGTACTGCAGGTAGAAGAAGCCGCCACCCGGCAGGTCGTAGGCGCCGTCGAACGAATGCGCGAACGAGTTGGTGGTGGTCGGCGGTTCCTTGCCGAACAGGTTGCGGGCGCCGACCGCGATCTTGCCGTTCCACGGCGTCTTCCAGCCGACCTGAACGTCATGGTAGAAGCGCGAGCCCATGATGTTGATGCCGTTGTCCGGGCAGATCTCGGCCGGGGTGATGCCGTACTCGAAGTAGTTCGAGCCGCTGCAGGGATCTTCCAGTTCGGAGTAGTAACGCACCGCCCAGGTCGCGTCCCAGTCGCCCTTCTGCCAGGTCGTGGTCAGATTGGAGCGCAGGCGCCACTGCGGGGAACCGTTGTACTCACCGACGGTGCCGAACAGGGTGTTGTCCTGGGTGTAGGTGTTGTCCCACTGGAACGAGAACTTGCCCCAGGAGGTTTCCGGCATCGCGTAGGTGACCTGCAGGTCGTAACCCTCGACCTTGCCCTGGTCCAGGTTGAAGTTCGACTGGCGCAGGTCGGTGATGTTGCCGGCGGCGTCGCGGGTCACGAACGAGCAGAACAGCGCGCGGGTTGCGGCATCCAGATCGGGATCGTCGCGGTAGCAGGTGTTCAGGATCGACTGCGAACCACGGAACGCGATCACGTCTTCCAGCTCGATCTTGTACCAGTCGAGGGTGATGTTCAGACCCTGCGCCCAGCTCGGGCTGTAGACCACGCCGAGGCTGCGGGTTTCGCCGAACTCCGGCTGGAGGTCAGGGTTGCCGCCGCTCAGGGAGCGAATCTGCGAGTTGTTCTGCACCACGCCGCCACCCGGATTGCCCGGCGTGCCAGGCACGCTATCAGCCACGCAGCGCTGCTGCTCGGTCAGCGTCCGCGAATTCCAGCCGAGCGTGTTGCACGGGTCGGCGGCCTGCGGGAAGCCTTCGCCGCCGCCGCCGTACAGGTCGATCACGTCCGGCGCGCGGAACGATTCCGAGTACGTGCCGCGGAACATCAGGTCATCGAACACCTGCCACTTGATGCCGATCTTCTTCGAGGTGTCACCGCCCAGATCCGGGCTGATGGCAGCACCGCCGAAGACGCCATAGGTGTCGTAGTCCGACTTGCGGGCCGCGATGTTCAGTTCCAGCAGCTTCGCGCCGGGCACGTCGGCCAGGATCGGCACGTTCAACTCGGCGTAGATTTCGTCGACGTTGACGTTGCCCTTGGTCGGCTCGGTGAAGTTGTCGGACGAGCCGCCGCCGGCCACGAGGGCGTCGGGCTGGCTGAAGTACGCCGTGCGGCGGTGTTCCAGGCCGAGGGCGAAGCCCAGCGGACCGGCCGGCAGGTCGACGATCGAGCCGGACAGATTGGCGAAGTAGTCCTTCGTCGTCATCCGCTCGGATTCGTTCTTCGTGTAGCTGACGTAGTTGATCATCGCGTCGCGCTCGGCCGACGTGATCACGCCCGCGGCGACGCCCAGATCCGCACCGCCGAACACGTTGAACGGCACGCAACCGGTGATGACCGCGCCGGCGCCGTCGAGGCATTCCAGCGCGCCGGTCACCGCGTTGCGCTGGGAGTTGCCGACCGCGCGACGCAGGTTGAACAGGTTGATGTAGTTCTCGCCACGGACGTTGAAACGCGAGTCGAGGTACGAGAAACCGGCATCCCAGTACATGTCGCGGCCGGCCAGATCGAACGAACCGTCGAACCACAGGGTGGTGGCGAGGTTGTCGTTGCTGTAGTACGGCTTGCGCGGGCCGACGGCCTGCATGCGGAAGTTGGCGCCGAGCAGATCCTGGCCGAACGGGTTGAACACGTTGCCGGCGGTCGGCGCGAACGCCCACTGCGGACCGTTGACGCCGCGGATGTCCATGGTCAGCGGCACTTCGGCCAGCTGCTGGTTGGACTCGCGCTTGACGTAGGTCGCCATCGCGTTGAAGTTGGTGCGATCGGTCAGGCGCAGGCTGGTCTGGCCATAGACGTTGAAGCGTTCGATCGGCTGCAGCAGGTAGTTGACCGGCGCGAAGTTGTAGCGGTCGGAGTTGCCCGAGCCGTCGAGGCTGTAGCTGATGAAGCGACGGAAGTCGGTGGCCTGACGGCCGTCTTCACCCGGGGTCAGGGTGAACGGACCGCCGGCGACTGCCGTACAGGTCTGGAAGCCGGACGCGGTCGCGGTCGGGGCCGCGGCGCAGCGGGTGAAGTTGCCGCGGAGGTTGCTGCCCGAACCGAACAGACCGCCCGAGGCCAGGTCGCCGCCGCCGTAGACCGGCACGGACGAGATCTCGCGATCACCGGCGTAGACCGGTTCCTGGTCGGTGTAGCTGAGGCTCAGCACGGCGTTCCAGCGGTCGCTGTTGGAACCGACCGTGAAGTCGTAGGCCTGCTGGAAGCCGTCGCCCTTGGTGTAGCTGCCGAGGTAGACGTTGGCTTCGGCGCCGTCGAAGTTCTTGCGGGTGATGACGTTGATCACGCCCGCGATGGCGTCGGAACCGTAGATCGCCGAAGCGCCGTCCTTCAGGACTTCGATGCGCTCGACGACCGAGATCGGAATCGTGTTGAGGTCGACCAGGGCGCTGTTGGTGACGCCCGAGGTGACCCAGCGACGGCCGTTGACCAGCACCAGGGTGCGGGTTTCGCCGAGGCCGCGCAGCGAGATGTTCTGGGTGCCGTCGCTACCGTTGGTGCTGGTGGTGACGTTGCGCAGGGCGCCGCCGTCACTGGCGCTGATGTTGAACAGGATGTCGCCGACCGAGGTCAGGCCGGTGGCGTCGATCGTCGCGCGGTCGATGGTCAGCACCGGCGAGGTGCCTTCCACTTCCGAGCTGCGCGGAATGCGCGAACCGGTGACGACGACGGTATCGAGTTCGTCGGACTCGCTGTCCTGGGCGAAGGCGACGCCCGTGCCCGCGAGGGCGGTGGTGCCCACGAGCGCGAAGGAAATCGCGTCGCGGAGCTTGTTGGTCTTCAAAGTCATCTCTCTCTCCAAGTGAGTCTTGGGGTTTCCCATGGGAACCTGCCGGAAGGCGACAAGAAAGCCGCCAAAACGGGTCAGGCCGAGGCCGATAGTAGCCCCACTCGGAGAAAAATTAAAGTGTCGTTAACAACCTGCGTATCGGGCCTTGAAATCGGCCGGAAGACGCGGATCCCGAGGTTTCCGGCCGGGTTCGGAACCGGCGGTGCGGGCTTTGCCGGAGGGCCTCAGAGGTCCTGTTCGTAACGGACGTAGGGCACTGCGCCTTCGCCCTCGCCCTCGGCGGAGGCCGGTGCGAAGGGGTTCTTGCCGCGGGTGACCAGATTGTCGGCGCCGACCGTGAGCTGGCCGCTCCAGGGGGTACGCCAGCTCAGGCCGAGACCCAAGCTGCCCCAGCGATCGCGACCGGGGGTGTCGACGACCTCGCCGATGACGTTCACGCCGAAGCTGCCGATGCCGCCGCCGAGGTTGAGCTGACGGCTGGTCCAGCGATCACTGAAGCCTGGGATTTCGGCCGGCGACTGCAGGCGGGCCTTGGCCACGGTGCCGGCGATCGAGACGTAGCCTTCGCGGGGCAGTGTCTTCTGGCTGAAGATGGTGATGTCGTTGAGGTCGATGCGACCGTTGCTGCTGGTGCCTGGCGCCAGCCACGCCGGGATCGGGCTGCGGGTGCTGCCGGCGCCGATCCCGATCTGGGTGCCATTGCGCTGGAAGATCGCGGCGGTGCCGTTGCGGCGCGCCGGGATCGAGGCGAGCACGCAGTTGTCGGCGAGATTGGTCAGCGCGCTGGACAGGCCCTGCTTGCGATCGCACAGCAGGCCGAGCGAATCGCCGGCATTGAGGCCGAAGGTGGTATCGAGATGACGGACGCCGAATCGGGCGAGCGTCCGCGATTTCGCGACGTCGGCCGGTTCGAGCACGACGATGGCTTCGACCGCGCCGCTGGACTTGTTCCACACCGGGAGTTCGACACGGTCCCCGCCCGTCTGAGACTGCGCGAACGCGGGCGTCGCCCCGAGGGCGACGGACAGCAGCAGCGGCAGTGAGCGGAAGGATGTGCGCATGGTGCGGGTCAGACCACGGTCGTGCGGTCGAGTTCCATTACGGGTCCATTGGAGTGACAGGCTATCAGATTTATGGTTCTTTAACAATCGACCGGGGTCCGGAAAGAACTGTGACGCGCCCGTCAACTGGCGTCATTGCAGCCCTTGCGGGGCCTCCCAGTGCGCCGGTCCGGGGGTGAACAGGGCGCCGATCTCCGCTTCCGAATAGTGGTAGGTCTCACCGCAGAACTCGCAGCGGATCTCGGCCCGGCCGGCATTGTCTTCCGCGGCGGCACGGGCCTCGGCTTCGCCCAGCGATTCCAGCATCGCCGAGACCCGTTCCCGCGAGCAGGAGCAGGCGAAGCGCAGGGGGCGTTCGCCGAGCAGGCGCACGCCGTCCTCATGGAACAGCCGGTGCAGCAGGGCTTCGGCCGGGGTTTCCAGCAGTTCGGCCGCGGCCAGGGTGTCGAACAGCGCGCTGGCGCGGTTCCAGCCGTCGGCATCGCCGGCGTCGCCGGGCAGTTTCTGCAGCATCAGCCCGCAGGTCCGTTCTGCGTCGGCGGCCAGCAGCAGCCGGGTAGGCAATTGTTCGGACTGGCGGAAATAGCCCTCGAACGCCTCCGACAAGCGATCGGCCTCCAGGCTCACCAGCCCCTGGTAGCGGGCCGGATCCTGGCCTCGGGCGCCGGGATTCTCGATGGTGATCGCGAGCAGGGCGTCCTTGCCGAGCGCGCGCAGGGCGTGGGCGTCCGGGGCTTCGCCCTCGGCGAGCGTGGCGATGCCGCGCAGGGTGCCGGCGCCGGTGCATTCGGCGAACAGCGTGCGCAGGGCGCCCGAGCCGCGGAGTTGCACCGAAAGGCGGCCATCGACCTTGGTGTGGCCGGTGAACAGGGCCGCAGCCGCCGCCGCCTCGCCCAGCAGCTCGGCGGTCTGCGCCGGATAGTCGGCGCGGCTGCGGATCTGCCGCCAGGTGTCGTCCAGGTGGACGTACACGCCGCGGACACCGGCCTGTTCCAGCAGAAAACGGAGAAGTCGATCGGGTGCGGCGTTGGCGGACATGTCGGGCGTGCTCGTGCGGGGTGGCGGCTTCGCGGATAATGCCGACCGCCGGAAGACCGGCGATCGGCAGTAACGGGGATGCGGACAAGATGGGGCACCTGGATCAGGATTCAAACCCCGGCGCAGGCGGTGCGTCCGCGATCGCGGGAACGCGGACCCGGGGCAAGGTGCGCTGGTGGCGCTGGTTGCTGCTCTGGCTGCCGCTGCTGTTCGTGCTGACGTCCGTGCTGCAGGTGGCGGTGCTGCGATTCGTCGACCCGCCGATGACCGCATTCATGATCGGCCGTTACGTCGAAGCCTGGGGCGAGGGCGATCGCGATTTCGTGGTCCGTTACGACTGGCGAGACGCCGACGAAATCTCGAAGCAACTGCCGCTGGCGCTGGTCGCGGCCGAGGACCAGCAGTTCCCGTTCCACGACGGTTTCGATTTCGAGGCGATCGAGAAGGCGCGCAAACACAACGCCAAGGGGCGCAAGGTGCGCGGTGCGAGCACCATCAGCCAGCAGCTTGCGAAGAATCTGTTCCTGTGGCGCGGCAGCGGCTGGAGCCGCTGGGCGCGCAAGGGGCTGGAGGTCTGGTACACGGTGCTGATCGAGGCGCTGTGGCCGAAGTCGCGGATCATCGAGGTCTACTCCAACGTCATCGAATACGGCGACGGCGTTTACGGCGCACAGGCCGCGGCGCGCACCTTCTTCGGCAAGGACGCCTCGAAGCTCGGGCCGGCCGAGGCTGCGCGTCTGGCCGCGGTGCTGCCCAATCCGCGCAAGTACAGCGTGGCCAAGCCCGGCCCCTACGTCCAGCGCCGGGCCCGCGCGATCCAGCGCCAGATGCGGGCCCTGGGCGGGCCGGCCTATCTGGCGTTCGAGTGACGCCGTCGGCGCGTACTCTATGGCGATGCCAGCCGAACGCCTGACCGTCGTCGTCGCCGCCTACAACGAGGCCGAGGCCCTGCCCGCGCTGCACCCGCGGATCGCCGCCGCCCTGGACGCGCTGGCCGGCGAAGGCATCGAGGGACACCTTCTTTATGTCGACGACGGCAGCCGCGATCGCACCTGGGCGGTGCTCGACGACCTCGCCGCCGCCGACCCGCGCGTGTCCCTGCTGCGACTGAGCCGCAATTTCGGCAAGGAGGCCGCGTTGACCGCGGGGCTCGATCTGGTCCGCGAAGGCGCGGCGATCATTCTCGACGCCGACGGCCAGGATCCACCGGAACTGATTCCGCAGTTCGTGGCGAAGTGGCGCGAAGGCTACGACGACGTCCACGGCACCCGCACCGCGCGCGATGGCGAGGGCTGGTTCAAACGCGTCACCGCCCACGGCTTCTACCGGGTGATGCAGCGGCTGTCGAAAACGCCCATTCCGACCGACACCGGCGATTTCCGTCTGCTGTCTCCGCGTGCGCTGGATGCCCTGCGTCGCCTGCGCGAGCGCCATCGCTTCATGAAGGGCCTGTTCGGCTGGGTCGGTTTCGCGCAGGCGTCCATTCCCTACCGGCGCGAGCCCCGGCTCGCCGGACGCACCAAGTTCAATGCCTGGCGACTGTGGAACTTCGCGCTGGAGGGCGTCACCAGCTTCTCCACCGCGCCGCTGCGCGCGGCGACCTATCTGGGCCTGCTGACCGCGGCGCTGGCCTTCGCGTATGCGCTGTGGATCGTGGTCAAGGCCCTGTTCTGGGGCGACCCGGTGGCCGGTTGGCCGACGATGATGACCGTCATCCTGCTGCTGGGCGGCGTGCAGTTGATGGCCCTGGGCGTGATCGGCGAATACCTCGGCCGGCTGTACGAGGAATCCAAGCAGCGCCCGCTCTACCTGGTGGATCGCTGGCGTCCCGCAACGGGCGTATCCTTGGGCGACATCGCCCCTGAAGGAGAACGCCCCGATGCGTACCGTCCGTCAGTTGTTGGAAGCGAAGTCGCCCGCGATCCACGCGATCCGCCCTGAGGCGCCGGTTCTCGACGCGATCCGGCTGATGGCCGACGCCCATGTCGGCGCGGTGCTGGTGATGGACGGCCCGCTGCTGGTCGGCATCCTCTCCGAACGCGATTACGCACGAAAGGTCGTGTTGCAGGGTCGTTCCTCGGCCGATACGCCGGTGCGCGACATCATGACCCCGCGGGTGATCGCCACGAATTCGTCCGATACCTCGGACCACTGCATGCAGGTGATGACCGAACACCGCATCCGCCATCTGCCGGTGGTCGACGGTGACGATGTCGTCGGCGTGATCTCGATCGGCGACCTGGTGAAGGCGGTGATCGAGGATCAGCGGGCGGAGCTGGATTCGTTGCAGCGGTATATCGCGGGGTAGCTGCATGAGCCAATTTTTTGTGATTTTCTGCGCGACAGCAGGCGGCAGATGCGGATACGGCTCTGGCGTGCCGCTGATTTGAAAGCAAGGCTTCCGCGCTTCGCGCGGGTAACTTTCTTTGGCGCAAAGTAAAGTCACTAAAGGCAAACACTTCAAGTCCAATTCAAATCTGCCGCCGGAAGCGCGGTCGGGATTTTTCGATGAGACATCCCTGTCTCATCGAAAAACGGCGCGCGTCCTGCGCGCCGCCCTTCGGGTCTACGACTACGGACAAGGTCGAACGCTGTGATTGGGCGTTGGTACGAATGGGTCTGTTGCGGTACAAATTCTTGAATCCAATCATCGGCGTCTCATCGGAGAGAGATGCTTGTCATCGCGATCGTCCATTGCCGGATCGTACAAGCGACAGGTCCGTGCCAACGAGGCTTCCCGTCATCGTAGACCCGGAGGGCGGAGGACAGGAGGTCCGCCGTTTTTCGACAAGGCAGGGATGCCTTGTCGAAAAATCCCAGGCACGCCTCAGACGGCAGGTTTGAATTGGCGGTGAGTGTTTTTCTTTGGTGACTTTCTTTTCGAAAAGAAAGTCACCCGCGCGCCAGCGCGGAAAAGATTTCGGGCTTTCCCGACGCGCAGGCTGGGCCATCGTTGCGAGCGCCGCATGCCTGCCATGCCATCGACGAATGGTCGTGCGACGTGTTCATTCGAGCAAGCCAGAAGCAGATCTCTCGCCTGCGGCTCGGGATGACAGTGGTGAGGGGCTCCGCATGCAGGCGGTTGCCCGCGATCTCAACGCCCCGACAACACCTGCGCCATCACCGCGATGTAATGACACACACTGCCGGCGATCACGAACAGATGCCAGATCGCATGCGCATACGGCAGCCGCGGGTGATGATAGAAATACGTGCCGAGCGTATAGGCCACCCCGCCGCCCATCAGCCAGCCGAAGGTCCAGGTGTCCAGCGCCTGCATCGTGGGCTTGGCCGCGAAGATGATCAGCCAGCCCATGCCGATGTAGATCAGCGTGGAGAGGCGATGGAAGCGTCCGGTGTAGAACAACTTGAAGATCACGCCGAAGAACGCCAGCGCCCAGATCACGCCGAACAGCCACCAGCCGACCGGGCCGCGCAGGCCGATCAGGGTGAAGGGGGTGTAGGTGCCGGCGATCAGGAGGTAGATCGCGCAGTGATCGAAGACCTTCAGCCGGCCCTTGGCGACCGGGTGCTGGATCGCGTGGTACAGGGTCGAGGCCACGTAGAGCAGCAGCAGGGTGATGCCGAACACGATCGCCGCGCTGAGTTGCCAGCCGTCGCCGAACAGGGCGGCGAGGGTGATCAGGACGGCGCCGCCGGCCAGGGCCGCGGTCGCGCCCAGGCCGTGGGTGAGGGCGCTGGCGATCTCCTCGCGGATGGTCTCGATGCGGTCGGTCATCCCGGGACGATGCCGGGCCTGTCTAGTGCAAACATTCCAAATGGGGGCGGGGCCGGCGGCGGCTGTGCGATCATGGCGGGATTCCCGCGCGTTCCGGCCCATGATCGTCTCCCATCTGCACCGTTACATCTTCGTCGCGATGCCCAAGACCGGCACGCATTCGGTGCGCCAGGCGCTGCGCGAGCACCTCGGCCCGGAGGACATCGAACAGGTCGGGCTGTTCGTGAACAAGCGGTTCCCGTACGAGGATCTGGCGCAGATCCGCCACGGCCATCTGAGCGTTCGCCAGGTCCGGCCGTTTCTCGGCGACGCGGTCTGCGACGGGTATTTCAAGTTCAGCTTCGTGCGCAACCCGTTCGACCGGTTCGTCTCCTACTGCGCATTCATGACCCGCCAGTACGGCGCCTTCGAGCGTGATCCACAGGGCACGATGCGCAGGATCCTGTTCGAGCTCAAGCCGCTCGATCACGTGCATTTCCAGCCGCAGTACACGCTGCTGACGAACGAAGCCGGTACGCTGGAGATGGATGTCGTCGGCCGGGTCGAGCGCATGCAGGCCGACTACGATGCGGTCTGCGCGCGCATCGGCATTCCGTCGCGCGCGCTCGACAAGGTCAACAGCTCGAAGCGCGGCGACTATCGCCAGTATTACGATCAGGCCCTGATCGATGGTGTCGCCGAACTGTATCGTCGCGATCTGGAACTCTTCGATTATTCGTTCTGAACGTCTTCACGCCGAGTGCCCCATGGTCCACGATCCCTACGCCAATCCGCGCAAGACCACCTCGATCCGACGGCTCGGACCGGTTGACATCGCCGCGCTCAGGGCCGCGGTGCTGGCGTTGCCGGAATCAGTCTGGGAGGCGGAGAACGCCGGCAAGCCGAATCGTTTCGAGGCGCTCGACAGGACCCGGCACATCGTCTTCCGCTTCGTCGACAGCGTGCGCGACTGGCGCGCGTCGCACGATCGTCCGGCCTGGGCCGAGTGGCGCGAGCTGATCGAACCGGTGCTGCGTCAGGCCGTCGTGCCCTACGGCTACGTCCGGGGCGAATTTCCGCGGGTGATGTTCGCGCGGATGGCGCCGGGCGGCGAGATCAAGCCGCACCGCGACGCCAACGCCGCGGCGAAGTGGCCGCACAAGATCCATGTGCCGCTGCTGACCAACGATCGGGTCACGTTCTTCATCGAAGGCACCGGCTACCACATGCCCGAAGGCGAGGCCGCCGAGGTGAACAACATGGGCGTGCATGCGGTGAAGAACGATGGCGACACCGATCGCATCCATCTGATCTTCGAATATTTCGATCCGGATCAACCGACACCGGACTGGTTGTCGCGGGTGACCGCCGCAGGCGGCTGAGTTGCCGTCGCGCAGGCGCGATCCGCGGCACAAAAAGAAACATCCGGCGGGGCCGGATGTTTCGGGGGCGCATGACGGTCGCCGCGGCGACTGTCGGCATCACATGGCGCCGGCGGCTGCCATCGAGGCCACGTCCGGGCGGAACACCACCATCAGCGCCACGCCGGCCAGGAACAGGATGAAGGGCACCTTGTTCTCGGCGAAGTTCTTGATGCCGTAGTAGATGGTGTAGAAACCGCAGATGAAACACAGGATCGCCGCAAGCGCGCCGTCCTTCTTCGCGGCGTTGACGGTCATCCAGATGGCGCCGACGAGGCCCAGAATCGCTCCGAGAAAGTACATGTGGTTTCCCCAAGTGTGAACGCCCCGTCGCGGGGCGCGTCTAGGGTAGCGGATCACGGGCGGGGTGGAAACGGTTTCAGAGTCGATTGAGTCCACGGACCCGATTCAGGCGGCGACGGATGCTGCGGGCATCGTCGAACACGTACTCCTCGACTTCCACCTGCATGCCGTCTTCCGGCGAGAAGACCTCGCGCATCGCGTACAGCCGGCCGTTGCCCTCGAATGCCAGCCAGCGTTCGCCGTCCTGCACGACCTTGATCTGCGAGACCGAGGGAATGATGGCCTGCAGCGCCTCGGCGTCGAGCAGTCGCGCCGCGAGCAGCGTCTCGCGGTGCGCGCGCAGGGCTTCGGCGCGCTTGCGGGTGGCTTCGAGCGCGTTGTCGCGATCGATGCGATGGATCGGTTCGAGCTTCGCCAGCGGTACGCGGATCACGCGCTTGTCGCGTCGTTTGCGGTGGATGTCGAGGACGACCTTGGCCATATAGGCGTCCTTGTGGTCCATCTGCGCCACCTCGCTGCGTTTGCCGAGGAGATAGCGCCACCAGGTGCCCAGCGTCGCGAACATGGCGTCAGTCGATGCTCACCGCATGCGCGTGCTCGCGCGTGGCCAGGAACGTCACCGCCGGCGCGCGTTCCTGCGCGAGCTGCAGGTTGACCCGGGTCGGGGCGAGGTAGACCAGTTGCCCGGCGGCATCGAGCGAGAGGTTCATCGCGTTCTTGTCCCGGAACTCCTCCAGCTTCTTCGCATCGTCGCAGCGGATCCAGCGCGCGGTCGCGATCTGGACCTGCTCGAAGCTGGCGTCGACGCCGTATTCGTCCTTGAGCCGGTACGCGACGACGTCGAACTGCAGCGCACCGACCGCGCCGAGGATCAGGTCGTTGCTCATCAGCGGACGGAAGAACTGGGTCGCGCCTTCCTCCGAGAGCTGCGCCAGGCCTTTCTGCAACTGTTTGAGTTTGAGCGGATCGCGCAGGCGCGCGCGGCGGAACAGTTCCGGCGCGAAGTTCGGGATGCCGGTGAACGACAGGTTCTCGCTTTCGGTGAAGCTGTCGCCGATCGAGATCGTGCCGTGGTTGTGGATGCCGATCACGTCGCCGGGGTAGGCGCTCTCCGCGATCTCGCGATCGCTGGCCATGAAGGTCAGGGCGTTGGCGAGCTTGATCTCCTTGCCGGTGCGGACATGGAATGCCTTCATGCCGGCGCTGAAGCGGCCGGAGCAGATGCGCATGAACGCGACGCGGTCGCGGTGCTGCGGGTCCATGTTCGCCTGGATCTTGAACACGAAGCCGGACAGTTTCTCTTCGGTCGGTTGCACGTCGCGGCCGGTGGTCGCGCGCGGCTTCGGCGGCGGTGCGTGTTCGACGAAGAAATCCAGCAGCAGCTGCACGCCGAAGTTGTTCACCGCCGAGCCGAAGAACACCGGTGTCTGACTGCCGGCGAGGTAGGCCTCCTTGTCGAAGGCATGCGAGGCGCCTTCGACGAGCTCCAGTTCCTCGCGCAGTTCGGCCAGCATCTGCGCGCCGATCCTCGCTTCCAGCGCGGGGTCGTCGATCGAGGGGAAGATGGTGGAGTCCTGGCGGGTGAAATTGCGGCCGGCCTCGTACAGATGCACTTCGCCGCTGAGCAGATGCACGACGCCTTTCAGCCGCTGGCCCATGCCGATCGGCCAGGTGATCGGTGCGCACTGGATGCCGAGCACCGATTCGACTTCGTCCAGCAGATCGATCGGCGGTTTGCCTTCGCGGTCGAGCTTGTTGATGAAGGTCATGATCGGCGTGTCGCGCAGGCGGCAGACTTCCATCAGCTTGATGGTGCGCTCTTCGACGCCCTTGGCCACGTCGATCACCATCAGCGCCGAGTCCACCGCGGTGAGCACGCGGTAGGTGTCCTCACCGAAGTCGGCGTGGCCGGGCGTGTCCAGCAGGTTGACGATCCGGTCCTCGTACGGGAACTGCATCACCGACGAGGTCACCGAGATGCCGCGTTCCTTTTCCAGCGCCATCCAATCCGAGGTCGCGTGGCGTGCGGCCTTGCGGCCCTTCACCGAGCCGGCCATCTGGATCGCGCCGCCGAACAGCAGCAGCTTTTCGGTCAGCGTGGTCTTGCCGGCGTCGGGGTGGGAGATGATCGCGAAGGTGCGGCGACGGGCGGCCTCGCGCGCGACTTCGGTGAGAATTTCGGACATGGCGGCGCGGCGCCGCGGGGCGCCCGGGAAGCGAAGGGAGGGGCGGGATTATACCGGGCGCGGCGCGGGGACTCGCGCAGGCGTCGGGCAGGTCAAGCCCCGTCCTGCCGACAGCGGCTGTCAGCAGGGGGCGGTATCCTGCCCGGATGAGTACTTACTGCGATTTCGCCCCCGGCCATCCCGTCCACGGGCCCTACCACGACCACGAATACGGCGTCCCGACCCGCGACGAGTCCGCCCTGTTCGAGCGCCTGATCCTGGAGATCAACCAGGCCGGGCTGAGCTGGGAAACGATCCTCAAGAAGCGCGAGGGCTTCCGCCGCGCCTACGACGGTTTCGACGTGGACGTGGTCGCCGCCTACGGCGAGGCCGACCGGACGCGGCTGCTCGCCGATGCCGGCATCATCCGCAACCGGCTCAAGGTGAATGCGGCGATCCACAACGCGCAGGCGATCCAGGCGTTCCGCGCATCGCATGGCGGCTTCGCCGACTGGCTGGACGCGCACATCCTGCTGGACGGACGGGCCCGCGACAAGGCTGCATGGGTGAAGCTTTTCGGCAAGACCTTCCGCTTCACCGGCGGCGAGATCGTCGGCGAGTTCCTGATGAGTCTCGGCTACCTGCCGGGTGCGCATCGGGCGGATTGTCCGGCGCAGGCGCGGATCGCGGCACTCGGGCCGGTGTGGATGCGGCATGCGCGGTGACGCGATCCGCGCCGCGACCTGATGCGCGGCCTCCGCCTCAACGGGGTTCCGAGAATCGCAGGATGCCCTGCGGGCCGAACATCCGGAACGGGATCGATTCGAGCCGCATGCCGCGATTGACCTGCACCGTGAAATGCAGGTGAGGGCCGGTGGTGAAGCCGGTATTGCCCGAACGCCCGATGGTTTCGCCCTTGCGCACCTGCTGGCCGGCCCGCACCAGCACGCCGCCGGCGTCGAGGTGCGCGTACAGCGCCATGCTGCCGTCGGCGTGCACGATGCGCACGAAATTGGCGCGGCTGGCGTCGCCCTGCGCGTCCTGGCCGGCCGCCGCATATCCGGCCTCGATCTCCATGACCGTGCCGGCGCGCGCGGCCACCACGTCGGTGCCGATGTCCGCGGCGAAGTCGATGCCGTAGCGGTTTTCCGCGTCGCGGTGACTGAAGCCGCCGCCCCAGCCCTGTTCGATCCGCAGTTCGCTCGTGCGCAGCGGGTAGCCGTACTCCACGTCTTCCGGTTGCGCCCGCGGGTCGCCGTGCACGGCATCCAGGTCGAATTCGGCGGTGGTGCCGCGCGGCAGCCGGGCCACCATGCGCCGGTCCAGCGCCGCCAGCGTCGCGCGTGCCGGCAGTGCCGGTTCGGTGCCATCGATGCGACCGGCGACCGGTCTCAATTCGACCTGGATCGGTCCCGAGAGCCGGTTGTCGGCCCAGACCTCGATACCGTCGCGGCGGTTCTCGAAACGCAGCCCGGCGATCGGGCCGATGGGTGCCGTCGGCGCCGAGGCGAGGACGGGTGCGGCCGGCGCGTCTTCGCGGGCCGGTGCCAGGCGCCCGTCGCGCCAGCGGTAGAGATCGCCGGCCGCGACACTTCCGGCCAGAACGAGCGAGATCGCAGCGAGGCGCATCGCCAGACGCGGTCCCGCGCGCCGCCCCGCATCCCGCACGGCGTTACCTGCAGTCGCGGGCGAGCTTGAGTGTCGCCGCGATGTCGCGCAGATCGAACGCCGCGACCGAGGTGTCGGCATGCACCGCGTACAGCGCACCCTTCGGAAAATGCGCGCTCGGCGCGGTGCGCAGCGCGATGCCATCGGTGCGCGCGACCGTGTTGCCGGTGATGCTGCCGACCCGTGCCAGGGTGCGGCGATCGAACACGTGGAACACGGTCCGCGGCGACAACTGGTCGACCGCCACCCAGTAGCCGCGTTTGCCGCAGCCCCACAGCGCCACGCCCTCCGCCTCGAAGGCGAAGGTGTCGTCCGGGATCCGCCGGCCGGTGGCGCGGCCGGCGAGGGTGTACTCGCGCAGGGTCGAATGCGGTTGGTTTTCGTCGGCGATCAGCAGGCGGTCGTGCGCCGGATCCCCGGCGATCGATTCGACCACCCGCAGTGCGTTGGCCTCGCTGGTGTCGCCGAAGTGGCCGCGCGGTTCGGCGGAGACTTCACCGTGACGTCCGAAGGTCAGGTGATAGCGGCGGACCCGGAGATCGAGCTGATCGAGCGGCGGCACCACGTCAAAGCGTTCGCCGAGCATGAAATTGTCTGTGATGTAGACCTCGACGCCACCGGCGTGCGGGTGGAGCCACAGTCCGTAGGGCGCGCGCAGATCGGATTGGCCGAAGCTGCCGAGCGGGCGGAAGTCCGGCAGGGCGAAGACCTGCACCCGGCGATTGTCGCGTTCGACCACGAACAGGCGGTTGTCGAGGACCGCGATGCCGTTGGGCCGCCTGAACTGGCCGACACCCTCGCCCTTTTCGCCGAAGTCGCGCAGGCGCTGGCCGCTGTCGGCATCGAACACCACCAGCCGGTGTTTGGACTTGGCGGTGGCGATCAGCCACGTGGTGCCGTCGGGATGGCGCCAGGTCGCGAGCGAATCGAGTTCCTCGCCGGGGTTCTCCCCGGAGATGTACCGCTCGGGCACGAGCTGCTGCGGCGGAGCGGCCGTGTTTCCGGTCTTGGCGTCGCTTGCGGGCGCGGCATCGGCGGCCGGCAGGGCCGCGGCGACGGAGAGGGCACAGGTCAGGAGCAGGGCCGTCATGGGCCCGAAAGACAGATTGCGCATCGTCCGGAGTATCGCCGAAAGCGGGCGCGGGAGACAGGCGTCCGTTCGGTCATCGCTTTATCCGAATGAAGCGATTGACAACCGTTCCGGACTGCGGCAAGCTGCGGCCATCCATCAAGACCGGCTGAGGGACAGGCCCGAAGACGCCGGGGCAACCTGATGGAAGCGACGCCCAAGCGTGGCTTCCACAAGGTGCCAACTCCTGCGGGGACCCTGTGTCCGCCGTGAAGATGGTTGCGCGTCGCGGGCTCATGTCGTTCATATCCGTACGCAGCAGCATTTCTCCGGTCTCCCCGCGGCTTCGATGGCCCTCATCGCCCCGGAGACCGCCATGACCCTCGCCGCCTACACCGAATCGCATGCCGCCGACGCGCGGCTGTTCGACGGTCGTCCCTTTCCGGGCGACGCCACTTCCTCCGATGCGCCGCAGGCCGTCCGCGGTCGCGTGCCGGCGCGTCTGTCGCTGCGCCATGCCGGTGAACGCGACCTGCAGATCGCCTACGAATGGGTCGGTCCGCCCGGTGCCCCGGTCGTGGTGGCGGCCGGCGGCATTTCCGCCCACCGCCACGTCATCGCCAGCGAGGCCTTCCCGGAACCGGGCTGGTGGCAGACCCAGAGTGGCGTCGGGCTCGACACCACGCGGGTGCGCATTCTCGCGATCGACTGGATCGGGGCAGACGGCACGCTCGACGCGCCGATCGACAGCGC
This sequence comes from Lysobacteraceae bacterium, assembly GCA_041919915.1. Taxonomy (GTDB): domain Bacteria; phylum Pseudomonadota; class Gammaproteobacteria; order Xanthomonadales; family Xanthomonadaceae; genus Lysobacter_I. Next base: position 146,246 of record JAYRSY010000007.1, read on the forward strand.
CGATCAGGCCGACGCGCTTGCCGCGGTGCTCGACGCGCTCGGCATCGACACGCTCGCCGCTTTCCTCGGCAGTTCCTACGGCGCGATGGTCGGCCTGCAGTTCGCGGCGCGGCATCCGCGGCGCCTCGGTCGTCTGGTCGCGATCAGCGGCGCGCATCGTTCGCATCCCTACGCCAGCGCGTGGCGCGCGCTGCAGCGCCAGGCGGTGGCATTGGGCCAGTTGCAGTGCGACGAAGCGCAGGGACTGGCGCTGGCGCGCCAACTGGCGATGCTGAGCTATCGCACGCCGGCCGAGTTCGCCGAGCGCTTCGCCGAGCCGCCGACGCTGGTGCACGGACGCGTCCGCGTCGCCGCCGAGGACTACCTCGAACACTGCGCCGCGAGCTGGGTCGCGCGCACGTCGCCGACCGCGTTCCTGCGCCTGTCGGAATCGATCGATCTGCACAACGTCGACCCCGCCGCGGTGACGGTGCCGACGACGGTGATCGCGATCGCCGAAGACCGGCTGGTGCCGCTGGAGGATCTGTTCGCGCTGTCCGAGGCCCTGCCGCAGGGCGAAATCCGGATCCTGCGATCGCGGTACGGCCACGATGCGTTCCTGACCGAAACCCTGGAGATCGGGAATCTGATCGGCCGCGCGATCGACGCCGCGCTGCAGGACGCGCAGGGAGGTGCGGCATGAGCGCGGACGGCCAGAAGACGAATGCCTTGCACGCGAACGACAGGAACGCGAATGGCGCCAACGCGAATGGCCGCAAGGCCCCGGACGCTTCGACCCGCGCGGTGCGCGCGGGCATCGATCGCGACACCGCGTTCGGCGCGGTGACCCCGCCGCTGGTGCTGTCCTCCAATTTCAGCTTCGCCGGTTTCGGCGAGAAGCGGCAGTACGACTACACCCGCAGCGGCAATCCCACCCGCGATCTGCTGGCCGAGGCGCTGGCGGAACTCGAAGGCGGTGCCGGCGCGGTGGTCACGTCGACCGGCATGTCCGCGATCACGCTGTTGCTGCATGCGCTGCTGCAACCGGGCGACACGCTGGTGGTGCCGCACGACGCCTACGGCGGCAGCTGGCGGCTGTTCAACGCGCTGGCGAACAAGGGCGCGTTCGTCCTGCGCACGATCGACTTCACCGACCCGCGCGCGCTGGCCGATGCGCTGGCGGCGAAGCCGGCGGTGGTGTGGATCGAAACGCCGTCGAATCCGCTGCTGCGGATCACCGATCTGCGTTTCACGATCGAGGCCGCGCATGCCGCCGGCGCGAAGACGGTGGTCGACAACACCTTCCTGTCGCCGGCGCTGCAGACGCCGATCGCGTTCGGCGCCGACTTCGTCGTGCACTCGACCACGAAGTACATCAACGGTCACAGCGACGTGGTCGGCGGCGCGGTGGTGGCCCGGGACACCGCCGCGCATCAGCAACTGGTGTGGTGGGCGAACGCGCTGGGCATCACCGGTGCGCCGTTCGACAGCTTCCTCACCCTGCGCGGCCTGCGCACGCTGGATGCGCGGCTGCGCGTGCATCTGGAGAACACCGCGGCGCTGGTCGATCTGCTGCAGTCGCATCCGGCGGTGCGCGCGCTGCACTATCCCGGGCTGGCGTCGCACCCGGGGCATGCGGTGGCCGCGCGCCAGCAGAAGGGGTTCGGCGCGATGCTGAGCGTCGAGCTGGAGGGCGGCGAAGCCGCCGTGCGGGCGTTCGTCGACGGGCTCGACTACTTCACGCTCGCCGAATCGCTGGGCGGCGTGGAGAGCCTCATCGCGCATCCGGCGACCATGACCCATGCGGCGATGACGGCCGAAGCGCGCGCCGCCGCCGGGATCGGCGACGGTCTGGTGCGATTGTCGGTCGGCATCGAACACGCTGACGATCTGGTCGCGGACATCGCCGCCGCGCTCGATCGCGCGCTCGCGGTCGTGGGCACCCGAGCGCCGCAGAAACAGGTCGCGGGATGAGCGCCGCGTTCGCGACCGCGGTGCGGCCGGATGCGCCGGCGACGCCAGCGGCGAAGATCGCGCTGCTCGGCACCGGCACCGTCGGCAGCGCGGTGCTGGCGCGATTGGCGGGCTGGCGGCATGCGCCGCTCGGTGCGCGGCTCGCGCTGACGCACGTCGCCAATTCGCGACGCCGCTTCGCACCTTCCGCCGATGGTGTCTGGTGCGAGGTCGACGATCGGCCCGCGACGTTGTCGCAGGCGACGAACGCGCTGGGGACGCAGGGCATGCGGATCGTGATCGACGCCACCGCCAGCGAAGCCGTCGCGGATCGGCATGCGGCCTGGCTGGCGCAGGGCATCCACGTGGTCACCGCCTGCAAGCTCGGGCAGGGCACGACGCTCTCGCGATGGCGCGACATCCGCGCGGCGTCCGCCGCCACCGGCGCGATCTACGGCGACAGCGCCACCGTCGGCGCCGGCCTGCCGTTGCTGCGATCGCTGCGCGCGCTGCAGGCCGGCGGCGATCGCATCCACGCCATCGCCGGGGTGTTGTCGGGTTCGCTGGCCTGGTTGTTCCATCGCTACGACGGTCTGCGCCCGTTCTCCGGCTTCGTGCGCGAGGCGCGCGAGGCCGGTTACACCGAACCCGATCCGCGCGACGATCTCAGCGGCGAGGACGTGCGCCGCAAGCTGCTGATCCTCGCCCGCGCCGCCGGCCATGCGCTCGACGCCGATGCGGTGCAGGTCGATTCGCTGGTGCCGCCCACGCTGGCCGCCTGCGCCGCGGGTGTGGTGGACGCCACGTTGCCGATACTCGACGCCCCGCTGCGCGCGCGCTATGCCGAAGCCTACAAGCGCGGGGAGACCCTGCGTTTCATCGCCCGTCTGCAGGACGGCGACGCCCGGGTCGGGCTGGAATCGCTGCCCGCCGATCATCCACTGGCCGGCGGTGCCGGGACCGACAACCGGGTCGCGATCTGGTCGGACCGTTATCGCGAGCAGCCGCTGGTGATCCAGGGCCCCGGAGCGGGCGCCGAGGTCACCGCCGCGGCGCTGCTGGACGATGCGTTGGCGATCGTGGACGGGCACTGAACCCGGGCAGGGCCCGTTTCAGCGGATCGCGGCGAAGAACTCGTCGAGCGACTGCGGCCGGTGCAGGAAATAGCCCTGCGCGTAATCGATCCCCAGGGTGCGCAGGGTCTGCAGCACCGCCTCGCTTTCGACCTGCTCGGCGATGGTCTTCTTCTCCAGCACGTGGGCGATGTCGGCGATCGAGCGCGCGACCGCGGCGGAGAGGTCGGAGTCGGCGAGATCGCGGATGAAACTGCCGTCGATCTTCAGGTAATCCACGTCGAGCGAGCGCAGGTACCCGAACGAACAGAAGCCGGTGCCGAAGTCGTCCAGCGCGAACGCGCAGCCCAATGCGCGCAGCCGCAGGATCAGTTCCTGGGCGCGCGAGAGATCGCGGACCGCGCTGGTCTCGGTGATCTCGAAGCACAGTTTCCGCGCGGGCAGCGTGCTGCCGCGCACGCGATCGGTCAGGAAGGTGCGGAACGCCTCGTCCACCATCGAGCCCGCGGTGAGATTGATCGCGCACAATTCGACTCGCTCCGCGGCGTCCGGGTGCGCTTCGAACCAACCCAGCGCGAGTTCGACCACGTGGCGATCGATGGCGACACCGAGCTGGAAGCGCTCGGCCGCGGGAATGAACTGTCCGGGCGACAGGAAGAGTCCCGTTTCGGGGTCGCGCATGCGCAGCAGGATCTCGATGTGCAGGCCGCTGCCGTCGCGCTCCGAGAACGGAGAAATCGCCTGGCAATGCAGTTCGAACAGGCCGCGATCCAGCGCTTCGCGGATGCGCACCGCCCAGCGCATCGCTTCGGTGCGGTCCCGCGTTTCGTCGTCGCGCTGGCCGGCGAGGCAGGTGCGATTGCCGCCGAGCTCCTTGGCCGTGAAACACGCGGTGTCGGCCAGCGACAGCAGGTCGGTGACGCGCATGTCGCCGGCGCGGAACGTCGCCAGTCCGATGCTGGCGGTGACGTTGAGCACCTTGCCGTTCCAGCCCATGCGATAGCGTTCGATCGCCTGTCGCACATGCTCCACGCGCGCGACGATGCGCGCCTCGTCGCCGGGCAGCAGCAGTGCGAATTCATCGCCGCCGATCCGGAAGACCCGGCCGTCCGGCGCGACCTCCGCCCGCAGCAGCGAGGACACGCCGTGCAGCATCGCGTCGCCGGCGGCGTGTCCGGTGGTGTCGTTGATGATGCTGAGGTGATCGAGGTCGAGATAGGCCAGGCCCTGTTCGCGCGCGGCGCCGGACATCGCGGCCTTCATCGCCGTTTCGAAGGCGGCGCGATTGGGCAGACCGGTCGCTTCGTCGGTGGTCGCCCGCCGCAGCGCTTTCTGGTTCGCGGCGCGCTGCTGGCTCATCGCCGCCATCAGCGTCATCGGCACGTTCGCGAACACGCACATCGATCCCAGCAGGATCGCCGCGTCGAGCGAGTTGTGCGGCGGCGGGAAGCCGGCCAGGCCGAGCCCGGCCAGCGAGGTCAGGGCGATGACCGAGAGGCCGGTGCCCATGATCGACCATGACGGCTCGAACCGGATGGCGCTCCACAGCAGCAGGCCCATCGGCAGCGCGATGATGCCGTAGGCGTAGGCGCTGCTGCTCATCCCGATGAAATAGATGATCGCGAACGCGATCAGCAGGCAACCCGACCACAGCGCCTTCTCGCGCGGCGAGGCGAGGACGCCGATGTGCTGTCTGCGGCGGGCGATGGCCTCGGCCGGCTCGGTCAGGAACAGGGCGGCCGGAGCGAGGCTCATGATGCCCAGCAGATCGCCCAGGGTCCATTTCGCGAAGGCGGGCCACAGTTCGCCTTCCGGTAACATGCCGGCCGTGACCAGACCCGAAGCGCCGATCAGGCCCGAGGTCGCCGACATCGCCACGCCGCCCGCGAGCATGCCGAACCCGCTGCGCATGCTCATCGGATTGTCCAGATCCTTCCAGCGGACGCAGGCGTAATAACCGACCACCGCGCCGATGAGATTGCTGAGCACGGAGAACGGCAGGAACATGATCGGCACCGGCGCGAACACGGCATGCATCGCCAGCACGGGCAGCGGCGCGATCAGCGCCCAGCGCGGACCGTAGCGCTGGACCACGGCGAACGCGATGCCGGCCGGTGGCCAGAGCAGGGTCACGCTGGCGCCCGCGGCGACAAATGCCGTTGCGTACCAGGCGCCTGCGAAATAGACGACCGAGAAGATCAGGAAGCGCAGCATCGGGTGGCCCCTTACCATCCCGTGTACGCGTCGAGTGTACCCCTGCGGCGCCCGCCCGCAAGCGGGGGGCGATGGTGATCTTTGGTCGTAGCGGCGCACGACACGATGTCGATCCCGTGTCCGCCGGATGGCAATCCGGCCGATCGCTGCAACCCGCGCGTCACGGCGCTGCCATCGCCGGCCCGAACACTGGCGGCTTGCCCGCCATGCCCTCGCAGAGTCCCATGAGAAAACAACCGCTTGCCCAGGCCATGGCCGGGATCGTCCTCGTGTCCGCCGCATCCTTCGCCGTCGCCGGGACCTCGTCGGAGCCGGTGCCCGACGGCAGTGCCGAGGAACTCGATACCGTCGTCGTCCGCGGCGAAACCGTGTATCGCGACCGCGCCGAGGCCCCGGCCACCCTGGTCTACGATCTCGAGTATTTCCAGCCGTTCGAGCCGCTGACCGTCGGCGACATGCTCAAGCGCGTGCCCAGCGCCGGCTTTCTCTCCGACGTGCTGGAATATGATGGCGTACGTCTGCGCGGCCTCGATCCCGGCTATACCCAGATCCTGATCAATGGCGAACGCGTGCCGGGCGCCGGCGTCGACCGCTCGTTCTTCGTCGACCGCATTCCGGCCGAGCTGGTGGAGCGGGTCGAGATCGTGCGTTCGTCGTCGGCGGATCGCAGCGGCGACGCCATCGCCGGTTCGCTGAACATCGTGCTCCGCGACGGGATGTCGCTGGACGGCGGCTATCTGCGCTTCGGTGCGCTGCACTACGACGACGGCGAACTCGAACCGCTGTTCGGCGCGGTCTGGGGCGGACGCGCGCTGGGTGGCGACCTGCTGCTCGGCGTGAACACCCAGGGACGGCGCAATCCCAAGGACAAATTCAGCCGTCGCTACGACGCGCCGGGCGGCACGCTGGACGATGTCGAAGTGCAGACCGACGTGCGCAGCGGCGACGATCACGCCTTCAATGCGTCCTACGACGCGGATGTCGGCCCCGGCAGACTCGGCGTCGATCTGTTCTACGTCCGCACCGACCGCTTGCAGGACGAGGACTCGATCGAATACGCCGACGGCATCCGCGACGATGCGCACCTGCTGACGGTGAACGACAACGATCTCGACATCCGCACCGACAACTGGTCGGTGGGCGTGGACTACACCTGGCCGATGGCGGGCGGCGAGACCCGGATCAAGCTCGGGCTGTCGGGATTCGACGACGCGCAGTTCGAACGCGAGGACGAGTACGAGTACCTGCGCGACGCGAACCCGTTTCCGGAGGACGATCGCTACACCGGCGACCGCACCAGGACCGACATCGAGGATCGCGAGCGGTCGCTGGAACTGCGCCATACCCGATCGGTCGGTGACGCCGAACTGCGCTTCGGCCTGGCCTATCGCCGCAAGGTGCGCGACACCGCGATCACCGCGGATCGCAACCGCGTGACCATTCCCAACGCACCGGCGCCGCGGCCGACGCTGCCCGGGACGTTCGGCCCGTATCTGCCGATCGCCGGCGGCCTCAACACGCTCACGGAAACCCGGATCGAGCCGTTCCTGCGCCTCGACGGCAGTGCCGGCGCGGTCGAGTGGGAAGCCGGCCTGCGCTACCAGCACACCGAGACCGCGATCGACGATCGCACCGTGGATCCGGCGGATCGACGCAGCGAACAGCGCGACGGCGAATGGCTGCCGTCCGCGCATCTGCGCTGGAACCTCGACGATACCCAGCGCTTGAGCCTGTCGATCGCGCGCACCATGCGCCGTCCGGGCTTCGATCAGCTGTCGCCGGCGCTGTTGCTGGCCGAGCTTGGCGACAACGATCTGCTCGGCAATCCCGATCTGCGCCCGGAGACCGCGTGGGGTCTCGATCTGGGTTGGGAACGCCGGATCGGCCGCCGCGGCGTGGTCGGCGTGAACCTGTTCCATCGCGATGTGCGCGATCTGATCGAGATCGCGAACACCGGCGTCGAAGGCGATGAAGGGCCGGGCACGTTCGTGCTGCAGCCGCGCAACACCGGCGACGGCCGGGTCTGGGGCGCGGAGTTCGACCTGTCGACGCCGCTGACCGCCTTCGGCCTGGAACACACCGGCGTCTTCTTCAACTATTCGTGGCTGGACAGCGAGATCGAGGACGACTTCGGCACCCGCCGTTTCAATGATCAGTCGAATACGATCCTCAACGTCGGTTTCATCCAGGAACTGCCGACGCCGGCGATGTCGTTCGGCATGACCTATCGCAAACAGGGTACGGCGTTCGGGCGCATCGTCGGCGAGGAAGTGCGCACGACCTACGGCGGCGACCTCGAAGCCTTCGTCGAGAAACGCTTCGGCGAGCATTGGACGCTGCGTCTCACCGGCTCCAATCTGCTCGACGCCTCGAAGGACGAGGTCTTCGACAAGTTCGTCACCATCGAAGACCAGTTGAATCGCGACTACGACGAGTACGAACTGGAAAGCGAGACCGGCGGTCGGGTCTATCAGCTGGTGATGCGCTACGAATTCTGACCCCGTGGCCTGCGGGTCGACGAGACGAATGTGATGGCGGCGCGGCTTCGGCCGCGCTTTCCGTTTGCGGCGCAGGGCTGTCGTGCGCGCAAGATATGGAAGCGGCCTGAAACGCAACGGGCGCGGCAAGCCGCGCCCGTTCGAACGGCGGAGGCGGTGTCGCTTACGGCAGGTCGCGACCGAACAGGCCGAGATACAGCGCGCGGTAGATCGTGGTGGAATCGATGGTGCCTTCGATCTTCGCCGCGCCGGGGCCGATGCCGCGCGCGACGGTACCGCCGGCGCTGTCCGAATCGGAAGCCCAGGTGATGTAGAACGGCTGGCGCACGCCGCGCGCGTCCGCGGCGCTCAGGAACGGCTGGCCGCGATCGCTGTCGAGCGGCGAACCGACGACGGTCTTCCGCGGCAGCGGTCGCGGCAGATCCTTCGGATCGTCGAGATCGTCGCTGGTCGGGTTCATGCCGCCGTTGTCGGAATCCGACGCCACCACCACGGTGAGCGCGGGATTCTCGCGCGCCTCGGCCAGCGCCAGCGCGATCGCGCGATCGGCGCCCGCGGCGGCTTCCAGCGTCGCCGGTGCGTTGTTTTCGCCGGAGAGGTTGTCGGTCGCTTCTTCGTTGCCGACGATGAGATATCCGTTCGGCGCATCGCGCAGGCGCGACAGGATGAAGCCGAGCATGTCGTCGAAGCGCGACGCCTGCGGCTGGAAGGCCGGCAGGCCGCGGCGCGCCAGCGTCGCTTCGTCGGCTTCGTTGAACGTGGCCTCGTGCGCGAACAGACCGAGCACGCGCGTCGCGTCGGCGGGCAGCGCCAGCAGTTCCTCGCGGGTGAACACCACCGCGTAGCCGGCGCGTTTCGCTTCCTCGACCAGATTGCGCCCATCGGTGCGCACGCCGGGGCCATGCCGCCCCTGCACGCCGCGGGGCAGGAAGAACATCTCGCCGCCGCCGAGCGCGATGTCGGGACGGGCGTCGAGGATCTGCGCGGCGATGCCGGGCTCGTCGTCGCGATCGTCGATCGTGGCGAGGAAGGCGCCGGTACCCGGTTCGGTCAGCGGCGCGGAATTCAGGATCGCGATCTTCTTGCCCGCGGCCTGCGCTTCCCGCATCAGGCTCATGCGTTGTCCTGAGGCCGCGACCGGCACCTCGCCCTTCACGACCCAGCCGTAGCTGTCGAGATGCGCGCGCACGCCGTAGGCATGCGTGGTGGCGCCGCCGTTCGACGAGGCGTTGACGCTGTCGGTCATCGGTCCGACGTAGACGGCGAGCCGCGGCAGACGATCCCACGCCAGACGGCCGTCCGACCCGACCTGCATCAGCCGGGTCGCCGACCAGGTGTTCGCGCCCATGCCGTCGGGATGCAGGAAGATCGCGCTGCCGGGGCGGGGCGTCTGCGCGACGGCGGGTGCGGCGGGTTCTGCGGAAAACGCGGAGAACGACGCGCAGGCGAGCGCCAGCGCGAGCGGAGCGGGATGCGGGAGACGGATCATGGCGGGCCGTTCGGGGGAAACGCCGCAGCATCGCCGATCAAGATGACAGCATTAGGTCGAGCTACTGCGTGATTTTTGAAGCTCGACTCTGTCGGCGCGACTCGATCATGGAATGATATTCATTGAATCCCATGCTTGCGCCGCTTACTCCGTGAGTTTCTTGAGAAATCGGCCCGTCTGTGACCGTGTCGATGGGGTCTTCTGTTCCTTTTTTCCAGGCGGAGAATTCGATGATGACTTTCGCCGATCGTGGCTCTATTGGGCCACTGCTCCTGGCTGCATTGTTGTTTTCAAAAAAACTTGGGTTTCTGATTGATCCGTCCTGCAATGCAAGATAGAAGCGATGTCGCCAGAATTCCTCTTTCTCATCGCGTATCGTTCGGTAAGTATCACTGGAAATTTTTTTCGATAGTGCCTCTGCGCGAAGAAGGTGTCTTGCGCACGTCAGCCATTTCAGTCTGTCTGCCTTGGGTGGAATGGATTTTCCATCATCGGTCAGAGAATCGTATGCCCACTTATAAGAATTTTCGATTTGCGCAAGCAGTTCTTTGTCCCGATCCCTGAGTCGGTCTTCTTGAATCTTTCCAAGGTTGGCTTGGTAGGCTTTGTATGCAATTCTTGCGGAAAATAGTGCGGCAATTAGTGCAAAAAGTGCGAGTGATGTTTTGGCTAGTTCAATGCAGTCATTGGCGCTCATAATCAGTCCTTTAGCACTCGATCACGTTCACCGCCAGCCCGCCACGGCTGGTTTCCTTGTACTTGTCCTGCATGTCGCGGCCGGTGTCGCGCATGGTCTTGATGACCTTGTCGAGGCTGACCTTGTGCTTGCCGTCGCCGCGCAGGGCCATGCGCGAGGCGTTGATCGCCTTCACCGCGCCCATCGCGTTGCGTTCGATGCAGGGGATCTGCACCAGGCCGCCGATCGGGTCGCAGGTGAGGCCGAGGTTGTGTTCCATGCCGATTTCCGCGGCGTTCTCCACCTGTCCCGGGGTGCCGCCCAAGGCGGCGGTGAGGCCGGCGGCGGCCATCGAACAGGCCACGCCGACTTCGCCCTGGCAGCCGACTTCGGCGCCGGAGATCGACGCATTCTCCTTGTAGAGAATGCCGATGGCCGCGGCGGTGAGCAGGAAGTCGAACACGCCCTGTTCGTTCGCGCCGGGGCAGAAGCGGTCGTAGTAGTGCAGCACGGCCGGAATGATGCCGGCGGCGCCGTTGGTGGGCGCGGTGACGACGCGACCGCCGGCGGCGTTCTCTTCGTTGACGGCGAGCGCGTACAGATTCACCCAGTCGAGCACGGTCAGCGGATCGCGCATCGCGGCTTCGGGCTTCGCCGACAGCTCGGCCTGCAGGCTGGGCGCGCGGCGGGTCACGTGCAGGCCGCCGGGCAGGGTGCCGGTCTCGCGGATGCCGCGCTGCACGCAGGACTGCATCGCGTCCCAGATCTCGCGCAGGCCCTGGCGGATGTCGGTGCCGCTGCGCCAGGCGTGTTCGTTGGCGAACATCAGCCCGGCGATGTTCAGGCCGTTGCGTTCGCACTGTTCCAGCAGCGCCGCGCCGCTGGCGAACGGGTAGGGCAGTTCGGTCGTGTCGGCGACGATGCGGTCTTCGGCGGCGTCGTCCTGATTGACCACGAAACCGCCGCCGACGGAGTAGTACTCGCGGGTGGCGATCTCGGCGCCCGCGGCATCGTAGGCGGTGAAGCGCATGCCGTTGGTGTGGAACGGCAGCTTCTGGCGCTTGTTCATGATGAGATCGTGCTTCTCGTCGAAGCCGATCTCGTGGCTGCCGAGCAGGCGGATCTTTTTCTCGCCGCGGATGCGCGCGAGCGCCTCGGGAATGACGTCCGGGTCGATCGCATTCGGCCAGTGGCCTTCGAGCCCCATCAGCACCGCCTTGTCGGTGCCGTGGCCGCGGCCGGTGAGCGCCAGCGAGCCGAAGACCTCGGCGCGCACCCGCGCGGTGCGCGCGAGATCGCCCGGCTCCTCCAGCCAGCGGTGGACGAAGCGGCTGGCCGCACGCATCGGGCCGACGGTGTGGGAGGAACTGGGACCGATGCCGATCTTGAAGAGGTCGAAGGTGCTGACGGCCATGCATCGTCTCCGCGTCGTTCTGGGAATGGCCCGTCGCGCGTCGGGGCTGCCCGCGGGCGGCGGGCGCCGTATTCTATGCCGCATCGCCCCTTCTCCAGCGACGGCAGCGTATGGTCCCGATCCGCTCCGGTTTCATCCTCTATCAGCGCGACGACTGTCACCTCTGCGATCTGGCGCTGGCGGTGCTGGCCGAGGCGCGTTTCCCGTCGTTCGAGAGCGTGTTCATCGACGACGACGAGACGCTGGAAGCCGCCTACGGCCATCGCGTGCCGGTGCTGCGCCGTGACGATGGCCGCGAACTCGACTGGCCGTTCGACGCCGCCGCCGCGGGCGTGCTCGCCGCGCCGGTCGCGGGGGCGACGCCGTGAGCCGCGTCCGCAGGTGGGGCCTGTGCGTGGCGCTGGCGGCCGTCGCGTTCGCCGGCTGGAGCGCCGCGGTGGAGCCGCGGACACCGTCGCGCGAACTGCTGCGCATGCACGACGATTTCGTGCTGGCCTTCGTCGACAGCGCCGGCTTCGGCCGGATGCGGATCACGCCGATGATGCGCACGATGCAGGACTACCGGACCCGTGGCGAGCGTTCGCTGTGGGTCGAGAACGTCGAGCTGGTCGGGATCGCGAAGCACGATCCGCCGGTGGTGTTCGCATCGCCGTTCATGGGCTTCCAGCATGTCGAAGGCGATCAACCGGCATCGCCGCGCGGAGACCGCGGCCGCCCGCCGACGGCGGACGAACGCGCAGCGCTGCGCGCGCTGGCGCGCGGGGAACGACTGGTCGTGGAAGCGCAGGGCGATGGGCTGCGCGCGATCGGCGCGATCCGCGCCGCCGACGAATGCCTCGGCTGTCACCGCAAGGCGCGCGCCGGCGACATGCTCGGCGCGCTGATCTACCGCTTGCGTCCGGCACCGCGCGAGGCGGCGCCGGCGGCGCGTCGGCTCAGGGATAGGACTGATTGACGATCGAACAGGGATCGATGCCTGCCTTGGGTGCGAGCGCCAGACATTGGGTCATGTATTTCTGCGCGGCGCCCGCGTCCGAGACCTTCGCGGTGATCGAAACCCGGTAGGGGAACTTGTCGTTGCGGCGCGGATGCGCTTTCACTTTCATGCGCAGGACCTTGAGCCCGGATGCGGGCAACGCCGCGATCTGCTGCGCATAGGTCTTGTTCCAGAGAACCGGATCCTGGATCCAGTACGTGGATACCAGACGCTGTTGCCGCTGCCCCTGTTTCATGACGCCCCCGACACGTTGGATGAGGGGCGATTGTATGCAGCGCGGACGCGGACTTGTCGAGTGCGGCGGGGGGCGGGCCGCGCCCCGCCCGCCCGCC
>JAYRSY010000008.1:0-157237 GCA_041919915.1 Lysobacteraceae bacterium
CCCAGGCTGGTCTTGCGATCGAGCAGGAACAGACGCGATTCGGCGTCGAGGCCGAGCGCTTGCTCGTGGCGGGTATGGACCATGTCCGCCGAGCCGGCCTTGGCGATCGCGCTGTTCTGGCGCGCGATCGTGGCGATGTCCTGCTGATGCAGGTCGCTGCGGACCACGGCGGACGCGTCGGCGGCGAACAATGCCAGCGCGGTCGCGCCGGCCAAAACAGTCAACTGACTAAAACGATTCACGTTGCATTCTCTCCCTTGATTGCGTGGAACTGCTTTGTGTTGCGGTTGATGTGATGACGCTCGCTGGAACCCTCCGCGCCGGAACGGCAAGAAACAAGCCACGACTTCACTGCCCCCGAGGCACTCGGGTGAAGTCGTGAAAGGGGTTTCGGAGCGGAGTGCTTGATGTCTATCGAAAGACATCAAGCTGAACCGACACTAAGCGGACCGGACAAGCAGCGTCAACTGCGCCGCCACGATTCAAACGCCCGGCATTCGCGCTGGCGAAAAATTCGTCAATTCGACCGGGTGCTCTGTGATGAGATTCCCAGGTCGGCATGGGGCCGCGGCATGTCGCTGCGGAGCATTCGTCCGTGTTGCAGCATGCGTCTGCGCGAAATACGACGAGACATCGCCGGTCGCGGACAGGGAAACGGAAAGAGTGAGAAGGCGCGCGAACACGGACGCGCGCAACGCCGGACACGCGCGAGGGTCAGAACATTCCGGTCTCGAGCCGGGCGACCTCGGACATCATGCTGCGGTTCCACGGCGGATCGAACACCAGTTCGACATCGACCTCGGCGACGGTCGGAATCATCTCGAGCTTGCCACGCACGTCCTCGACGAGGATCTCGCCCATGCCGCAGGCGGGCGCGGTCAGGGTCATCCGGACCTCGATCCGGCGCCGGCCATCCTCGCCACGGACCACGGCCGCTTCGTAGACCAGCCCCAGATCCACGATATTGATCGGGATTTCCGGATCGAAACAGGTCCGCAACTGGGTCCAGACCAGCTTTTCGACATCGTCGTCGCTGGCGCCTTCCGGCAGTTCGATCGGCGGCGGCGGTTCCTTGCCGATGGCGTCCGCGTCCTTGCCGGCGATCCGCATCAGATTGCCTTCCACGAACACCGTCCAGCTGCCGCCCAACGCCTGGGTGATGTAGCCGACGCTGCCCGCGGGCAGGGTCACGGCCTCGCCCTGCGGCACCAGGACGGCGTCGCAATCGCGCTCGAAACGGACGGGTTCGCTGCTGCGTGAGTACACGGGATGGGCGGCGCGCCGCAGGTGCGGCATCGACATACGGAGGGAGAGGACGCGCATTGTACCGGACGGCATCGCCGATCGCCGACATATCCCCGGCCATGTCCGTGGGTTATAAAGGGCCGGATTCGCCGGACCTGCCCGGCGATGCCGGGTCTGGGGAGGTCCGGCATCGCGTCTTCCGACTCCTCATGGAGAACCACGCATGTCACGAAACGCCCATGCGCCGCGCTTGCCGCGCCGCGCCCCTCTGTCGCTCTCGCTGCTGACCGCGCTGGCCGCCACTGCCGCCCTGCCCGCGCATGCGCAGGAGCCCGCGACGGGGGCGGACGAACTGGATCGCATCACCGTGACCGCGCAGAAGCGCGAGCAGCAGATCCAGGAAGTACCGATCTCGATCAACGCCTATTCCGGCGACTTCCTGCAGGCGCAGGGCATCCAGGATTACGGCGATCTCGGCACTCTCGTGCCGGGCCTGGAAGTGCAGACCCAGAGCGTCAGCAATCCCAGCATCTCGATCCGCGGCATCACCGCCGATCTCGACGATCCCACCCAGGAACCGCGCATTTCGGTGTTCCAGGACGGCGTGTCGATCAGCCGCTCGCGCGGTTCCTCGGTCGAGATGTTCGATCTCGAACGCGTGGAAGTGCTGCGTGGCCCGCAGGGCACCCTGTTCGGGCGCGCCGCCGAAATCGGCGCGATCCATCTGATCCAGAACAAGGCCCGCGAAGGGCGCTCCGGCGGCTTCGAGTTCGGTCTCGGCAGCGACGACCAGCGCCGGTTCACCGGCCACTACAACGGCGACCTGACCGACGACATCCAGGGCCGCATCGCCGCGTTCTACGAGACCCGCGACGGCTACATCGAGAATCTCGACGGCGGCACCCTGCAGGGCAAGGACACCCGCGCGGTCCGCGGCTCGCTGCACTTCGACATCGGCGAGCACAGCGGGATCGACGTGATCCTGAACTACCAGAAAGACCAGCCGCCGGGCACCGGTTTCCGCAGCATGGTCATTCCCAATCTCGAAGGCAGCCTCGATCCCTATACCGCCAATGCGCAGCGCGGCGACGGACTCGGGACCAAGCGCGAGGTCTACGGCGCGACGATCCTCGGCGATTTCACCCTCAATGACACCTGGTCCGTCTCCACCGTCACCGGCTGGCGTCGTTACGACGGTTTCGACCGTTTCGACGCGGACGGTTCGCAGGCCGACCTGATCGAATTCGACGAGAACGCCTGGGGCCGCCAGTTCAGTCAGGAAGTGCGCTTCAATTTCGATGCCGGCGGCAAGTTCACGGGCTTCGTCGGCGCCTCGTATTTCGACGAAACCGCCAGTCGCGATCTGCACTACCAGGCGGACGAGCGGCAGTTGTACGCGCTGCTGTCGCCGACGCTCAATGCCGGCAGCGGCGGCGCGCTGCCGATCATTCCGCTGCTCAATCCGGATCTCACCCCGAACACCACCAGCCCGATCTTCGGACTGCTGCCGTTCCCGCTGAATCCCGACCATCGCGAGACGTTCGGCAACGACGTGGAGATCCGCGCGTTCGAACTGTTCGCCGACGGCACCTGGCGCTTCAACGACCAATGGTCGCTGACCCTGGGCCTGCGCGGTTCGCACGAATCGGTGGAATACGGCTATCACGCGGCACCCGGCAACGGTTCGGGGCTCGGCTATGTGGTGTCCGCGCGTGGCGGCCCGGCCTGCGGGCCGCTGACGCTGTGCACGAACTTCCTGTTCCCGGCCACCGCCGGGCGGATCGCCGCCAGCGACAGCTTCAATTCCTGGGTCGGTCGCGCCGTGCTCGGCTACCAGCTCAGCGACACGATCAACACCTACGCGAGCATTTCGCGCGGCCGTCGCCCGGCGATGCTCAACGTCAGCGATCTGGTCCCCGAGGGCGAAGAGATTCCCGCCGAGATCGTCTGGAGTTACGAACTGGGCATGAAGGGATCGGCCGCCGAAGGCCGCTTCGTCTACGACCTGTCGCTTTTCTATTACGACTACAACGACTTCCAGGCCTCGGTGCAGAACGACAGCCCGCCGCCGTTCTTCGTCACCACCAACGCCGGCAAGGCACATGCGCTGGGCTTCGAGGCATCGCTCTTCGGCCGCTTCAGCGATCACCTCGACGGCTGGCTCAACTACGGCTACATCGACGGTGGTTTCAACGCCTTCGACGACGACGGCACGTATCAGGAACTCGCCGGCAACCGGTTCCGGATGACGCCGAAGCAATCGTTCTCGCTGGGTCTGGACTGGACCGTTCCGCTGCAGAACGGCGACAGCCTCTACCTGCGCCCCAGCTACAGCTGGCGCGGCCACGTCTATTTCGAGGACGAGAACCAGCCCGGCATCGAAGAGGACGGCTACGGCCTGTTCAACCTGCGCGCCGGCTGGCGTTTCGCAGACCACTGGGAACTGGCCGTGTGGGGCAACAACCTCACCGACAAGGAATACCTGAGCGACGCCGGCAACACCGGCATCCTGTTCGGCATTCCGACGGTGATCGCCGGCCCCGACCGCAGCTACGGCGTGACCGTCCGCGCGAAGTTCTGATCTGCGTCCCGTCCGCACCGACGCCCGGCTCTCCCCGCGAGGCCGGGCGTCGTCGTTTCCGGCGACGTCCGGGCATGACCTCTGCCGGTGACACGATGCCGGCCCGCTCCGCTACCCTGTCGCCATGACCGTATCGCCCGCCCCTTCGAAACCCGCACCACGCCCGCGGGTCGTCGCACCGCTGCTGCTCGTCATCCTCGGCGTGTTCGGCATGAGCGCGATCTGGACCCTGATCGCGCTGATGTTCGATCGCCAGTGCGCCTGGATCGCGGCGATCGCGGCCGCCGACCTCGCCCTGCTGCTGCGCCTGGGGCACGCCGCGCCCGGGCTGCCGCGGGCCCTCGCCGCGGTCGCGGCGACATCGGCGACGGTCCTGATCGCGAACTGGACCATCGCCGCCACCCAGATGGGCGGGCCGATGGGGCTGCCGCTGATCGATTCGGTGCAGCGGCTCGGCACCGATCACGCGCAGACCCTGCTGGGTCTCGCCAACCAGCCCTCGGAATGGGCGTGGTACGCGGTCGCCGCGATCCTAGCGCTGTGGCTGGGGCGTTGAATCAGACGGAAGCGGGAAAGGCGAACGCATAGGCGGCCGAGATCAACGCGATCAAGGCCCAAACAGCGATGCGCCAGAGATTGGCGTCGTCGGTACCGGGCAGCACCACCGCGCGCTGCGGACGATTCGGGTCGTAGCGCACATGGATCGCCTGTCCCTTCCGGACACCGCGCAACAACGCGCCCACCTTGTGCGGATCGGCGCTGCGCGTCGGGCGATAGGTGAAGTGGCGCGACCGATAGCGGCGGCCGTCGACGATATATTCGTAGACGAGATGGGCGGAATAGCTGCCCAGCGCTCCGTCGCCGAAGACGATCTGCGCGTCGCCATCCGGCTCCTGGTCTACTTCGAACCGGAAATCGAGTATTTTCCCCTCGACGCGTGGCCAGCGCCGCGACGCCTCGCCGATCGCATATCGCCTCCAGTGCCACAACGACATGCCCATGGCGATGATCGCAACGGCCGCCGGAACCCAGGGTATCGCGTTCAAGCCACGCCCCCATGCACGATCATGTCGCGACCGATGGCGCTCGTGGGGCCAGGCGCTTTCGATACGTGCGATTCATGGAACGCTTCCATCGGCATCGGCATTCGCGCGATAAGTGTCCCAGATCGATTTCATCAGCATGAACCCGGGGCTGCAGGTGGCGTCGCGCTCGATGTTCCGAAGCTCGGATTCCCATTGCGCGCGCATGAGTCGCAACCCCTGGAAGGTATCGACTTCCGCGCAGCCCATGCTCCAGTGCGCGAAATGCCGCTCGCCGGTCTCGATCGACTGCAGAACGACGACATCCGCATGCCGGGGATCGCTGGCGATGCGTTCGAAAATCGCGTCGACGTCATCACTGTCGCCTTCCAGGCACTGCACGAACATGCCCTGCGAATACAGCAGCACGCCGGTGATGCCGGTTCGCTGGTTCCGCTCGCGGGCCCGGTACAGCAGAGACACCAGGCCCAGTCCATCGAACGGAAAGACCTGATGACTCGCATAGACCAACTGCTTGATCTGCATCGACATTCCCCCGATTGCCGACTTGGACGGATCAGGCCCGCCCGGCCCCTGTATCGAGCCGCCATCTTACGCACAAAAACCGGACGGGGTCTCGCCTCCGGCCCGCCGGGATGGCCCGGGAATGCCGCTGCCGCTCGATCGGCGACGCCCCGAACGCCGCGGACGCGGGCTGCAGCGGTCATGTCCTCCCCCCGGCGCCGTCGACTGGACGGCGAACCGGAGCGCTCGCGTCAAAGCCAGGCCGGCGGGGCGATCCCGAGCGCAAGGGCGATCAGCGCGATCAGCCCCCAGACGGCGATGTGCTGGAGATTGCCGCTGTCGGTGCCGGGCAGCACGACCGCACGCCCCGGGCGCTTCGGATCGTAACGGACCTCGATCTTCTGCCCCGCGCGCAGATCGCGCAGCAGTTGGAACACCTTGCCGGCATCGCGACTGCGGGTCGGACGATAGGTGAAATGACGCGATCGATAAAACCGGCCATCGACCGTGTATTCGTAGACCAGATGCGCCGAATAACCGTCCGGCGGCGTGTCGCCGATGGTGATGATCGCGTCGTCCGCCTCCCGATCCTCATCGAACCACAGATCGACGATCCTGCCCTCGACCCGACGCCAGCGCCGCGAGGCTTCGCCCAGCGCATAGCGGCGCGCTTCCCACGCGGTCATGACCAGCGCGGCCAGCGCGATCGCCGGCGGCAGCCACGTCGGCATCATCGTCCACCTCCACACAGACACAACCATCGATTCATGCGGGTCATCATCATCGGCCGTATTCCCCGGTGCGGAGGGGCACCGGTACATGCAGAATAGCGATATCGCCTCCGGAACCGGATCATGCGCGACCCACGCTACGACATCCTGTTCACACCGATGCGGATCGGGCCGGTGACGGCGAAGAACCGCTTCTTCCAGGTGCCGCACTGCAACGGCATGGGTCATGCGATGCCGCTGGCGCATGCGGCGATGCGCGAAGTCAAGGCCGAGGGCGGCTGGGCGGTGATCGCGACCGAGGAATGCGAGATCCATCCCTCGGGCGACCTCTCGCCCTACGTCGAAGCCCGACTGTGGGACGACCGCGACATCCCGGCGCTCGCCCTGATGTGCGACAAGGTCCACGCCCACGGGGCGCTGGCCGCGATCGAACTGAGCCACAACGGCCCGACCGCATCGAACCTGTATTCGCGCGAGGTGCTGATCGGTCCCTCGCATCAGCCCTCGAAATACGGGTATCCGTCGCAGGCGCGCGCGATGGACCGCGAGGACATCGCGAACTACCGGCGCTGGCATCGAGAAGCCGCGATCCGCGCCATGCGCGCCGGCATGGACATCGTCTACGTGTACGCCGGACACGATCTGTCTCTCGCGATGCACTTCCTGCAACGCCGTCGCAATCACCGCACCGACGCCTACGGCGGCCCGCTGGAGAATCGCGTCCGCCTGCTGCGCGAAGTGCTGGAGGACACGAAGGACGCGGTCGGTCATCACTGCGGCGTGGCGATCCGGTTCGCCACCGAGGAACTGCTCGGCCGCGGCGGCATCGAGCGCGCGGAGGCGCAGGACATCGTCGGCATGCTCGCCGAAATCCCGGATCTGTGGGACGTGAACGTCGCCGCCTGGTACAACGATTCGGTGCCGTCGCGATTCGCGACGGAAGGCGCGCAGGAACCCTTCATCGACTTCGTGAAGCAGACCACGACGCGGCCGGTGGTGGGCGTCGGCCGCTTCACCTCGCCGGACACGATGGTCTCGCAGATCAAACGCGGCGTGCTCGATTTCATCGGCGCCGCGCGTCCATCGATCGCGGATCCGTTCCTGCCGAAGAAGATCGAGGAAGGCCGGATCGACGACATCCGCGAATGCATCGGCTGCAACATCTGCGTGTCCGGCGACATGACGATCACGCCGATCCGCTGCACCCAGAACCCGACGATGGGCGAGGAATGGCGCAGGGACTGGCATCCCGAGCGCATCGCGTCGGCGAAGTCGCAGGCGAAGGTGCTGGTGGTCGGCGGTGGCCCGGCCGGCCTGGAGGCGGCACGCGCGCTCGGTCAGCGCGGCTACGAGGTGCATCTGGCCGATGCGCGGCGCGAGCTGGGAGGTCGGGTCAGCCGCGAAGCGCGCCTGCCCGGGCTCGCCGAATGGGCGCGGGTGCGCGACTGGCGGCTCGGCCAGATCCGGAAAATGCAGAACGTCGCGACGTATCTCGATTCGCCGCTGACCGCGCAGGACATCCTCGATTTCGGCGCGGATCACGTCGCGATCGCCACCGGCTGCCATTGGCGCCGGGACGGCATCGGCCGCAGCCACCACGCACCGATCGCCGGGTTCATCGACAACCCGGCTGTGTTCACGCCCGACGACCTGATGGAGGGCGCATCGATCGACGACCTGATGGAGGGCGCATCGATCGACGACCGCCTGCCCGATGGCCCGGTCGCGGTCTTCGACGACGACTACTTCTATCTCGGCAGCGTGGTCGCGGAACTGCTGCGCAGGCAGGGGCGCGACGTCTTCCACGTCACGCCCGACGACACCATCGCCTCCTGGAGCGCGAACACGCTCGACTACCGCCACATCCAGTGGCGGATGGCCGAACTCGGCGTCGAACCGGTGGTCGCCCACGACATCGTCGGATTCGCCGACGGCGCGCTGTCGCTGGAACACGTCTGGAGCAGCAAGCGGCGCACGCTGGCCTGCGCCGCGGTGGTGACGATCACCGCCCGCCTTCCCGACGACGCGCTGTACCACGCGCTGCGCGAACGCGAGGCGGACTGGGCCGACGCCGGCATCCGCAGCGTGACCCGGATCGGCGATGCGCTCGCGCCGGGCCTGATCGCGCATGCGGTGTACTCGGGGCACCGCTACGCCCGGGAACTGGACGAACCGGCGAACGGTGAGGTGCCGTTCAAACGCCATTTCCACAGCGCGCGGGAAACCGATCTGCGCCACTCCCCCGACTGACGCCGCCCGGGAAGGCCCCGTCATCGGCCAGGGCGGATTTGCGGCAGTGCAGCATGCGCCGCATAATCGGGCGATTCCGGCTCCGCCCACCCGGGCGTCAGCGCCGGTTCCGCTCAACGCCTGCGCTCGGTGCGCAATCGCCATGGAGTCCCACATGTCCGACATCGTCATCGTCGGTGCCAAGCGCACCGCCATCGGTTCCTTTCTCGGCCAGTTCACCGGCGTCCCCACTCCCACCCTCGGCGCCGCCGCGATCTCCGGCGCGCTCGATCACGCGGGCCTGGCCCCGGACCAGGTCGAGGAAGTGATCATGGGCTGCGTCCTGCCGGCCGGTCTAGGCCAGGCCCCGGCCCGACAGGCCGCCCTCGCCGCCAAGGTCCCGACCTCGGCCGGCTGCACCACTATCAATAAGGTGTGCGGATCGGGCATGAAGGCGATCATGTTCGCCCACGATCTGATCAAGGCCGGTTCGGCCAACGTGGTCGTCGCCGGCGGCATGGAGTCGATGACCAACGCCCCCCACCTGCTCAACGGCTCCCGCACCGGCATCCGTTACGGCAGCGGCGAATTCCTCGACCACATGGCCTGGGACGGTCTGACCAACCCCTACGACAAACAGGCGATGGGCGTCTTCGGCGATGCCGCCTGCGCCAAGTACGGCTTCGACCGCGCCGCCATCGATGCCTTTTCGGCCGAAAGCGTGGCCCGTGCGCAGAAGGCGGTCACCGAGGGTGCGTTCCGCGACGAAATCACCCCGGTTACAGTGGTTACGCGCAAGGGCGAGGCCGTCGTCGACACCGACGAGGAGCCGGGCAAGATCGATCCGTCGAAGATTCCCGGACTGCGTCCCGCGTTCGGGAAGGATGGCGTGCTCACCGCCGCATCGTCGTCGAAGATCTCCGACGGCGCGGCGGCGACGGTGCTGATGTCGTCCGACGAAGCCGCGCGTCGCGGACTGAAGCCGCTGGCGAGGATCGTCGCCCACGCGACTCACTCGCAAGCACCGGAATGGTTCACCACCGCGCCGGTGACCGCGATCGAAAACGTGCTGAAAAAAGCCGGTTGGAACGTGAGCGACGTCGATCTGTTCGAAGTCAACGAAGCGTTCGCGTGCGTGGCGATGGCGCCGATGAAGGATCTCGGCATCGCGCACGAGAAACTCAACGTGCGCGGCGGCGCGTGCGCGCTCGGTCATCCGATCGGTGCGAGCGGCGCGCGCCTAGTGGTCACGCTGCTCGCGGCGCTGCGCGCCACCGGCGGCAAGCGCGGCGTGGCGTCGCTGTGCATCGGCGGCGGCGAAGCCACCGCGATCGCAGTGGAGCTCGCATAAAGGGGTGAAACGGACAAACCGGATGAAACCGGCCACGACCGCTTGACAGCCGTCCCCGGCTTGTCATCATGGTGCCCAGACGCTCCCGGGCACCATGAACGGGCGCGCCACCCCCGAATCAAACAGACGACGAGGACTCCATCATGACTCTGAACAAGGCCCTGCTCGCCCTGGCCCTGGGTTTCGCTCTGACCGCCTGCTCCGACAAGCAGGAAGAGGCCCCGGCCGCCGACGCCGCCACCACCGAAGCCGCTCCGGCCGACGCCGCCGCCCCGGCTGCTGATGCCGCCGCCGCTCCGGCCACCGACGCCGCTGCCGCCGACGCCGCCCAGGCCGCCGCCGAATCGGCCGCCGCCGCCGCCGACGCCGCCGCTGCCGGTACCGTCGAAGCCGCCGACGCCGCTGCGGACGCCGCCGAGAAGGCCGCCGACGCTGCCGAGGCCGCCGGCGAAGCCGCCAAGACCAACTGATCCGGAGCCCTCCGTTTCAGATGTCCGATTCAGACAACCGGTTCAGTCGGGCTTCACATCGCTGAATTGGTTGCTACAATGAGGGAGCCGCAGTTCTGAACGAATGCGGCTTTTTCATGGTGCTGGCAAGCACCAAGTAAGTCAGTGAACGAACACATGCCGGCTTTTGCCGGACTGCCCCGCGCACTGGCGTTGCCTGACCCCTGTTTTTTCAGACAACTCCTTTGGAGAAAAGCATGAACACGAAGCTTTACGTCCTCCTGGCCGCCGGCGTCCTCGCTCTGTCGGCTTGCAACAAGGCCGAAGAAACCGCTGACGCCACCGCCGAAGCCGCCACCGAAGCCGCCGACGCCACCGCCGACGCCGCTGCCGCTGCCGGCGACGCCGCTGCCACCGCCGCCGACGCCGCTGGCGACGCCGCTGCCGCCGCTGGCGACGCCGCCGCCGCCGCTGGCGACGCCGCTGCCGCTGCCACCGACGCCGCTGCTGCTCCGGCCGATGCCGCTGCCGCTCCGGCCGACGCCGCTGCTGCTCCGGCCGACGCCGCTGCCGCTCCGGCTGCCGAAGAAGCCAAGAAGTAATTCTTGCTTCCAAGGTTGTACCCAGAAAGACCCGCCTCGGCGGGTCTTTCTTTTTGGCTCGACGACCCGCCTCGGCGGGTCTTTGCTATTGACCCGCCGACCCGCCGACCCGCTCCTGCCGGCCCTGTCCTGTCCGGGGCCGAACCCGCCCGCCGGACCGCCATCGTGCGGATCAAACGCCGGACCGTGCAGTTCGCAAACCGGTGGTGCGGGACAGCCCGGCGCTCTAGTATCGGCGGCGCGACGAGGGGGAACGGCGCCCGGCGACAGACGCCGCCACCGCCGGTTCCGAGACCCGATGCCGCCACGCACATCCCATGCACTGGAGAATCGAAATGAACCGTCAGCTCTTTGTCCTGCTCGCCGCAAGCGTGTTCGCGCTGTCGGCCTGCAAGAACGAAACCGAGACCGCCCAGACCGAAGCGGCCGAAGCGGCTGCTGCGATGGACGAGGCCGGCGCCGCCGCTGCCGATGCCGCCAAGGCCGCCGGCGATGCCGCCACCCAGAGCGTCGACGCGGCCGCGGCCGCGACCGGCGAGGCCGTGGGCGAAGCAGCCGCCACCGTCGACGAAGCCGCCGACAAGGCCACGGCCGCTGCCGCGGAAGCCACCGCGGGCGCGGCGGATGCCGCTGCCAACGCCGCGAACAAGGTCGCCGACAAGGCAGACGCGATGGCCGACAAGGCGAACGCCGCCGCGGAAGAAGCCAAGAAATAATCCGGCCCCTGTCCGGACGTCATCGGGAGACCCGCTGCGGCGGGTCTCCTCTTTTGCGGCTCGCATTTTTTCGGGCCGGCCCGATCGCCGCGGTCAGCGCGGCCGGCGCAACGGGTATCCTTGTCGTTCTCGACGATGAGCCTTCTCGCGCCATGCCCGTGCTGAGCACCCGCCTCGATCCGCAATCCCAGGAGTTCCGCGACACCGTCGCGTATCACCGCGAACTCGTCGCCGAACTGGAGGCCCGTCTCGCGCGCGCGGCGGAAGGCGGTGGCGAGAAGGCCCGCACGAAGCACACCGAACGCGGCAAGCTGCTGGCGCGGGATCGCATCACCGCGCTGCTCGACCCCGGCTCGCCCTTCCTCGAAATCGCGCCACTGGCCGCGGAAGGCATGTACGACGATGCCGCGCCCGCCGCCGGCATGGTCTGCGGCATCGGCCGGGTCATGGGCATCGAGGTGGTGATCGTCGCCAACGACGCCACGGTCAAGGGCGGCACCTATTTCCCGATGACGGTGAAGAAGCATCTGCGCGCGCAGCAGATCGCGCAGGAAAACAGACTGCCGTGCATCTATCTGGTCGATTCCGGCGGCGCGTTCCTGCCGCTGCAGGACGAGGTGTTTCCGGATCGCGAGCATTTCGGCCGGATCTTCTACAACCAGGCGCGGATGAGCGCCGAGAACATCCCGCAGATCGCGGTGGTCATGGGCAGTTGCACCGCCGGCGGCGCGTACGTCCCGGCGATGAGCGACGAAAGCGTGATCGTGAAGGAACAGGGCACGATCTTCCTCGGCGGCCCGCCGCTGGTGAAGGCCGCGACCGGCGAAGTGGTCGATGCCGAAGCGCTCGGCGGCGCCGACGTGCACACCAGCGTCTCCGGCGTGGCCGATCACTTCGCCGAGGACGACCGTCACGCGCTGCAGATCGCGCGCAATCTGGTCGGCAATCTCAACCGGCGCAAGACGCTGCCGGTCGCGGTGCGCGCATCCAGCGAACCACTGTATCCGGCCGAGGAGTTGTACGGCATCGTGCCGAAGGACACCCGCCGCCCGTTCGACATCCGCGAAGTGATCGCGCGCATCGTCGACGGCTCGGATTTCGACGAATTCAAGGCGCGCTACGGCAAGACCCTGGTCACCGGTTTCGCGCATCTGCACGGCTACCCGATCGGCATCGTCGCCAACAACGGCATCCTCTTCGCCGAGAGCGCGCTCAAGGGCGCGCATTTCATCGAACTGTGCAACCAGCGCGGCATCCCGCTGGTGTTCCTGCAGAACATCACCGGCTTCATGGTCGGCCGCAAATACGAAAACGCCGGCATCGCGAAGGACGGCGCGAAGATGGTCACCGCCGTCGCCTGTTCCAGCGTGCCGAAGTTCACCGTCGTCATCGGCGGCAGTTTCGGCGCCGGCAACTACGCGATGTGCGGACGGGCCTACGGCGCGCGCTTCCTGTGGATGTGGCCGAATGCGCGGATCAGCGTGATGGGCGGCGAACAGGCCGCGAGCGTGCTGGCGACGGTACGCCGCGACGGCATCGAAGCCGCGGGCAAGATATGGACGCCGGAGGAGGAAGACGCGTTCAAGGCGCCGATCCGCGCGCAGTACGAAACCCAGGGCAATCCCTACTACGCCACCGCGCGTCTGTGGGACGACGGCGTGATCGATCCCGCCGACACCCGCCGCGTGCTCGGCCTGGGGATCTCCGCATCGCTCAATGCACCGATCGAACCGGCGCGCTTCGGCGTGTTCCGGATGTGAGGCGAAGCGACATGTCGCGTTGTTCTGCGCTCACCGCGCTGCTGTTGATCGCCGCGCCGCTGGCCGCGCAGGCGGCCCCGCCGCCCTGCGCTCGCCTCGAAGAGGCGCTGATGCGTCTGGGCGACCCGGATCCAGCGGAATGTCTCGAAGGCAAGGCCCTGGCGAACGTGCACGCCACGCCGCCGAAAGACCTGAAGCTCGGCGCGGTACGCGGACTGTACGTCGACGACGGCGGGCGGTACGCGGACATCGATCCCCGCCGCGCGCCGGTCGATCTCGATCATCCGGACGCCGCCGGCAACCCGCCGGCCGGCGCGGTGTTCCTCCTCGGCACGCCGCGTTGGAAGGGTCATCTGCGACATGAGCCGAACAATGGCTGGACCCTCGCCTTCCTGCCCGATCGTCGCGACGGCGATACGGCGTCGCCGCTGCGGCGCGCCTTCGCGACCATCGTGCTGGATCGCGACGACGGTACGCTTGCGGTCGATCCTCCCGCGGCGCTCCGGACGAGTTGCTGGGAAGCGACGGCCACCGCGCGCTTCGTCGATTTCAGCGTCGTGCTGGGCGAAGGCGAACTCGCCGGCGTGCGTCCGGTGGCGTACCGGCTGTCCGACGTCCGCGACTTCCGCGCGTGCGCGCCCGCGGATTCCTCTCCCTAGCAGAGCCCCTGCGACATGATCGTCGGCATCGACCTCGGCACCACCCACTCTCTCATCGGCGCATATTCGGACTCGGGCAGCCGACTCTTCCCGAACGCGCTGGGCGATGTGCTCACGCCATCGGTGGTGAGCGTCGACGGCGGCAACGTCCTGGTCGGCCAGGCCGCGCGCGATCGTCTGATCAGCCATCCGCAGCACACCGTCGCATCGTTCAAGCGCTGGATGGGCTCGGCGCGCGAGACCCGGCTCGGCGACCGCGGTTTCCGTCCGGAAGAACTGTCGGCGCTGGTGCTGCGTTCGCTGCTCGCCGATGCCGAAGCGGCGCTCGGCGAGAAGGTGACCGAAGCGGTGATCAGCGTGCCGGCGTATTTCTCCGACGCGCAGCGCAAGGCGACGCGCACCGCGGGCGAGCTCGCCGGCGTGCGCGTCGAACGTCTGATCAACGAACCGACCGCCGCGGCCCTGGCCTACGGCCTGCAGGCCCGCGAAGGCGAAGGCCGGTTCCTGGTGTTCGATCTCGGCGGCGGCACCTTCGATGTCTCGATCCTCGAATGCTTCGAGAACGTGTTCGAAGTGCATGCGAGCGCGGGCGACAATTTCCTCGGCGGCGAGGATTTCCTCGACCTGCTGGTCGATGCTTTCTGCCGCGACAACGACCTGCGCCGGGAAGCGATGCCGGCGCAGGAATACGGCCAGCTGCGGCGACGCATGGAAGCGTTGAAGCGCGAGATCGGCGGTACCGCGCCACCTCCGCTGCAGATGTCGATCGGCGGTCGCGACCTGGTCTGGCGCATCGACGAGGACCGCTTCGCGCAGCTGTCCGAACCGCTGGTGCAACGCATGCGCGGACCGATCGAGCGCGCGATGCGCGACGCGAAACTGCAGCCTGCGCAACTGGACGAGATCGTGCTGGTCGGCGGCGCCAGCCGCATGCCGCTGGTGGCGCGTCTGGTGTCGCGGATGTTCGGCCGACTGCCGCTGCGCCACATCAATCCCGATCAGGCGATCGCGCTCGGCGCGGCCGTCGCCGCCGGGCTGAAATCGCGCGACGCCAAGCTCGATGAGATCATCCTCACCGACGTCTGCCCTTACACGCTCGGCACCCAGATCGCCCGCCGCGATGGTCACGGCCAGGTGCATACCGGCTTCTTCCATCCGATCATCCTGCGCAACAGCACGGTCCCGATCAGCCGCGAGGACCAGTTCTTCCCGATGCACGACCATCAGCAGAAGCTGACCATCGACATCTTCCAGGGCGAGAACCCGCTGGTCGCCAACAACATCAAGCTCGGCGAGATCTCGGTGGATCTCGACAAGCGCCGCAGCAACGACGAGAACGGCGTCACCGTGCGCTTCACCTACGACATCAACGGTCTGCTGCAGGTGGAAGTGACCGAGCATGCCAGCGGACGCCGGCATGAACTGCTGCTGGAACAGAATCCCGGATTGATGTCGGCGGAGGAGATCCGCGCCCGGCTCGCCGCGCTGGCGGCGCTGAAGATCCACCCGCGCGAGCAGCAGGAAAACATCGCCGTGCTCGCCCGCGCGGAGCGTCTGTACGAGGAATTCCTGCACGAACGCGAGCGCCTGCAGGACTGGATCATGCAGTTCCGCGCGATCCTCGACACCCAGGACACGACGCTGATCGCCGAACAACGAAGCCATTTCGTGCAGGCGCTCGACGCGCTGGAAGCGCAGGGCTGACGCGCGGCATGCACTGGGCGCTGCGGACCCTCGGGCTGGATGCGGATGCCGACGAGCGCGCGGTCAAGCGCGCCTACGCGACCCGATTGAAGACCACCCGCCCGGACGAGGATCCCGAAGGCTTCCAGGCGCTCAACGAAGCGTATCGCG
This sequence comes from Lysobacteraceae bacterium, assembly GCA_041919915.1. Taxonomy (GTDB): domain Bacteria; phylum Pseudomonadota; class Gammaproteobacteria; order Xanthomonadales; family Xanthomonadaceae; genus Lysobacter_I. The sequence continues at coordinate 15,725 of JAYRSY010000008.1, forward strand.
CGGCGCTGCAGTGGGTGCAGACGCGACGCGACGCTGCACCGGCGCCGGTCGTGCCGATCCCTGTCGTGCCGATCCGTCCCGCACTGTCGACCGGCGCGCCAAGCGGAATCGATCACGCAGCCGCGGACGATGCCGATAGCGCCCCGGACGACCGGCCTGCCGATGTCGCCGCTGCGGAAACCGTCGACAGGACAGTCATCGAAACCCAGCCGATCGATGCGGGCGATGCCGTTGCGGACGCCTTCGACGCCGGAAGCGACGACGATGTCGATGGCGGCGATATCGACAGTGACGATTCCGATGAAGACGTTTTTGATGAAGACTGTCTCGATGAGGATGCTTTCGATGAGCGCGATCTCGATGCCGTCGAGGACGCGTTCATCCCGCTCTTCCGACCACGGCCCGCCGAGCCGGTGCCGGATTTCGATCCCGATGCCTTCTACGACGAATGCGTCGCGATCGCCCTGCGCGGCTACGACGGCGATCTCGAGCACTGGCTCCATGCGCAGCCGGCGCTGTGGTCGCTGGGACACAAGGCGCAGATCGCGCAGTGGCTGCTGCATCGCCTGCAGGCGCAGCGACCGCCGATCGAGCACCGGCGATTCGACGTGATCGCCGGATTCTTCGGCATGAACGACCTGCACGCCGGCTTCGACGCGTACTGGCTGCATCGCATCCGTCACCGTCTGCACGTGGCGTGGGAGGTGCAGACCCGGCAATTGCATTCGCTGGCCGCGCGCACCGGACTGGACGGCGGCAGCATGGCGTCGAACCTTCGCGTGACCGGACGCGTCCTGAATCAACTCACCCGTCCGCTGCGCTGGCCGCAGGCGCTGCAGGCGGCGCTGATGCCGGGCTACCCCGGCGCGGTGCGGGCCTTTCTCTATCGCCTCGATTTCGGCGATCTGGACGACCTGCCGCCGCAGATCGACGCGGATCAGATCGCGTTCTGGGAGGCCGCCGGCGATCGCGACCGTTTGTCGAAACCACGACTCGCGGTGGGCGCGTTCCGCTGCGCGGTCTACTCGGCGATCGCCATCCTCGGCATGCTGCTGGTCAAGAGCATGACACCGGGCGTCGGCATCGATCCGAAGATCGCGACCATGGCGAGCCTGACCGTGATCGGGCTGATGTATTTCGCCTGGTTGTCCGCGCTCGGCGCGCAGCGCTGCCTGGCGTGGCTGTCGCTGCCCGACACGGTGCCCGCACCGCTGCCCTGGCTGCGCGTGGCGTTCGTGCCGCTGTTGGCCGCGGTCGCGGTCGCGATGGATCGCCTGGGCGGATACGAAAGCGGTGGCGCGACCATCGCGGTCGCCACACTCGCGGTCTCCGTGCACCGCTACCGGCGACGCAACGGCCCGCTGTTCGGTGGACGACTGACGCTGAAGGTCTGGCACCTGGCGCTGGCGGTACCGGCGATTCCGCTGATCGTGTGGGCCGCCGAGCAGGCGCCGGGCTTCATCACGCTCGCCATCGGCGGTGCGGCGCTGCTGCCGTGGGCGATCGATCTGCGCCGGCGGCGCGCCGAAGCGGACGACTGAACGCGTCCGCCATCGACCGCGATTCTGCCGAGGCAGTCACAACCGGGTCATCACTTCGGGGCTAAGGTTGGAAGTCCTGCCGCATGCCGCCGGCGTTTCCGGAGCCCCCCGAGATGGCCATTTTCAACAACTCCACCCCCAGCAAGAAAGAGGGCGTCCCGGCCGCGGATCCGCCGAGCTTCGCCGCCCGCGAGACCGTGACCTCGCCCGCCAACACCGATTTCGCGCCGGCCACGTTCCCGCGCACCGGGGCCGCGGCGGAACCGGCACCGGCGACGAAGGAGTCGCTGATCGCCGCCGATCTCACCATCGAAGGCAAGATCGAAGGTTCGGGCCACGTCCGCATCGCCGGCAAGTTCAAGGGCGACGTCAACGTGCAGGGCGATCTCTCGCTGGAACGCGGCGCGAAGCTGAACGGCGGCGTCCGCGCCAAGAAGGTGGTGGTGGCCGGCGAACTCGAAGGCAACATCGAATCCGCGGCGCGGGTCGAACTGCTCGACTCCTCGGTGCTGATCGGCGACATCAAGGCCGGCACGCTCACGGTCGCGGCCGGCGCCAAGATCCGCGGCCACATCGATTGCGGCTGGGAAACCGGCGGCGCGCAGAAAGCGGGCGGCAAGGCGGAGTCGGCTCCCGAAGCATGAGCACGCGCCCGGGCACCGCGGGCGCCACCCGCGAGTGCCCGCACTGCAAGGCGACCATCCTCGAAAGCGCGGTGATCTGTCCCGCGTGCAAACACTATCTGCGCTACGACTCCGATGCGCGACCGGCGAAACCGCAGCAGGTGCCGCTGCAGGTCGAAGGCACCATCCGCCACCCGGCGGATGGCGACCCGTGGGAATATTCGGTGGTGCTGGTGATCCGCGACGAACGCGGCGAGGAGATCGCGCGCAAGGTCATCGGCGTCGGCGCCATGCACGCCGGCGACGAACGCAGCTTCAGCCTCACCGTGGAAGTGTTCGAGGCCAAGGGCGCCAGGCCGCGGAAGCATTGAACGAACGCGGTCGGAGCGCGTTCGCGCCGAGATCGGAAATATCGGCGTTGCCGGCGATGGAGTGCGACTGGAAGCGCGGATCGTTGCCCCGGTCCAGGCCCGTACAGACATCCGGGAAGTTGCTCAGAGCCGAGTGGTTGCCGGTGGACGCCACCACGATGATGCCGCTGTCGATGGCATCGTGCAGCTCGTCGCGGACACCGGATCGCGCCGGGCCCATGTGTACCATGCGTGCCAGTACACCTCATTCAGCGACGCTGCCACGCCCCGGGCCGTCGAAGCGGCCGCGCTTCCCTCTTCCGCCCGACACCGCGCCCATCGCGGTCCTTGCAGTCCTTGCCGCTCGCGTCATGCACGACATTGACATCGGTTCGCCCGCGCCGGAGAGTGGCCCTGCGGCACGCCGCGTGGCAATCCGGCGACGCGGGCCGAACGACAGGGAGCAACGCCGTCATGGCAAAATCATTGTTCGACGAGATCGGCAAGGAACGCGTGGACGAACTCATAGGCGACGCAGTCGCCAAAGCGGCGGCGGAATCGGCGGCACTCGGACTCCCGAAAGTCGTCAACGTCGACGGCGTCTGGTGCAGGCAGTATCCCGACGGCAGGATCGAGCCCATCAAGGAGGCATGAGCCATGGAAGACCACGACAAACCCAGGATGGTGGTGTTGGCCGGCCCCAACGGCTCCGGCAAGAGCACGGTCACGAACGGCCTGCGACAGAGCGAATTTTTCCCGAAGAACTACATCAACGCGGATGACATCGCGAAGTCGCTCGAAGGCGAGATCGCCGACGTCAACAAACGCAACGGCGTGGCGGCCAACCTGGCCGAACAGGCACGGAAGGACGCGGTCACCGGCGGCAAACCGTTCGCGTTCGAAACAGTGATGTCGACGCCGGCGAAGATGGGCCTGTTCGACGAAGCGCGGCGGAACGGGTTCCAGGTCGACATGGTGTTCGTCACCACCGAAGACCCGCTCATCAACGTGGGCCGGGTCGGGGACCGCGTCGCCAAGGGCGGGCACGACGTGCCGGCCGACAAGATCATCGAACGCTACGGCCGGGCGATGGACATGCTGCCGGCTGCGCTGCAGAAAGCCGACAACGCGCAGGTCTACGACAACTCCTACCACGGCGTGAAGCCGATGCTGGTCGCGCAGAAGATCGACGGCGTGCTGTCGTTCCCCGAGCTGGTCAAGCCGGACAACATGGCGCAGAAGGATTTCGAGAAGATGCAGCAATGGACCCAGGACAAAATCCGAGGGCCACTGGAACAGCACGAAAAATCGCGGGCCGAGCTGACCGGACTGGTCAGCGGCGTCAGCGGCGCGACCGTCGCGCACGCCGATGTCACCAACGGCACCAGCTATACGGGGCGCGTGGTCGGCGTCACCGACAAGCATGTACTGCAGCACATCGACGGCACCAAGCAATTCGTGCTGCACGATCGCGCACTCGCATCGCCGGCGCTTGCCGCGATCAAGGGACCGACCGAGGAATCCATCACCGCCGCCTACAATTTCGGCCCGGACGGCAAACACGCGAAACCCGCGCCGGTTGTGGACCAGGATCAATCCCGCAATCTCGACGTGGGCGCTTCCGGACAGTTGCGGTCGAAACTCTGAGCGGGCGTGATTCCGATGCGGATGCGTGCCTCCCGAGGCGCGCATCCGCAGGCACTTGGCTGACGATCGCGGATCGCGAGCTATCGCGAGCTGCCGGTCTCGCAGTTGTTGCAGCCGCCGCAGCCATCCGCCGATGCTTTCGGCGCCGGCGCGATGCGCGTACCGAACGCGCGCAGCCATCCCGGCCGGCCTTCGCGCACCAGCGGCAACGCCAGTGCGATGCGCAACCGGCGCGCGGCGTTCGGCGCCTGTTTGCGGAACACCACCCAGGCGCTGACCACGACCGCGATCGCGATGATCAGGTATTGCAGCGTCAGCGACACCTGCGGCGACATGTTCACCCCGCTCCCAGCGCACGCGCGATCTGATACGTGATCAGCGACGCCACATACGCCAGACCAAACAGATAGACCATCGCGATGCTCATCTGTTTCCACGAATTGGTCTCGCGCTTGATCGTCGCGAGCGTGGAAATGCACATCGGCGCGTAGATGTACCAGACCAGCAGCGACAGCGCGGTGGCCAGCGACCAGTCCTGGGCGATCAGCGGCGCCAGCGTCTGCGCGGCGGCGGTGTCGTCGGCGGCCGACAGCGCGTAGACCGTCGCCAGCGACGACACGGCCACTTCGCGCGCGGCCAGGCCGGGGATCAGCGCGATGCAGATCCGCCAGTCGAAGCCCAGCGGCGCGAACACCGCGGTCATCGCGTGACCGATGCGGCCGGCGAAGCTGTAGTCGATGGCGGGCCCGACGGCGTCGACGGGCGGCGTCGGGAACGAGAGCAGGAACCACAGCAGAATGGTCAGCGCGAGGATGATGCCGCCGACGCGCTTGAGAAAGATCGCCGCGCGTTCCCACAGGCCGATCAGCAGATCGCGGGGGTGCGGCACGCGGTAGGACGGCAGCTCCAGCAGCAGCGCATGTTCGCTCTTGTCGCGGCGCCAGCGCTTCATCACCGTCGCCACCAGCAGGGCGCTGATCACCGCGGCGGCGTACAGCCCGAACAGCACCAGTCCCTGCAGATTGAACAGGCCTGCGACCTCGCGCTGCGGCACGAACGCGCCGATCAGCAGCGCGTATACGGGCAGCCGCGCCGAACAGGTCATCAGCGGCGCGACCAGGATCGTCGCCAGCCGGTCGCGCGGATCCTGGATGCTGCGTGTGGCCATGATCCCCGGCACCGCGCAGGCGAAGCTCGACAACAGCGGAATGAAACTGCGCCCGGACAGGCCGGCCTTGTACATCAGGCGATCGAGCAGGAACGCCGCGCGCGGCAGATATCCGGATTCCTCCAGCGCGAGGATGAAGGCGAACAGGATCAGGATCTGCGGCAGGAAGATGATCACGCCGCCGAGACCGGCGATCACGCCATCGACGAGCAGGCTCCTGAGCGGCCCTTCCGGCATCGACGCGCCGACCCGTTCGCCCAGCCAGACCGCAGCCACATCGATACCGTCCATCAGCGGCGTCGCCCAGGCATAGACGGCCTGGAAGATCAGGAACATCACCGCCGCGAGCGTGAGCAACCCCACCAGCGGATGCAGCAACCAGCGGTCGAGCGCGTCGTCGACGCGCGCGGTCCGGGTGGGCATGCGCACCGCGATCTCGATCAGACGCCGGGTTTCTGCGTGCGGATCGGACGCTTCCGGCACGGTGCGCGCAGGCGGGCGCAGTTTGTCCGCCATCGCATCCAGTTGCGCGACCAGCGCCCGGCCGCCATCGCGACGCACGGCCACGGTTTCCACGACCGGGATGCCCAGCTCGTGCTGCAGCGCGTGCAGATCGATCTCGATGCCGCGCCGTTTCGCGGCGTCCATCATGTTGACCGCCAGCACCATCGGCTTGCCGAGTTCGCGCACTTCCAGCGCGAACCGCAGGTGCAGGCGCAGATTGGTGGCATCGACCACGCAGACCAGCACATCGGGCGCCGGTTCGCCCGGATAGAAGCCGCGGCAGATGTCGCGGGTCACCGCTTCGTCGAGACTGGCGGCGTGGAAGCTGTAGGCGCCGGGCAGATCCAGCAGCACGAAGGCCCGCCCGCCCGGCGACTGCAGGCGGCCTTCCTTGCGTTCGACGGTGACGCCGGCGTAGTTGGCCACCTTCTGGCGGCTGCCCGTCAGCAGATTGAACAGCGCGGTCTTGCCGCAGTTCGGATTGCCGACCAGCGCGAGCCGCAGCGGTGTGGCGGCGGCGGTCACGCGGCGTCTCCGTGGCGCAGACGCACGCGTTCGGCTTCGCTGCGACGCAGGGCGAACCGGGTGTAACCGATCTGTACGAGCAACGGCTCGGCGCCGAACGGCCCGGTGGCCACGATCCGTACCGGTTCGCCGGCGACGAACCCGAGTTCGCGCAGACGCCGGGCGATGGCGTCGTCGGCCCCTCGGTCCTGCACGTCTTCGACGACGGCGGCCGTGCGCGGCGGCAATTCGGTCAACTTCACGTACCGGCCCCAAATGGGAATTGTTCTCATTCTATACCAGAGACCCGCGGATCGGCACCGACGCGGATCAATTTCCCGGAGATCGCCGGCGCGCATCCCGCCGGTCGCGGGCGACCGGATATCATTCGGGTTCCGCAACAGGGAAGCCGCGCATGTCCGATTCGCTGCAGCACCATCGCAATGGTCCGGTCGTTCGCCTGCGCCTGCACCGGCCGGATCTCCACAACGCCTTCGACGCCGATCTGATCGGCACGCTGACCGCCGCCCTGGTCGCGCTCGGCGAGGATCGTTCGGTCCGCGCGGTCGTGCTCGAAGGCGCCGGCGCCAGTTTCTCGGCCGGCGCCGATCTGAACTGGATGCGCAGCATGACCGCCGCCACCGAGGACGAAAACCGCGCCGATGCCCTCGCCCTGGCCCGGTTGATGCGCTGCCTCGACGAACTGCCGCACCCGACGATCGCCCGGGTCCATGGCGCGGCCTTCGGCGGCGGGGTCGGACTGATCGCCTGCTGCGACATCGCCATCGGCGTGCCGGAAGCGAAGTTCGGCCTGACCGAAAGCCGGCTCGGGCTGCTGCCGGCGGTGATCTCGCCCTACGTCGTCGCCGCGATCGGCGCCCGCCAGGCGCGACGCTGGTTCGCGACCGCGGAACTCTTCGACGCCGCAGAAGCGCACCGGATCGGGCTGTTGCATGCGGTCGTGCCGGCGGACGCGCTGGACGACGCGGTGAACCGGCAGATCGACCTCCTGCTCAAGGCCGGCCCCATCGCGGCCAGCGAAGCCAAGCGTCTCGTCCATCGGGTCGATTCGCCCCGGGACCGCAACCGTCTCGATCACGAGAACGCCGATCTGATCGCCCGCCTGCGGGTCTCGCCCGAAGGCCAGGAAGGCCTGGCCGCCTTCCTCGACAAGCGCAAGGCCGGCTGGGTGCCCTGAGCGCGGTCCGGCGAGGATGCCGGAGCGACGACACCCGATCCGACGCCCCCAGACCGACGATCTTCCATGGAGCCTCACATGCTCGACCACCTCGGTTTCGCCGTCGCCGATTACCCGCGCAGCCGCGCTTTCTACGAGAAGGTGCTGGCGCCGCTCGGTTTCGGCGTGGTCATGGACGTCACCCGGGAGATGAGCGGCGGTTACGAAGGCTGCGGCTTCGGCCCGCCGGGCAAGCCGGCGTTCTGGGTGGGCTCGGGCACCGGCGCACCCGGTCGCGGCATGCATATCGCCTTCGCCGCGAAAACGCGCGCGGAGGTCGATGCCTTCCACGCCGCCGCGCTCGCCGCCGGCGGCATCGACAACGGCGCGCCCGGCCTGCGCCCGCACTATCACCCGCACTACTACGGCGCGTTCGTGTTCGACCCGGACGGCCACAACATCGAAGCCGTCTGCCACGCACCGGAATGACCATGCCCTCGCCCATCCTCAATCTCGACGACGTCGAGCTGATCGGTCTCGCCGAACGCGCGCGCCAGCGCGGCAGCGACATGCCCACCGCCCGCTTCGGCGGACGCATCGGTCCGATCGCGCCGCGCATCGGCGCACGCAAGCTCGGCTACAACCTCACCGAGATCGCGCCCGGCAAGGCCGCGTTCCCGATGCACTCGCATCGCGCCAACGAGGAAATGTTCTTCGTGATCGAAGGCGTCGGCGAGCTGCGGATGGGCGACGCGCGGTATGCGGTGCGCGCGGGCGACGTGATCGCCTGTCCGCCGGGCGGCCCGGAGACCGCGCACCAGTTGATCAACACGGGCGACGCGCCGATGCGGGTGCTCGCCGTGAGCACGATGGAATACCCGGAGATCTGCGAATACCCCGACTCGGGCAAATTCCTCGCCGCCACCGGCATCGTCCCGGGCGAATTCCGCGCGATCGCGCGCGCCGGCAACAGCCTCGACTACTGGGACGGCGAAGCCTGATGCACTACAACACGATGTTCTCGAAGATCCTCATCGCCAACCGCGGCGAGATCGCCTGCCGCGTGATCCGCACCTGCCGCAGGTTCGGCATCCGCACCGTGGCCGTGTATTCCGACGCAGACGCAGACGCGCAGCACGTGCGCCTGGCCGACGAAGCCTGGCACATCGGCGGCGCGCGGCCGCAGGAGAGCTACCTGCTCGGCGAGGTCATTCTCGATGTCGCGAAACGCAGCGGCGCGCAGGCGATCCATCCCGGTTACGGTTTCCTCAGCGAGAACGCCGATTTCGCCGACGCGGTCGAAGCCGCGGGGATCGTCTTCATCGGCCCCAAGGCCGCGTCGATGCGCAAGATGGGCAGCAAGGCCGGCGCCAAGCAACTGATGCAGGCTGCGGGCGTGCCGGTGGTGCCCGGCTACACCGGCGAGGACCAGTCGCCGGATCTGCTGCAGCGCGAAGCCGACGCGATCGGCTATCCACTGATGATCAAGGCCGCGCACGGCGGCGGCGGCAAGGGCATGCGCATCGTGCGCGCGTCCGCGGAATTCCTCCCCAACCTCGAAAGCTGCCAGCGCGAGGCGCGCAACGCCTTCGGACGCGACCGCGTGCTGCTGGAACGCTACGTCGAGAAGCCGCGACACATCGAGATCCAGATCTTCGGTGACGGCTTCGGCAACGTCATCCACCTCAACGAACGAGAATGCTCCGCGCAGCGCCGCTACCAGAAGGTGCTGGAAGAATCGCCCTCGCCGTTCCTCACGCCCGAACTGCGCGAGGCGATGGGGGCCGCCGCGGTGCAGGCCGGGCACGCCATCGACTACCAGAATGCCGGCACGGTGGAGTTCATCGTCGGCCAGGACGGAAATTTCTATTTCATGGAGATCAACACCCGGCTGCAGGTGGAGCATCCGGTCACCGAATACGTGACCGGCCTCGATCTGGTCGAATGGCAACTGCGCGTCGCCGCGGGCGATGCCCTGCCGAAGGCGCAGCACGAGATTGCGCAGCGCGGCCACGCCATCGAGGTGCGGTTGTACGCGGAAGATCCCGAGGCCGGTTTCCTGCCGGGCTCCGGCAAACTCACGCGCCTGCGCCTGCCCGTGCCGGATGCGCATACGCGCATCGACGGCGGCGTGATCGAAGGCGATGTCGTCACCATCTTCTACGACCCGATGATCGCGAAACTCATCGTCTGGGACGAAGACCGGCCACGCGCCCTCGCCCGTCTGCGCGATGCGCTGGCGCAGTGCGCGATCGACGGCCCGAAGTCGAACGTGGCCTTCCTGGAACGCCTGATCCGCCATCCGGACATCGTCGGCGCGACCATCGACACCGGCACACTGGACCGCGCGCTCGACGAATTCATGCCGGCGCCGCCGACCGCGGCGCAACTCCGCCTCGCGCGCACCGCCGCCGCGACCGCCGCACTGTTGCGCGAAGAAGCGCAGACCCGCGCGCAGGCCGCCGCCAGCGCGGACCCGACCTCGCCCTGGGCCGTCGCCGACGGCTGGCGCCTGGGCCATGGCGGACAACGCCGGCTGGTGCTGGACGACGGCACCGCGCGCCACACTCTCGTCGCCCACGGCAGCGGCGGCGATTACCGGATCGAAGACGCCGAAGGCGACATGCAGGTGCGCGGCGCCCGTCTGCAGGACGGCCTGCTGAGCGCGCGTTTCGACGACACGGGATACCGCCTGCGGCTGGACGCCGACGCCGTTTCCGGCGCATCCTCGCGACTGGAGGTACACGATGGCGAACGCCGCTGGCGATTCGCGCGCGTACCGGCCTATCAGCCCGCCGACGAAGGCGCCGGCACCACCGGCGACCGCGCGCTGGCGCCGATGCCCGGACGCATCGTCCTGATCAAGACGCAGGTGGGAGACCGCGTGGAACAAGGCCAGGAACTGCTGGTGATGGAAGCGATGAAGATGGAGCTGACGCTGCGCGCGCCGCGCGCCGGCGACATCGCCGAAATCCGCGTCGCCGCCGGCGATTTCGTCGACGCGGATGCGGCGCTGGTGGTGCTGGGCGGCACATCATGAATCTTGCAACCCGAGCCGCCACGCTGTTGTTGGCCGCGACATGGCTCAGCGGCTGCGTCTCGTTCGAGGTCGCGCCTGTCGTCGCGATGGAGTGCGATCGTTCGCTTGCAGGCCGGTGGCTCTTCCCGGAGAACGAGAACGAAACGCCCGGACACGTGCGTCCGGAAGCGGCCGTCGCCGAAGACTGCACGTTCGTGTCCACCAGCCGGGACGGAACCTCCCGGAAGGGCGTGTTCAAGACGTTCGAGTTCGAAGGTCATCGTTACCTGTCCGTGGACGTGGGCAAAACGGAGACCATCACCGATACCGAAGACACGCTGGTCGAGACCTGGCCCGCGACGCGCGTGATGCTGGCCCGCTACCGCCGGGAATCCGACACGCTGTGGGTCTGGGTCCCCGATCCCTCGACATTGACCTTGTTGAAGAGCAGCCGCGTGACCGTACACAGCGACGCCACGATCGACGCGAAGACGCGGCAGCCGGAACCGGCGGGATTTTCGACGGATTTCTACATCAGCGGCAAACGCGAGGACATCGCCCGGTTTCTGGCGGACAACGGCGACGTTCTGTATTCCGGCATGTCGACCGATCGTGCGCTTCCGCTGACGCGCGCTCCCCGGAAAATGCGCCCATGACCGACACCGTCCGGATCGTCGAGGTCGGGCCGCGCGACGGCCTGCAGAACGAGAAGACGCTGATACCGGCGTCCGCCAAGATCGAGCTGATCGACCGGCTCTCCGCCACCGGCCTGCGCAGCATCGAGGCGACCAGCTTCGTCAGCCCGAAATGGGTGCCGCAACTGGCCGACGCCGCCGAGGTCTACGTCGGCATCGCGAAACGACCCGGCGTGCGCTACCCGGTGCTGGTGCCGAACGAACAGGGCTACGAACGCGCCCATGCGGTCGGCGTCGCCGAAATCGCGGTGTTCGGCGCCGCCTCCGAAGCCTTCAGCCGGAAGAACATCAATGCCTCGATCGAGGAGTCGCTGCAGCGCTTCGCGCCGGTGATCGCGCGCGCCGCCGCCGATGGCGTCGCCGTGCGCGGTTACGTCTCGACCGTGCTCGGTTGTCCCTATCAGGGCGAGGTGCCGCTGGCCGACGTGGTCCGCGTGGCGAAGACGCTGCACGACATGGGCTGCTACGAGATCTCGCTCGGCGACACGATCGGCGTCGGCACGCCGGGCAAGGCCGCGGCGATGCTGCGCGCGGTCGCCGGCGAAGTCCCGATGTCGGCGCTCGCCGTGCATTTCCACGACACCTACGGCCAGGCGCTGGCGAACGTGTACGCCTGCCTCGATGCCGGCGTGCGCGTGATCGACGCATCGGTCTCGGGCACCGGCGGTTGCCCCTACGCCCACGGCGCCAGCGGCAACGTCGCGACCGAGGACGTGGTCTACATGCTGCACGGCCTGGGCTTCGAGACCGGGATCGATCCCGAAGCGCTCGGCGAGACCGGCCGCTGGCTGGCGCGGCTGCTCGGCCGCGACAGCGGCAGCAAGGTGACGCGCGCGACCGAAGGTGTCCGGAGCGCGGCATGACCGGGACCCGGCCCGCGCCCGCGCCGACCACGCCCGCCGACACGGCGCAGACGCTGGACGCGCTGGATCGCGCCCGCCGCGACGACCGCCTCGACGCCGACACCCGCGCGCTGCTCGATCGCGCCCACGCCGCACTGTCGGGGGCCCTGGCCGAAACCGCTTCCGAACGCCTGCGCTATTCCGCGTTGTTCGATGCGGTGCCCGATCCGGTCAGCATCATCGCCTGGGACGGCACCGTGCTCGATCTGAACAAGGCCGGCATGGCCGCCTACCGGCGACCGCGCGACGAGATCGTCGGCAAGCCCATCGAGGTGCTCAATCCCGACCTGCCCAAGGACCACATGGTTCCGGTGCGCGAAGCGCTCTCCCGCGACGAGACCTACGTCGTCGAAGTGACCAACATGCGCGCCGACGGCAGCCGCTTTCCGGTGGAAGTGCATTCGGCCATATTCGAGCACATGGGCGAGAAGCGCATCGTCGCGGTCGCGCGCGATCTCAGCCGCCGCTGGCAGGCGGAAACCCGCTACCGCCTTCTGTTCGAATCGATCGACATCGGCGTGATCCTGTTCGATCGCGGCCTGCAGGTGGTGTCGGCCAATCCGGCCGCACACCGCATCCTCGGCCTCGCCGCCGGCGAAAGCGCGCGCGACGCGCTGCGCGACATCGAAGCGGTGTGGCAGGTGGTCGACGAACACGGAAAACCGCTCACCCGCGAGCGCTGGCCGATCACGCGCGCGCTGGAAACCTCGCAGTCCATCCGCAACACCGTGGTCGGCATGTACCACCTGCCGAATCGGCGCATGACCTGGATCTCGGTCACCAGCGTGCCGATGTTCGAGGCCGACGGCACCGAGCCGTGCTACGTCTTCGCGCTGTTCAGCGACGTGACCACGCTCAAGCGCGACAACGTGCTGTTCGATCGCGCCCAGGGACTCGCCCACATCGGCGGCTGGGAGTGGGACCGCGGTCGCCAGCGGCTCTACCTCACCCCGGAAGCCCAGCGCATCCTCGGCCGAGATCCGCTGCCGCAGGTCGTCGAGGACATGATCGCCGGGGTCGTTCCCGCCGATCGCCCGCGCCTGCACAACGCGGTGGATCGTCTGATCGAGACCGGCGGCAGCTTCGACCTCGAACTGGAATACCAGCGCAACGACCATCGCACCTGCTGGATCCGCATGATCGGCGAAGCCGACACCGCCGACCCGGGCACGTCGCGCATCGTCGGCACCCTGCAGGACATCACCGAACGCAAGCACGCCGAAGAAACGCTGCGCGTGCAGGCGCGCACCGATCCGCTGACCGGCCTGCTGAACCGCGACGCGATCCTGGTCGAACTCGACCTGCGGATGCAGGATCCGGCGCAGGCCCGGGTCGCCGTGCTCTACATCGATCTCGATCGTTTCAAGGTCATCAACGACGTGCTCGGCCACGCCGCCGGCGACGAACTGCTGGCCTCGGCCGCGCAGCGCATTTCTTCGGCGGTCGCCGGTGAAGGCCTGATCGCGCGTTTCGGCGGCGACGAATTCCTGATCGTGTGCGATCTCGCCGACGATGAGGGCCGCCCGGAACGGATCGCGGCCGCGATCCTCCACGCGCTCAACGACAGTTTCCGTTTCGACAACGAGGAATTCACCATCACCGCGAGCATCGGCATCGCCCGCGCGCCGGCCGACGGCGAACGCCCGCAGACGCTGATCCAGAACGCCGATGCCGCGATGTACGACAGCAAGCGCCGCTCGCGCAACGCCTGGCAGGCGTTCACGCCGGCGCTGGCCCAGACCCAGGCCGACCGGCTGTGGATGGAAACCCATCTGCGCCGCGCCGCCGACAACGGCGAATTCCATCTCGTCTACCAGCCGCAGGTCGATCTGCTCACGGGCCGGATCGTCGCCGCCGAAGCGCTGATCCGCTGGCAGAACCACCTGCTCGGCGAACTGCGTCCGGACCGTTTCATCAGCCACGCCGAAACCACCGGCGACATCGTCCGCATCGGCAACTGGGTGCTGCGCGAAGCCTGCCGCCAGGTCGCGGCATGGCGCGATGCCGGACTCGGCATCGTCCGGATCGCGATCAACGTGTCCTACCGCCAGTTCGTCGGCGAGGATCTTGCCGAAGGCGTGCAGCGCATCCTGGACGAATTCGGCCTGCCCGGCGCCGCGCTGGAACTCGAATTCACCGAACGCGTGCTGATCGAGGACGCGCCCGACACGCTGCGCACCTTCGCCGATCTGCGCGAGATGGGCGTGGTCCTGACCATCGACGATTTCGGCGAAGGCTACAGCGCGCTCAACTATCTGCGCCGGCTGCCGATCCACGGCCTGAAGCTGAGCCAGTTGTTCGTCGAAGGCGTGCCCGGCAACAACTCCGACGTGGCGGTCTGCCAGGCAGTGGTCGGCATCGCCCGCAGCCTCGGCCTGGGGCTGGTCGCCGAAGGGGTGGAGTCGGAAGCGCAGCGGCAGTTCCTGCTGCGCCTCGGCGTGCCGATCGCGCAGGGTTTCCTGTTCGCGCCGGGCCTCAAGCCCGACGAATTCGCGCGCCGCCTCGAACTCGGCGGCCTCCATCCTTCGAGCCCCCACTGACATGCCGGTCACGTTCCGCATCCGCCCCATCGAAGCCCGCGACGACGCCGCGATCGCCGCGATCATCCGCACGGTCATGCCCGAGTTCGGGGCCAGCGGCTGCGGGTTCGCGATCAACGATTCCGAGGTCGACTGGATGCACCGCGCCTACGCCGAACCGCGCTCGGCGTATTTCGTGGTCGAACGCGTCGACGATGACGGTATCGCCACGGTCGCGGGCGGCGGCGGCGTGGCCCCGCTCGCGGGCGGCGACGCCGACACCTGCGAACTGCGCAAGATGTACTTCCTGCCGAACCTGCGCGGCCTCGGCGCCGGCGCCGCGCTGATGGCGCGCTGCCTCGACGCCGCGCGCGCGTTCGGGTTCCGCCGCTGCTATCTCGAAACCCTCACCGGCATGGACGCGGCGATGCGCCTGTACGAACGCAGCGGCTTCCGCCGCATCGATCATGCGATGGGCGCGACCGGACACGGCGGCTGCAACACGTTCTATCTGCGCGAACTGACGGCGGACTGAGACCGGCAAGCGAAGGCCAGGGACGGACACGGATGCGCACGCAAGGCACATTGATCAAATGGAACGACGATCGCGGCTTCGGATTCGCGAAAACCCGCGACACCGGGATCGAAGTCTTCGCGCATGTCTCCGAGTTCCCGCGCGGCGGCCGTCGGCCGCAGATCGGCGACCTGCTGTCGTTCGAGATCACGAGCAGCGATGACGGCCGCAAGCGCGCCCGCGCCATCGTCTTCGAGGTTCCGGCGGCCGGTCGCGCCGATGTCACGCTCGCGCCGATCGCGACGAAGGCATCGAATCCGCGGCCCGCATCGCCGCCGCGCGCGCAGCGCGAAACGCAGGCACGTCCACGGCGCCCAGGACACGCACGACGTGGGCGCGGCTTCTCCGGACTGGTCGGTACCTCCGTGTTCGTCTGCATCGTGATTCTCGGGGGCCATCAGATCATCGAGGCCATCCGGACCACCACGTACGCGCCGCCACCGGCGACGCCCTTGCAAACGGCAGCCCCGCTGTCCGCAGCACCGGGCGCCCGCTGCGACGGACGCACGCACTGCAGCCAGATGCGTTCCTGCGCGGACGCGACATGGGTCCTGCGCCATTGCCCGAACACCGCGATGGACGGCGATCACGACGGCGTGCCCTGCGAGACCCAGTGGTGCCGCTGACCGCATCCGCACGACGCTTCGACGGATGTCCAACAAAAAACCCCGCCGAAGCGGGGTTTTTCGCGATCCGGCCCAGGTCCGGAATCAGAAGCGGTACTGGCCGGAAATACCGAACAGATTCACGCTGCTGCTGTAATCGCCGACCAGGATGTGGCGGGTGCTGTCGCTCAGGCCGATCTTCGGCGTATCCGGCTCGATGCGGGTGTACGACGCGTTGATCTCGACGTTGTCGCTCATGTTCCAGGTCAGACCGAGCGAGTACCAGCGACGGTCTTCGTCGGGCAGACGCGTGGTGCGGGTCTGGATCGTGGTCGGGGTTTCGTCGTAGGCGTAGCCGCCGCGGATCGTGAACTTGTCCGACAGCTTGTAGTCCGCGCCGATCGACCAGAAGCGGGTATCGTCCCAGTGGAACGCTTCGCTGCTGGTCGGCTGGAACGGGTTGTCGAAGTCGATGGTGACCGCCTGGACGGAATGCCAATCGGTCTGGGCGTAATCGGCCATCAGCGCGAGGTTGTCGTTGAACTGCCAGGCTGCGCTGAAGGAAGTGACGCTCGGCGTGGTCAGCGGCGCGGTGACGCCGGTGTCGCGGAAACCGTTGCCGAGCACCGCGAGCTGGGCGCGCTGGGCCGGGGTCAGCGGCGCGGCCGGGTTGGCGGCGAGCGCGGCAAGACCGGCCTGCGCACCGGCGAAGCTGGTCGGCACGGTGAAGTTGGCGGTGCCTTCCAGATCGTGGTCGATCTCGGAGCGGTGGCTCAGGCCCAGGGTCAGGGTCTCGGTCGGACGGAAGTTCACGCCGAAGATGTAGCCGATCCCGGTGTCGTCGCCCTGCACGCTGACCGAACCGTCGGCCGACTGCGGAGTGAAGCCCGGCAGCGAAGCGGAGAGGCCGAGGGTGCCGAAGTCGATGGCGTTGTTGAGGGTGGCTTCCGCACGCTCGTAGACCAGACCGGCGCCGACGGAGAAGCGGTCCGGCACGATGTCATAGGCGAGGGACACGGTGAGGTCGACGGTCTTCACTTCGGACAGCGTCGAGGAATAGCGGCCGCGCCAGTTCTTGTCGTATTCGGTCTTCAGACCGAAGGGCGCGCTGACCATGGCGCCGAGCGCGAGGCCATTGTCGAACTTGTGGATGAAGGACATCGCGGGAACCGGCGTGGGTTCGCCGATGTCGCCGCCTTCGCCGCCGGACAGCGGAGCGGTGAGCGGACCGAGGCCCACACCGGCGAAGCCGCCGCCGTTGAATTCGGCGTTGAGGTCGATCACGGTGACGTCGGCCTGGATCGTGGTGCCCTCGAAGGAGGTCATGGTCGCCGGGTTGTTCACGACGACGGATGCGTCGCCCTTGGCGACGCCGGAGCCGGCGAAGGCGCGGCCCATGGCCTTCACGCTGTTTTCTTTCAGCTGGAAGCCCGATGCCTGGGCTTGGCCGAAGGCCAGCGCGCCGGCGATGCCGAGCGCGAGCGCGGACATCTGGATGTAGCGGTTGTGGGTGTGCATATTGCGAGCGTCTCCGTGGACAGGTGGTGGTCTGCGCCGTGCGGCCGGACGTTTCTCCTCGCCCGTGCCGCCCCTGCCGGAAGCCCCCTCCCGACGTACGACGCCGTATGTACTATACCGCGCATGTTAACCGAACGCTAACAAGCCTCCCATTGTGCCCGCAGGCCATGAATGATGGGAATTTCGGCATACTCGTGCGATGTTCGTTCAGCTTCCGACGCATCGCAGAACCGGTCTCCGCTGGGCCACGCCGCTGACCTTCGCGACGCTGTGGCTGGCCTTCCTCTGGGTCGGCACCCGACCGGATCCGGCCCAGCGCGCCCTGCTGCAGGAATGGGGCGCGCTCACCGGCGGGCCGGCACCGGCCGACACATGGCTGGCGCTGTGGGCGAACGAGCGCTGGCTGCGACTGTTCACGGCGATGTTCCTGCATGCCGACTGGGCCCACCTGCTGGGCAATCTGATGTTCCTGTTGATCTTCGGCTTGCCGGCGGAGCGCGCGATGGGGCCATGGCGCTTCCTCGCGCTGTTCCTGCTGGGCGGCACCCTGGCCAATCTGGCGGCCGTGTTCATGATCGGCGCCCCGGAGCGCCTGATCATCGGCGCCAGCGGCGCGATCTCGGCGGTGATCGGCGCCTATCTGGCCCTGTTCCCGCGCGCCAAGCTCGGCGTGGTGGTGCCGCTGGGGCTCTTCCTGGAATTCATCCGCGCACCGGCCTCCCTGCTGATCGGCGTGTGGGCGGTGCTGCAGGTGGTGTTCGCCTACATCGGTCCCGCGTTCGGCGCCGTGGCCTGGAGCGCGCACATCGTCGGCTTCCTGTTCGGCGTCGGTTATGCGCTCGTCGCCCGCGCGGCGATCACCCGGCGCATGCGCCACAGCCGCGGGTTCTGACCCCTGTCGGTCTTGTGCCGGCCGGGCAGCGACCGCATCTGGCAGGAGACCGCTGCACCGTCCGCTGGCGCGGACGGGAAAGACGGCGACGACGAAACACCGACGACGCACGGCCGAGACCCGACACGATGGTGAGCCTCCGCGCATGACCAAGACGCTCTACAAAGTCACCTTCCTCAACCACGGCAAGATCTACGAGCTGTACGCCGAGCGCGTGGGCAGCAGCGCGCTGTGGGGGTTCACCGAAATCGCCGATCTGGTGTTCGACGTGCACGAAGGTCTGGTGATCGACCCGACCGAGGACCGGCTCCGCGAGGAATTCGCCGGCACCCGCGTGCTGCATCTGCCGATGCAGAGCATTGTCCGGATCGAGGAAGTGGAAAAGAAGGGGCAGTCCGCGATCCGCGACGCCGCCAGCGGCGAGAAGGTCGTCACCCCGTTCCCGATGCCGACCAAGCCGCGCTGAGGCACGCGACAGACGGGCGCCGAGGCGATGGGCGCGGCGCGCGCACCATCGCCTCCCGCTCGGCGCCTACAGACTCACCCGCTTGCGATTGTCCGCCGACACCCGGTCGATCAGCTTGTTGTAGGGATCGAAGCCCACCTCGTACGGTTCCGCATCCACGACCACGGTGACCTTCGGGTTTTCCGCAGTGATGCGGTGGCGCTTGAGGTACAGCACCTTTTCGTCGATCTCTTCGCCCGAAGGCCCGCGCGCGAACACGCCGATCTCCACCCAGTCGTCCATCGTGCCGGGCGTTTCCTTGCCCTTGCCGTCGACATAGCGTTTGGCCGCATGCAGGTCGAGCGTGATCTCGTACCGGCCGTCCGCGCGCTTCTTCGCCGTGGCCTCGACCACCCGGTTGTCGTAGAAGCTGATCTTCTCGAACAGATCGACAATCAACCGTTCGTGCGCCGGACCGGCTTCGGCGCGGATGTAGTCCAGCAACTCCTTCGACGTGGTGTAGGGCGGCTGTTGGTATCCCTTGTCCTGCAGGAACTTCTTCAGCGCGCGGTTCAGGACCTCCTCGCCGATTTCCTCGCGCAGGCGATAGAACGCCAGCGAGCCCTTCTCGTAATGGATGTACTGCTGGTTCTCCACCCGGTACAGCGGCAGTTCCTCGATCGACTCGGTGCCACGGCCCGACAGATAGCCATCCAACTCGGTCTTCAGGAAGCGGCGCATCTGGGCGCGACCGTATTCCTTCTCCATCACCATCAGCGCCGAATACTGCGACAGCGACTCGGACAGCACGGTCGCGCCCTGCACGTTCGCGCCGATCACCTGATGCGCCCACCACTGGTGCGCGATCTCGTGCGCGGTGACGTAGAACACGTAGTCGATCGCGTCCTTGTCGCTGAGATCGGCGATGAAGCCGATCGACTCGGAATAGGGAATAGTGTTCGCGAACGACTGGGCGAACGAGGCATATCCCGGAAACTCGATGATGCGCACCTGGCGGTGCTGGTACGGCGTGAAATGGGCCTCGTAGTACGCCAGCGACTTCTGCACCGCCTCGATCATCCGGTCGACGTTGTACGGATGCTTGGGGTCGTAGTAGATCTCGATCGGAATGTCCTTGTAGCGGGCCTTCTTCACCTGCCAGCGCGCCGAGAGATAGGCGTAGAAGTTGAGCATCGGCCGATCCATGGCGTAGCTGAAGCAGCGGCGCCCGTCGCGCATGAACTCGCGCTGCAGATACCCCGGCGACAACGCGATCTGGTCTGGTGCGGTGCAGATCGTGGTCTTGAAGTCGATCCAGTCGGCATCGTCGCCCACGTAGGTATTGGCACGCGCGGCCTCGTCTTCCAGCTTCGGCATCCGCCGCGGCTCGCCCAAGCCGCGCTTGCGGCGCTCGTTGCGATCCTGGATCTCGCCATTGTCGTTGTAGCCGAACGACGGGAACGCGCGGCTGTCCAGGAAGGTACCGTTGTCGACGACCCGGGTCTGCGCGGTCTCGTTGGTGATCCCGTGCTGCGCCAGATCGATGCGGAACGCGATGTCACGCTCTTCGCCAGGCTGGATCGCGTTCTTCAGCCGGTAGATGCGATAACCCAGATCCTTCTCGTGCGTGATCAGCTCGGCGCCGCCCATGTCGATGCTCGACAGCGATTCGTCGTCTTCCATGCTGACGTGGATATCGGTGATCGGCTTCGCATACGGATTGCGCACGCGGTACACGCCTTTCGCGTGCAGCGTCCGGGTTTCGGGATGCAGATCGATCTCGACCTCGGTCGCGATGATCCTCGGCTGCGGCAGATTCCGGTACTTCCTGTATTCGCGCTCGTATTTCGCCTGCAGATCGAGGATGTCGTCCGGCGACAGGAACTGGTTGCGGACATTCGTATTCCAGAACAGGAAGGCGCCGGTTCCGACGAACGCCAACCCCGCCAGCACGGTGGCCGCGCCCAGCGGCCCGCGCAGACGGATCCCCGCCAGACGGAAGCGTTCGCGCGCGCCGCCGCTGACGCCACGGACCCAGAACGCCGCGGACAGCAACAGCAGCACCAGCAGGAACAGGCCCCAGTAGCCCTGGAACCACAGCTTCGCACCGAGGAAGTGGCCGTAGCCGTTCATGTCGGAATACGGAGCCCCGGGCGCCCCCCCGTAGTTGTAGAGATTGTGGGTGAAATCCAGCGCACCCAGCACGCCCTGCGCCACCAGCACCAGGATCATCAGGCCATAGCCGGCGAACTTGTTGTTGGTGAAGACCTGCAGGCACAACGCGAGGCCGCCCATCAGCACGAATCCGATGCTGTCCAGCGCAAGCGTCTTCGCGTAGACCATCAGTTCGAGCTGGGTATGACCTTTCGCGAGCTGGATCAGGATCGCGACGATGCCGCCCATCAGCTGGAAGCAGACGATCACCGCGATCAGGGCGCTGAACTTGGCCGCCAGCGGCACCCAATCGGGCACCGGCATCGCATCGGTCACCTCGTGGATCTTCGCGCCGCGCTCCTTGCCGACCAGTTCGCCGGCATAGAACAGCACGATGATGACCAGCACGAAGCCGTAGGAGCTCTGCAGCGCCTGCAGCATCTGCGAGGTCACCGGATGGATCGGCGTTTCGTAGAGCGTCTGCGCCAGGATCGCGCTGGGGATGAAATTCGCCATCGCGAACAGCAGCATCACGATGAACGGGATGCCGCGCAGCACGCTCGATGTATCGAAGCGCAGCTGATGCAGGAACTGCACGACGCCGGTGGCGGCACCGAACGCCGGCACGACCATCGGCAGCGGCTTCGCGGCCGCGGCGACGGCGTTGCCGTCGATGGCGGGCAACGCGCGGTTCCGCCGCAGACCGCGGCCGGTCCCGCTGCGTTGCGGCTTGAACAGCGCCAGACAGGCCGCGAACAGCGCCGCACCGATCCCGACCCACAACGCGCGGTTGGCGAGGAGATAACCGCCGATCTCCGGCACCTGGGTGTTGCGCTGTTCCGCGGCCCAATAGCGGATGGTGCGGCTGAACGCGCGGATGCCGAGCGGCTCGCTGAGCGAGGCGACCCAGACGTTGTCGAGGTCGCGCAGCATCACGCCGGTGATGACGTAGAGCACGATGAAACCGAGCACGCCGACATAGACCCACAGCACGCTGCGGGTGACGATCGCCAGGAACGACAGCAACGCGGCCATGAACAGCAGATTCGGCAGCACGATGACGCCCAGCGCCCACAGATACGGTACCGGCGTCACCGGCCCCAGTCGTTCGGGCTCGATCCACGGCATGAACTGGGCGATGAACAGACCGCATGCGATCACCGCGAACACCAGCATGCAGCACAGCACCGCGGCGGCGACCCGTCCGATGACGTAATCGCGGCGCCTGATCGGACAGGCGAAGATCAACTCGGCGGTACCCTGCTCGAAATCGCGCAGCAGCGCGCCGTTGATCGACATCGCGACGAACAGCATGCCCAGCAGCGTGAACACGGTCATGAACTGGACGATGACCACCGGTGCGTTGCGGTGGACGTTGCCGATGCCGCCGCCGATCTGCACGGCATCGCTGGAAACCGCCAGGAAGCCCAGCAGCGCGAACAGCAGCCCCATCAACCACAGCAACGGCGACCGCAGCTGCTGACGCAGCTCGAACCCGAAGAACTCGTACATGGCGGGATCCTCAGGCGGCCTTGGCGTGCTGGCGCAGATGCTGGAAGTAGACGTCCTCGAGATCGGGGGCGACCTGTTCGAAACCGGCCTCGGGGCACTCTGCACTGAAGACATGGATCACCGGCAGACCGCCGACCAGGCGCGTCGACAGCACGGTGAACTCGCGCTGGCAGCGTTCGAGATCCGCCTTCTCCACCTGTTTGCGCCAGATCTGCTGCTCGAGCGCGGCGATGGCGTCGGTCGGACGACCGGTCAGCAGCACCCGCCCCTTGTTCATGATCGCCATGGTCGGACACAGGTCGGTCACGTCCTCGACGATGTGGGTCGAGAGGATCACCGCCACGTTCTCGCCGATCTCGGCCAGCAGGTTGAGGAAGCGGTTGCGCTCCTCGGGATCGAGACCGGCGGTGGGTTCATCGACGATGACCAGACGCGGATTGCCCAGCAGCGCCTGGGCGATGCCGAAACGCTGGCGCATGCCGCCGGAAAATCCACCGAGCTTGCGCTTGCGCACGTCCCACAGATTCACCTGCTGCAGCAGGCCGTCGACGATCTCGCGCCGCTGCCTGCGATCGGTCAGCCCCTTGAGCACCGCGAAGTGTTCGAGCAGATCCAGCGCGCTGACCTTGGGATAGACGCCGAAATCCTGCGGCAGATAGCCGAGTTGCCGGCGCACCGAGTCCTTGTCGCGCAGGATGTCGATCAGACCGCCCTTGCCATCGTCGAGCGTCGCACTGCCGCGATCGGCCTCCTGCAGCGTGGCCAGCGTGCGCATCAGCGAGGATTTGCCCGCACCGTTGGGCCCGAGCAGGCCGAACATGCCGCGCGGGATATCGAGCGTGACGCTGTCGAGGGCGCGCACCCCGTTGGCGTAGGTCTTGCTGAGATCGCGGATCGCGAGCATCGGATGTGGTCCCCGGAAACGGCCCGCGGTCGCGGACGAATGGGAGCATCCTAGAGGACCGTCGCGACGGAGCAGACGGGCCAAGAGTCACGCCATGACTTTCGGCTCACGCTCGACCACGACCACCGCGCGCGGGCCGGAGAGGGCCCGCCGACGCCGCGCGAAGGGCTTCAATGCCGATCGGCAGCGGCCGACGATGCCGGTGCCGGCGATGCGGCGCCCTGCTTCTTGAGCACGGCGAGCGCGGCGGTGATCGGCGCTTCGCCTTCCAGCACGTCGCCGATGCCGATGCCATCGGTCTCCTGATCGCCGCGCAGATGTCCGGGCAACGCGGCTTCGGAAATCTCGCCGGGTTTCGCGGTCGCGCCATCGGGTTTGAGCACCACGTCCGGGTCGATGCCGCGGGCCTGGATCGATCGCCCGTTCGGCGTGAAATAGCGCGCGGTGGTGAGTTTCACCGCATCGCCGTTGTCCAGCGGCAACACCGTCTGCACCGAACCCTTGCCGAAGGTGCGGCTGCCGACCACCTGCGCGCGACGGTTGTCGCGCAGCGCGGCGGCCAGCACTTCGGACGCGCTGGCGGAACCGGCGTCGACCAGCACCACCACCGGCGCGCCGCGCATGCGGTCTCCCGGCGTGGCGCTGAACGCGGTGTCGGCGACCGGATTGCGGCCGCGGGTGCTGACGATGCCGCCCTTCTCCAGCAGATCGTCCGCGATCTGCACCGCGGAGGTCAGCAGACCGCCCGGATTGCTGCGCAGATCCAGCACGAGACCACGCAGGCCCTTGCCGCTCTGGGCCTGGAGTCTGTCGACGTGCTGTCCGAAATCGTTGGCGGTGTCGGCCTGGAAGGCGCTGATGCGCAGGTAGGCATAGCCCGGTTCGAGCATCCGGCTGCGCACGCTGCTGATGCGGATGGTTTCGCGCTGCACCTGGATTTCGAGCGGCTTCTTCGCACCCTCGCGCTGCACGGTGAGCACGGTCTTCGTCCCCGGTTCGCCACGCAGCGGATTGCTGTCGATCTGTTCGGGCGTCAGCGGCTTGCCGTCGACGGCGACGATCAGATCGCCGGACTTGATGCCGGCGCGCGCCGCGGGGGTGTCGTCGATCGGCGCGATCACCAGGATCGTGCCGTCGGGTTGCTGCTGCACTTCCACGCCGATGCCGTCGTAGGCGCCGCTGGCGTCCTCGTCGAAGGCTTCGGCGTCGCTGCGCACCAGGTACGCACTGTGCGGATCGAGATCGAGCAGCAGGCCGCGGATCGCGGACTGCATCAGCTTGCGATCCTCCACCGGTTCGACATAGGCATGCTTGACCACGTTGAAGACGCTGACGTAACGACGGATCTCCTCCAGCGGCACCTTGCTGGTCTCGGCGTCGGCGGACTTCGCTTCCGCCGGCTTCGACTCCGCGGGCTTCGACTCCGCGGGCCTGCCCGGCGGAGATTCGGCCTCCTGGGCCGCGGCGGGCAGCGCGGCGAAGACCGCCAGCGCGAGCACGCCACCGAGACGGCACGCGCGCGGGAACGAGGACAGGGACAGCGACAGGGACATCGGGGGCTCCAGCGAAAGCTTCGGAGGGTCGGACCGCGGCCATCGCCGGAGGTTCATCGCCGACCATGGCCCGGAGCGCGTCATGCGCTACCGTAGCCGGTTACTGGCGCCGCAGCCAGCTGCCGGGATCGACCGGCTGACCGTTGCGGCGCAGTTCGAAATAGAGGGCCGGCTGTTCGAGGCCGCCGGAATTGCCGACCCGCGCCACCGCATCGCCGCGACGGACGGCATCGCCCACATCCTTGAGCAGCGATTCGTTGTGGGCGTAGAGACTGAGCGTGCCGTTGCCGTGATCGACGATGAGGATCAGGCCGTAGCCGGTCATCCATTCGGCGAAGACCACGGTGCCGTCGGCGACCGCGCGCACCGGTGTGCCGGGGCCGGCCGAGATCAGCAGGCCGTTGCTGGCGCGGCCATCGGGCATGCGACCGCCGTAACCGGCGAGCAGCGTGCCGGAGAGCGGCCAGCCATACCCGCCGACCCGCACCGGCGCCGCACTGGCGCTCTGCCGCGGCGGGCGTGGCGTGGCGCGCGTCCCGGCGCGCGCGGCGGGCCGGGACGTTTCGCTCCGCTCGGCGTTGCGCGCGGCACGCTCCGCGGCGGCGCGCTCGGCGGCCGCACGCGCGGCCGCCGCACGCAACCGCACGATCACCTGCTGCAGGGCCTTGGCGTCGCTGCCGAGCGCCTGCTCGCGGGCGCGGCGATCGCGATAACGGCTTTCGAGCGCCCCCAACTGCTCGGCGCGGGCGCGGCGATCGCGATCCAGCGCGGCCAGTTGCACCTGCCGACGCTGGCGCGCATCGTCCAGCGCGCTGCGCTTGGCGACGATCTGCGCCTCCACCCGGTCCAGTTCGGCCAGTTCGGCGCCCAGTGCGGTCGTCCGCGCCAGGCGTTGACGCTGCAGATAGCGGTAATAGACCAGTTGCCGCCGGGTATCGGCGACCCGATCCTGCGCCAGCATCAGTTTCAGCGGTGCGTGCTCGCCCTGGGCGTAGGCCGCACGCAGCAGCGCCGCCAGCTCGCGACGTTGTCCGGCCTGCTGTCGCTGCAGTTCGTCGCGACGGGCGGCGAGTTCGGCCAGCGCGCTCTGTTCGCGGGCCAATTGCGCTTCGGCGTCATGCAGGGCCCGACTGGAAGCGGCGACCCGCTCGTCCATCGCCCGCAGCTCACGACTGGCGACGCCGCGCTCGCCTTCGAGTTTGCGACGCTCCGCGGCCACGTCCTTCAGTTCGCGCTCGATCTTCTCCAGCCGGCGCTGGGCATCGCGACTGCCGGCCTGCTGGGCGGCCGCGGACCACGCGGCCACGCACAGACCGGCCGCGAGCAGCGCGGCAGGCAACGCGATCGCGAAGCGGCGCGGCAGCCCCGTCATTCCGCCGCCAGCAGACTGCGGCCGGTCATCTCCGCCGGTTGCGGCAGGCCGAGGAGTTCCAGCAGGGTCGGCGCCACGTCGCGCAGCGCGCCGCCGCTGCGCAGCGACGCCTGCGCGCGGCCGTCCGCATCGCAGACGAACACGAACGGCACCGGTCCGACCGTGTGCGCGGTGTGCGGCTGTCCGGTGTCGGGATCGCGCATCATTTCGAGATTGCCGTGATCGGCGGTGATCAGCAGCGCGCCGCCGACCGCGCGCACCGCGGCCTCCACCGCGCCGATCGCCACGTCCACCGCTTCCGCCGCGCGGATCGCTGCCTGCAGATCGCCGGTGTGGCCGACCATGTCGGGGTTGGCGATGTTGCACACGATCGCGTCGAAGCGACCGGCATGGATCGCGTCGACCAGCTTCGCGGTGACCTCGGGACAGCTCATTTCCGGCTGCAGATCGTAGGTCGCGACCCGCGGGCTCGGCACCAGCACCCGCTCTTCGCCCGCGTACAGCGCTTCGCGCCCGCCGCTGAAGAAGAAGGTGACGTGCGCGTATTTCTCGGTCTCGGCGATGCGCAACTGGGTCAGGCCGTGCGCGGCGAGTTCCTCGCCGAAGGTCCGGCGCAGATCATCCGGCGCGAACGCGACCGGCGCCGGCAATGTCGCGTCGTATTCGCTGAGGCAGACGAACCGCGACAACGCCGGGCGGCGCGCGGCGAATCCGTCGAAGCCCGGCGCGACGAAGGCGGCGGTCAGCTGACGCGCGCGGTCGGCGCGGAAATTCATGAACACCACCGCATCGCCGTCACGCATCGGCTGCGCGCCGTCGAGCACGGTCGGCGCGACGAATTCGTCGTTCTCGCCCCGCGCGTAGGCCGCGGACAACGCCGCGAGCGCGTCGCCCGCCCGCTGTTCGGCCTGCGCTTCGACGATCGCGTCCCAGGCGCGACGCACGCGCTCCCAGCGCTGATCGCGATCCATCGCGAAGTAACGACCGCCGACGGTGGCGATGCGCGCATTGCCCAGCGCGTCGCAGGTCGACTGCAGGGCGCGCAGGCTGGACTCGGCCGATCGCGGCGGGGTGTCGCGGCCGTCCAGGAATGCATGCACCGCGACCCGGGCCACGCCTTCGCGCGCGGCGAGATCAAGCATCGCGAAGATGTGCTGTTCGTGGCTGTGCACGCCTCCGGGCGAGAGCAGCCCCAGCACGTGCAGCGTCCCGTCCGCGGCCTTCGCCGCCGCGCAGGCCGCGCGCAGCTCGGGATTGGCGAAGAAGCTGCCGTCCTCGATCGCCGCGTCGACGCGGGTCAGATCCTGATAGACGATGCGGCCGGCTCCGAGGTTCATGTGCCCGACCTCGGAATTGCCCATCTGGCCGTCGGGCAGACCCACGTGACGGCCTTCGGTGTGGATCAGCGTATGCGGCCGCGTCGCCCAGAGCCGACGCCAGTTCGGCAGTTCGGCCTGCGCGATGGCGTTGTCCGCGGGATCCTCCCGATAGCCCCAACCGTCGAGGATCATCAGTACCACGGGCTTGGGGACGGCTGCGGACATGTGACCTTCGGGGCAATGACTTAGGACAGATGCGATTGTAGCGAAGCCGTCGCATCCTGAATCCGTCGCCCTCACGGGCCCATCGCGCCCTTCGGGCGCGTTCATCGAGGCCACCGTCATGCATCGTTCCCGCACCTTCGCCGCTTCCGCCGTCGCATCCGCCATCGCGCTCGTCCTGCTCGCGCCCGCCGCCCACGCCGGCCGGGACATCGAGAAGGTCATGGGCAGCATCACCGCCCACGCCGGCGAGGAGTACGGCGATCTGGAGACCGTCAACGGCAGCATCCGCGTCGAGGCGGGCGCCAAGGCCCGCGACATCGCCACGGTCAACGGCAGCGTGCACCTGGAGGCCGGCGCCAGCGTCGGCAACGCCGAGACCGTCAACGGCAGCATCAAGGCCGAAGGCAAGGCCGCGGCCGGCTCGCTGGAGACCGTCAACGGCAGCATCCGCCTCGACGAACAGAACCGGGTCGGCGATATCGAGACCGTCAACGGCAGCGTGTTCGCCGGTCGCGGCAGCGACGTCGCCAAGGACATCGAAACCGTGAACGGCGCGATCGGCCTGGTCGACACCGATGTCGGCGGCAGCATCGCCACCGTCAACGGCGACATCACCGTCGGCGTCGGCTCGCACGTGCGCGGCGGCATCACCGTCGAGAAGCCCAGCACCAACTGGATGCCGGTGACGATGAAGCAGCGCAAGCCGCGGATCGTGATCGGCCCGAACGCGGCGGTCGACGGTCCGATGGTGTTCAAGCGCGAAGTGAACCTCTACGTGCACAAGACCGCCCGCATCGGCCAGGTCACCGGCGCCACCGCGGTCCGCTACGACGGCACGACCGCACCGAAGGACTGATCCGCGACCGCGGGGCAGCCCTCGCCGCCCCGTCCCCGACTTCCGGCATGGGGCGGGAAACGCCCCCCAGACCGTACACTCGCGGCTTCCCGTCGTCCGGAAGCCGCCGATGTCGAAGTCCCCGATGCCCCGCGCCGCCGCGTCCCCGCGGCCGGCCGTCCTGCTGCCGGTGCTGTTGCCGGCCCTCGCCGCCGCCGTCGCCCTCGGCGGGTGCAAGCGCGAAGCCGAGGCTCCGGCCGAGCCGGCCAAACCGGCGGCGCCCGCCTTCGCGTTCAAGGCCGCGATTGATCCGGCCGATTTCGGCGAACACGTCCGCATGCTCGCCTCGGACGCATTCGAGGGCCGCGCGCCGGGCACGCCCGGCGAGGAGAAGACCGTCGAATACCTGCGCGACCAGTTCGCGCGCATGGGCCTGAAGCCCGGCAACAAGGGCGACTGGTTCCAGACCGTGCCGATGATGGAGACCACCGCCGACGAGACGACGACGATGACCATCGACGTCGCCGGCAAGCCGCGCACGCTGAAGTTCGGTACCGACATGGTGATCGGCACGCGCACCGGTCAACGCGAGGTGAAGATCGACGCCAGCGACCTCGTGTTCGTCGGTTACGGTGTGGATGCGCCGGAGCAGCAGTGGAACGACTACGCCGGCGTCGATGTGAAGGGCAAGACCGTGGTCATGTTCGTCAACGACCCGGGGTTCCACGCCAAGGACGCGAACCTGTTCGACGGCAACCGCATGACCTACTACGGGCGCTGGACCTACAAGTTCGAGGAAGCCGGCCGCAAGGGCGCCGCGGCGGCGCTGATCATCCACGACACCGAGGGCGCGTCCTACGGCTGGGACGTGGTGAAGAACTCGTGGTCGGGCGCGCAGTACGACCTGCGCGCGGCCGACGATCCGGCGCCGCGCGTGCCGCTGCAGGGCTGGATCACTGGCGAACAGGCGAAATCGCTGTTCGCGGAGGCCGGACTGGATCTCGACGCCATGCGCGCCGCCGCCGGCAAACGCGGCTTCAAGCCGATGACCCTGCCGGCGAAGATGAGCACGACCCTGAAGAGCACCATCGCAGAGAAGGAATCTCGCAACGTCGTCGCGCTGCTGCCGGGCAGCGAACGCCCGGACGAGGCGATCGTCTACATGGCGCACTGGGATCATCTCGGCAAGCACGACGGCGAACAGAGCGCCGACGGCGACGTGATCTACAACGGCGCGGTCGACAACGCGACCGGCGTCGCCGGCATCCTCGAGATCGCCGAGGCCATGGCCGGTGGCGCGCGACCGAAGCGCTCGATGCTGTTCGTCGCGGTCACGCTCGAAGAGTCCGGTCTGCTCGGGTCGAAATACTACGTCGCCCATCCCAGCCTTCCGCTGGATCGCACCGTCGGGGTGATCAACATCGACGCGATGAGCGTGTCCGGACGCGCCCGCGATCTCACCGTCGTGGGCATGGGCAATTCCGAAATGGAGGACATCCTCAAGCCGATCGCCGAGCGCCAGGGGCGCACGCTGGTCCAGGAATCGAATCCCGCCGGCGGCTACTACTTCCGCTCCGATCACTTCAATTTCGCCAAGGCCGGCGTGCCGGCGCTGTATGCCGACGGCGGCAACGACCTGCTCGAAGGCGGCAGCGCGGCCGGCGATGCCGCCGGCAAGGATTACAACGAGCACCGCTACCACAAGCCCGACGACGAGTACGATCCGGCGAACTGGAAGCTCGACGGCACGATGCAGGATCTGGCGGCGCTGTTCGAGGTCGGTCTGGCACTGGGCTTCGGCGATCAATGGCCGAACTGGTACGCGGGCAATCCGTTCCGCGCCGCGCGCGAGAAGATGATGGCCGCCAATCCGCCGCAAGCCGCGACGACGACGGCAACAGCCCCGGCCGCCGGCGCCGCGCCCCAGCCGGCGAAGTGACGGCGGCGGCCACGACAGCGACAAACACGAAGGGCGCCGCGAGGCGCCCTTCGTCCGTTCCGGATCGGCGCCCGGGATCAGGCCGCCGCGTCTTCGTTCAGATCTTCAGCGCCGGACTGGAGGACATCACCCGCGCGGCCACGCCATCGTCGACCTGTTGCAGGAAGTTGCGCCGATCCGGCTGGCTGGCGCCCTCGTGCTGGACCTGCTGTTGCTGGCGTTCGCGCTCCTGATTCTGGACCGCGATCTTGTCCTGCACCTGATCCTGGCTCTGGTTCCTCGACTGATCGAGGTTGACGTAGCCGTTGAAGATCGGTTCCTTGTCGACCTTCTCCGCGATCATCACGTGACCGTTGCGCACATCGATGTATTCGGGTTTCTCGGAAATGCCCGGGGTGTGACGCGCGGTCAGCACGACGTCGGTCGCAACCTTCTTCGCATCGTCCTCGGTCATGCCGGTCTTGTTCTGGACCAGCGTCATCGCGCGCTCGAACAACTGGCGTTCGGCCGCGTTCATCTCGAGTTCCCGCTGCTTCGGCGGCGCCTGCAGCATCGGACCGTTGCGGTCCAGCTCCGGACCGGCCACCGCATGCGCGCCATGGGCGCGGGGAGATTCGTCATGGCCCGAGGCACCGGGCTGTTGTCCTGGGAAGCGTTCGCTCATCGTCGTTCTCCTGCATGAGCGGCCGGGCGCCCCTGCCACGCCGCGACCTGCGCGCCGAGGATACTGCGGAATGTCCGTGCGCGCACGGACGCCGGCCGTGGCCGACCGGCGCGCGCGGCTCAGGCGGCGGCCGCGGAGACGGCCGGGCGCTCCGGCCACACCGTCTTCGCCAGCAGTTCGTCGCTCCAGTCGAACCGCAGCGCGCCCTGCTTGTCCAGCAGCAGCGACACGAAGTTGAAGACGTTGCGGGCGAACATGTCGCTGGCATGCATCGCGCCGCTGCTGGCCAGGTTCAGCGGGCCGGAGACGGTGACGCCGTCATGCATGACGATCTCGCCGGGACGGGTCAGCTCGCAGTTGCCGCCGGTCTCGGCGGCGAGGTCCACGATCACGCTGCCGGGCTTCATTCCGGCGACCATCGCGGCGCTGACGATCTTCGGCGCCGGGCGACCGGGCACGGCCGCGGTGGCGACGATCACGTCGACGTTCTTCAGATGGTCGGCGAGACGCTGCTGCTGCAGCGCGCGCTCCTCGTCGGTGAGCTGGCGGGCGTAACCGCCCTCGCCCGCGGCGCTGACGCCGAGGTCGAGGAACTTGCCGCCCAGCGATTCGATCTGTTCGCGCGTTTCCGGGCGCACGTCGAAGCCTTCGACCTGCGCGCCGAGGCGCTTGGCGGTGGCGATGGCCTGCAGGCCGGCGACGCCGGCGCCGATCACCAGCACCTTCGACGGGCGGATGGTGCCGGCGGCGGTGGTGAGCATCGGGAAGAATTTCGGCGCCAGCTGAGCCGCGATCAGCATCGCCTTGTAACCGGCCATGCCGGCCTGCGAGCTGAGGATGTCCATGGCCTGGGCGCGGGTGGTGCGCGGCAGGCGTTCCAGCGGGAAGGCGACGATGCCGCGGGCCTGGATGGCTTCGCCGCGGGCGGCGTCGCCCTGCGGCTGCAGCATGCCGACCAGCACCGCCCCGGACTTCATGCGGCCGATGGCGTCGGCCGTGGGCGGTTGCACGCAGACCAGGATGTCGGCTGCGGCGAGCACCGCATCGGCCTCATCGTGCACCTGGGCGCCGGCTTCGACGTAGGCGGCATCGGTGGCGTGGGCGCCCGTGCCCAGTCCGCGTTCGATGCGCACGGCAGCGCCGGCGGCGACGAGCTTCCGGCAGGTTTCGGGGGTCAGCGCCACGCGCCGCTCACCGGGCGCCGCTTCGCGTACCGCACCGATGACCACTGGTGCGCCCGCTGTCGTCGATTCCGCAGCCGCTTCCGTCATTGCCCGCCTCCCCATCGCTTCGAACCGGTTTGTCCGCATCCTAGCAGGTTGTCGCGTGCGCCAAGAAAGCCCGCGAGGAAACCGCGCGCCGCGGGGCCTCTCTCCCTCGGCGACACGAACACCGCCCCAAAAAAAACGGCCACCGACGCGGGTCGGTGGCCATGAGAGAGTGAGACTTTCCCGAGGGTCGATCAGGACGCGGCGACCCGGGTCTGGACCAGTTGCTGCCACATATCGCGCATGGCTTCGTCGAACGGCGCCTCGGAGGTCCGCATCGAAACCCGGCCCTTGCCGATCAACGCCGCCAGTTCCTCCGGCGAGACCACCAGCTTGCGCATGCCGCGGCGGTTGACGATCAGGAAACGCGCGGTCAGCGGACTGACCCAGGCGATGCGGGCGGCGGTCTCGCGACCGTCCTCCTCGATCAGGCGCAGGTTCTGGCCCACCCGCAGGCGACGCAGGCGCGCGGCGAGCGCGGGGTCGAACTCGACCGCGTCGTTGCCTGCCGCCACGCGCAGACCACCCCACGTCGCGGCATCGGCGGGCTCGACGACCGAGGACTCTTCCTCGGGCAGCGAATGCAGCATGCGCGGTTGATCCGGGAAGGCGAGCGCGGACACGATCCGGGCCAGCGAATCGCGCGCGGCCGTGGCGTCGAGACCGCAACCGGCGTAGCAGCGACCGAGCGGGCCCTGCAATTCGAGAATCTTGTCGGCGACGCGGCCGCCTTCGCAGCGGGCGGCATCGGCATCGGCCTGCATCAGGCCATCGCCGATCGACAGCGCCGACAGGTACTGGGCCGAACTCGGGCCTTCACGCAGCCAGGTCTGGACCAGGTGATGGCGCCAGTGCCCGGTCAGGAATTCGGCGATGCCCGCGGTGAGCGGACGCTGGCCGAGTCGCGACGCCAGGAGATCGTCGACCGCGCGGCGCGCATGCTGCAGGCGCTCGCGACCGCCGACCGCTTCCGCGGCGCGCTGCTCGGCGATATCGCGGACCTTCTTCTGCTGATCGAGATGATCACGCAGTTCGGCCGCGGCGAGTTCGAAAATGGCCTTGTCGTCGCGGTAATCCTCGACGACGCGGTCCACGGCCAGCTCGGCATGGGTCAGGGTCTGCTGATCCTGCGGAGACTCGCCGGTGTTGCCGTCGCAGGCCTCGCTCAACGCTTCGAGCAGCTTGCGGCCGGGATGGGCGCGCTGGTCGAACAGACTGTCGTCGCTGAGCGCGAGCTTGAGGTACGGACCGACCAGACGGCCGTACATCGCACGCGAGCGGGACAGCGTCGCATGGCTGCGGGCCAGCGTCTGCAGCAGGATGCCGACCAGATCGATCGCGTCCTCGTCGACCTCGTTGAAACGGGTCTGGGTGGGATCGAAACCGAGTTGGCGCGAACCGCTGACGATCTGATCGCGGATCACGGCCGACAGCGGACGGCTGTCGTCGCCGGTGAGCGCGCGGACGTACGGCGCGGGATCGTCGCCCTGCAGCATCGAGGCGATGCCGAGCAGTTCCTGCGGCGCCAGCACGCGCACGCCGACCAGCGAGGACGCCGGCGGCGGAGTCGCGCCGCGGCGCAGGACCGACTGGCGCCAGGCGCGCAACTGCTGATGCACGGATTCGCGGTAGCGCAACGGGCGCCCGCCATCGGACAGCATGCCGCCCGACATCGGCTGGCCGCCCGACATCGACTGCCCGCCGAGATCGGGCTGGGCACCGGCCATCGACTGGCCGCCCGGCTGGCCCCAGGACTGCGCCGGCGACTGGCCATAGCCGGCCTGATGGTTCGGGGCGCCGGCCTGCGGGCCGCGGGATTCGACCAGACCGCCATCCGGCAGCCAGCCGGCGGCCGACGGTGCCTGCGGCGGAACCGCGGCCTGCGGCGGCAGCGGCATCTCGCGCGGCGCGAAGCCGTTCTCGAGCACCGCGTTGACCTTGCTGTACAGCTCGTCGAGCGCCTTCGACAGACGCTTTTCCAGTTGCAGGAAGATCAGCCGGCGGAGTTCGGGGGTGAGATCGTCTTCGGAGAACAGCTTGACGAAGGCCTGCACCGGCACGTCCGGACGCAGCGGGTTGGTCTCCGGCGCCTGACGCGGCAGGCCGAGCGCGGTGGCCAGCGCATCGAGCCGCTCGTGCATCAGATGCAGCGGGTGCATCAGCTGGTGTTCCAGCAGCTCGACGATCTGCTGGCCAGCCAGATGGATTTCGAGCTGGGCCTCGGACATCAGGCTCAGGCTCTTCGCGCCGACCGCGCGGGGGCGCGGATTGCGCCAGGCGTCGAACGCGGTTTCGAGCGCTTCGCGATAACGGTTGGCCAGCTCCAGCGCGCGCTGGTTCAGCAGCCGGATCGCCATGCGATCATCGTAGAGACCGCGATTGTCGTGGCTGGCGATGGCCGCGAGCCGGACCTGTTCCTCGATATCGCCCCAGAATCCGGCCAGCACGCCGGACAGTGCCGTGACCGCATCGCGGCGGACGGACTCGAAGACTTTCTCGGCGCTCTGGCGGGCCACCGGCGAGCGGCCAGGGAAAAACCGGCTGTTGTCGTCCATCGTGGTCGTGTCGGGGGAAGTTTCGGGGGAAAATGGGATGCGTGATCCCATGGCGCTACGATCTTTCAAACCATACCGGGCCGTCTGTGAACTCACTCTCAAATCACCCATGCCAACCCCTCCAGGCACTGGATCTCCGACGGTCGGTGCCGAGCCGTCAGTTGGAGGCGCCAGGCCCTGATAACACGGCACTTTTGCGCATGTTGCAGTCCGCGGTGCGCGTTCCCGACCACGGGAAAAGGGTTCCGTTCCGATTTCTGCGCATCGAAGGTGACGCCCGTCTCAGTCTTGGCGCGCGACTCGCCGAGCGCAGCCGCGTCCGCGACCCGGATGCGTCGGACAGCGCGATCGAGAAGGACCGCCAGCGCTTCTCGTTCGCCCCGACCATCGTGACCGTGATCGCCCGGCTCGGCCCGGACGCCAAGATTCCGGAGCAGGAACGCCTGCTGACGTCCGGCTGCGTCTGCTTCGCCCTGCTCCAGGCCGCCCAGGCGATGGGTTTCGGCGCGCAGTGGCTGACCGGCTGGGCGGCCTACGACCCGGAAATCCGCGCCCTGCTCGGCGTCGGCGACGACGAGGTCATCGCCGGCTTCATCCACATCGGCACCGCGCAGATCGAGGCGCCGGAGCGCGAACGCCCCGATCCCGCCGCGCTGCTGACCGACTGGACCCCGGCATGAGCGCCTCCGATGAGGACGACATCCTCGATCGCGATCTGTCGCCCGGCGCACGTCCGGGCGCCGAACCGCCGCCGCTGTACCTGATCGATGCCAGCATCTACGTCTTCCGCGCCTGGCACACGATGCCGGACGAGTTCGTCGATGCCGAAGGCTGGCCGACGAACGCGGTGCAGGGCTTCGCCCGCTTCCTGCTCGACGTGCTTGAGCGCGAACGCCCGAAGCACATCGCGGTGGCTTTCGACGAGGCGCTGGATTCGTGCTTCCGCAACGCGCTGTACCCGGCCTACAAGGCCAATCGCGATCCGGCGCCGGAGGAGCTCAAGCGCCAGTTCGCGCATTGCCGGGCACTGTGCGCGGCGCTCGGCCTGAGCGTGCTCGGACACGGCGAATACGAGGCGGACGATCTGATCGGCAGCGCGCTGGCGCGGGCACGCGGCGACGGCCATCGCGGCATCATCCTGTCGGCCGACAAGGATCTTTCGCAGTTGCTGCACATCGGCGACGAGCAGTGGGATTACGCCCGCAATCAGCGCTGGGGCGCGCATGGCGTCAAGGCACGGCACGGCGTCGAAGCGCATCAGATCGCCGACTATCTGGCGCTGTGCGGCGATGCGGTGGACAACATTCCGGGCGTTCCGGGCATCGGCGCCAAGACGGCGGCGGTGCTGCTGGCGCATTTCGGCGATCTCGACAGCCTGCTGGCGCGGATCGACGAAGTGCCGTTTCTGCGTCTGCGCGGCGCCGCGCAGGCGGCCGCGAAACTGCGCGAGCATTGCGACAACGCCCTGCTGTTCCGTCGGCTCACCACCATCGCCTGCGACGCGCCGCTGGACGGCATGTCCGCAGGCTTCCGCCGCGCTTCGGCCGAAGCCGACGCGCTGGGCGAGCTGTGCGAGATGCTGCGCTTCGGACCGATGACCCGCAGGCGCCTGTACGCAGCCGGCGGACTGGATTTCGCGGCGCATGCCTCGCAGACCGACGACGCATGACGTCCCCCTCCCCCATCACCTCATGGCCCAGGCCCACATGACCGAACACGACGAAACGCTGTACGAAGGCAAATGGCTGCGGATCAAGCGTCGCGGCCACTGGGAGTATTGCGAGCGCACTCACGGCAGCAACGGCATGGCGGTCATCATCATCGCGGTCACCCCGCAGGACGAAGTGCTGTTCGTCGAGCAGTACCGGGTGCCGCTGGGCGCGCGCACGATCGAGATGCCGGCGGGACTGGTCGGCGACCTGACCCATGGCGATGGCCTCGAGGACACCCTCGAA
Organism: Lysobacteraceae bacterium; assembly: GCA_041919915.1. Taxonomy (GTDB): domain Bacteria; phylum Pseudomonadota; class Gammaproteobacteria; order Xanthomonadales; family Xanthomonadaceae; genus Lysobacter_I. Next base: position 52,663 of record JAYRSY010000008.1, read on the forward strand.
AGCGCCGCGCGGCGCGAGCTGGCCGAGGAAACCGGGTGGGATCCGCAGCGGGTCGAAGTGCTGCTGGTCGGCCCCACGTCGTCGGGCATGAGCAACGAACGCATCGCCTTCGTCCGCGCCCGTGATCTGGTGAAGGTGGGCGATGGCGGCGGTGTCGACGGCGAGGACATCACCGTCCATGCCGTCCCGCGCGCCGAAGCGCCCGCCTGGCTGGCCCGGAAACAGCGCGAAGGTTACGAGCTCGACCTCAAGCTCTGGGGCGGGCTGTGGATGATCGATCGCAATCCGGACGGATCGAAAGCCGATTGAGTGCTCGACAGCGCGGGCTTCGCCCGCGCGTTTTCCGCTGAAGCGACGCCCGTACGAAAAGCGCGGTGGATCGAGCGCTGTTCCGCGGTGAAGCCGATGTCGGAAGTGCTCAGCGCTCCGCCATGAACGCCTCGATCTCGTCCGCGCTGCGGGCGAGAGCGTCGGTGAGGACCTTGTGGCCGTCCTTCGTGACCAGGATGTCGTCTTCGGTGCGGATGCCGATGCCGCGCCACTTCTCGTGCACCGATTTGTCGTCGGCGGAGACGTAGAGGCCCGGCTCGATGGTGAACACCATGCCCGGTTCGAGCAGCCGCGATTCGCCGTCGAGCCGGTATTCGCCGACATCGTGCACGTCGAGGCCAAGCCAGTGCCCGGTCTTGTGCCGGTAGAAACGCTTGTAGTGGCCTTCGGCGAGATTCTTTTCCAGCGTGCCCTTGAGCAGGCCGAGCTTCAGCAGGCCTTCGGTCAGCGTTTCCACCGCGGCGGCGTGTCCGGCTTCGTAGGGCACGCCCGGACGCGCCTGCGCCAGCGCCGCGCGCTGGGCTTCGCCGACCAGATCGTGCAGCGCGCGCTGTTCCTTGGTGAAACGGCCGTTCACCGGGAACGTGCGGGTGATGTCGGCGGCATAGCCGCGATATTCGGCACCGGCGTCGATCAGCACCAGCGCGCCGTCCTTCGCCTGCGCGTTGTTGGCGCGGTAGTGCAATACGCAGCCGTTGGCGCCGGCGCCGACGATGCTGGCATAGGCGGGCTCCGCGTCGTGACGACGGAACACACGCTCGAGCTCGGCCTGCAGTTCGTATTCGTGGATGCCGGCCTTCGCCGCGCGCATCGCGGCGCGATGGGCCTCGATGCTGATGTCGGCGGCGCGCTGCATCAGCTTCAGTTCCTCGCGATCCTTGAACAGTCGCATCTCGTCCAGCAGATGGCCGAGTTCGAGGAATTCGTGCGGCGGCTGCGCGCCCATGCGCATCTGCGCGCGCACCCGGTTGAGCCAGCCGATGAGCTTGAGGTCGAAATCGGTGTCGCGGCCGAAGTGATAGTAGACACGGGTGCGGCCTTCGAGCAGGCCGGGCAGGATCTCGTCGAGGTCGTCGATCGGATAGGCATCGTCCATGCCGAGCGCATCCACCGCGCCTTCCGGCCCGATGCGCGGCCCGTCCCAGCCTTCGCGCTCGGGATCGCGCTCGCGGCAGAACAGCAGGGCTTCGCCATGCCGGCGGCCGGGGATCAGCACCTGCACCGCTTCGGGCTCGGCGAAACCGGTGAGATACCAGAGGTCGGAATCCTGCCGGTAGGGGTAGTGGGTGTCGCGGCTGCGGATGCGCTCCGGGGCGGAGGGAATCACGACGATGGCGTCGTCGCCGGCCATCCGCATCAGCTGACGGCGGCGGCGGGCGTAGGTCTGGGCGGAAATTCCCGTGTGCGTCATGCCGGATGCGCGGTCCTGTTCAATGCAGTTGACGACGGTGGCGGGCGCCCATCGCGCAGTCGCCGTGCAGCAGCAGGGCGGCGACGCGGACGAACTCCTCGATCTCGATCAGGGCGTCCTCATCGTCCTGGTCGCCCTCGTCCTGCGCGCTGGCGGCGGCCAGCCTGGACAGGTCGCCCAGCGCCTCGCGGCTTTCCTCGGACAGCGGCGGATCGCGCCCTGCGGCGAGGCCGAAACCGCCGAGGAACCCCCGGCACCAGTCGAACAGGCCACCGCTGCGTTCGACCAGCGACGCCGCGGGATCGGGCAACACCAGTTCGAAGCCGAAATCGCGGTCTTCCATCTGCGCCACACTGACCTCGCGCAGGCGGTCCAGGGCGCTGCCGGCGGCCGGTGCGGGCAGGCTGTCGTCGGCGAGGACCTGGGCCAGCCAGCGCGGTGAATCGGCGCCGCCGCCGGCGAGCCAGCCGCACAGCGCGCCGTGCAGTTCGCAGGCGCTCACGCCCAGCGACCGCTCGCGGATCGCATCTTCGATCTCGTCGACACCGGGCAGGGCCGGCGTGGGCAGGGCGGACATCATCGGGCGACCATCGCGGTCCGTTCGGCGGGCAGCGCAGTGTACAACGCCCGCACGGCGCATCCGCCGCGCCCTCGGCAAGCGCCGCGCAAGCCCGTACACTGGCCGCATCGTCTGAGGTCGGGGGTCCTCGCGTGCCGGATTCCGCGGAATTGCAGCTCTTCGCGTCGCTGGCCTTGGCCGGCGGGCTCGCGGTGGTGCTGGCGGTCGTCTGGACCCGCCGGGTCCGTGCCGACAAGCGGCATCTGAACCAGCTGCGCGAGCGCGAGGACCGGCTCAAGCTCGCACTCTGGGCTTCGTCCGAGCAGTACTGGGACTACGACATCAAGACCAGCCACCTGCGCCGGATGTGGGTCGACAGCCGCAGCACCTCGCCGGAACTGCGGGTGCTGTCGATGACCGAGAGCGATCACCGCATCCATCCCGACGACCTGCCCCAGCTCCAGGCCAAGCTGCGCGCGCATCTGCGCGGCGAGGCCGAAATGCTGATTTCCGAGCATCGCGTCCTCGATTCCCGCGGCGAATGGGTCTGGGTGCGGGCACGCGGCCGGGCGGTCGAAACCGGCCCGGACGGCAAGGTCCGGCGCATCGCCGGCACCGCGCGCGACATCACCCAGGTCCGCCAGGCCGAACGCGAGCGCCGGATCGCGATCGCCGTGCTGCGCAGCATGAACGAAGCGGTGGCGGTGCTCGATCGCGACTTCAGCTTCATCTCGGTCAATCCCGCCTTCACCCGCACCACCGGCTACAGCGAGCGCGAGGTGATCGGCCAGAACGCCAGTCTGCTCGACAGCACCCAGCACGATGCCGCCTTCTACAACCGGGTCCGCCACAAACTGATGGCCGACGGACACTGGGCCGGCGAGATGTGGCAGAAGCGCAAGAACGGCCAGGAATTCCTCTGCTCGGTCGAATCGATCGCCACCGAGGGCATCTACGGCGAGCATCGCCTGTACATCGCGGTCATCACCGACATCACCCAGCAGAAGCGCGCCGAACAGGAACTGCGCTACCTCGCCAACTTCGACACCCTCACCAATCTGCCGAACCGGGCGATGCTCTCGGAGCGGCTGTCGCGCGCGATCGTGCGGGCGCGCCGGCAGAACCACCGGATCGCGGTGCTGTTCCTCGACCTCGACCGCTTCAAGGACATCAACGACTCGCTCGGCCACACCGCCGGCGACCGCATCCTGCGCGCGGCGGCGATGCGCCTGCAGGACACCGTCGGCGAGCATCAGACCGTGGCCCGCCTCGGCGGCGACGAATTCACCGTGGTGCTGGAGAACCTCGACCAGCCGGGCGACGCCGACAAGGTGGCGCGCGAGATCATCATGGCGTTCGAGGCGCCGCTGGTGCTGGACGACCGCCAGGAAGTGGTGATCTCGCCGTCGATCGGCATCAGCCTGTACCCCGACCACGGCCAGGTGCCGACCGAACTGCTCAAGCAGGCGGATACCGCGATGTACCAGGCCAAGGCCGCGGGCCGTCGCACCTTCGTCCGCTACGACGACAGCATGGAGATCGCCAACCGCCGCCGCGCGCAGTTGTCCAGCGCGCTGCACAAGGTCCTGGACCGCGGCGAACTGCGGCTGGTGTTCCAGCCGCGGCTGTCGCTGACCTCGCGGCGGATCACCGGGGTCGAGGCGCTGTTGCGCTGGACCAGCGAGGAATACGGCGAGATCCCGCCCATCCAGTTCATTCCGCTGGCCGAGGAAAGCGGGCTGATCCTGGAGATCGGCGAATGGGTGCTGCGCGAAGCGTGTCGCACCCTGCATCGCTGGCACGAAGCGGGCATGACCGATCTCAACGTGGCCGTGAACGTCTCGGTGCTGCAACTGCTGCGCGGCGATTTCACCGAGAGCGTGCGCCGGGTGCTGACCGAGACCGGACTGCCGCCGCGCGCGCTGGAGCTGGAGCTGACCGAAAGCGTGCTGATGGCCAACGCCGAGCAGACCGCCGCCAAGCTGCAGGCGCTGCGCGAGATGGGCGTATCGCTGGCGATCGACGACTTCGGCACCGGCTATTCGTCGCTGGCCTATCTCAAGCGCCTGCCGATCACCACCCTCAAGATCGACAAGACCTTCGTTACCGACCTCAACCGCGACCCGGACGATACCGCGATCACCACCACCGTCATCACCATGGCCCATTCGCTGGGCCTGACCGTGGTCGCCGAGGGCGTGGAAACCGAAACCCAGTTGCGCTTCCTCGATCATTTCCGCTGCGACGAGATCCAGGGCCACTGGCTGTCGCGGCCGGTCGACCCCGACCGTTGCCTGCAGTTCATCCGGGAATGGACCCCGGCCATGGTCGGCGGCGCCCCGCACCCCGCTTCCATCGACCGCGCTTGACCCCCGGCGGGCGCCTGCCTATCGTGCCGCCATGGACCACGCCGACACCATCGCCGAACTGCGCGCCCTGGCCGCCCGGGTGGACGCCCTCGCCCAGCGGGTCCAGCGCCTCGGCGAGGAGAACCGCAGCCTCCGCCTGCAGCAGGAGCAGCTCGCGAACGACCGTTCGCAACTGCTGGCCAAGAACGAACAGGCGCGATCGCGGGTGGAGGCGATGATCGCCCGCCTGAAGTCGCTCGAACAGCACACGTGAGCCGTCCATGAGCGAAGCGGTCAACATCCGCATTCTCGACCGCGAATACACGGTCGGCGTCGATCCGGACGAACGCGACGGACTGCTCGCCGCGGCACGCATGCTCGAAAGCCGCATGCGTGAAGTACGCGGCGACAATCGCATGGCCGCGATCGATCGCGTCGCGGTGCTCGCCGCCCTCAATCTCGCCTACGAACTCGAACAACTGCGCAGCGAACAGCGGTCGCGCGATCGCGAACTGACACGCACGCTCGCCGAACTCAACCGCAGGCTCGACGCGCTCGGCGGCGACTGAACGGAAGTCCCGCCCCATGCGCCTCTCCGTTCTCGCGTTCGCCTGCATCCTGCTTGTGTGCGCGCCGCCGGTTCGGGCCGCTCTGGAATGCACCCCGGACACCCCTCACGCCACGTTGCATGCGGATTTCGAACGCGAATTCGCCGCGCTCTACGCCGCCGACCGTCTCCGCCAGGACGAGCACAAGCGCGAGCTCGACGGCATGATCGCCCGGATCGACGCGCAACGCGGCTGGCGCCAGGTCGAGAAGGACGCGGTACTGACGGCGCTCGCGCAGAGCCCGGAAATCCTCGAACAGGAAACCGTGAAGCATGACCTGGGAACGCGGCTGAACGCCGCGCTCGAAGCGATGGAGCGCAACGAGGGCGACGCCTGCATGCATGCGCGCGAAGTGCTGTCGCTGTTCGCGCAGGGACTGGAGGCGAACGAGAAGCAGTGGTCGCACATGCGCACGACGCTCCAGACGCGGATCGACGCGCACGCCGACGCCGGCGCGTCGCGCTGAACGCGACGCACATCGCCACTGACGGGAGGCTCTTGCGCTCCGCCGTCGCGCGCCTATACTGACTTCGCGTCCTCTGCCGTGATCGACGGCGTGCAAAACATTCACCTTGGCCCTTAAATACGACCACGGGAATGCAACGGAATCCGGGAGTGCATGTCCGCCTCGCAGCGGGAAGCCCGATGGAGCCAGAGCGTTCCCACTTGAACCCCGGGTTCAAGGTCGTTTCGCACGCATCGTCATGGCGGAGGATGCATTTTTTCGAGAAACCCGCGCCCGCAAGCGCGGGTTTTTCGTTTGGGCGCCGCCGGCGCGTCCCGCACGCGAACCGTTTTTTGGATTTCGATGCCGCGCATGACGCACAATGCATTCCTGAACACGCCCCCTCCCGTCTTCCTGCCGACCGCGGCGCAACGATGAACGAAGCCACCGTCCCGGCGCGCACGATGCTGCGCCGCACCCTGCGCGAACGCCGCCGCCAACTGCCGCCCGCGACACGCATGGCCGCGGCCGAAGCGCTGTCCGCGCGCCTGCTGGCGCTGCCGTTCGCGCCGAGTACGGGGCATGTCGCCGGCTACTGGGCGATGGATGGCGAGATCGCGCTGCATGTCTGGCAACTGCGGCTGCCGCCCACCCTCCGCTACTGCCTGCCGGTGCTGGGTGACGACGGCCTGCTGCGGTTCGCGCCCTGGCGTCCGGGCGAAGATCTGGTCGCCAACCGCTACGGCATTCCCGAACCCGTCGCCGAACCGCTGCCGGCCGCGGCCATGGCCCTGATCGTGACCCCGCTGGTCGGTTTCGACGCCTCCGGTCACCGGCTGGGCATGGGCGGCGGCTGGTACGATCGCACCCTCGCCTTCCGACGCGATGCCGGCGCACCGCCGTGGCTGGTCGGCGCCGGTTTTTCGACCCAGCGCGTCGACGCTCTGGCGCCGGAAGCCTGGGACGTACCGCTGGACGCGGTCTGCACCGAATCCGACACCCTCACTTTCGCCGCCTCCGCATGAGCACACGCTACTGGCTGATGAAGTCCGAACCCGAGGACTTCTCCATCGACGACCTCGCCCGGGTCAAGGTCGAACCCTGGACCGGCGTCCGCAACTACCAGGCGCGCAACTTCATGCGCCAGATGAAGATCGGCGATGGCGTACTGTTCTACCACTCCAATGCCGACGTGCCCGGCGTCTACGGCATCGCCGAAGTCGCCTGCGAGGCGTATCCCGATCCCACCCAGTTCGACCGCAAGTCGAAATACTTCGACGAGAAATCGACGCGCGAACAACCGCGCTGGGACCTCGTCGACGTGCGCTACGCGCGCACGCTCCGGCGCGCGATCACGCTCGACGACATCCGCGGCCAGAGCGGGAAGCTCGGCGAGGACTTCGCGCTGATCCGCAAGGGCAACCGTCTCTCCGTGCTGCCGGTCACCGCCGCGCAGTGGAAGATCATCCTTTCCCTCGAATGACTCCCCCGAACCCATCCCCCATGTCCGAAACGAAACGCCTGGCCGCGGAAAAAGCCCTCGAATACGTCGAAGACGGCATGATCGTCGGCGTCGGCACCGGTTCCACCGTGGCCTACTTCATCGACGGCCTCGCCCGCATCAAGGACCGCATCAAGGGCGCCGTCTCCAGCTCCGAGCAGAGCACCGAACGCCTGCGCGCGCACGGCATCGAGGTCATGGACCTCAACGCCACCGGCCCGCTGTCGCTGTACGTGGACGGCGCCGACGAATGCGACGGCCATCGCCGTCTGATCAAGGGTGGCGGCGCGGCCCTGACCCGCGAGAAGATCATCGCCGAAGCCAGCGCGAAGTTCGTCTGCATCGTCGACCCGAGCAAGCAGGTCGGCATTCTCGGCCGCTTCCCGCTGCCGGTGGAGGTCATCCCGATGGCGCGCAGCCTCGTCGCCCGCGAGATCGTCCGCATCACCGGCGGCCAGCCGGTCTGGCGCGACGACGTGGTCACCGACAACGGCAACTGGATCCTCGACATCCACGGCCTCGCGATCACCGACCCGGTCGGCATGGAGCGCGACCTGAACCAGATCCCGGGCGTGGTCAGCGTCGGCCTGTTCGCGCGCCGTCCCGCCGACGTGGTGATCGTCGGCGGCGAACCGCCGCAGGTGCTGTAACCACGCATCGCGCCATGGCCGGCGTGATCGTCTCGCCGTGGTCGGAAGCGTGGCAGGCGCAGTTCGAGCGCGCACGTGCCGAACTGCTGGACACCTTCGCCGGCCCACCGGTCCGGATCGAACACATCGGCAGCACCGCGGTCCACGGCCTGGCGGCCAAGCCGGTGATCGACGTGCTGCTCGGTGCGGACGTGCTGGCGGTCGTCGAAACCCGGATCGACGCGCTCGCGGGGTTGGGCTACCGCTACCGCCCCGAATACGAGGACGCGCTGCCGACACGCCGTTACTTCGTCCGCGATGCCGACGGCGAACGCCTGCGGATCCATCTGCATGCGGTCGTCGAAGGCGCGCCGATCTGGCGCGAACACCTCGCCTTCCGCGACGCCCTCCGCGGCGACGACGCGCTGCGTGCGGCCTACCAGGCACTGAAACGCGACCTCTCCGCCCGCCATGCCGGCGACAAGGCCGTCTATACCGACGCCAAAGCCCCGTTCATCCGCACCGTCATCGCCGCGCATCTCGATGCAAGTGATTGATTTCAGACGCTTTTACAGGGGTGGCGACAACCTGCTGCCTGCTGTCCGTCGCTCCGGGAACGGGATGGCGGGCTGAAGCCCGCTTGCCGGGGGAGGAGTGCCATAATCCTTCCTCCCGGTCCGGCGACCGGGACCACCGGACAGAACCATCCGCACGCCCGTTGGGGCGGACGTGCCGCAGACCCGCTCGACTTTCTGCGACCGCCCCATGACCCTGCGCTGCCTCTTCGTCGACTTCAATTCCTATTTCGCTTCGGTCGAACAGCAGGACGACCCGTCCCTGCGCGGCCGCCCGATCGGCGTGGTGCCGGTGATGGCGGAAACGACCTGCTGCATCGCCGCCAGCTACGAGGCCAAGGCCTTCGGCGTGAAGACCGGCACGCCGGTGTGGGAAGCGCGGCAGAAGTGCCCGGACATCGTCATCCTGCAGGCACGGCCGGCGCGCTACGTCGAAGTGCATCACGCGCTGATGGACGCGATCCAGGACTGCATTCCGCACGGCAAGCCGGAATCCATCGACGAAGTGCCGTGCTGGCTGATCGGCCGCGAGCGGCAGCGCGACAACGCGATCGCGATCGCCGGCGGCATCAAGCAGCGCTTTCGCGAACGCGGTTTCGACGCGATCGGCTGCTCGATCGGCATCGCGCCGAACAAGTTCCTGGCCAAGACCGCCTCCGACATGCAGAAACCCGACGGCCTGACCGTGCTCGAACTGTCGGATCTGCCGGAGCGGCTGCACGCACTGGAACTGCGCGACTTCTGCGGCATCGGCCCGTCGATGGAGCGCCGGCTGCAGCGCGCCGGCATCCGCAGCGTCGAACAGCTCTGCGCCGCGCCGCGCGAGCATCTGCGCGCGGCGTGGGGCAGCATCGAGGGCGAACGCTACTGGCTGCAACTGCGCGGTTTCGAACTGCCGGAGCGGAAGACCGAACGCGGCTCGGTCGGGCATTCGCACGTGCTCGGACCGGAACTGCGCCACTACGACGGCGCGCGATCCGTGCTGTTCAAACTGCTGGCGAAAGCGGCGATGCGGCTGCGCAAGGAGGCCTTCCTCGCCGGCGGACTGGCGATCCGCATCCGTTTCGTCGGCATGGACAAACGCTTCGAACGCGATCTGTCGTTCGCACCGATCGACGACACGCCGACCCTGCTGAAACTCCTCGCCCGCGAGCTCGAAGCGCTGGAACGCGCGCGCGCCAGCGGGCGCTGGAACGAAAAACGCCATCCGCCGCTGTCGGTCTCGGTCACCCTCGTCGGCCTCGAACCGCGCGGCAGCGTCAGCGGGGAGCTGATGACCGAACGCCGTCGCAGCCGCGACATGAGCGCCGTGCTCGACAGGATCAACCAGCGCTACGGCAACAACGCCCTCTACTTCGGCGCGATGCAGGACGCACTGTCGCAGCGCGCCGCGCCGATGCGCATCGCCTTCGGCCAGATCCCCGACACGGAGACCGAGGAGGACATCGGCGCCGCGCACGAAACCCTGGACGGTCACGAACTGTGGCTCAAACGCGAACGCCAGTTCAGGGTTCTCGCCGAAACCGCGCATCGCGAAGCCCGCGAGAAATCACGCAGACCGCAACCGCGGCCGTAGGGTGGCGGTGAGCGCAGCGAACCCCACCATCACGACACATCCGCCTGCCGCGGACGACAAGCGAAAGCGCAAGCGCCCCTCGCGACACAGGATGGGATCCGCATGCGCGGACCCCATCCTCCCGCGCGGCAGTGCCGTCAGGCCAGCGTCAACTTCACCTCATAGGTGCCACCGCTGAAGTCCACGCGTTCCGCGACGATCACCGCGCCGCCATCGAGCGCCTTGACGATCGGGCGTCCACCGCCGCGATATTTCGCCGCGATCGGAATTTCGAGGCTGCCGAGATCGTCGACGAACGTATCCTCCTCGAAGAACTTCAGCTCCAGACGATCGACGTACGTCACCGGCGACGACAGCCACGGATCCAGCCAGCGGATATCGCCGGTATCGAAATTGCCGATCTCGCGGTTCGGAATGACCGCCACGCTCACGCCATCGGCGAACAGTTCCAGGGCGATGTCGTCCGCACCCACGTCGAAAGGACTGTCGGTTTCCTCGATGCACGACAACTTGATGCCGTAGGGCGGCGGCAGTCCGGCCAGCGGATTGAACTCGTCGGGGCCGAGCGCGCGCTCGTATGCGGCCGGCGTGTACAGGATCGACACGTCCGAATCCCAGGACAGCGAGAAGTCGGAACCGGCGAAACCGCTGCCAGGCCGGCGCTGCGCCACCACGAAGTAATGACCGGGCTTCAACTCGGCGGCGAGCGAGAACACGCCGGTCCCGTACGCGGTGTTGGCCACGACATCGAGCACATCGGGCGCGACCTCCTGACCGAGGATCAGCCGCATCGGTGCACCGCCGCTGCTGGACACGCCGTTCAGCCGGACGCGCTGCGGCTTCCCGCTCGTCGTGGGCAGCACGTCGAACTCGAAATAACGCGCGTCCGCGATCGCTTCGCCATCACCCAGGCGGCATTCGTAATCGCTGTTGGGCACGCCGACGCGATGATGCGAGCTTTCCTCCCGGCGTCGCACCAGCCCGATCGCATCGCGCAGACTTGTACCGAGATAGCGGCGGATGTTCAATGCGTAATCCGCGTGCGCATGGCGATCAGCCGACTGCATCTTCACGAAGATCGGTGCATCGGGCAGCAGATACTTGACGCTGCGTTCGGTGCCGCGGTCCAGGGCCTTGTACATCGCCAGCGGCCGGCTGAGGTCGTCCTCGCCGTACATTTCGAGATCGGCGCCGAAGGTCGCGAATTCGTAGGTCCCTGGCCGGAGCACGCAGAACCAGTCGATTTCGCCGGCGCGGAGCCGACCGCTGGTGCCGAAGCTCGGCGATGTCTCGTCGCAGATCACCGGAATGCCGCGCGCGGCGCTGGTGCCCGGACCGCGATGATCGGGCAGCATGTCGACGACCACGGGCCAATGATCGCTCAAGAACGACGGATCCCTCACGGGCACGCACACCGCATGGTCGATGAAGGCGTGCTGCAGCGTGCGATTGCCGGTGCCGGGCCGGGTGAGGAAGTAGTCGTAACGACGATCGCCGTTGGCGGTGGGCGCGGTGATGCCGGGATCCTTCGGATGGATCAGCGCCCCACTGGCCGCCTCCCACAGATGCGGACTCTGCTCGAACGCGATCGCATCCCAGTAATCCGCGGGGCCGCTCATCGGCTGCGAAAACCGCGCTTTCCACTCGCTGCCGGCATCGCCCGCATCCGGGAGCGTCATCGCGCCGTTCACGTTCACGTCGCCGCAGTGGACGAAATCGTATTCGCGATTGCCTTCGGAAATCAGCGGCTTCAGGTTATCCCACGCTTCGGCGAATTGGGACAGCCGGATATCGGCGTACTCCTCGTCGTCCTTGGGACTGGCCTGCATGTGGGTGAGGCTGACGACGTATTTGTCGCCGCCGGGCAACAGCAGCCGGACCGCCAGCGCGCCCTTTTCGGACGTGGCATCGTCGTCGGTTCGCTGCGAATACGGCTTCCAGTTGAGCGCTGGCAGTGTCGCGACGGGGTTGGCGGGATCGGACTGCACGTCGAACGGAAAACGGCTGAACAGCATCAGCCCGCTGTCCTGCGATGTCCCGAAGACTTCGAGCAGCCCCAGCGTGAGCGCCTGGAGGCCGATGGAGAGCGCGACATAGCCCGCCTTGTCGGTGGACGCCAGCGACGACGCGAAGCCGCGGTCGCCGCCGATGCGCTCGACGTAGTGCGGATATTTCGTCTTCAGCCTGTCGACGAATTTCTGGCGGGCGTCGTCGTCGAAGACCTCGTTCAGGCAGACGATATCGAAGTCGCGAGGCGAGGTGTCGATGCGCTTCGCGATCTCTTCGGCGCGCTGTTCATTGTCGACGTTGTCGAAGATCGGGCGGCATTGGACGTTGTAGGTGAGGATGCGCAGATGCATGGAAACTCCTTCCGATGGAAGCGATGCGTTGGGGGACGATGCGATTCGGAGGACACGCCCCGGATGACCGGCCTCGTGCGCTCCGGACGCGTCCGCACGACAGCGCGCATGCCGTTGCCACGGCGATGGGCGAAGCGCGAAACACGCGTCCCCACCCCGAACGGCATTCCGGAGGCGAAACCGGACTTCCATTCCAGAAAAATTTGAAATGCGTCTTGCGGGCCCGTTCAGGCGCCGAGGGGAACCCGTGCACGCCACGGTTTCGCGCGCGCCATGTCCGGATGGCCGGCCCCAACGGCTGCGATAACGCAACGGAAGGCACGACATGTCCGCCCTGCACGAGGCCCTTGTGGGAGGCCCGGAAGGGCCGATGCCTGCGCCGCCCCGCTGCGCCGGCTCATTCCCGCGGCGAACGGCGGGAGGCGAATCTCCGGGAGTGTCGCGCGTCCCGCAACGCGTGGGGCGCACAAGCCGAAGGCGTCATGCGCCACTCGACGAAGACGTCATCGGGAACGTCATGGAAGGCGCATGACGCTTCACTCATGCATCCTTCGGCGGCAATGCAATGCAATGCATCCGCATGCCGTCGTGGACCGGGCAAGCGCGAAGCGTGCACCCGGAAACAATCGATGCATGCGTCTCTAAAGGTCCCGGGAGCTGGCCTTGGCGTTACCTTGGCTACTCGGCAAAGCTCACTGGTCGATAGAACGCTTGAGTAGTTCGGTGCCAAGAACCTTGACTAGCTCAAACGGCAAAGCTCCGCCTTTTTCCTTGGCGTACTTGACAAGCTTTCGCCAGACTTTCTCAGAGCGAATTGCGTCCAGAAACTCATGCCCTGCCCAGTTGAGCCCGAGAACATGCACACGAATAATTCGGCCGGTTTTTGTTTTTTCTGACTCATGATCGATGAGCCCGGCCTGAGCCAGCAATAGCAGGTGATACATGATGACCCTGCGCTCATAGCCTTCGATAGGCAATGAGATCTCGGCCTTCATCTCCTGCCTCGCCTCTAGAAAAAACAGGATCTTTCGCGCTAGTTCCATGTCTCTTTGCATAGAGGCTCCTAGTGAGGCCTAACTACGATCAACCCCTACCTTGGGGCCTAACTCCGAGTCTGCCCCGCACCTCACCGATCGGTCAATGCGATCACAGACATCCGGTGCCGTTCTGCGCCGACAGGAAGCATCCACCGCACTCGGCATCGCCCTACTCTCTACGAGGCATGCACCACGGGCCATCGTTCATCACGGCCACCTGATGTTCGCGGGAGATCAGCACGTCCGACGACACCAGCGGCGTGATGGTGCCGCCGTCATCGGTGAACACCGAAGCGCCGCAGGAAGACGCCCCCAGGGACAGGCGCAGCGCGTACGCGGGATGCTCGGGCACGAATGCGTAGATCATCCGGCAGAACTCGACCTCGTACCCCGCAGCCTTCCAGGTCGTCTGCAGGTGATAGCTCGCCTCGAAAATGAACGGTTTTCCCGGTTCGAAGACGAACGATCGCCGTTCCCCCGGGGACAACTGGCTCAAGCCGCTCGTCGCATTCCGGATCAGGCGTCTGCCCGTGCAGTTTTCACCGAGATAGAACTGCAACTGCATCGACTGATCGGCATCGTTGACGAAGGCGATCGTCGTTCCCGACGGCGGCTGGGTGTTTTCGTAGATCGGAATGGCGCAACCCGACGCCATCAGCCCCAGGGCGCAAAGACCGATGCGCGTCATCCTGCGTGCCGATGGCCCCGGAACACCCACGATCAGCATCACCCTTCCGCGAACCCGTCGCGGGTGAGATTCACCGGCTCGCCTTCCGTGCACACCACATCGTCCTCGATGCGGATGCCGCCGTAGGGTTTGAACTGCGCGACACGGTCCCAGTTCACGCTCGGGCCGAGGCCTTTGTTCTTGAGTTCTTCGAGCAGCATGTCGATGAAGTACAGGCCGGGCTCGATGGTGACGACCATGCCGGGGGCGAGAACGCGGGTGAGGCGCAGGTAGGGGTGGCCCTCGGGCTTCGGGATCGTGCCGCCGGCATCGGAGGCGGCGAAGCCGGCGACTTCGTGGACCTGCAGGCCGATGCCGTGGCCGATGCCGTGCGGGAAGAAGGCGCTGCTGACGCCGGTGTCGACCGCGACATCAGGCGCGACCGTGATCAGGCCGAAGTCCTTGAGGATGCCGGCGAGCACGAGGTGCGCGTCGAGATGGATGCGCGCGTAGTCGACCCCGGCGCGCACCTGCGCGCACATCGCCGACTGCGCGCGGTCGACGGCATCGATCATCGCCTGGAATTCGCCGTCGGTATCGGTGGCGTAGGTGCGGGTGATGTCGCAGGCATAACCGCGATGCGAGGCGCCGGCGTCGATCAGGAAACTGCGCGAGACGGCCGGCGGGGTGCGATCGCGATCGGTGTAGTGCAGCACCGCGCCGTGCTCGTTGAGGCAGACGATGTTGTTGTACGGGAGGTCGTTGGCGTCCTGGCGCGCGGCCTGGCAATAGGCCAGATGGATGCCGAACTCGCTGGCGCCGGCGCGGAAGGCGCGCTCGGCCGCACGGTGACCGCGCACACCGATGCGGGTGGCCTCGCGCATCATCGCGATCTCGTACGGCGTCTTGAACGCACGGTGATAGTGCAGATAGTCCAGCACCGCTTGCGGATTGTTCGGCGCGAACGCGCCGTACGGGCCGAGCGCGCTCTGCGCCTCGCCGAGAATCGCGCAGCGCGCGGCGTTCTTCGGCAGCAGCGATTTGGCGTCCTCGGCGTTGCGGATGATCCGGATGTCGAAATGCTCGACCCATTCGCCATCGGGCGCCTGCGGCACGACATGCCAGTAATCGTGCGGCTGCAGGAAGATCAGCTGCGGACGCTCGCCCGGCGTATGCACCAGCCAACTGCCGGGGGCGTTGGTCAGCGGCAACCAGGCCTTGAACTGCGGATTGACCACATACGGGTAATCGCGATCGTCGAACAGGTGGTAGTGCACGGTTCCGCTGGGCACGACGAGATGATCGAAGCCGCCGCGTTCGAGCGCGGCGTCGGCACGGGTGCGGACGGTGGCGAGATGGTCGGCGTAAAGACGGGAGAGATCGGCGGACATGGTCGGTTCGCGAAAGAGAAATCGGTGTTGGCGGCGACCCGCGCGCGGGCGCGGATCAGTCGTAGCTGGCGCCGGGCGCTCCGACCCAGGCATGCAGCGCGTCGCGGTGACGGTCGGTCATCGCGATGAAGCGGAAGCCCGCCCAGGACTGCCCCGGCGAACTCGCGCGATCGGTCCACAGCAGATGCGCGCCGGCCTCGATGTCGGCGCCATCGCCGCCCGGCAGGCGGAAGCGGAACTGGTACAGCGCGTCCTCGTTCAGCGGCACGCTGGCCATGAGCAGCATGCCGCCCTCGGAAAGATTGCCGACGCGGCCGACGACTTCCTCGGTCATCGTGTCGGACACGAGGACGGTCTCGTCGACCTTGCGGCGCGGCGAACGGCGGTGTTCCTTGCTGCTCATCGGGCATCTCCTTCCGGCGACGCGGACGCATCGCCGGCGTCGAAGGGGGCCGCAGGCCCGGAACGCACGGCGACATCGGAGCCGTCCGTCGTATCGGCGTCCTGACCATGATCGTCGCGGCGACCGGTCAGACTGCGCAGCGCGTTCATCGCGGCATGCCAGGCGCGGTCGACCAGACCGGCGCGCTGCGCGGTGACCACGCGCACCTGGTCCTTGGCCATCATCCGCGCCAGGCTGTCCAGCGAATGCTCGCCGACGCGCTGACCGCGCTGATTGACGAACAGCGCATTGCCGGTGACCGGGCTGAACCACGACATGCGGCGACGGACCACGTCGCCCTGCTGGTTGGTGACGAATTCGATCCAGGTGCCGAACGGCAGCAGGCGCAGTTGCTCGTAGCACTCCTGCTCATGCGCGGTGCGCGACGGCAGATCGGGTTTGCGCGCCTTCTGCGCATCCTCGCCCAGGCGCACGCGCGCCTTGAGCTTCATCGTCAGTTCGGTGCGGGATTCGCCATCCTCGTCGTCGCGCAGGCTGCTGGAGAGACGACGCGCGATGACATCGGCTTCGGCCTCGTGGTAGCCGACCTGCTTCAGCGCGTGCTCGACATGGGTCTTGAGCGCCGGTTGTTCGGTGTCGGCCTCGCGATGGGTGCAGGCGGCGACGACCTGGCGCGTGGCCTCGATCTGGCGGTTCCACTCCTCCGACCCTTCGCCGTGGCGCAGGTACGTGAGGGTGAGCACGTCGGCCCAGGCCTGATTGAGCAGCGCGCGGGTGAACTTCGGCAACGGCGCGTCGCCGATGGTCTCGCTCAGCACCTGCTCGGCGCGCAGCTTGGCGGCCTCGAGCTTTTCCTTGCCCCGCGCGGCCTCGACGTGGCGGCGTTCCAGGGTTTCGGCGCGACGCACCTGGGCGTCGATGTGCGTCTGCAGCTGTTTGTTGCTCTGCTCGAAGACCGACAGATCGCCATCGTAATGCTTGATCGCGTGGGTCACCGCCTGCTGCAGGGGGGCCAGCAACTGCGGATCGATGTCGTCGTCGCCCAACCACTTCGCCGCGGTTTCGGACACCGTGCTGAGCAACTGCCGCGCCGGATGGTTGGGGCGGACGAAGAAACTGCGATCCTGCAGCGCGACCCGCAGCAGGGTCAGTTGCAGCCGCTTGACAAGACCCGCCGCGGGCGCGTCGTCGCGGATCTCGTTGCCGAGATGGTTGTAGAGCAGACCGACCAGATCGAAGGTGTCGCTGTCGGCCGGGGTCAGCGCGACCGGCTTGCCGTGCTGTTGACGCGCCTGCGCCAGCAGCGACTGTTTGATGTCGGCGATGGTCGCGTTGGCGCCGCCCGGCAGTTCGGGCGAGGCATCCATGCGCCCCAGCGTCTGCAGCAGATCACGGGTCGGAATCGACACTTCCGGCCGCTGACCGGGCGGAATCGGGTTCATGCGCTCGGCATGGACGCGGCGCTGTCCCAGCAACTGCTGCAGATCGTGGAACGCCTGCTGTTCGTTCACCGGTCCGCGCGGCAGGGGCTGCCCCAGCCAGACGGTGTGCGGCCGGTCGGCGTCGAAGGCACCGCCATCGGATGCGGCGCCGTCGGAAGCCGTGCCGTCAAAAGCCGCGCTTTCGGACGCCATGCCTTCAGACGCGCCTCCCCGGAAAGCCGCGTCTCCGGACATGCGCCCTCCGGCCGACGCACCGGTCGATGCCAGCGGCCCGCCGACACCTGCGCCAGCGCCGGATCCGCCCTGCGCTGCGCCGCCCGATGCCGCACCGCGCCCCGTCTTCGCGGCACCGGTATGCGGCGAGGCTTCGCGTTCGCCGAACGCCGGCGGTCCCGGAGACTCACCGTCCTCGGCCGAACCGGCACGTGTACGCATCGGCACATAGCTCAGGCCGGGAAGCACCCCCTCTTCCGCCAGCAACGCGTCCAGCTTCTCGCACAGCGGCGAAAACTGGGCCATCACCCGGCGATCGAAGATGCGATAGAACAGCAACCGCGCGCCGTGATCGAGCTGCAGACTTTCGATCGCGTGGCTGATCGCCCGGCACATCGCCTGCGGACCGAGCGGAATGCGTTCGCTGTCGAATGCAGGGGCCGCGGCGAGCACGCCGAAACGCTGGCCCAGCAGATGCAGCACCAGATTGACGCGCGACTCCTGGCGCGCCGCGATCTCGTGCAGCACCGCGCCCTCGTCCATCACCGATTCGTCGACGAGACTGAGGTTGCGGAAATTCAGCGGCGTGGCCGGCAGCGACAGCGCGCGCATCGGCACCACGAGCACCGGCCTGCGGATACCGGCCAGGCCGGTCTCGATCAACTGCATGAAGCGCGGCACCAGATCGTGCCGGTTCAGCCGCACCACGCGCAGCGTCTGCATGTAGTCGATCCGACCGCCGCCGGTGGTCCCGGCGCGATCGGCCAGACGGAAGAGTTCTTCCTCGAATTCGGTGACCGCCGAGACGAGATTGCGCTCCAGGTCCTCGCTGAACACGCTCAGCACGCGCTCGAGCGTCCGGCGCACGCGACGCGGCAGGCCGGCGGTGGCGAGCGTCTTCGGCGCGGCGCTGTCCCGGGGTGACTCGGTGGCGGGGTCGTTGGGCGCAGCCATCTCAGCCTGTCGAAGTGCGACGATAACCGCATTTCTTAACATGCCCGGCGCCGCGAGCCAACTGTTGCACCGCAACAGCGGCGGTGCGATGCCGAAGCGTGCCGATCATGCGCCGTCCGAAACGCCGTCCGACGCGCGCCCCTGGGCGATTTCCGGCGCGATCCCGAGAAACAGGGACATCGTGTCGTTGGCGAAGCGCAGGCCGGCTTCGGTCGGCCGGATGCGGTCGCCCTCGGCGACCAGCCATCCCGCCTCGAACGCCTGCGCCAGCGGCCCGGCGATGGCCGCGAGCGGAAGTCCGGTGCGCGCCTCGAACGTCGCCTGCGCGAAGCCCTCGCGCAGGCGCAGGGCGTTGAGCATGAATTCGAACGGACGCTGCGCCGGCGCGATGTCGTCGTCGCCGCCGATCGCCTCCGGCGTGCCGGCACGGGCCAGATAGGCCGCTGGATGTTTGTGCTTCCAGCGCCGCAGGATCCGTCCCGGACCGTCGGCATCGCCCGCGGGCAGCGTGATCTTGCCGTGCGCGCCGGCGCCGATGCCCAGGTAATCGCCGAAGCGCCAGTAATTGAGATTGTGCGCGCACTGGCGGCCCGGACGGGCGTAGGCGCTGACCTCGTACTGCGCATAGCCGGCATCGGCCAGCCGCGTCTGACAGCGCTCCTGCATGTCCCAGGCCGTGTCGTCGTCGGGCAGCCCCTGCGGCGGGCGCGCCGCGAACACGGTGTTCGGTTCCAGGGTGAGCTGGTAATGACTGAGATGCGCCGGGCGCAGCGCGAACGCGCGCTCGAGATCGCGCTCCGCCATGTCGAGCGTCTGCCCGGGCAGCGCGTACATCAGGTCGAGATTCACATTGTCGAATCCCGCGTCCTGCGCCAGTTTCACCGCCGCATCGGCCTGACCGCTGTCGTGGATGCGGCCGAGGCGCTGCAGGCATCCGTCGTCGAAGCTCTGGATGCCGAACGAGAGGCGATTCACCCCGGCCTTGCGGTAGTCCTCGAAACGGCCATGCTCGGCGGTGCCGGGGTTGGTTTCGAGGGTGATCTCGCAGCCCGGCGCGAAGCGAAGCCGCGCGCTGGCGCCCTGCAGGAAGCGATCGATCGCCGCGGCCGGAAACAGACTGGGCGTGCCGCCGCCGAAGAAGACGCTGTGCACGGTACGGCCCCACACCAGCGGCAGATCGAAGTCGAGATCGGCCAGCAGTGCGTCGACGTAGACCTCGAACGGCGGGCCACCGCGACCGTCGCGGTATTCGTGCGAGTTGAAATCGCAGTACGGGCATTTGCGCACGCACCACGGCAGGTGGACGTAGAGACCGAGGGGCGGCAGGGACAGCATGCGCGCGCTCAGCGCAGGGCGTCGTGCAGGCGCGCGCGCAGCAGCGCCAGCGCACGGCCGCGATGGCTGACGCGGTTCTTCACCGCGGCGTCGAGCTCGGCGGCACCGATGCCGCGCTCGGCATCGAAGAACACCGGGTCGTAACCGAACCCGCCGTCGCCGCGCGGCGCATCGAGGATGCGGCCCTCCCAGACGCCCTCGGCGATCAGCGGCTGCGGGTCACCGGCGTGGCGCAACAGCGCGAGCACGCAGACGAAACGCGCAGTGCGTCGCTCCGCGGGCACGTCGCGCAGCGCGTCGAGCAGTTTGGCGATGTTGGCCTGCGCATCGCCGTGTCCGCCCGCGTAGCGCGCGCTGTACAGCCCCGGCGCGCCGTCCAGGGCATCGACGCAGATGCCGGAATCGTCACCGAGCGCCGGCAGACCGGTGGCGAGCGCCGCATGCCGGGCCTTGAGAATCGCGTTCTCGACGAACGTCAGACCGGTCTCGTCGGCATCGCGCACGCCGAATTCGGACTGCGCGTGCAGTTCGACATCGAGGTCGCCGAGCAGATCGCGCAGTTCCGCGAGTTTGCCGGCATTGCCGCTGGCGAGAACGAGTTTCATGCGCAGACCGCGTCCATGCGCGGCTGCAGCAGATCCCAGCGGTTGCCGTACGGATCGACGAACACCGCGACGGTGCCGTAATCCTCCTCGCGCGGCGCTTCGAGAAAGCGCACGCCCTTCGCGATCATCGCGGCGTGATCGCGACGGAAGTCGTCGGTGTACAGGAAAAAACCGACGCGACCGCCGGTCTGATCGCCGATCCGCGCGCGCTGGGCGTCGTTCGCCGCGCGCGCGAGCAGGAGGCCGGTCTCGGCGCCCTTCGGCGCCACCACCACCCAGCGCTTCGCCGGGTTGCCGGGAACGTCCCCGATCGCGCGATCCTCGCGCAATTCGAAACCGAGCGCATGCACGTAGAAATCGAGCGCGCGATCGTAATCGTCGACCACGATCGCGCAACAGGCGATGTGCCGCCGCACCGGCGCCGCCTCAGTCCGCCAGGGCCGCGCGCTGCGCCGCCAGCAGTTCGGCGACGCCCTGCTCGGCAAGATTCAGCAGCGCGTCGAGTTCGCCGCGACGGAACGCATGGCCTTCGGCGGTGCCCTGCACTTCGATGAAACCGCCGCCATCGTTCATGACCACGTTCATGTCGGTGTCGCAGTCGCTGTCTTCCGCGTAATCCAGATCGAGCACCGGCACGCCGCGATACACGCCGACCGAAACCGCGGCAACCGCGCCGTGGATCGGGTCGCGCGCGATCTCCCTGCGCTTCTGCAGCCAGCGCACCGCATCGACCAGCGCGACGTAGGCGCCGGTGATCGCCGCGGTGCGGGTGCCGCCATCGGCCTGCAGCACGTCGCAGTCGAGGGTGATGGTGCGTTCCCCCAGCGCGCCGCGATCGATGCAGGCGCGCAGGGCGCGACCGATCAGGCGCTGGATCTCCAGCGTGCGTCCGCCCTGCTTGCCGCGGGCGGCCTCGCGGTCGCTGCGGCTGTGGGTGGCGCGCGGCAGCATGCCGTATTCGGCGGTCACCCAACCCTCGCCCTTGCCGCGCAGGAACGCCGGCACCTTGTTGTCGACGCTGGCCGTGCACAGCACCCGGGTGTCGCCGAAGGCGATCAGCACCGAGCCCTCGGCGTGCCGGGTGTAGCCGCGCTGGATGCGCACCTCGCGCAACTGCTCGGGGGTGCGACCACTGGGACGGACGATGCTCATGCGCGGGGACCTCGGGAAGGCCCGGCAGTCTACCATCCGCGGCCCGGCGCCCCGGCCACCGCGCCGGCACACAGGACGCCGTCGATAGCGGACAATGACGCCCCGCCGTTCCGGGCGGACCCGATCGTTCGAGGAGTGCCCATGATCCGCAGTATGACCGCCTTCGCCGCCGGCGAACGCCAGACCCCTTGGGGCACGCTCGGCTGCGAGCTGCGCGCCGTGAACCATCGGTTCCTCGAAGTCGGCGTGCGTCTGCCCGACGATCTGCGCGCGGCCGAACCGGCGCTGCGCGAGCGCATCGCGGCGCGGCTCTCGCGCGGCAAGCTCGAACTGGGCTTCCGTCTGCGCGGCGACGATCGCGACGACGCGCTGCAGCTCAACGCCGCGCGCGTCGCGCAGCTTTCCGCGCTGGGACGCAATCTGCAGGAACACTTCCCGGCGATGCGCGTGGAGATGACCGAACTGCTGAAATTCCCGGGCGTTCTGCAGACCCACGCCGAGGACCCGGCGGCGCTGCACGCCGAAGCGCTGTCGCTGCTGGACGCGGTGCTGACCCAGTTCATCGAAGCCCGCGAACGCGAGGGCGGCAAGCTGGCCGCGGTGATCCTGGAGCGGGTCGACGCGATCGCGAAACACGCCGCGGACGCGCGCACGCTGATGCCGGCGATCCGCGCGGGCCAGAAGCTGAAACTCGAAAAGCGGCTCGCCGATCTGCCGCAGCCGCTGGATCCCGGCCGTTTCGAACAGGAGCTGGTGCTGGCGCTGCAGAAACTCGACGTGGACGAGGAACTCGATCGCCTCGACAGCCACATCGCCGAACTGCGACGCGTGCTGCAGCAGAAGGAATCGGCGGGCCGCCGCCTGGACTTCCTGCTGCAGGAGTTCAACCGCGAGGCCAACACCTTCGGCTCCAAGTCGGTCGACGCGCGCACCTCGGCGCTGGCGGTGGAGCTGAAGGTGCTGATCGACCAGATCCGCGAGCAGGCGCAGAACATCGAGTGAAACGCTGCGAGTGAAACGCGGCGAATGAAATGCCGCGAATGAAATGCGGCCCGGCGGCCGGGTTACACTCCCGTCCCTCCGGGCCTTCCGCCCTCCGAATCCCAGCACAGCGATCCCGGCCATGCGTGGAACCCTGTTCATCGTCGCGGCACCGTCCGGCGCCGGAAAATCCAGCATCGTCAACGCCTGTCTGGCGCGGTTCCCGGACATCGCACTCTCGATCTCCTTCACCTCACGCGGGATGCGCCCGGGCGAACGCCACGCGCAGCACTACCATTTCGTCGACGTCGACGAATTCCAGCGCATGATCGACGCCGGCGATTTCTTCGAATGGGCGAACGTGCACGGCGACCTCAAGGGCACCGCGCGGCAATCGGTGGAGCCGCAGCTCGCCGCGGGCCGCGATGTGCTGCTGGAGATCGACTGGCAGGGCGCGCAGCAGGTCCGCCGACACGTGACGGACGCCGTGGGCATCTTCATCCTGCCGCCGTCGCGACAGGCGCTGGAGGACCGCATGCGCAAGCGCGGCCAGGACAGCGAGGACACCATCGCCCGTCGCCTCGCGAACGCGCGCGAGGAAATGTCGCACTACGGCGAGTTCGAGTACGTGATCGTGAATGAAGTGTTCGAGACCGCGGTCGACGAAATGTGCGCGATCTTCACCGCGAGCCGCCTGCGGCGCGAAGCCCAGTCCCAGCGTCACGCCGGGATGATCGCGGAACTGCTGCGCTGATCCGGGATCGGGCTGCCGAATCGGGGCTGCCGAATCGAGGATCCGCCAGGCGGATCCCGGCGCGCGATCAGCCGCCGCCGAGCCCCATCGAATATTCGTCGATGTCCGCGCGCGGCACCCATCCGGACGGACAGGCCGTGGTGTAACGCCCTTCGGGGCCGATTCCGCAATCACCCGCAGGTGCTTCGGCCGTCCAGGCGGGCGCGAACGCCGTGCTTCCGCAGGTGGCACCGGCCGCACACCGGGCGACCAGCGCCGTCGGAATCGCGGTGACGTAGGCCCAGCCCTCGCCGCCGCCGGTGGCATCGGCGACGAATTGCACGCACAGGAAATGCCCCTTGGACAGACGCGCGACCGTGGTCGCACCTTCGCCGGGGAAACGGTCCAGCAGCGCGACGCCTTCCGCGTTCAGCACCGCACCGAACCCGGTGTCGTCCTCGGCACAGGCGCGATCCGCACCGCTGATGTCGTAGCCCTCGAGACGGCAGCTCTGGAGTCCCGCCTCCGAACGCGTGCAGTCGACACCGGAGAGATGCCCCATGGCTGCCAGCGGATCGGCTTCGACGCCGACCGACGGCGCGGCCGGCGCAGCCGTCTGCGCAGCCGGTGCCGGAGCGGAAGCGGTCGCCGGCGGTTCCGCAGCGGCCTGCGATGCAGGCGATTCGCCACGCCCGCAGGCACCGACGGACAACGCCAGGAGCAGGACCATGCCGACCCTGTTCACGGCCCCACGGCGATGTCCGGTCGTGGTGTCGTGACCCGATGCTTGTCCTGTCTGTCCGATCACGCTGCGTTCTCCAAACCTGTCCGCGAAAGAAAGTCGTCCGCCCGCATCGAACGAAGGCGCGCCGGGGCGGCGGCGCGCCTTCTGCCCACTCAGGCCAGACTGCGGGGCGCCAACGCCTGCTTCGGCTGCTGATCGTCCAACTGCGCACCCTTCAGCTGCTGCGCCATCTCGGTCGAAGCCTGCATGGACTGCTTCGCCGCCTGCTGCGGATCGACATAGATGCGCTTGTGCGACGGATCGTCGAGACCGCCCTGGACCACGAACAGTCCCGGACCGTTGCCGAAGCTCTTCATGTGATCGATCTGGGTCAGGCCCGACACCTTTGCTTCGAAAGCGATCGCCGCGGCCGCGTTCTGGCGCTCCTGCGTGCTCTTGAAGTCGACATTCTTCAGGCCGCCCAGCGCCTGCTGATACAGACCGTTGTCCGGATGCTTGGGATCGGACATCAGCGGCGCCTGCTGCTTGTCGACGGCACCGGTGGTCTGCGCGGGCTGCTGCGGGTTCTCGATCAGCGAACGCGCCTTGGCCAGCGGATCGGTCGCGAACAACTGGACGCCATTGGCCTGCTTGCGCTCGAGATACTTGTCGAGCGGCGACAGTTCGACGCCCTCGCCGCCGCGCGACTGACTGACCATCAGCTGGCCGGTCTTCGGGTCCTTGACCACCATCGTGATGTGATCGATCCCGTTGTAGCGTCCCTTGTCCCACCCCTTCTGGCCGTTGTCCTCGCCGATGATCATGCCTTCCTTGAGCTTGGAGGCATCCAGCGGAGAGCGCATCAGCACGCCGGTGGTGTTGACGCCATCCTTGATGATGTCGGCCGCGGACTGGTTGTACTTGTCGAAGAAATCCTTGCCGCTGAAGACTTCACGACCGGCCTTCTTGTTGATCTCCTCCATCGTCGCGTTCTGCAACTGGGAGACCCAGCCGGAGCAGTCCACCTTGCCCGAGGCGAGATTCTTGGAACCGAAGCCGTACTTCACGTCGTCGTACTTGACGCTCATGTCGTGGGCGGCCGTGAGCGCCATGCCCGCTTTCGCCGGCGCATTCTGCACCTGCGCTTCCTCGCGCACGGGCGTGGCCGGCTTCGCGGGCACCTCGGGCGTGCCGTGCAGCGGCGCGCGCACCTGGAATTCCGGCTTGGCGCGCAACGCACCGACGATCTCGAAATCGCCGCCGTTCCAGTAGCCGCCCGGCGCGGCGCTGGCCTGCGCCGGCCCCGTGCTGACCTGGGAGCCGATGAACTGCAGATTGCCCTTGGTGTCGTAGCCCTTGACGATCCCCACGTGCTGACCACCGCTGTCCTTGTCCTTGAACAGGATGATGTCGCCCGCTTCCAGCGGCCCGTTCGCGCGCTTGGCATCGGCGGCGGGAATCACGTCGAAATGCTTCTTCGAGTAATCGGTGATCTGATTGCCGTTGAACAGCGTGTGGGTGGTGAACGGCGAATTGCCGACATCGTAGCCGGCGTTCTTGAGGCCGCGCCAGACGAACGAAGAGCAGTCCACGCCCTTCAGCCCGTCACCGTCGAGATCCTGCTCGGTGCGACTCCGGTCGGTCTTGCCGTTGCCTTCCTTGTTGCCGAGGCTCATGTCGGAGCGGCCGTACTCGTACTGATTGCCGCCCGCGAGGAAATGCTGCTGGGCCTCGCTGTAGATGGCATGGCTCGCCGGCCCCTTCACGGTCTGCGGCTGCGCGGGCGTCTGCGTCTGGCCGCCCTGGCCCTGCGCCTTCTCGGCCGCGGCCAGCGCTTCCATCGTCTTGGGGCCGACCACGCCGAGCCCTTCCAGCCCGTGTTCCTTCTGGAAACGCACCACCGCGGCTTCGGTGTTCGGCCCGAACTTGCCGTTCTCCACCAGCGGCGTGCCATCGGGGCGGCCGTAGCCGAGCTTGTTCAGCCGCTGCTGCAGCTGGACTATGTCAGCCCCTTCCTCGCCACGCTTGAGCTGCCCGTCGGCGCCCGCCAACGCCACCGCCGGCGTCTGGCTGCCGTTCGTCTGGGTCTGGTTGCCACGACCCATGAACTGGTTCAGGCCATCGCGATTCTGGGCGATGTCGTTGTAGTAGTCGTAGGGCGACGTGCCGTTGGCATCCGAGCGCACCTGCTTGCCCTGCAGCACGGCCTTGCCGGCGCCGTAACCGCCGAGATGCGAGGCCTTGAGGAAGCCCGCCACCTTCTCGGGCGAATCGCCCTCGTCCAGCAGACCGGCCTTGACCGCGCGGTTGTACAGCTTGTCGCTGTTGGTCTTGAAGGCCTTGTCCTGGAGATCGGCGGAGGCCTTGTATTTGTCCAGGCTGAGGTCGTTGTTCCAGTTGGCGTCGTTCTGGAGGAAACGGGTCATGCCGCCTTTCGTGGCCCATTCCCATTCGCTCTTGCAACCGGACGCCTTGAACGCGACGTCGAATTTCTCGCGGTTGACGTAGCCGGCCTCGACCAGCCACGACGCGCCGGCCTGATAGCGGCCGACATAGCCCTGCTTGTTGGTGACGGCGAGATCGCCGCCGTGACTCTCGGTGAGCACCGTCGATGCGACGAGCCTTCGCGTCATCGCATCGTCGAGTCCATTGATGTTGCCCTGGTGGTACGTGCTGGCAGTGGCCGCTGCCTTGCGTCGATCATCAGCCGTGGTCATGGTGATTACCTTTTAAGTGGAAGTCGACTTGGGTGGAAAGGAACGGCAGGCACGACGATGTCGGTCCGGCCGGCTTGATCGCATCGGTTCAGGGAGTGGCCCGTACCTCGCAATCGAGTTCGGAAATCCTGCGGTCTGGCCGGGTCCGGGTGAAGACGAACGTGGTCGACCCGGGGCCGGTGTCTGCATCGATGAAGGCCTCGACGTGCGCGAATTCCGCGCCATCGAGGTCGATCCGGTAAAAACGGTTGTTCTGGGAGTCTTCTTCCCCGGCCTTGCATTCGGCTTCGATCGCGATCTTCGCCGCGGCGGGCAATTGCGCGCGAAGCACGGCTTCGTAGTCGTCCGACGGATAGAATTTGACCACCGCGATCTCGTTCACCCGTTCGGCGTTGCCGTTGAGGGTGACGCCCGATTCGCCTTCGTTGCCCACGCGCAGCCCGGCATCTGCACCCGCCTCGCCGTCGGGCAGATCGGCGTCGCCGAAGCCTTCGAGCACCAGCTGGCCGGAACGCGAATAGCGCAGTTCGGCGTCGGCGACCTCGGGCGTTTCCACAGGCTCGGCATCGCGCCACCGGACACCGGCGACCTCGTCGTACGCATGCCAGCCGGCGCCGGCCTCCCCCGCGAATACCAGCAACAAACCGTTCAATGCCGTCATGCGTGTTTTTCCTTCGGAGGAGTGCTGTGCATCGGACGACTGCGCTGCAGGTCCCTGCGATTCGGATCGGGCTTCGGGCGATGGCGTGTCGGACGATGCGGGCGGCGCACCCGGCTTGCAGGCGGTCAACGCAAACAGCGCAGCCGCGACGCAGAGACCGAGAACAGGACGATGCGATGGAGCGATTCCCTTCATGGTTCAGTCTCCGGCGCTGAAAAAGGCGGTCCATTCGGCCGACCAGCGCGCGCGCTCGTCCGTCGTCGTCGCATCCACGTAACAGAACCGCATGCCGTCCAGGCCCTCCGCCGGCATGCAGGTCCAACCGGTTCCGAGCGACTGCGCGGACCGGGTGAGCACCGCACTCGCGATGCGGCCCGCTTCGATCCCCAGCACGAGGTCCGGCCATGGCGAAGGGTCGTCGCCACCCGCCGACTCATGCAGGCAGATGCGGTCGAAGGAAAGACGTTCGTCGCCCTCCCGGCAACCATCCTTGAAGAACCGGTCGAGATACTCGCTCGCTTCGGGCGTGCCGACATCGAGACGATCCGCCGGCAATCGCGCCAGCATCTCCGACGGTGAAGCCGCCGGAGCGGCCGACGACGCGGGCTCCGCCGCCGACGCCACCGGGGCATCGCCGCCGGGTGCGCCCGCTTCGGGCGCGGCGGGGCGACATGCCGCCATGAGCGCGGCCAGCACGCACAGCGCCACGATGCGGACATCAGGCAGAACGATCACGCGGGGCTCCCAGTGCGATGGACGGCCGATATTCTGGCAGAGACGCGCTCGCACGCCACTCCCGGAGCGGCTCCGACCGCGGCCGCGGTGCGATCCGCCCGGGAGCCCCCGGGAATGAGGCGACGGGGGATGGACATCCGGTATCTGCGATTCGGCATGGTCGGCATGGTCAACGGCATCGAACTTGGATGGAACCCCGTGAAACGGTCGTGATCGGGTGAAAAAATCCGGACGCGCGATTCGTGCGGGACAGGGACATGATCGATCCATCGGCATGTCACGGTCGCGCAGCATCTCCGCATGCGGTCGTTCGGGTCGGGCCGCGGGGCGAGGCGCATCGTGCGCACGATCGCATCCGCGTTCCGGCCGTCTCGACCTCAGTGCGGAACGATGTCGATGGAATCGCGGTCCGTGCCCATCGAACCCCTCTCCCGCAGGGCCGCGGCGACCGCCCACGACGCACCGGGCCGCACGTCCAGAGGACGGCAGACCGGACGACGAGCGCGACGCCCGATCCGCGATGGCCGGCACGAACGGGGGAGGCCGGTGATCAACGCGGAATCGACCCGGACGGAGACCGGGTGCGAGGGTCGGGAAGGGTGGGCGAAAACGTGGGTGACGGCGCGGACGGCGCCATCGAGCAACACGGACACGGCCATGACGCGCGGCGCGACCACGGCACGACGGCCGGGGCGGACGACGGACGGAGCGACCGGCACGGCAGACGCCGGCCCGGACCTCCGGGCACCGGGGGACGGACGCCCCGGGCGATGATCGGCAGCGGCCACTGCCTGCAGTCTCGTATCAGCCATGACAGCTTCCTCGATGGATACGACTGGTGAATTGGGTTGTGGGTGTCACGGGCGAAGCGATCGCAACGCCAAGGGCGCCTGTATAACACGACACCCGCGAGTCTGTCTCGGGACATCCGCGGCCGGGGACGCTGCCGGGACCGGCCGGACACCCGAAGCCGGCGTCCGCCGTTGCGCCAACGCCTTGATTCGCAAAGCCCTGGCTGGTCGGGAAAGCCGACACGCCGGGCGCCGCCCGGACCGGCGACAACGTCCGCGCACGGCGCCGCTCCGCCCCGTGCCGACGACCGGTCGCGGAGGGCTGCGGTAAAATCGCCGTTTTCGCGCTCACGGACACTTCGCATGCAACTCTCCCACGCCCGCGCCATCGTCACCGGCGGCGTCTCCGGCCTCGGCTTCGCCGTCGCCCGACACCTCGTCGCGCACGGCGGCAAGGTCGCGCTGTTCGACCTCAACGACGACAAGGGCGCCGCCGCGGTCGCCGAACTGGGCGATGGCAATGCCCGCTACTTCCGTACCGACGTGAGCGACGAGGCCAAGGTCACCGCCAACGTCGACGCGGCGAAGGCATTCCTCGGCGGCCTCAATGCCGCGATCAACTGCGCCGGCATCCTCGGCGCCGGCCGGGTGCTCGGCAAGGACGGCCCGATGCCGCTGTCGCAGTTCCAGGCTACGGTGATGGTGAATCTGGTCGGCAGCTTCAATGTCGCCAAGGCCGCCGCCGCGCTGATGCAGCACAACGACGCGGGCATCGACGGCGAGCGCGGCGTGATCGTCAACACCGCCTCGGTCGCGGCCTACGAAGGCCAGATCGGCCAGGCGGCGTATTCGGCATCGAAGGGCGGCGTGGTCGGCATGACCCTGCCGATGGCGCGCGAACTCGCCCGCTTCGGCATCCGCGTCATGACCGTCGCGCCGGGCATCTTCTGGACGCCGATGGTCGACGGCATGCCGGAATCGGTGCAGCAGTCGCTGTCGGCCTCGATCCCGTTCCCGTCGCGACTGGGCAAGCCCGAGGAATTCGCCGATCTCGTCGCCTACATCCTCGGCAACCCCTATCTCAACGGCGAGACCATCCGCCTCGACGGTGCCACACGTCTCGCCCCCAAATGATCCGACGTTCGTAGGGCGGGCCTTGGCCCGCCATTGCGGCGTATCCGGTCGCAACGGACCATCATCGAAACCACCCCAATCAGCGCGACCTTCGACGGAACGGTCGCGACGGTGGGCCAACACCCACCCTACGGAGAACATCCCATGAAGGCTTACGACATCAAGAAAGGCAACGTCGTCGAATACAACGGCGGCGCGTACCAGATCCGCGACATCGAACGCAGCTCGCCGCAGGGCCGCGGCGGCAACGTGAAATACCGCTTCACGATGTACAGCGTGCCCGGCGGCAACAAGCTCGACATCAGCGTCGGCGGCGACGACGAACTGAAGGAAGTCGATCTGGCCCGCCGCCAGGCCACGTTCTCGTACAAGGACGGCGACGCGTTCGTGTTCATGGACGACGAGGATTTCACGCCCTACGCGCTCGATGCCGATGTGGTCGGCGATGGCGCGGGCTACATCACCGACGGTCTCGCCGGCTGCTACGTGCAGATCATCGACGACGCGCCGGTCGGCCTGCAATTGCCGCAGAGCGTGGTGCTCGAAGTGATCGATACGCCGCCGGAACTCAAGGGCGGCACCGCGACCAAGCGCCCGAAACCGGCGAAGCTCAACACCGGCATCGAAATCCAGGTCCCGGAATACATCGTCAACGGCGAGAAGGTGTGGGTGAACACCACGACGGGCGAGTTCGGCGGCCGCGCCGAATGAAGCGTCGGCAGGGCGGGCCTCGCCTCGCCCTTGCGACGTTGCCGTTCGCACAGCGCGATGATCGGAGCGACGCCGATCATCGCGACCTCAACACGAAAGACCTCAATGGTGACCAGCGCTCGCGCTATCGGCGTCGGTCCACCCACTTGATCGCCATCCGCACGATCGAGGGATCGATGCCCGGCTCGGCCAGCAGGGCGTCGATCTCCCGCCACGTCAGCGCATGCGATTCATCGCTGACCGCGAAGTCTTCGCTGCCGGTCGCACGCACGACATAACGCACGTCGTAGTGCCAGTGCCCGGGCACATCGCCGCGCTCGGGAATCCAGTGCCGGTCGAGATCGAACATCTCCGGTTCGACGGCCAGACCGGTCAGACCCGATTCTTCTTCCGCCTCCTTCAGCGCCACCGCGGCCAGGTCGCGATCGCCATCCGCATGTCCGCCGAGCTGCAGCCAGCGGTCGAGCTTGCGGTGATGGGTCATCAGCAGATGCGTGCCCGCTGCGTTCACCAGCCACGCCGACGCGGTGAAATGTCCCGCGAGTCGCGCGCGGACGAACGGGTCTTCCGCATCCGACAACAGCGCGATGAACTCGGCGGCGGTCGGGGTCTCGGCGGGCCAGCACCGGGCGTAGGCTTCGAATCCGGAATGCAGGGGCGATACGGCGGCGTGCGGAGGGGTCATGCTGCGGCGCAACAAAGCAGAGGGAGCCGCATTATCGCGCGTCGCGCGTCCGACGCCCCGCTTCCGTGCTTGTGCCGCGACCGACGGGCGGTTATGGTCGCCGGGTTCCGTGCCGGCGATCCGCCGGCGCCCTTTGCAAGCCTTCCGGGGAGCCTTCAATGCTGTTCCAGCGCAGGAAACCGCTCGATCTGATTCTGGAGACCGCAGAAAAACGGTCGCTCAAACGCCAGCTCGGCGCCTTCGATCTGACCATGCTCGGCATCGGCGCGGTGATCGGCACCGGCATCTTCGTGCTGACCGCGGTCGCGGCCAACAAGGCCGGTCCGGGCATGATGTATTCGTTCGTGATCGCCGGCATCGTCTGCGCGCTGACCGCGTTGATCTACTCCGAAATCGCGGCGATGGTGCCGGTGTCCGGTTCGGCCTATACCTACTCCTACGCGGTGCTCGGCGAACTGATCGCCTGGATGGTTGGCTGGGCGCTGATCCTCGAATATGCGGTGGCCGCCGGCGCGGTCTCGGTCGGCTGGTCCGGGTATGCCAACGGCTTCCTCGCATTCCACGGATTGGGCTTGCCCGACTTCCTGACCGCGGGACCGTTCTATACCCAGCACGTCGACGGCAACACCTCCGTGCATCTGGTGGACGGCGAGACCCACAAGGGCGGCTTCAATCTGATCGCCTTCCTGCTGGCGCTGCTGGTGACCTGGCTGCTGGTCATGGGCACCTCCAAGTCCGCCAAGGTCACCGCAGTGCTGGTGATGATCAAGATCGTGGCGCTGGGCGCGTTCATCGCGCTGGCCTTCCCGGCCGTCGACACCGCCAATTTCGAGCCGATGCTCCCCAACGGCTGGGGCACACCACTCTCGGGCGTGGGCGTGCTGGGCGCCGCCGCCTCGATCTTCTTCGCCTACGTCGGCTTCGACGCGGTGTCCACCGCCGCCGAGGAAACCAAGAACCCGAACCGCAACATCCCGATCGGCCTGATCGGTTCGCTGGGCATCTGCACCGTGTTCTATCTGCTGGTGGCCTATGCCGCGGTCGGCGCCATGGGCGCGCAGCCCGGTGGCCTGCTGTCGCAGAGCAAGGAACCGCTGGCCTTCATCCTGCGCGAGATCGGTTGGCCGAAGACCGGCGATCTGGTCGCCGGCGCCGCCATCCTGGCGCTGCCGTCGGTCGTGCTGATGATGATGTTCGGCCAGACCCGCATCCTGTTCACGATGTCGCGCGACGGCCTGATGCCCGAGAAGTTCTCGAAGGTGCATCCGAAGTACCACACGCCGCACGTGGTGACCTGGACGACGGGCATCTTCGTGGCCTTCTTCGCCGCCCTGTTCCCGGTCGACATCCTGGCCGACATCTCCAACGCCGGCACGCTGTTCGCGTTCTTCATGGTGGCCGCGGGCGTGATGATCCTGCGCAGGACCGAACCGGGCCGCGCGCGTCCGTTCCGCACCCCGCTGATCTGGGTGGTCGGTCCGCTGGCGATGGGCGGCTGCGTGCTGCTGTTCTTCAGCCTGGGCTGGAACCCCACGATCAAGTTCTTCTGCTTCTGGGCCGTGATCGGCCTGCTCGTGTACTACCTGTTCGCGCGCAACCGCAGCCATCTGGCGCCGGGCAACGAAGCGCTGCTGCATGGCGGCGCCGCGAAGCTCGAAGCGGACCCGCTGGTCCAGGAAGGCCCCAACACCGGGCCGTGACCGGCGACCGGATCAGGGAAACGAAAACGGCGCGGTCTCCCGCGCCGTTTTTTTTGGTCCGCGCACCGGAGCGACGTCCGGCGCGTGGTCGACCAGGGTTTCTGATCAGGGTTTCTTCGCCCAGGCGCTGCACCAGCCCTTGGCGACGACCGAGTTCTTCGGGAACAGGGTGCAGGGACCGGTCGCGGCGCCCTTGGCGCCCTTGAAGAAATTGCAGTTGGCGCAGCTGCTGCCGGGCTTGAACGCGGCGTGCTTCACCTTGCTCGCGTCTTCGGCGTAGGCCAAGGCCTTGGCGGTGGCATCGGTGACCGCGAGCTTGGGCAATGCGGGGGTCGCGGCAGGCGCCGCGGCCTCGGCGTCGAGCGAACGCAGGGCCAACGGCGCGCTGGCGGCGGCGACGACTGCGATCGTCAGGAAACGGCGACGGGAAGCATCGTGGGACATGGCGGGGTACCGTGGCTGGGAGGAATGGGGAGGAGTATCCGGCGGTGTCCGCGTCGCGTCCTTGCTTTGGATCAATCGCAGACCGGACAACCGCGGGCAAAGACACCCGGGACAGGCGCGGATGCTAGCAACCCCCTGAAAATCAGGCTCGAACGCGAATTGTTCGCATTCCCGAACGTCGCTGCGACGGACCGGCTATCCTGCGCGCCCGATCCCATCGCAGGTACCGGCATGCAGGACCACGAGCGCGCCGCGCGGCAATCGCTGATCGACCACTGTTGCGCCATGAACGCCAGCGGGCTGTCGCTGGGCAAATCGGGCAACGCCAGCCTGCGCTGGGGCGACGGGTTGCTGATCACGCCCACCGGCCGCGCCTACGACCGCCTGCAACCCGAGGACATCGTCCGGCTGGAAGCCGATGGCCGCTGCCCGCCGGGTCAGCTGCTGCCGTCGAGCGAATGGCGCTTCCACTGCGACATCCTCCGCTCGCATCCGGACACGAACGCGGTCGTGCACGTGCATTCGACCTACGCCACCGCCCTCGCCTGCCTCGGCCAGGGCATCCCGCCCTTCCACTACATGGTGGCGGTGGCCGGCGGCGCCGAGATTCCCTGCGCCGACTACGCCACCTTCGGCACGCCCGAGCTGTCGGCGAACGTGCTGCGCGCCCTGGACGGCGGTCATCGCGCCTGTCTGATGGCCAATCATGGCCAGGTGGCCACGGGCAAGACGCTGGCGGACGCCTACGCCCTGGCGCAGGAGGTCGAGAATCTGGCGCGACAATATCTGCTGGCCCGCAGTCTCGGCCCCACCCGCAACCTGGATGCGGCGGAAATGGCGCGGGTGATCGAGAAATTCCGCAGTTACGGCCAGCAGCGCTCGGACGACTGACGCCCACGCCGGCGGCACTCATGCCTGCCAGGCATGAGCGGAATCCGATCGTGCATACGGCCCGCCGGCCGGCTCCGCTACACTGCGCGCCATGAACGCCCCCGCCTTCGACCACAACCTGTACGCCGGCTGCGCCGCCCAGATCGTCTCGCATACCCGGGAGCTGGCCGCGAAAGGCTGGACCCCCGCCACCGCCGGCAATTTCTCGATCCGGATGGACGCCAACCTCGCCGCGATCACCATTTCCGGCAAGGACAAGGGCCGGCTGAGCGAAGCCGACATCATGGTCGTCGACATGCAGAACCAGCCGGTCGCCACCCATCACCGGCCGTCGGCGGAAACCGCCCTGCACACCCATCTCTATCGCCGCTATCCCGACGTCGGCGCCGTGCTGCACACCCACTCGCCCACCCAGACCATCGCCGGCCTGCTCTACGCCGCCGAAGGCCGGGTGCGCCTGCAGGGCTACGAGCTGTTCAAGGCCCTGCGCGGGCACAGCACCCACGAGCAGACCTTCGATCTGCCGGTGGTGCCGAACTCGCAGGACATGGACGAGCTCACCGCCAGCGTCGACCGCGCACTGATCGCGCCGAACACCTGGGGCTATCTGATCGCCGGCCACGGCCTCTACGCCTGGGGCCGGGACATCGCCGAAGCCCGCCGCCATCTGGATGCGTTCGAGTTCCTGCTGGTCTGCGAACTGGAAATGCGCCGACTGCGCGGCTGACGGCCCGGGCTGGCCACACCCCCTCGCGGCATCGCCGCGCGCGGAACAGCGTTTCGTCCGGAATGCATTGATGCGCGTCGCGGCCTGCGCCATAGTCCGCAGACCCACGTCATCGCCCGGAACACCGCCCCATGAGCCGCCTGCGCATCTTCGCCGACGACCGTCCCGACGCCCCGCTCTCGGTCACCCACGATCACCGCGAGATGGCCGAGGCCCTGGCCACCATCGGCGTCGATTTCGAGCAGTGGGAAGCCACGCAGCCGATCGCGCCCGGCGACGCACCGGAGACGATCATCGCCGCCTACCGCGCGGACATCGACCGCATCAGCGCCGAACGCCGCTTCGTGACCATCGACGTGGTCAGTATCGCCCCGGACAACCCGAAGCGCGACGAGATGCGCGCCAAATTCCTCGACGAGCATTACCACCGGGAAGACGAGGTCCGCTTCTTCGTCGCCGGCTCCGGGCTGTTCAGCCTGCACGTCGACGGCCAGGTCTTCGAAGTGCTGTGCGAAGCCGGCGACCTGATCTCGGTCCCCGACGGCGCCACCCACTGGTTCGACATGGGCCCGGCACCGAGCTTCGTCGCGATCCGCTTCTTCCAGCAGCCCGACGGCTGGGTCGGCCACTTCACCGGCACCGACATCGCGCAGCGGTTTCCGCGGTATGAGGTCGGGCAGGCGGGGTGATCAGTCGTCTTCACCATGGCAGGCGTTGTCTCTGTCCCGACCTGCGACCTCGATTTACAACTCACGCAATAAACATATTGGAGGCAATTTTGGGGAGCCATGGCTCCGGAGCAGCGTTCTTTGTCGGTCCCTCCGAATGCAACACCAACATCCATCGACATGAATGGAAAGGGAGAAAAGCCAATGAAGAAAACAAATACTACGGACGCTCCGAAACCTGAAAAAGGTTTGAGAAATACGTTCCTGTTGGTACTTCATGTTGTCGTGCTGGGAGTATCTTTCTGGGCACATCCGCCCACCTTCGCACACGCCGACAGGGCGCTGCCCAAAATTGCTTCGAAAACTATCTGAAACTTCCCGATGCCCATGCTCATCCTCACCGACATCGAAGGCACCACCTCCTCCATCTCGTTCGTCAAGGACGTGCTGTTTCCGTATGCGCGGCGCGCGCTGCCCGGGTTCGTGCGGGAACGCGGACAGGAACCCGACGTGCGGCGCTGGCTGGACGCGGTGGCGACCGAGCATGGCGCGGTCTGCAGCGACGACACCATCGTCGAGATCCTGCAGGGGATGATCGACGAGGACCGCAAGCACACCGCGCTGAAGGCGCTGCAGGGCATGATCTGGCAGGACGGGTATCGCGGCGCCGATTTCACCGCGCACATCTATCCCGACGCCGCGGCGCGGTTGCGCGCCTGGCACGAGGCCGGCATTCCGCTGGCGGTGTATTCGTCCGGGTCGGTGCCGGCGCAGAAACTGTTCTTCGGTCATACCGACGCCGGTGATCTCACCGGCCTGTTCGGCGGCTGGTTCGACACCGAAGTCGGACACAAGCGCGAGGCCGAGAGCTATCGCGAGATCGCGCGCCGTCTCGATCGCGCACCCGCCGATCTCCTGTTCCTGTCCGACGTGGTCGAGGAACTGGATGCCGCCCGCGAGGCCGGCCTGCGCACCGTGCTGATCGACCGCCGCGAGGATTATCCGCAGCCGCGTCTCGGCGATGCGGCACACGGCCATGCCCGCGTCGAGCGTTTCGACGCCATCGCGTCCGGAGCCTCCTAGTCCCATGCGCACACGCCTTCGTCCGCTGCTGACCTCGCTCGCGCTCGGCGCATGGCTGTGCGCGTACGCCGCAGGTGGCTTCGCGGCGAAAGGCGTGATGTCCGATCCCGGACAGTTCGAGCGCGAACGCACGCGGGTGGCCGAAGCGCTGGCCGCGCTGGCGCCGCAGCGCCCGGGACAACCGGATCTGTACGCCGTCGGCTTCGGCGGCGACAGCAGCGAGGACGTGTTCCGCAACGAGGCCGATTATTTCGGCCGTCTGATGAGCGAGCGTTTCGGCGCGCGCGGCCGCGTGATCACCCTGATCAACCACGAAGAAAGCCTGGTCGCCAAGCCACGACCGCTGGCGACGCTGCACAACCTGCGCGCGACCCTGGCCGGCGTCGGCAAGGCGATGGATCCGGAACAGGACGTGCTGGTGTTGTTCATGACCCTGCACGGCACGCCGCAACACCAGTTGTTCGTGCGCATGGCGCCGGCGTATCTGGATCTGATCGATCCGGACGAACTGCGCAAGGCACTGGACGACGCCGGCATCCGCAACCGCGTGCTGGTGATCTCGGCCTGTTTCTCCGGCGGTTTCGTGCCCGCGCTGAAGAACGACGACACCCTGATCCTCACCGCCGCACACCGCAACCGGCCGTCGTTCGGATGCGGCGCGGATTCCGACGCGACCTACTTCGGTCGCGCCTGGATGATCGAAGGCCTGAACGAAACCACCGATTTCGTCGCCGCGTTCGAGTCGGCGAAGATCCGCATCGGCGAACGCGAACGCAGCGAAGGCTTCCGTCCGTCGCGGCCGCAGATCGAGATCGGCCGGTCGATCGGCGGGAAGCTCGACGCCTGGCGCCGGCAACTGACGCCGGGACCGACCCTGGCCTACACGTATCCGGCGCCGGCCCGCGTGCCCGCGCAGCCCACCACGGAACGCGACAAGACCGCCGGCCGCCAGAAGTGATGTCCTGCGCTCAGTGCAGCTTCTCGCCGCGCGCCAGCATCGCCACCAGCGTCTCCACCCGTTTCGCCTTCGTCTCCGGCTTCTTCGCGGTCTGCACGCGCCAGCAGACCGCGTAACGGTTGGCCGCATCGAGGGTCGCGAAGAAGGCGTCCGCCTTGCGGTTCTTCGCCAGCGCCGCGGCCAGTTCCGGCGGCACCGTCATCGTCCGTCCGCTGTCGTAGGCCGCATCCCAGCGCCCGTCGGCCCGGGCCTTCTCGATCTCGCGCAGCCCACCTTCGCGCATGCGGCCCGCGGCGATCAACCGTTCGACATGGCCGATGTTGATCTTCGACCACAGACTCTTCGGACGTCGCGGCGTGAAACGCTGCAGGAAGTGGAGCGTGTCGACACCGCGCTTCTGGCCGTCGATCCAGCCGTGGCACAGCGCCACGTCCAGGGCTTCGGCGTAGGTGACGGTGGCGAGGCCGCTGTCCTTCTTCGCGATCTTCAGCCACAGGCCCTTCGAGGCGGCGTTCGCGACCAACCACGCCTCGAACGCCGCGGCATCCGCGAAGGGCAGTACCGGCAGATCGTCGGGAAGCCCTTTGGCGACATCGGACGCGCTCATTCTTCCGCCTCGTCGAGCCGATAGCCCGTCTCCGCGCGCAGCTCGCCGCGCCAGGCGTCGAGGGCGCGCACTTCGATGCGATGCGCCCCGACCGCGAGATCGGTCGGCAGCGTGCCGCGCCAGAGATGCGGCGACGGATTCGCTTCCGGCGAGCGATCGTAGCCGCGCAGCGCCTCCGCGTCGGCATCGCGCAGGTTCTCGCGCAGCAGGTTCGGATCGGGCGCCAGCACGCGCCGCATCGGCATCCAGTCGCCGCCATCGATGCGGAATTCGACGCGATCGTCGCGGCGCCCCATGTACACGTTCGCGAACACGCCGTACGCCGGATACGCGCCGCGCCGCAGCACCTTCGGCGCGGACAGTCCGATCGCGGCATCGTCCGGATCGCGGGCGACGTGCCAGCGCAGCGCA
Organism: Lysobacteraceae bacterium; assembly: GCA_041919915.1. Taxonomy (GTDB): domain Bacteria; phylum Pseudomonadota; class Gammaproteobacteria; order Xanthomonadales; family Xanthomonadaceae; genus Lysobacter_I. The sequence continues at coordinate 91,565 of JAYRSY010000008.1, forward strand.
TAGTCGCCGCCGCGCGCGATGCGCAGGCTGGCGTAGCCGTTCGGCGTGCCGTCCGCCATGGTCGCATCGGGAATCCCGGCCGCATCCTTCGCGCCGGTCCAGAACCCGCCGCAGGCGGCGCCGACGTTGTATTCGTGCAGCGGCGTCGCGCCGTGCCAGCCGCTGCGCGCATCGTGCATCCAGTGCTGCTGGGCATGGCTGTGACCGCTCAGCACGAGCACCCGCGGAACATCGCGCAGCAGCGCGAACAGCCGCTCGCGATCGGCATCGCGGAAGGTATCGCGGCCCTCGGACTCGAACAGCGGGATATGCATGCCGAGCACCAGCAGGCGATCCTTCGGCATCCGCGGCAGGTAGGCTTCCAGGAACGCGAACTGATCCTCGCGGAAGCCGCCGATGTAGCCGCGCGGCGGACCGGGCAGATAGATCACGTCGTCCAGCCCCACGAACACCGCTTCCTCTTCCTCCCAGGCGAAGGTGTCGGGACCGAACATGTTGCGATAGGTCAGCAGCGAATCCTCGTCGCGGCCGACATCGAAATCGAGATCGTGGTTGCCGGCGATATGCAGCCACGGCACGCCGATGCGCCGGGTCTCGGCGTTGAGGGCCGGATACAGATCGAGACTGTCGTCGGCGACGTCGCCCAGGCTCAGGCCGAGTTCCGGCGCGCCGAGCCCGGCGTCGTGGCGCTCGGCGAGCACGCTGTCGATGATGTCGCGTCCGTAATAGCCGACCTCCTTGCGGGTCGCGGTCTGCGGATCGGCGAACACCCGCACGTCCAGCCGGCCGTCGCCGGGCGACGCGCGGCGCAAACCGATGTCGAAGCGCGTCGGCGCCGCCCCCCGCGGAATGCCGCCGTATTTCGGCGTCGGCGCCGTCGTCGACGGCACATGGCGCCAGATCAGCGGCCGGGCCGGATCGCCCCCCGGCAGCCGCCAGCCGGCGGGCTTGATCGGGAACACGGTCTGTCCGGGCGAGGTCGCGATCCGATAGCGACCGGCGTCATCGGTCATCGCCAGGTCGCGGCCGTTGGAAAGCGCCACCCCCGGAATCCCGGGCTCGTCGCGGCCCTGACGGCCGTCGCCGTCGCGGTCGTCGTAGACCGTGCCCGACAGCGTCCGCGTGGCGCCGTACGCGACGTTGGACAGTGGCCCGATGGCCAGGATGCTGCACAGCAGCAGAAGCGCCCATGCCCGCCGGTCCGCCAATCGCATCGCCACTCCGCCGTCGTCTTCGAAACCCGGCGTGATTATGCCCGCAGCCTCCCCGCACCGGATGTGACGCGCTCGACGCACGCATGAAGCATGCAAAAGTCGGACGCACCCTCTAAGATCGGTGTCGGACCGGATCGCAGGGGAGGCGCTGTCGCAGGACAGTGGCCGGTCGACCCGATCGATGGCCGGGTCCGCGATCCGGAGCAGGCACGGGATGTGCATGTTCCGACAAACCGCAAGGGGGAAGGCATGCTGTCCCGACGCACCTGGTCGTGCGCATCGTGGTTGTTGCTGGCGCTGCTCAGCCTGCCCGCATTCGCCCAGTCGCGGGTCGCGGAACTGTCACCGGGATTGTCCGAGCTGTCGCTCGCGCCCTACACCACCTACCGCCACGACAAGGACCTGACCGACACACCCGAAGACGCGATGCGTCGCGCCGGCGTGGAGGGACAGTACCGGCCGCTGCCCGGCGGCAGGAGCGCGTTCGGTTTCCAGCGCGGCGCGATGTGGTTCCACATCCGCCTGATCAACCGCAATCCCGGCGAACCGCGCTGGATGCTGGTGCAGCGCTACGCCCTGAGCGATTACATCGACGTCTACGCGCGCTATCCGGACGGCCGCGTCGTGCATCAGGCCAGCGGCGACTATCGCCCGTTCTCCTCGCGCAGCATTCGCTACCGCCACCCCAATTTCCGGATCGACCTGCCCCCGGGCGAACCGGTCGATCTGTTCGTCCGGGTCCAGAGCGAAAGCTCGATGCAGGTACCTCTGGATCTCTACACGCCCTCGGCATTCACCTCGCTGTCGCGCGACGTGCAGTTCATCATGGGGGTCTATTACGGCATCCTGCTGGCGTTGTTCGTCTACAACCTGGTGCTGTGGCTCAGTCTGCGCGACGCCAGCTACCTGCTCTACCTGTTCCACATCAGTGCCTTCGGCCTGGTGCTGTTCACGATGAACGGCTTCTCGTTCGAATATCTCTGGCCGAACTCGATCTGGCTCGCGAACAAGGCCGTGCCGCTGTCGATCTGTCTGGCGCTGATCGCGATGCAGCAGTTCACCCGGGCATTCCTCGATCTGCCGCAGCGTTTCCCGCGCGGCAACTGGATCAGCCTCGGTCTGATCGCGGTGTTCGTCGCACTCGGCATCGCGGCGATCTGGCTGCCGTACCGGGTCTCGACCCCGCTGGCGGTCCGCTGCGTGATCTTCGGCGTGCTGTGGATCGCGATCGCATCGATCGTGGTCGTGCGTCGCGGCTACGGCCCGGCGAAGCTCTTCCTGGTCGCGTGGTCGCTGTTCCTCGCCGGAACCGCCGCGATCGCCGCGCTCGCCTTCGGTCTGGTGCCGAAGAACATGATGACCGAGTACGGCGTGCAGATCGGCTCGGCGCTGGAAATGCTGCTGCTGTCGATCGCGCTGAGCTACCGCTATGCGGCGCTGCGCAACGAGAACGAACGCATCGTCAACGAGGCCAACCTCCAGCTCGAACGCAAGGTCGCCCAACGCACCCAGGAAGTGCGCAGCGCGCTGATGCAACTGGAGGACGCGCACCGCCGGCTGCGCGATTCCAGCCGCCGCGACGGCCTGACCGGTCTGTACAACCGCACCCATTTCCACGAAGGCTTCGAGACCCTGCTCCGCGAGGGCCGCGAACGGGCAACCCCGGTCTCGCTGCTGATGATCGATCTCGACCACTTCAAGTCGATCAACGACCGCTACGGCCATCTCGTCGGCGACGACTGCCTGCGCTGGGCCGCGCAGCGCATCGGCCAGTCGCTGCGCGCGCACGAATCATCGCTGCTCGCGCGCTTCGGCGGCGAGGAATTCGTGGTGGTGCTTCCGGGCCACGATCTGCACAGCGCGGTGAACGTGGCCGAGAGTCTGCGCCGCCGTCTGGTCGAAGAGCCCTGCGTCAGCGGATCGCATCGCCTGCGGGTGTCGGCGAGCATCGGCGTGCACACCATCGACCCGGGCCACGACATCGATTCCGATGCCGCGCTGTCGGTCGCCGATCAGGCGCTGTACGCGGCGAAGGCGAACGGCCGCGACTGCGTGCGGACGTCGATCACGGCGGCGTGAGGCAGGAGGTTCGTTGATTGTTCCAACGTTCGGACTTTCGTTGCCGCCCTGAAGATTCAAGCGCTGCCGGCTGCGACTCATGATGCCTCGATAAAGCCTGGCATCTTTTCCGTGCACCAGCGCAAAAAAAAGATTCCGGGCTTTACCGCAGGCATCATGAGCAAAGAACGCTTCGGCGTTTCAATCCGCAACGACCGGCCAATCGCGCGAAACCCGATCCGGTCGCCTTCGCGAATCACAAAAAAGGGCCCGCGATGCGGGCCCTTTCCGTACACGAGAACCAAACGGATCAACCACCCGGGATCGGCGGCGGAGCGGACGTGCTGGTGATGTTGTGGATGTAACGCTCGAAGACCCGGCTGTAATCGCGGGTGGTGTGGCGATCCAGCACCGCGGCGTTGAGATTGTCCAGCACCGCATTGAAGTGCGAGACCACGCCGGCTTCGCCGCCGAGATTGTTGAGCTTGAGCATGCCGCCCATCGCGTCGAGCGTGCGCACCGCGTTCTCGCGCGAGACGTTGTCGCGGACCTGCTGGCGACCGATCGCGATCAGCGCCTTGTAGATGTCCTTCAGCTGCTCGATGAAATTCTTGCGGATGTCGATGCTGAACGCGGTCTCGCCGAGCGAGAACTTCAGCTCCACGTCCATGTCGATGGTGCCGGCGGTTTCGATGGCGACGTACCCGACGCGCTGATTCACGTATTCGTAGCGCTTGATCATCCGCTTGCTGGACACGGCGGAATCGCCGTCGACGTGGATCAGGGCGAGGTTGGTGAAGCAGTATTCGTCCTTCTTCGACTTGATCAGGAAGAAGATTCTTTCGCCGTCTTCGTGGAAGAGATAATCGTCGGCGTCGACCTTGTCGTAATCGGACGGGGGGACGATGACGCCGATGTCGCTGATGCCGAGGGCTTCGGCGGCGAGCTTCTTGAACACGCGGATCTCCTTGGGGGTGGCCTGTCGCCGGGACGGCGACGGTCGCGCGGAAATCTAGCAAAAAGAGCGCGCGCCGGAAGCCATGACCGATGGCCTATGCCACCGGAATCCAGCGCTTTTCATGCGCTTCGCGAGGCGGCGCGTTAACTTTGCGTTGCCGGCCGCGGACTCAGCCGCGACGCTGGTCCAGCACCGCGCGCGCGTCGTCGAGCGACAGCCCGCGCGCCTGCAGCAGCACGATGAGGTGGTACAGCAGATCGGCGGCTTCGCCGAGCAGCGGCGCATCGTCCTCGGCGACCGCGGCCAGCGCGGTCTCCAGCCCTTCCTCGCCGACCTTCTGCGCGATGCGCTTGATGCCGGCGTCGAACAGTTTCGTGGTGTAGCTGCCGGCCGGACGTTCGGCATGACGCGCCCGGATCAGCGCCTGCAGTTCACCGAGCGTATCGCCCGGCGCCGACGGGAAGCAGCTGACGGTACCGAGATGACAGGTCGGACCGTGCGGGCGCGCCTGCACCAGCAGGGTGTCGCGGTCGCAGTCGGTGTCGAGCCGCACCAGCGCGAGCACGTGGCCGCTGCTTTCGCCCTTGGTCCACAGCCGGCCCTTGCTGCGGCTGAAGAACGTCACCCGGCCGGTATCCAGCGTCTTCGCCAGCGCTTCACGGGACATGTAGCCGACCATCAGCACGCGCAGGGTGTCGGCGTCCTGCACCACCGCCGGCAGCAGACCGTCCTGCTTGTCCCAGGCCAGCGTCTCGATGTCGAGCGAGGCCGGTTGCGTCGTCGTTGCGTTCACAGCCTCACCTCGATGCCCTGCGCGCGCAGATCGCGCTTGAGTTCCGGAATCGCGATCGCGCCGGAGTGGAAGACGCTGGCCGCGAGCGCCGCGTCGACATCGGCTTCGCGGAAGGCGTCGACGAAATGTTCGACCGCGCCGGCGCCGCCGCTGGCCACCAGCGGCACCTCGCAGATCGCGCGTACCGCCTTCAGCTGTTCGAGATCGTAGCCCTTGCGCACGCCGTCGCTGTCCATGCAGTTGAGCACGATCTCGCCGGCGCCGAGCGCCTGCGCTTCGCGCACCCAGTCCAGCGTGGCCTTGCCCGGTGCCTGCGTGCGCGCGGGATCGCCGGTGTAGCTGCGCACCCGCCACACGCCGTCGGCGTCGCGGATCGAATCGATGCCGACCACCACGCACTGGTTGCCGTAGGCCTCGGCGATCTCGGCGATCAGTCGCGGCCGCTCCAGCGCCGGGGTGTTGATCGAGACCTTGTCGGCGCCGGCGAACAACACGCGGCGCGCGGTGTCGACGCTGCGGATGCCGCCGGCGACGCAGAACGGAATGTCGATGACCGAGGCCACACGCTCGACCCAGTCGACGTCGACCGCGCGTCCGTCCGGACTCGCGCCGATGTCGTAGAACACCAGCTCGTCGGCGCCCTGATCGCGATAGCGGCAGGCGAGCTCGACGATGTCGCCCATGTCGACGTGATCGCGGAAACGCACGCCCTTGACGACGCGACCGCCGCGCACGTCGAGGCACGGCACGATGCGCACGCTCAGCATGCCAGCGCCTCCTCGACCGTGAGCCGGCCTTCCAGCAGCGCCTTGCCCAGCACCGCGCCGGCGCAGCCCGCGTCGCGCGCCGCGATCACGTCGGCGACATCGCGCACGCCGCCGCTGGCCTGCAGCGCGAAACCGTCGCCGCGCGCGATCACGCGTCGGTAGAGATCGAGATTCGGCCCGAGCATCATGCCGTCGCGGGCGATGTCGGTGCACAGCAGATGCTTCGCGCCGGCGTCGCGGTAGAACGAAAGACAGGCATCGAGATCGAGCGGCGCGGATTCGGTCCAGCCGTGGATCGGCAGACGCCACACGCCCGCGTCGTCCTGGCGCGTATCCAGTGCGATCGTGATGCGTTCGGCGCCATGACGCCGCAGCCAAGCTTCGACAAGCGCCGGTTCGCGCACCGCCAGCGAGCCGACGACCACCCGCGATGCGCCGGCGTCGAACAGATCCACGATCGCGGCCTCGTCGCGCACGCCGCCGCCGGTCTGCACGCGCAGGCGACCGTCGTCGGCGATCCGCCGCAACAGCGGCGCGAGCGTGTAGCCGCCGGCGCGCGCGGCGTCGAGATCGACCAGATGCAGCCAGCGCGCGCCGGCATCGGCGTAGCGCATCGCGACCGCGAACGGATCGTCGGCGTAGCGCGTCTCGCGTGCATAGTCGCCCTGCAGCAGGCGCACGACGCGACCGTCGCGCACGTCGATCGCGGGATAAGCGGTGAAGACGGCGTCGTTCATGCGGGAAGCTTCAGGAAATTGTCGAGCAGTTTCAGGCCGGCCGCGGACGAACGCTCGGGATGGAACTGCGCGCCGTAGCGCCGCCCCTGCCCCACCACCGCGGCGAAGCGCTGGCCATGGTCGGTGTCGGCGAGCACGCAGGCATCGCTGTGCTCATCCGCGAACACCGCATAGCTGTGGACGAAGTACGCGTGCGCGCCGTCGTCGATGCCGTCCAGCAGCGGCGTGGTCCGCCCCTCCGCATCGACGCGCTTGCGCAGCCGGTTCCAGCCCATGTGCGGCACGCGCAGGCCGGGGCCACCGGCGAGCCTGCGCACGCGGCCAGGCAGCAGGCCGAGACACGCGACGTCACCCTCTTCCGAACGTTCGAAGAGCAACTGCATGCCGACGCAGACGCCGAGCAGCGGCGCGGCGCTCGCCCGCAGCGCAGCGTCGAGCCCGCGCTCGCGCAGCAGCGCCATGGACGGCGCCGCGGCGCCGACACCCGGCAGGATGATGCGTTCGGGTTCGCCGAGCGCATCGGCGTCGCGCACCAGCCGCGGCGCCGCACCGATGCGCTCCAGCGCATAACGGACCGAGCCGAGATTCGCACCGCCGGCATCGATCAGCGCGAGATCGCCGCCGTTCGGGTGGCCGGCATCGGGACGCGCGCTCACAGCGTCCCCTTGGTGCTCGGCAGCGCGTCGCCTTCGCGACGGATCGACTGCCGCAGCGCGCGCGCCACCGCCTTGAAGCAGGCTTCGATCTTGTGGTGATCGTTGTCGCCGCGCACCGACAGATGCAGGTTCAGACCCGCGGTTTCGCACAGCGAGCGGAACACGTGCGGCACCAGTTCGGTGGCGAGATCGCCGACCTTCTCGCGCCTGAATTCGCCGTCGAACACGAAATACGGGCGACCCGACCAGTCGAGCGCGGCGGAGGCCTGCGCTTCGTCCATCGGCAGGGTGAATCCGTAGCGGCCGATGCCCTTCTTGTCGCCCAGCGCCTGACGCAGCGCCTGGCCCAGCGCCAGCGCGCAATCCTCGACCGTGTGGTGCTCGTCGATATGCAGATCGCCGTCGCAGTGCAGGCGCAGGGCGAATCCGCCGTGCTTGCCCAACTGTTCCAGCATGTGGTCGTAGAAACCGAGCCCGGTCTTCACCTCGGGATCGGCCTCGCGGTCGAGATCGACCTCGACCTCGATCTTCGTTTCCTTCGTCGCGCGCACCACTTTCGCGGTGCGCGGCACGTCGACCAGCGCGTGCGCGATCTGCGCCCAGTCCACGCCGTCGCCGAACTGCGGCGACTTCAGCTTGAAACCGCGGATGCCGAGATTCACCGCGAATTCGATGTCGGTCTCGCGGTCGCCGACCATCGCCGAGCGCGTCCAGTCGATCCCGTGATCGCGCAGCAGCGGCTGCACCAGACCGAGCCGCGGCTTGCGCGTCGGCGCGTTCTCGTGCGGGAAGCTGCGATCGATCAGCGTGTCGCGGAAGCGAATCCCCTGGCTTTCGAAGATCTGCACCATCAACGCGTGCGGGCCGTCGAAATCCGACTGCGGAAAGGCGTCGGTGCCGAGCCCGTCCTGATTGGTCACCATCACGAACTCGTAGCCGGCGTCGCGCAGCCGCAGCATCGCGGGAATCACGCCGTCGACGAAGGCCAGCTTGTCGTAGGCGTCGATCTGGAAATCGGCCGGCTCGCGGATCAGGGTGCCGTCGCGATCGACGAAGAGGATCGGCCGGAGGCCGGAGCGTCCCGCGCTCATGCCGCCGCCATCGCCGGTTGCAGCGCCGCGAACACCGCATCGTTCTCCTCGGGCAGACCGATGCTGATCCGCAGCGCGTCGCCCAGGCCCGGCGTCGCGCGCATGTCGCGCACCACCACGCCGGCATCGAGCAGTCGCGCATAGACGCTTTCGGCATCGTCGAACCGCACCAGCAGGAAATTGCCCGCGCCCGGATACACGCGGCGCACGCCGGCCATCCGCGACAACCCGGACAGCATCCGCGCGCGTTCGGCGCGCACCTGCGCGACGCGCGCCTGGGTCTGCGCCAGGGCGTCGGGCGCGAGCGCGCGCAACGCCAGCGCGGCGCAGGGCTCCGGCACCGGATACGGGGCCTGACAGCGGCGCAGCACGGCGATCAGCGCCGGATCGGCGAGCACGCAGCCGATCCGCGCACCGGCCAGCGCATGCAGCTTCGACAGCGTCCGCAACACGGCGACGTTGGGATATTCGTCGATCAGCACGCTCGCGGACGGCGCATCGGCGTATTCGATGTAGGCCTCGTCGACGACCACCAGCGCGCGGCCGCTCAGGGCCTGCGCCATCGCGCGGATCGCCGCGAGCGGAATGAGCTCTCCGGTGGGATTGCCGGGCGAGCACAGGAACACGATCTTCGCGCGACGGGCGGTGGCGAGATCGCGCATCGCGGCGAGATCGGTGACCCAACCCTCGGAATAGTCGCGCATCGGCGCTTCCACGATCGGCGCGCCCTGCAGCCGCGCGCAGACCGCGTACATGCCGAACACCGGCGGCGCGATCACCACCGCATCGTGCTCGGCGCGACACAGCGCGCGCACCAGCAGATCGATCGCCTCGTCGCTGCCGCGACCGATCAGCAGTTGTTCCGGCCGCACGCCATAGACCTCGGCCAGCCGCGCGCGCAGCGCCTCGGGCTGCGGCTGCGGATAGCGACGCAGCGCATCGGCGTCGTCGGCCGCGCTGGCCCAGGCCGATTCGTTGGCGTTGAGCCAGACCCGTCCCTCGACCGCATGACTGCGCGCAGAACTATATCCGGCGAACTGGCGCAGATCCTCGCGCACCAGTTCGAGCACACCGGGTCTGGCATGGCTCGACGAGGGCGCGCTCACTTCGCGTTCTCCAGCGCCGCGATGCGCAGGGTCACCGCGTTCGCGTGGGCCTGCAGGCCTTCGGCCTCGGCGATGCGGATCGCGCTCGGGCCGATCAGGCGCAGCCCCTCGGCATCGACGCTCTGCACGCTGATCGCGGTCTGGAAACTGGTCACCGACAGGCCGCTCCAGGCACGCGCGGCGCCACCGGTCGGCAGGACGTGGTTGGTGCCGCTGCAGTAATCGCCCAGCGCTTCGGCGGCGTAATCGCCCAGGAACACCGAGCCGGCGGCGCGCACACGATCGAGCCACGGTTCGGGCTGACGCAGGGCCAGGATCAGATGTTCCGGCGCATAGCGGTTGGACACTTCGAATGCGACGTCGATCGAGGGCACCAGGATCAGTCGCGATTGCCCCAGCGCCTGTCGCGCGATGTCCGCGCGCGGCAGACGCGCGAGCTGGCCGACCAGTTCCGCGGCGACGCGCGCGACCAGCGGCGCCGAATCGCACAGCAGGATCACCTGCGAATCCGGGCCGTGTTCGGCCTGGGACAGCAGATCGGCGGCGACGAAGGCCGGATTGGCGCCGCCATCGGCGATCACCAGCAGTTCCGACGGCCCGGCGGGCATGTCGATGGCCGGCCCGCCCTCGACGGTGGAGACCTGGCGCTTGGCTTCGGTCACCCAGGCGTTGCCGGGACCGAACAGCTTGTCGCAGACCGGCACCGATTCGGTGCCCAGCGCCATCGCGGCGATCGCCTGCGCGCCGCCGAGCTTGAACACGCGGGTGGCGCCGCACTGGCGCGCCGCGAACAGCACCGCGGCATCGGCGCTGCCGTCGTGGCGCGGCGGCGTGCACACCACGACCTCATCGCAACCGGCGATGCGCGCGGGCACGCCCAGCATCAGCATGGTCGAAGGCAGCGGCGCGCTGCCCGCGGGAATGTACAGCCCGACCCGGCCGATCGGCCGGACGATGCGCCGGCAGCGCACGCCCGGCGCGGTGTCGACCGCATACGGGTGCGCGCCGCTTTCGCGATGGAAGGCCTCGATCCGGGTCGCGGCATCGACGATCGCCGCCTTCAACGTCGGATCGAGCGCGGCCTCGGCGGCGGCGAATTCGGCGTCGGACACCTCGAAGTCGTCGAGCACCGCGCGATCCAGCAGGCGCGTGTACTTGCGGAGTGCGGCATCGCCGTCGGCGCGGACGCGGGTGATGATCTTGCCCACCCCCAGACGCACCGCGGCGGCGGAATCCTGGGTGGGTCGACGCAGCGCGGCGCGCCGCCCGGCCTCGTCGAGACTGGACCAGGTCAGCAGATTCAGATCGATCCGGTTCGCGAGCGCAGCGTTCTTCGGTGTGTTCATGCCAGCATCCTCTCCACGGGGACCACCATCAGGCCGCGCGCACCGGCGCGCTTGAGATCTTCGAGTCGTTGCCAGGTCATCGCGCCATGGCACAGGGCCTGCATCGCGATGTCGCCGCCGTCCTGACCGTCCAGCGACGTCACCGTCGGCGGTTCGGCATCGGGCAGCAACTGCAGCAGATGCGGCAGAACCGCGCGCGGAGCTTGCAGCATCAGCAGCTTGCTGTCGCGAATCTTCATCACACCGTCGAGACGCCGCAACAGCAGTTCGGCGATGCCGGCGCGCACGTCGACGAAGCTGTCGACCGGACCGGCCAGCACCGCCTCGCTCTCCAGCACCACTTCCACCGGCTTGAGCTGGTTCGCCGACAGGGTGCCGCCGCTGGAAACCAGATCGCAGACCAGATCGGCCTGCCCCAGCCGCGGCGCCAGTTCGACCGAGCCGGACATCAGCACCACGGTCGCGTCGATGCCCCGCTGCTGCAGCCAGCGCCCGAGCAGCGCCGGATAGCTGGTCGCGATGCGCTTGCCGGGCAACTGCACCTCCGGCTGCCAGTCCCAGGCCTCGGGAATGCCGAACATCAGCCGGCAATGGCCGAAACCGAGCCCGCGCAGCTCACGAAACGGCCCCGGCTGGCCGCGACTTTCGCGTTCGTATTGCTGCTCGATCAGCACGTTGCGACCAACCATGCCGAGGTCGCAAACGCCATCGGCGATCAGGCCGGGAATGTCGTCATCGCGGACCAGCAGCAGATCGATCGGCAGCGATTCGCCGTAATAGAACTGCTTGTCGCGGCTTTCCTGCCAGCTCAGGCCGGCGGCCGCGAGCAGCGCGAGCGCGGGCTCGCTGAGCCGTCCGCTCTTCTGGATGGCGATGCGCAGGCGATCGCGCGTGTTCGCCGCTGCCGTACGTTGCATGTCGATGTCCTCAGTAAGCGCCGTCGTCGCGCTCGTCGCGACGTGTTTCGGAGCCGTGGCGCCGGATGGCGAGACGATAACCGCCGGTGCCGCGCTCGAGCGTGCGCGCGACCCGGCCGATGGTGGTGACACTGACCAGGGTGCGGTCGTGGATTTCGCGGTAGGGGACGCCCTCGACCAGCAGCGGAACCACCTTCCAGCGATCGGCCATGGCCTCCAGTTCCGCCGGCGTGCACAGATCCTCCAGGAACGCCCGCACCTCGCCCGGCGTCGCCAGTCCGGCCAGCGCGCGCGACAGCGCGTCGAGGTCGGCCTCGGCGTCGCGGTCCGGAACGGGCTGGGGGCGGTGTTTCATGGCGGAGACCGGGAGCACCCGGAGGTCTTCATGTATTAATACGCTATTACATTAACGCGTTCGAATGTTCCCGGTCAACCCGCCCGGTCGGACACGGAATGCATTCAGGCCGGCGGCAGGGCCACGGGTGCGCCACCGGCGTTGCGGGCGGCGATGCGGCGCTCGAAAGCGGCGCGGACCGGGGCGACGCCGTAGCGCGCCTCCAGCCGGCGGATGATGAAGTGCCCCCGGGCCATGGCCTGGAAGTGATCGGTGAACAGGGCGTTGATGGTCGCGCCACCGGCCGCGCCGATGACCGGGACCATCTGCGCAGCGGCCTTTTCGGTGAACACCACGCCCAGGCGCGCGGCGACGGTCTTGACCACTTTCGCCAGCAGCGCGCCGGCCTCGCTGGCGGCGACCGAACGCCTCGCGGCATGCGCGATCAGCGCCGGCGCGGCACCTTCGGTCGCAGCCTCGATCACCGCCCGCGTCGCGTAGTAACCCGTCTCCGCGGCATCGTCCGCGGTGCCGGTGCCGCCGAGCGAGAACACCGCGATGCAGTCCTGCTGCACCCGCGGATCGGACAGCGAGAATCCCTCGCTGCGCGCGATGTCGGCGATCGCCCGCAGCATCACCGTGGTCGAAGCCGGAATCTCCACCAGCAATCCGGTCCAGCCGAAGAAACCGCCCGCGGCGCCGGTCGCGGCGGCCACCGCCTTGTGCATCCGCGTCGACGCCTTGCGTTCCGGGGCGTCGTCCATCTTCCACAGCGCGACCCGCGCCGATTTCTCCAGCGCGGCCTCGACCGCGCCATGGATGCGACGGGACGCCCCCTTCGGCAGTTTCGCCATCAGCTTTTCCACCGGCGTGCCGACCAGCGCGGCGATGCGCACGGTCAGCGACGGCGTGGTCAGCAGCTTCACCGCGCGTTCGAGATCGGCGAGATCGGCGGCGCTCCACGCGTCGCCGGACATCGAGGGTCCGGTCGCGCAGCTGGCGGGCAGAAGATCCCGGTCCGACATCGGCGCGATCGTCTCCGCCTCCGCTCAGCCGGCCATGCGCGCGGCCGCGAGCAGACCGCCGTCGCGGGCCACCGCCAGCATCGCGGCGATGTCGATGTCCAGCGCGCGGTCGCGGTCGAGGAACGGCAACCGTTCGCGGATCGCCGCATGCGCGGCGGCGACGGCGGTGCCCGGATGGAAGGGCTCGGCCGCCGACAATTCCGCGCGCAGCGCCTCGACCTCGGCCAGGAACGCGTCGTGCGCCGGCGTGCCCGGCAGCGGACCGCCCTGCACTTTCGCGGCGAGCGCCGCGGCATCGGCGCGGTCGGCCAGATCGCGCGCGGCGTTGATCATGTCGCGACGCAGATCCAGCGCCTGCGCCGCGGTCATCAGCTCCAGCGCCAGCACCTTGCCCAGATCCTCGACCATCGCCAGCACGTGCCGCGCTTCGTTCGCGCCCATCGACACGTGGTCCTCGGCGTTCGCGCTGGTGGGAATCGAATAGACCGACGCCGGATGCGCGCGGCTGGCCAGATCGTTGACGATCGCGGCCGCGGTGTACTGCACGATCATGAAGCCGGATTCGGTGGCGTCCTCGTTGCCGATCAGGAACGGCGGCAGGCCATCGTTGGTCGCGGGGTCGACGAGCTTGTTGAGCCGGCGTTCGCTGATCGAGGCCAGCACCGGGATGGCCGCCTTCACGTAGCTCATCGCCAACGCCAGCGGCATGCCGTGGAAATGACCGGCGGAGATCACCTGCTGTTCGACATGCTCCGCGCGGGCGTCCGGGAACACCAGCGGATTGTCGGTGACCGCATTGAGTTCGATGTCGAGCACGCGCCGCGCCTGCGCCGCGGCGTCGCGCACCGCGCCGTGCACCTGCGGGATGCAGCGCAGCGAATAGCTGTCCTGCGGCTGATGCTTCTTGCCGCCGCGGAACGGCTTGAACCGGCGATAGAACTTCTCGCGGCCGTGACGCTGGTCGGACGGCACCCAGTCCCAGCCGATGTCGAAACTCAGCGCCTGCGCGTCGACCGTGTCCCAGCTCTTCGGCAACCACGGCCGGAATTTCGGCACCAGATGATAGGGAATATCGGCCAGCGTCGACCCGGCGAGCAGGCCGCGCAGATTCGCCGCGGCCTCGACCTGTCCCGGATGCGGACGCAGTGCATGCACTTCCTCGGCGAACGCACCGAGCCGTCCGGCGAAGGCGTCGATGGTCATCGCCGCGGCGAGATCGGCGGTGTCGAGCATCTCTTCCAGACGATGCAGCGCCAGCACGCCGGTCGCGAGCATCTGCGCGGTGCCGTTGTTCAGCGCCAGACCTTCCTTGTACGACAGCGAGACCGGCGCGAGACCGGCGCGCTTCAGCGCCTCGTCGCCGCGGAGGCGCTCGCCCTCGTAGAACGCTTCGCCGCCGCCGAGCAGCACGATCGCCAGATGCGACAGCGGCGCGAGATCGCCCGACGCGCCGACCGAACCGAGCTGCGGCACCACCGGCACCACGCCGGCGTTGAGCATCGCCGCGAGCGCCTGCAGGGTCTCCACGCGCACGCCGGAATGCCCGCGCAGCAGCGTGTTGATGCGGATGCACAGCATCGCCCGCACCACGTCCGCGGAGAACGGCTCGCCGACGCAGACCGCATGCGAAATGATCAGATTGCGCTGCAGTTCCTCGTGCAGCGAACGTCCCGAAGGCGATGCGCCCGGCAGTTCATCCCGGAGCGGGTGCGCGCCCAGCAGCTTGTCGGCGTTGCTGCCGAAGCCGGTGGACACGCCGTAGATCGGCTCCTCGCGCCGCACCTGTTCGGCGAGGAAAGCCGCGGCATGCGCGACGTTGCGCAGCGCGCCTTCGTCGAGCATCACCTGCGCGCCATAGGCGACTTCGACCAGCCTGGCGCGGGTCAGCGAACGGCCGTCGAGACGGATGGGTTTCACGAAGACACTCCCGTGGTTGATCCTGCGTCGTCCCGGTCTCCGGCCGCGACCGCGGAAGCGTTCCGCATCGCGATCCCCATGAAGAACCAGAACCACGCAAAAAGCCAAAAACCGACGACAAGAAAGAAACCGCCGAATCCCGTCGACATCGGCATCAAAAGCAGACCGAGGACGAACGCAACGCCCGTCCACGGCAATATCAGGTGCAGCAACAACGATCTCAGTGCGCGAACGACCAGTCTGGGCACGCGACCGTCAATCCGCCCGCGTCGGCAGCGCGCGCCACTGCTCGCGCTCGACCAGCAGCGTGCGCGCGAGCTCGGCCTCGGCGACCTCGAACTGCTCGCCGCGGCGCAGATCCTTCACCGCCACCGCGCCGCGCGCGGCCTCGTCCTCGCCGCGGATCACGACGAATCGGATCCCGGCCCGGTCGGCGTACTGCATCTGCTTGGCGAACTTGCGCGCTTCGAGCTGGGTTTCGACGTTCAGACCCGCGGCGCGCAGCTTCTGCGACAACGCCAATGCATGCTCCAGCCCGGCGTCGTCCATCAGCGACACCAGCACATCGACCGAACTGTCCGCGGTCTGGACCAGTCCGGCTTCGCGCAACTGCCAGAACAGGCGGGTCAGACCGATCGAGATGCCGACGCCCGGCAGTTTCGACTTCGTGTAGTGGCTGGCGAGATTCTCGTAGCGCCCGCCGGAACAGATCGAACCGATCTCAGGGTTCGCATTCAGCGTCGTCTCGTAGACGATGCCGGTGTAGTAATCCAGCCCGCGCGCGATCGACAGGTTCAGCGCGAACCGGCTGTCGGCCACGCCGAGCGCGCGCAGCTGGCGCAGCACTTCGCGCAGTTCGGCGCGACCTTCCTCGAACAGCAGCGAGCCCTCGCCCAGCGCGTCCAGCGCGGCCTGCGCCGCATCGTGACCGACGGCGCGCACCCGCGAGAACGCGAGCAACGTGTCCGCGACCTCGGGCGAAAGTCCGAAGCTCTCGCCGATCAGGGTCGCGCGCACCGCGTCCTCGCCGCGCTTGTCGAGCTTGTCGATCTCGCGCAGCACCGCGGCCTGACGCTCGCCCTCGCCGATGCCCTGTCCCTCGAAGAAGCCGCGCAGCAGCTTGCGGTGATTGAACTGGATGGTGAACTCGCCGATCGCCAGCGCCTCGAACACCGAGGCGATGACCGCCGGAATCTCGGCATCGTGACGGGTGGACAGCGCGTCCTTGCCGATCACGTCGATGTCGCACTGGTAGAACTCGCGGAAACGCCCGCGCTGGGCGCGTTCGCCGCGGTACACGCGCTGCATCTGATAACGGCGGAACGGGAACGCGAGATCGTGCTCGTGCTCGGCCACGTAGCGGGCCAGCGGCACGGTCAGATCGAAACGCAGCGCCAGCTCCGGCAGGCCATCGCCGCCCTTCTCCAGGCTGCCGGTCGACTGCACGAAATAGACCTGACGCTCGGTCTCGCCGCCCGATTTGGTCAGCAACACCTCGGACAACTCCATCACCGGGGTCTCGACCGGCAGGAAACCGTACCGTTCGAAGGTGCGGCGGATGGTGTCCAGCATCCGCTGGAAGGCGATCTGGTCGCGCGGCAGCAGTTCGAGGACGCCGGGCGGGGTACGCGGCTTGATCAAGAGGGACTCCGGGGCATGCAGCTGAGACGGCAAGTTTAGCGGCTGACCGGCCCCGCGGGCCGGGCCCGCGCCGCCCGGGCCCCCGGCAGCCCGGTCCCGGAACCCATTTCGCCCCCGGGCTTGCCGAACCGGGGGGCGGGTCCTTAGAATACGCGGCTCGCATGTCGGGGTGTAGCTCAGTCTGGTAGAGCGCTACGTTCGGGACGTAGAGGTCGCAGGTTCGAATCCTGTCTCCCCGACCAATCGATGCAGTGAAAAGGCCGCCCGCAAAGGCGGCTTTTTCGTTTTGTCGGTCCAGCGCCACATCACGTTCTGCAGCGGGACGCTCGTCAGCCGTGGCGACGGCTCGAACGGCCGGGCGCCTCATCGCATTCCCGGCGCGGTTCGAAGGGCCTGGCGCCTTATCGCATTCCCGGCGCGGTTCGAATCCTGTCTCCTCGACCAATTGATTCAACGAAAAGGCCGCCCGCAAAGGCGGCTTTTTTCGTTTGCCGGTCCCGCAATTGCGCGTCATGCCGCGGGACGCTCGGCCGCCGTGTCGACGGCCCATCCGGCCGGGCGCCTCATCGCATTCCCCGCGCGGTTCGAACCCTGTCTCTAGGACTGACTTCTTGAAACATATACCGGCTCTGTGCCGAGGTTTACATTTATCTCACCATCGAAAGGCAGCAGAGGCAGCGGCCGTGACGACGGCATAAAGTCCGCGAAGCTCGGGACCACTACATGACATGCGGCAGCATGAAAATATCTCTCGATCAACAATCTCAATTACTTACGAAAAAAAAGCATTCTTCAAGCGCAAACACCTAGTCTTTCAGAGCTTGACTGTCGACTGCACCGACTCCAATCTCAGCCTCAAATAACTTGGACCGAGCGCCACAAATGAGCAAAGTTCTGGTACTGGGAGCTGGCGCAAGCCATGCCTATGGCTATCCCCTGGGAGGCGAACTTCGCCAGAGAATTCTCGCAATCCAACCCGGAGAGGCCATCAGCTCTGGAATCATTTCTATAGCTGAATCCCAAGAGCCGCACATCATACTTGATGATTTCCAGAACACATTCAGAGAGTCAATGTTTTATTCGATCGATGCCTTTCTCGCTCGTCGATCAGAATTCTCCGAGATAGGCAAACGATGCATTGCCCATATTCTATTGTCATGTGAAAAAAGAGAGCTCCTTTTCAGCGAAAGCCCAGGTAAAGACCACTGGTATCAATACTTACTCAATCGCTACTTAAAAGTCGACTGGGATGATCTCGATTTTTCTGATTTATCAATTATCACTTTCAATTACGACAGATCTTTTGAGCAATTCATGCTTGGCGCACTTCAGGCCGCATATGGCAAGAGCTCAGAACAGACAGTAGAAAAACTGAAGACCCTGCGCATCATCCATGTGTACGGAACACTTGGATCAACCTACCCTGGCAAGCACAGCCCATATCGAAACTATGGCGAAACATCATCTCAGCCACAGTGGACTTATCGCGCTGCGAAATCCATACGCGTCATTCCAGAAAGCCGGAATACGAATTCCCTCGAACTTTTAGATGCACGCGATACTCTTGCAAAAGCAGATGGAATTTGCTTTCTAGGATTCGGGTTTGACGAGATAAATGTCGAACGCCTAGCGGAAGGAGAAGCCTGTGGAGCTTGGAAGCTCAGAAACAAAGGCCTTGTAAAGCGAGAGATTACGGGGACATGCATAGGCATGACTGATCGCGAAGCAAATTCAGCATGGCGCAAGCTTACGGTTACGTCTAGTGAAAGCTTATCTTTTCCGTTGGCGGAAAAATCACTGCAGCACAAAAATTGCACACAACTTCTACGCGAAACACTTTTTCTAGGCTAACGATAATGCCTATGACAGAATTCGTAAGCAGCACTAGGAATTCCGCAGATTCCGCGTCTGCCCCACCCCACGCACCACGAACCGCTCGATCGTCAGCGATTCCGCACCCATCGGCCCGTAGGCATGCAGACGCGTGGTGGAGATGCCGATCTCGGCGCCCAGGCCGAGTTCGCCGCCGTCCGAGAAGCGCGAGGAGGCGTTGACGATCACCACCGCGCTGCGCAGGGCACGCACGAAGCGCGCGGCGGCCGCTTCGTCGCGGGTGGCGATCACTTCGGTGTGATCGGAGCCATGGCGGCGGATGTGGGCGATGGCGTCGTCGAGGGTGTCGACCACGCGCACGGCGAGGATCAGGTCGAGGAATTCGGCGTCCCAATCATCATCGATCGCGGGCACCGCGCCCGGCATGTGCGCGAGCGCGCGCGGATCCGCACGCAGTTGCACGCCGCGCGCGGAGAGCATCGCCGCGGCGCGCGGCAGGAAGGCGTCGGCGATGTCGGCATGGACCAGCAGGGTCTCCAGCGCGTTGCACACGCCTGGCCGCGACACCTTGCCGTCGAGCAGCAGATCAAGCGCGAGATCGAGATCCGCCGCGGCGTCGACATACAGATGGCAGACGCCCTTGTAATGCTTGATCACCGGCACCCGCGCGTGTTCGGCGACGAAGCGGATCAGGCCTTCGCCGCCGCGCGGAATCGCCAGATCGACGATGTCGTTGAGCTGCAGCAGCTCGACCATGGCCTCTCGGCGCAGATCCTCGATCAGGGTCAGCGCCGCAGCGGGCATCCCATGCGCCGACAGGGCACGCTTCAGGGCGGCGGCGATCGCGACATTGCTGCGGATCGCCTCCGACCCGCCTCGCAGAAGGACGGCACTGCCCGCCTTCAGGCACAGCGCCGCGGCATCCGCGGTGACGTTCGGACGTGCCTCGTAAATCATCGCCACCACGCCCAGCGGCACGCGCACGCGTTCGACTTCGATGCCGTTCGGCCGGGTCTCGCGCCGGGTGACGACGCCCACCGGATCGGGCAGCGTCGCGACCTCGCGCAAGGCGTTCGCGATCCCGGCGAGCCGCTGCGGGTCGAGCGTCAGGCGGTCGAGCATCGCGCCGGCGATGCCCTTCTCCGCGGCCGCGCGCAGGTCTTCGGCGTTGGCCGCGAGGATAACCGCCGCATCGGTGTCCAGCGCATCGGCCATCGCGCGCAGCAGCGCGTTCTTCGCATCGGTGGACAACGCGGCGACGACCGACGAGGCGTCGCGGCAGGCCAGTGCCTGCGCGCGCAGGGATGCATCAGACATCGGACACCTCACGGGAGGGATCGGCGAGCAGGGACAGATCGTCGCGATGGACGATGGTGTCGCCGTAGTTGTAGCCGAGCAGCGCTTCGATCTCGTGCGAGCGGCGACGCGCGATCCGGCGGATATCGGATGCGGAGTACTGGGTGACGCCGCGCGCGATCGGATTCGCGGGATCGTCGGCACGAACGATCTCGACCAGATCGCCGCGACGGAATTCGCCGCGCGCATCGCGGACGCCGATCGGCAACAGCGACGCGCCCTTGTCGACCAGGGCCTCGACCGCGCCGGCGTCGATCAGGATCGCGGCACCGGCCTCGATCGGCGCATGCCGCAGCCAGTGTTTGCGCGCGGCGATGCGGCTGCGGCCCGCGACGAACCGGGTGCCGACGAGACGATCCCCGGCCAGCGCGTGCGCGACCGCGGCGCGGGTGCCGTTGAACAGCACCGTGTCGATGCCGGCGGCGCCGGCGCGCTGCGCAGCCAGCACCTTGGTGCGCATCCCGCCGGTGCCGACCGCGCTGCCGGCGCCACCGGCCATCGCGAGCACGTCGTCGCCCGGATCGACGACCGTCGCGAGCGGCGTCGCATCGGCATGGACGCGCGGATCGCGATCGTAGAGGCCATCGATGTCGGTGGCGATGAACAGCACATCGGCGTCGATCAGCGCCGCGACGATCGCACCGAGGGTGTCGTTGTCGCCGAGCTTGAGTTCGTCGACCGACACGGTGTCGTTCTCGTTGACGATCGGCAGCGCGCCGCAGCGCAGGAGTTCCTGCAGCGTGGCGCGGGCATTCAGATAACGACGGCGGTTGCGCACATCGTCGTGGGTCAACAGCACCTGCGCCACCGGTTGCGCGAACAGGCCCTGCCAGAACGCCATCAGCTTCGCCTGACCGAGCGCGGCCAGCGCCTGGCGCTCGGCCATCGCCGCGCCGGGTCGCGGCGTGGCGTGCAGCACCGCGCGTCCCGCGGCGACCGCACCGGACGACACGATCACCACCTCGCGCCCCTGCGCGCGGCAGGCATGCACGAACGCGGCCAGATGCACCGCGTTGTGCGGCGACAGCCCACCGTCGCCGGCGAGCAGGCTGCTCCCGACCTTCAGCACCGCGCGCTTCCAGGCGGGAAGTGTCTGTTCGACGAAGACGGCGCGCGCGTGCATGGCGATCTCAGACCTCGCGCAATCGCGCGCGCAGCGCGTCGAGCCGCAGATCCGCCGCCGCGCCGGGCGAAACGCGCGCGGCGAGACTCGCATCCGGATCGCCTTCGGCCCAGCGCGCCGGGTCGGCGGCCTGCCGGTAGGCATCCCGGAACGGCAGACCCTGTCGCGCGAGATCGACCGCGAGATCGGTCGCGTACATCGACGGATCGAGCGCTGCGCGCATCGCCTCGGGCTTCCATTCGAGATTGCGCAGCAGATCGGGCAGCAGTTCCAGGGCACCGAGACCGCGACCGAAGGCGTGGAAGATCGCGCCCTTGGAGAACTGCAGATCGCGGTGATAGCCCGACGGCAGCGACAGCAGCTGTTCGATCTCGGTGCGCGCGGCGGCGACGCTCGCGTAGCTGGCGCGCATCAGCTCGACCACATCGGGATTGCGTTTGTTCGGCATGATCGAGCTGCCGGTGGTGTACTGCGCCGGCAGCGCGACGAACGCGAATTCCGCGCTGGTGAACAGGCTCAGATCCCAGGCCAGACGGCGCAGATCGAGCAGGGCCGAACCCAGCGCCTCGATCGCGGCTATTTCGAACTTGCCGCGCGACAGCTGGGCATAGGCCGCGGACACCTGCAGGCGGCCGAAGGCGAGCGCGCTGGTGACGTGGTCGCGATCCAGCGGCAGATTCACGCCGTAGCCGGCGGCGCTGCCGAGCGGATTCGCATCGACCCAGGCGAGGGTGTCGCGCGCGCGCCGCGCATCATCGACGAAGCCTTCGGCCCAGGCCGCCCACCACATACCGAGCGAGGACACCACCGCGCGCTGCAGATGGGTGTAACCCGGCAGCGGCGCCGCGGCCTCGGCCTCGGCACGGGCCAGCGCGACCTCCGCGCATTCGACGCAGAGCGCGTGCAGACGTTGGAGTTGGGCCTTCAGCCACAGCCGGGTCGCGACCAGGATCTGGTCGTTGCGACTGCGGCCGGTGTGGATCCTGCGCCCGGCATCGCCCAGCCGTTCGATCAGTCGCGCCTCGATCGCGGAATGGCCGTCCTCGAACCGTTCGTCGAGCACGAAATCGCCGTTGCCGAAATCCTCGGCGAGATTCGCCAGTTCGACCTTGATGCCCGCGAATTCGTCGGCGGCGAGAATCCCGATCCGCAGTAGGCCCGCGGCGTGCGCGAGGCTCGCCTCGATGTCGAACAGGAAGAATTCGCGATCGAGGATCACGTCCTCGCCGGCGAGGAAGCGCTGGATGCGTTCGTCGACCTTCACGCCGGGTTTTTGCCAGAGCAGATCGGACATGGTGGACTCCGTGGGTCAGGCGTCGGTCGGAATGCCGGTCGTTTCCGGCAACCCGAACGCGAGATTGAGATTCTGCAGCGCCTGCGTCGCCGCGCCCTTGAGCAGATTGTCCTCGGTCGCGATGACCACCAGCCGGCGACCGTCCGCGGACAACGCGAAACCGCCGAGTTCGACATGATGCCGGCCGGCGATGCGGCTGACCCAGGGCGCGTCGTCCAGCACCCGCACCAGCGGTTCGCCGGCATAGGCCTCGCGATAGCGCGCGAGCACGGCGTCGCGCGTCGTCGGCGCGGACAGATGCAGATTGGCGGTGATCGTCAGCCCGCGGAAATGCGGTGCGACGTGCGGCATGAATTCGACCGCATGGCCGAGATGTCGCGTGACCTCGCGTTCGTGGACATGACCGGTGAGCGCGTACGGCATGAGATTGTCGCGCAGCTTGTCCGGATCGTTCTTGTCCGACGGTGTGGTGCCGGCGCCCGACCAGCCGGAGACACCGAAACACTGCACCGGCGCGTCGAGCAGTCCGCGCATCGGCGCGACCGCCAACTGCATCGCGGTGGCATAGCAACCGGGATTGCTGATCCGGCGCTGGCCGCGATACGCGTCGCGGGTCAATTCCGGAAGCCCGTAATACCAACCGTCGTCGAAACGGTAATCGGCGGAAAGATCGATCAGCACCGGCTGCACGCATGCGGGATCGCTGCCCGCCGCGTCGAACGCGGCGACGCAATCCGCGGCCTTGCCGTTGGGCAGCGCGAGCACCACGGCGTCGGCGCCCAGCCCGGGCAGTTCGGCGCTCGCGGGCGAGGAATAGCGCAATTCGCCGCGATAGGCGTCGATGTGGTCGGCCAGTCGCTGGCCGTCGAGCTCGCGCGAACCGACATAGGCCAGTTCAAAGCGCGGATGCGCGGCCAGCAGGCGGATGAGTTCCGCGCCGACGTAACCGCGGGCGCCGACGATGCCGACGCGGAGAGGAGTGGAGTCGTTCATGCGTGCATCTCCGACTTCGCGCGCAGTTCGCGCTCGATCCGCGGCCATTCCGCGCGCAGGATCGAAAAGACATGGGTATCCCGCAGCGTGCCATCGCGATGGCGCATGTGCGCGCGCAGCACACCGTCGCGCTGCGCACCCAGACGCAGGATGGCCGCCTGCGAGCGAAGGTTCTCGTGACTGGTTTCCAGCACCACCGACTCGCAGTGCCAGACCTCGAAGGCATGTCCGATCAGCAGGCGCTTGGCCTCGGTGTTGAGACCGGTCCGCTGCGCGCGCGCCGCGTACCAGGTATAGCCGAGCTTGACCCGCGGCACCGCGCGGTCGATGTCGTAGAAACGGGTGCTGCCGACGAGATCGCCCGCGGCATCGAACACCGCGAACGGCAGCGACTGTCCCGCATCGCGCTGTGCCAGCGCCGCGGCGATGTAGGCCTCGGCCTCGCCCGGATGCGGGCCGGGCACGCTGGTGTAGCGCAGCGTCCACAGTGCGCCGTCCGCCGCCGCCGCGCGCAACGCGTCGGCATGCGACGCCAGCAGCGGCGCCAGCCGCACGTGTCGACCTTCGAGCGTCGGCGTGGTCCAGACGTCGTGCATGCTCATCCCTTCAGGGTCACCGGGCGTTGCCGGCAATGCTGCAGGCAGGCCCGGATCGTCGCCGCGCCGTCGCCGTCCAGGTCGCCGAGACCGTACCAATACGTGCGCCACTGATCCTGTTTCACGCAACCGTCGGCTTCCGCGTCGTAGAAGGCGTTGACCGGATTGCCGTGGCGCGAGCGCCAGAACAACCGCGGCTGGGCTTCGCGCATCAGTTGCCAGACCGCGCGTCCCAGGCCTTCGCCCTGCGCCTCGTCGAGCACCGCGAACTTGTCGAGGTAGGGAATGCCGTCCTCCTCGGTCAGGATCACCGCCGCGCGATAGTTCTCGCTGACGTAGGCGCGATGCAGGCGGGTCCGTTCGAAGTAATCGGCGACCAGGGTCCGGCCGAACGCCGAGTCGATCAGACCGCGCAGGCGATCGCGATCGACCTCGTCCCAGGACGTCGTCTGGAACACGCGCTCACCACGACGCACGAGCGTACCGGACCCCTTGTGGGTGAACAGCTCCTTGGCCAGTTCGCCGGGCCGGGTGATCGACACCGACGACGACAGCGGCAGCGCGTCGAGAAGCTGCTTGATCTGCTCGATCTTCACCCGCATGCCGCCGTTGATCCACGGCTGCGCCATCAACGTGTCGTACTCGGTGGACAGATTGATCGAATCGATCACGTTGCCGTCATCGTCGAGCAGTCCCCCGGTGCCGGTGAGGAACACGATCTTGTACGGCTGCAGCACCTGCACGAGTTCGTTGGCGGCGAAATCGGCGTTGACGTTGAGGATCTGGCCGCCGACGGTCTCGCCGAGGCTGGCGATCACCGGAATCGAGCCGGCCTGCAGACTGGCGAGGATCGGCGCCAGTTCGACCTGCTTCACCTCGCCGACCAGTCCGTAGGTCTCGCGGTCGAGATAGTCGGCCTCGAACACGCCGCCGACGATCGAGGTCGCGCGCGCGTCCTGCGCCTGCAGCGCTTCGACCAGCTTCAGATTCTGCGCGTGGAAGACCTTGCGCACGATCGCCAGCGCCTCCGGCGAAGTCACGCGCAGGCCGTTCACGGTGCGCTTCTCGATGCCGGCGGCGGCCAGTTCATCGTCCAGCTGCGGTCCGGCCCCGTGGATCACGATCGGGGTGAGCCCCACGTCCTGCAGGAACGCCAGCGACGAGGTCAGCGCGTCCAGCTCATCGCGCAACACCGCGCCACCGACCTTGACCACGGCGAAACGCGCGGCATCGAGCTGCGAAAAGCGCTTGAGGTACTGCGAGATCTCCTTCGCGCCGGCCATGCTGGACAGCAGGCGGACGATGGTCTGGCGGGTCTGGGGGTCGTGAACCTTGTGATCGAGCAACGGCGTCATTGCGCGGCGCCTCCCTGCAGAATGCGGACGATCGACGCGGTGTAGCGCTCGAGCTGATCGAGCGCCACCCATTCGTCGGCGGTGTGGGCCTGGGCGATGTCGCCGGGCCCGTAGACGATGGCGGTCAGACCGGCCGCGGAAAAGAGCGAGGCTTCGGTCCAGAAATCGACGGCATTGCCGATCGGCAGCGCGAGTTCGTCGGCGAGATCGCGCGCGGCGAGGCGACGCTCTTCCGCGGCGGCGACATCGCCCGCGGGCAACGGCGGGCCGCGGAAGGTTTCCTCGTAATGCGCCAGCGCATCGTCGTTGGCGCATGCACGGAAACGCGCATGCAGGGCATCGATGTCGTGCGACGGCAGCGGACGGAAGCCGAAACGCACCTCGGCGCCGGGCGCGATCACGTTCGCCTTGATCCCGCCTTCGACCTTGCCGATGTTGAAGCGCAGGCCGGTGAGCCCGCCGAAGCGACGATGCGCCTCGCCCTCGACCAGATCGAGGGCCTTCGCGCCCCAGCGCATCGCGTGGTGCAGGGCATTGTGGCGCATCGCATCCGCACCGGAAGCGTGACCGGCGATACCGCGGAACGTCGTCAGCACCGAGCAGATGCCGCGATGCGCGAGCACCGCCTCGCACTGCGTCGGCTCGGCGACGACGGCCTCGCGGAAACCGTGGTCAGAAGCGAGGAACGCGGCGATGCAGCGCGCATCGTTGGCTTCCTCGTCGGTGGTGAACAGGAATGCGGCATCGCCCTCGGTGCGCTGCGCCGCGACCAGAAGACCGGCGGCGGCGCCCTTGATGTCGCAGGCGCCGAGACCGATCGCGCGCTCGTCGGAAATCCGCAGAACGAGCGGATCGGCGGTCCAGGCCGCGGACGACGGCACCGTATCGAGATGCACGTTGAACACGCGCGTCGGCGCGCCGCGCACGGCGAGCAGCGACACCGCGCCGGCACCGTGATCGGTGACCGTGCAGACGAAGCCGGGCAATTGCGCGCGCAGATAATCGAAGATGCCGCCGGTGCCGATCGCCCGCGGCGGATTGCGGGTGTCGAAGGCCACCAGCGCGGCGAGGTGGCGCAGGATCCCGTCGCGCATCGCGTTCGTGGAGAGCTGGTTCATTGTTGCGCGTTGACCTCGGCCCACAGCGTGCTGCTCATGCCGAACAGCTTGATGAAGCCTTCGGCCTCTTCGACGCCCCAGTCCGCGGACTGGGCATAGGTCGCACCCTTGGCGTTGAGCAGGTGCGGCGAACGCACGGCGACGGCATCGACGCGACCGCCGCGGGTCTCCAGCGTCACTTCGCCGTTGACCATCGCCTGCGAGGATTCTAGGAAGGCTTCGAGATCAGTCTTCAGCGGATCGTGCCAGAAGCCTTCGTAGACCAGTTCCACCCACTTGCGCGCGACTTCGGGCTTGAAGCGGTTCTGCTGCTTGGTGAGCACCGCCTCCTCCAGCGCGCGATGCGCGGCGAGCAGCGCGGTCAGGCCCGGCGCTTCGTAGACGATGCGGCCCTTGAGACCGATGGTGGTGTCGCCGGTGTACATGCCCCGACCCACGCCGTAGGGCGCGAACAGCGCGTTGAGTTTCGCCAGCAGCTGCGCACCCGGCAGTTCGACGCCGTCGATCGCGACCGCTTCGCCGCGAACGAAGCGCAGCGTCGTGCGCAACGCGGATTCCGGCCACTCGGCGCGAGGCGCGCACCAGCCGCGCGCGCCTTCGCCCGGGGCTTCCCACTTGTCGATCTCGCCGCCGGACATCGTCAGACCGAGCAGGTTTTCGTTGATGGTGTAGGCCTTCTGCTTGGCGCGCACGCCGAAGCCGCGTTCTTCGAGATACGCCTGTTCGTAGGCGCGGGTCTGGGTGTGTTCCTTCTGGATCTCGCGGATCGGCGCGACGATGCGGTAGTCACCGCTGGCCTTCACCGCCAGATCGAAGCGGACCTGATCGTTGCCCATGCCGGTGCAGCCGTGGGCGATGGCGTTGGTGCCCAGCGCCTGCGCGCGCGCCAGCGAGGCGTCGACGATCAGATAGCGGTCGGAGACCAGCAGCGGATACTGACCCTGGTAGGCCTCACCGGCGCGCACGAACGGCTTCACGAAGCCGTTCCACAGCGCCGGGCCGCCGTCGATGGTGAGATGCGAAGCGACGCCGAGTTCCTGCGCGCGGGCTTCGATGAAGGCACGCTCTTCGGCATCGACGCCGCCGGTGTCGGCGAACACGGTATGCACGTTCCAGCCGCGTTCCTTCAGATAGGGCACGCAGAAACTGGTGTCGAGGCCGCCCGAAAAGGCGAGGACGATGTCTTTGGACTGGTTCATGGGGAGGACGTTCCGGAGGAAGGGTTACTGGTTCGCGAGCGCCGCCATCACCGCCTTCTGCACGTGCAGGCGGTTCTCGGCTTCGTTCACGGCGATGCAGTACGGTGCGTCCATCACCGCGTCGGTGGCCTTGATGTTCCGGCGCAAGGGCAGGCAATGCGAGAACACGCCGTTGTTGGTCAACGCCATCTTGCGTTCGTCGACGATGAAGTGTTTGTACTGGTCGCGGATGGGCTTTTCCGGCGCCCAGTTGCCGAAGAACGGCAGCGCGCCCCAGCTCTTGGCGTAAACCACGTCGGCGCCGGCGTAGGCGCTGTCGATGTCATGGCTCACCTGCAGAGAGCCGCCGTTTTCGGCCACGTTCCGCGCCGCCCAGTCCATGTAGCGCTCGTCGAGGATGTAGTCGGCGGTCGGGCACAGCAGGGTCACGTCCATGCCCATCCGCGTGGCGATGGTCAGCGCCGAATTCGCGACCGCGGTGTTCAGCGCCTTGGGATGGTAGGTCCAGGTCAGCACGTACTTCTTGCCGCGCAGGTCGCTGGTGCCGAAGTGCTCCTGCAACGCCAGCGCATGCGCCAGTTCCTGGCAGGGATGGGTGATGGTCTCCATGTTGATCACCGGCACGGTCGCGTATTTCGCGAAGCCCTTGAGCACCTTGTCCTCGCGATCGGCGGCCCAGTCGACGAACTTCGGGAACGCGCGCACGCCGATGAGATCGACGTAACGACTGAGCACCTGCGCGACCTCGGCGATGTGCTCCTCGGTGTCGCCGTCCATGACCGTGCCGAGGTCGAACTCGATCGGCCACGCGTCCTTGCCGGGCGCCAGCACCACCGCATGGCCGCCGAGCTGGAACGCGCCCAGTTCGAAACTGGTGCGGGTGCGCATCGAGGGATTGAAGAACACGAGGGCGATCGACCTGCCCTTGAGCTGCTGGCCGAGTTTTTCGCGCTTGAAGCGTGCGGCCTCGGCGAGGGTCGCGTCGAGCTCGGCGCGGGTCCAGTCCTGGGTGTTCAGGAAATGCTTCATGGCGGGTCTCGGGGTACGTGGGAGCGGATCGGCTGGCGGAAAAAGAAAAGGCCCGGCGGGGAGCCGGGCCTGATCGTGGATTCTGTGTCGTTGGAACGGACGACGAACCGGATCACCCAGCTGGCGTGTGGGGTTCCGGTCGGCGCGCGCGCGAAGTCATGCCGGAAGCCATCCGGGCGCTGGACATCGACAGGGGCGACGCGTTCTTCATAGGGGGCGCATCCTCGCATGCAGGCCCAGCGGGCGCAAGCGGCGGATCAGCGTTTTTCGCCGGGAGGGATGTCGGGTGTGACCGTGATCCGCACCCGCAGGCGCTTGCCGGGGTCGATCGGCAACCGCGAGCGGTAGGTCACCCCGCGGTGGATGTAGTCGACGTCGTAGGCCACCGGTCGCTGGAACTGCCGTTCCACCCGCACCGGACGGCAGTTGCGGTTGGTCGGCGCGACCCCGGTGACCTCGGCCGGATGATCGCAACGCTGCTCGACCGCCTGCGCGCGCAGGGTCTGGTAGACCGGCTCGACCCGCAGCACCTGGGCGTATTCGATGCGGACGTTCGCCGTCTGGCCGGCATTGCCGCTGTTGCCGCTCTGCGCCTGCGCGGAGAACGCCGCGACGGCCAGCAACGGCAGGCTCAGGGCGCGGAGAAGGGGGGCGATGGGCAGAGGCATGGGCCGGCCAGTGTAGGTGGCCCGGCGGGAACGAGGCTGAATCTCCGCTGTCGTGAGGATGCCGGGGCGGCTAGAATCGGGACGTCTCCCCAACTGCGTACTCAACCGGAATGAGTTTGCATCTCTACAACAGCCTGACCCGCCAGGTCGAAGCCTTCACGCCGCAGGATCCCGCGGCCGGCCCGAGCCTGTACCTCTGCGGTCCCACCGTCTACAACTACGTGCATATCGGCAATGCCCGCGGCCCGGTGGTGTTCGGGGTGCTCGCCGCCCTGCTCCGCCGCCGATACGGTCAACTGCGCTATGCCCGCAACATCACCGACGTCGACGACAAGATCAACGCCGCGGCGAAGGAACTGGGCACCCCGATCTCCACCATCACCGATCGCTACGCCGCCGCCTACCGCGAGGACATGGCCGCGCTGGGCGTCGACGGCGACTTCGCGCCCAACATCGAACCGGCGGCGACCGCCCACATCCCGCACATGATCGCGATGATCGAGCGGTTGATCGCGCAGGGCCACGCCTATGCCGCCGAAGGTCATGTGCTGTTCGCGGTCGAGACCTTTTCCGACTACGGCAAGCTCTCGCGCCGCGATCGCGACGAGATGCTGGCCGGCGCACGCGTCGAAGTGGCGCCCTACAAGCGCAATCCCGGCGATTTCGTGCTCTGGAAGCCATCCTCCGACGATCTGCCGGGCTGGGATTCGCCCTGGGGCCGCGGCCGCCCGGGCTGGCACATCGAATGCTCGGCGATGGCCGAAGCGCATCTGGGCGAGACCATCGACATCCACGCCGGCGGCATCGATCTGCAGTTCCCGCACCACGAGAACGAGGTGGCGCAGAGCGAGTGCACCCACAAGCACGCCGACGGTTCGCACAAGATCTTCGCGCGCTGGTGGATGCACAACGGCATGTTGAACTTCGGCGGCGCCAAGATGGCGAAGTCGGTGGGCAACATCCAGCGCGTCCACGATCTGATCAAGGAGCATCCGCCCGAAGCCCTGCGCTTCGCGCTGATGTCGGCGCACTACCGGCAACCGCTGGAGTGGTCCGATGCGCTGATCGAGCAGTCGGTGCGGACCCTGGACCGCCTCTACGGCACGCTGCGCGATCTGGCCGATGTCGATGCCGTCGCGGCGATCCCGGCGAGCGTCGAGGCCGCGCTCGCCGACGATCTCAACACCCCGCAGGCGCTGGCCGAGGTCGCGCGCATCGCGGGCGAGGCGCGACGCAGCGACGACACGGGCGAACGCGCGCGCCTCAAATCGGAACTGCTCGGTGCCGGTCTCGCCCTCGGTCTGCTGCGGCAGTCGCCCGAAGCCTGGTTCGCGCGCGGCGCGTCCGGCGACGACGACGCCCGCATCCAGGCGCTGGTCGACGAGCGCAACGAAGCCAAGAAAACACGCGACTTCGCCCGCGCCGACGCGATCCGCAAGCAGCTCGCCGACGAGGGCGTGCTGTTGGAAGACACGCCACAAGGGGTCCGCTGGAAGCGTGCCTGAAACGACTCGCCGATCATTCCTCCAGACCCGGACCTCCAGATCTGGAGGGCGGCGCGCAGGCAGCGCGTCGTTTTCCGGCCGGGCCAGGGATGGCGAGTCGGAAAATTCCGGCTGCGGGTTCGCCCAGCGGGTTTGCCCAGTGGGTTCTCCTCGCCGGGGAAGGCCCTTTTCTCTGGTTCGTTTCTTTTGGGCCAGCAATAAGAAATGAACCCGGCCACGCAGCGGACGGAACGCTGTTGCCCCGCGTCTGCAACCGGTCGCGGGCTATATCGCTCTTACAATAGTCCGCGATGAGCACCTTCCCCACCGAATCCACCGCCACCGAAGCCCAGGACGCGATCCGCGACGAATTCGCGTTCTTCGGCGACTGGTCGGAGCGCTATCAGTACCTGATCGACCTCGGCCGCAAGCTGCCGCCGATGGACGAGTCGCTGAAGACCGAGTCACATCGGTTGCACGGCTGCCAGTCGATGGTGTGGATCGTCGCCTCGGGCGATGCCGACCGGCTCGATTTCGCCGCGGCCAGCGACTCGGCGATCGTCTCCGGCCTGATCTACCTCGCCCTGCGCGTGTATTCCGGGCGCGACGCCACCGAGATCCTCTCCACCGACGCGCGCTACATCGCCGACATCGGCTTGGCCAAGCATCTGTCGCCGACCCGCAACAATGGTCTGGCCGCACTGCTCGCATTCATCAAGACCACGGCGCACGAGGCACGCTGCCGCCGCGAAGGCAGCGTGCACTGAACCGCTTCGCCGCCCCCGCGATCGCATGAGCCGACAGACCGCCGACAGCGCCGCAGCGCCGGTCGCGTCGCCGCTGGGCCATCGCGGCTTCCGGCTGTTGATGGGCTACCGGCTGCTGACCATCGTGTCGTACCAGATCGTGGCGGTGACGGTCGGCTGGCACGTCTATCTGCTGACCCGCGACACCTGGAAGCTCGGTCTGCTCGGGCTGGCAGAGGTGCTGCCGTTCTTCTGCGTCGCGCCGTTCGCCGGCTACCTGGTGGATCATCTGCCGAAACGCCGGCTCGGCACGATCGCCTGCCTCGGTCTGGCGATCACCCCGCTGCTGCTGGCGCCGATCGCGGCCGCCTGGGTGTTCGCGGCCCCCGCCGACGGCATGCGGCGACTGTGGCTGATCTACGCCGCGATCGTGTTCACCGGCGCGGTGCGTTCGTTCCTCGGCCCGGTCTACAACACCCTGTTCGCCTGCGTGCTGCCGCGCGAGCAGTTCGCCCGAGGCTCGGGCATCGGCGCGGTGGTGTTCCAGGGCGCGCTGGTCCTCGGGCCGATGCTAGCCTCGGGCACGATCCTGCTGGCGAAGACGCTCGGCGGTTACGGGAAGGAATCGGTCGAACCCACCACCTGGGCCTACGCGCTGGGCGCGGTGGCTGCGCTCGGCGCCGCGCTGTCGCTGTGGCTGTTGCGCACCACCGAACCGGCGCTGTCGCACGAACGCACGCCGATCTTCGCCAGCATCGGCGAAGGTCTGGGCTTCGTGTTCCGCACGCCGGTGATGCTCGGCGCGATGGCGCTCGACATGTTCGCGGTGCTGTTCGGCGGCGCGGTGTCGCTGGCGCCGGCGTTCAGCAAGGAAATCCTCGATGCCGGCGAACTCGGCATGGGCCTGCTGCGCAGCGCGCCGGCGGCCGGTGCGGTCGTGGTCGGCGTCTGGCTGGCGCGACGCCCGATCCAACGCCACGCCGGCCGTTTCCTGCTCGCCGCGGTCGCTGGCTTCGGCCTGTGCATCATCGGTTTCGGTCTGTCCGAACTGCTGTGGTTGTCGGTGCTGCTGATGTTCCTCTCCGGCATCTTCGACGGCGTGTCGGTGGTGTTGCGCTCGACGATCCTGCAGCTCGCCACGCCCGATCACATGCGTGGCCGGGTGTCGTCGATCAACAGCATCTTCATCAGTTCCTCGAACGAACTCGGCGCGTTCTACGCTGGCTCGATGGCGCGCCTGCTCGGACTCGCCCATGCCGTCGTGCTCGGCGGCTGCGTGACGCTCGCGGTGACCGCGTTCACGGCGCTGAAGGCGCCGACGTTGCGGCGATTGGATCTGAAGGATCTGCATTGATAAATCCGGGCGATCAAGGACCAGCGCGCAAGCTCTCTCGCATCGTCGACAACGACGAAACGCCTTTCGTGCATGCGCGAACGTATCGCGCCCCACTCCAGAGCGACGCAACGCCAAGGATCGCAGCCGGCGCTGCCAACGACGGCACATCGATCTTCCGCTCGCTCGTCGGATGCCTGCGCCCGCCGTATCTGTTGTTGTACGTGCTGCACACGCCTCGTGGCGAGACCACAACCGGCCGCTATCAAAGTCCGCCGATCAGCGCGGAAGAACTGGACGCACTGCTGCAAAGGTTCGAGGATTTCTTCCGTGCCGATGCGAGATTCGACCTGTGGGCGCATTCGCCCGAGGACGAGGCCACCGTGATCTGGGACCGACACGATCTGCTCTATGCCTATGGACCGCACGATCGCTACATCGATGCGCTCGAAGCGCAGCGGTACGTCCCCGGAAATCCCGCGGTGCCCTTTCCGCACGCGCATCACTATCGCGCGGCCTTCGATGCCGACGCGCAAGCATTGATCGCTGCATTCGACTGGCGCCATTCGCCACTGCGACCGGAAGATCAACAATGAAAAAACCCCGCCGAAGCGGGGTTTTTCGTGATCACGGCATCGTCAACGGGATCAATCGCCCTGCTGCTTCTGCAGATGCTCCCAGCGTTCCTGTTCGTCGATCGTGCGTTCGGCGGTCAGGCGGGCTTCGAGGCGGCTGAGGCCGATTTCTTCGCCCGAGTCGACGCTGTAGCCGTATTCGCCGGCTTCCAGGCGCTTGAGCGTGCTGTCGATCTTGCCGATCAGCTTGCGGTAGCGGTCGCGGGTGCGCAGTTCCAGCGAGTTCTCGGTTTCGCGGGTGGCGCGTTCGGCATCGTCGCCGACATCGCGCACTTCGTCCTTGAGATTCTCGATGGTCTGTTTGGACTCTTCGATCAGGTCCGCGCGCCATCCCAGCAGGCGCTGGCGGAAGTACTCGAGCTGCAGTGCGCTCATGTACTCCTCGTCGACGCTGGGCTTGTAGCCCTCGGGCAGGATCGGGCGGCCGGTGGCCTCGTCGGTCTTGTACGGGACGACCTTGTACTGGGTCCGGGGCGTCGGAGCGGCTGGACGCGAGGCCACGGCCACCGCGACCTTGCCGGGGGCCGGCTTCGGCGTGGCGACGACGGGCTTGACGACGGCCTTCGCCGGTTCGCTCGGGGCCGGTCGCGCGGCCGGGGCCGGTGACTTGGCGGCCGGCGCGGGCTTCGGGGCCGGTTTCGGAGCGGCGGGCGCCGGGCTCGGCGCGGGCGCCGCGGCCGGCTTGGTCGCGGCCGGGGCCTCGACCTTGGCCGGCGGCTTCGGCGCGGGGGCCTTCGCGGCCGGGGCCTTGGACAGCACCGGTTTGGCCGCGGGGGCGCGGGTCTCGACCTTCACCGCCGGCTTGCTCACCGGCGCGGACTTCGCCGCCGGCTTCGCCGCCTGCTTGGCGACGGGCTTCTTCGCCACCGGCTTGGCGGCCGGTTTGGCCGCGGCCTTCTGGGCGGCCGGCTTCGCAGCGGGCTTGGCGGCCGGCTTGGCGACCGGCTTCTTGGCGGCCGGAGCGGCGGCTTTCTTGGCGGCCGGCTTCGCGGCCGGCTTGGCCGCAGGCTTCTTGGCGACCGCTTTCGCGGGTTGCTTGGCGGCCGGCTTCGCGGCCTTCTTTGCGGGTTTCTTTGATGCCACGTCCGAGAATCCTCGTATCTTCCCTTGAGGCGGGAAAGCGGGCTGTTATACCCTGCCGAGACTGCAGCGGCAACCTCGCATTCCTGCGAGCCCCGCGCGCCGCGATTGTCCCGGATCCATTCCTTGATCGACCGTCTGCTGATCGTCGCACTCCGCTTCTACAAACGCTGGGTGAGCCCTCTGTTGGGACAGCGCTGCCGCTTCGTCCCGACCTGTTCGGAGTACTCGATGGAGGCGATCCAGCGCTTCGGCGCGGTCCGCGGCAGCTGGCTCACGGCCCGACGGCTGGCCCGCTGCCATCCCCTCTGCCCCGGCGGCCACGATCCGGTGCCGCCCCGCCACGACCGACCAGGGCCCTCCGCATGAACGACCACGTCCCCACCCTGATCGTCAACGCCCGTCTCATCAACGAGGACCGGGAGTTCGAAGGCGACCTGCGCTTCGCCCACGGCCGCATCGAGGCCATCGGCAGCGGTCTGGTCGCACGACACGGCGAGACGGTGATCGACGCCGCCGGCCGCCGCCTGCTGCCGGGGATGATCGACGACCAGGTGCACTTCCGCGAACCGGGGCTGGAGTACAAGGGCGACCTCGCCACCGAATCGGCGGCCGCGGTGGCCGGCGGGCTGACCAGCTTCATGGAGATGCCCAACACCAGCCCGCCGACGCTCGACGCCGCGGCGCTGGAGGACAAGTACCGTCGCGCCGCCGGCCGCGCCCGCGCCAACCACGCCTTCTACATGGGCACCAGCACCGACAACATCGAGGCGATCCGCGCGCTCGATCCGAAGGCGTCGCCGGGCGTGAAGGTCTTCATGGGCGCGTCCACCGGCAACATGCTGGTCGACGATCCCGAGGTGCTGGACGCGGTGTTCCGCGATGCGCCGACGCCGATCATCACCCACTGCGAGGACACGCCGACGATCGATGCGACCCTGGCGAAGTTCCGCGAGAAGTACGGTGACGACGTGCCGGTGGAATGCCACGGCGAGATCCGCTCGCGCGAGGCCTGCGTCAAGTCGACGAAGCTGGCGATCGAACTCGCCCGCCGCCACGATGCCCGCCTGCACGTGCTGCACATCTCCACCGCCGACGAACTGGCCCTGTTCGAACGCGGGCCGCTGATCCGCGCCGACGGCAGCCGCAAACGCATCACCGCCGAGACCTGCGTCCACTTCCTGCGCTTCGACAGCCGCGACTACGCCACCCGCGGCAACTTCATCAAATGCAATCCGGCGATCAAGGACGCCGCCGACCGCGAGGCGCTGATCGCCGCGCTGGCAGACGACACCATCGACGTGCTCGCCACCGATCACGCTCCGCACACGCTGGAAGAAAAGCAGAACCCCTACCTGCGCGCGCCCAGCGGTCTGCCGCTGGTGCAGTTCGCGCTGAGCGCGGCGCTGGAATGCGTGCACGAGGGCCGGCTGACCACGGCGCAGGTGGTGCGGAAGTTCGCGCACGCACCTGCGCAGTTGTTCGACGTCGCGGAACGCGGCTTCCTGCGCGAGGGCTATTTCGCCGATCTGGTGCTGATCGACGACACGCCGTTCACGGTCGAGCGCGCGCAGGTGCTGTCGAAATGCGGCTGGTCGCCCTTCGAAGGGACCACCTTCCGCTCGCGCGTCGCGTCGACCTGGGTCAATGGCCATCTCGCCTGGGACGGCGCACGCTTGGTCGGCGATCCGCGCGGCATGCGGCTGGCGTTCGACCGGTGAAACGGGCGCTGCTCGTCGCGTCGCTGGCGCTCGCTCTGGTCGCCTGCACCGGTACCCACACCGCGTCCACGCACGCGTCGGTCGTCGCCGCACCGTCCGTGGGCGGCGACGGTGCGATTGCGGTTCGCGCCACGCGCCTGCCGAGCTCGGTCCAGCAGGGCGCGCTGGTGATCGGCACGACGCATCCGGCCGCGATCGTCGAATACGGCGGCCGCAGACTGCGCGTGTCGCCGGAAGGCCGGTTCGTGTTCGGCGTGGGCCGCGATGCCGTCGGCCCGCTGGTGGTGAAGGTGCGACAGCCCGCGACCGGCATCGTCGAACATCGGATCGAAGTGACGCCGCGCGATTGGCCGGTCGAACGGATCGACGGCGTGCCGCCGGCGACGGTGAATCCGCCGCCGGAGATCGCCGCGCGGATCGAGCGCGAGCAGGCGCGGGTCGCGGCCGCCCGCACCCGCGACGACGCGCGCGAAGACTTCGCCGCGCGGTTCGTCTGGCCGGTCGAAGGCCGCATCAGCGGCCGGTTCGGCAACCAGCGCGTGTACAACGGCACGCCGAAATCGCCGCATTCGGGCATGGACATCGCCGCCGCCCAGGGCACGCCGATCAAGGCCCCGGCCGCCGGCATCGTCACCTTCGCGGCGCCGGACCTGTACCTCACCGGCGGCACCGTGCTGATCGATCACGGCGCCGGCATCAGCTCGAATTTCCTGCATCTGTCGCGGATCGACGTGCAGGTGGGCGATCGCGTCGAACAGGGGCAGGTGTTCGGCGCGGTCGGTGCGACCGGACGGGCGACGGGACCGCATCTGCATTGGGGGATGAACTGGCTCGACGTGCGCATCGATCCCTTGCTGGTGCTCGAACGCAACGACACACCGTAACCTCGCGTCAACCGCGCGCGGCGGCGCGTTCGTCGTCGCGGCGGACCTGGCTCGTCCTGGCGCGGCTCGACGTGCGCATCGATCCCTTGCTGGTGCTCGAACGCAACGACGCACCGTAACCTCGCGTCCACCGCGCGCGGCGGCGCGTTCGTCGTCGCGGCGGACCTGGTTCGTCCTGGCGCGGCTCGACGTGCGCATCGATCCTTTGCTGGCGCTCGAACGCAACGACACACCGTAACCTCGCGTCCACCGCGCGCGGCGGCGCGTTCGTCGTCCCGGCGGACCTAGCTCCTCCTGGCGCGCTTCGACGTGCGCATCGATCCATTGTTGGTGCTCGAACGCAACGACGCACCGTAACCTCGCTTCTAGCGCGCGCGCCGGCGCCACGGCCGCGCCTGCGCGATCGCGACCCACGCCACGCAGCCGATCAGCAGCGGCCACCACGGCGCCGCGATCAACGCCTGCAGGCCCGGCGCCTCCAGCGCCGCGGCCAGGGCGTCGCGATGGACGTACGCGGCGGTGGCGACGCAGCCGCCGTAACCCAGCGCGAAACCGAGCTTCAATCGCCGCACGAAGCGGGCGTCGGCGCGACGACGCTCGGCGACGATGACCTCGATCCGCTGTGCCTCCGCATACGCGAAATGGCTCGGCAGCATCGCCTCCGGCGGTGCATCGAGCGCATCGGCGATGAACCGGTAGCGCAGTGCGCGCGCGCCGCCCGCAGGCGGATCGCCGGCGCGGCGTGCGAGACGCGCCGCTTCCTGCAGACGCCATTCGTGTTCATGCGGATCGTCCATGGCGTTGGCGTCCCCACGATCGTCTTCTGGTCGCGTCGTCATCGCGGATCTCCGGTTTCGAGGCGTTCGCGCAGTTTCAGTCGCGCGCGGAACAGATGGCTCTTGATCGTGCCGGCCGGCAGTCCGGTGATGCGGGAGATCTCCGGGATCGGCATATCGTCGAGGTGGTACAGCGTCAACAGCATGCGCGGCAGCGGCGCCAGCGTCTCGATCGCCGCATGCAGCCGCCGGGCCGCGGCGGCATCGTCGCAGGCCGCCGCGTAGTCGAAGACATCGGTCTCGTCCTCCGGCGTCAGCAACGCTTCGTCGCTGCGCAGTTCTGCACCGAGCGCGATCTTCCTGCGCTCCAGGTGGCGGAGGGCGATCGAATACGCCACCCGGCCGATCCAGTGTTTGAGCGGACAATCGTGGCGGTACTGGTGCAGGTTCCGGTACACGCGCAGGAAGGTGTCCTGGCACAGGTCGCGGGCCTCTTCGGGATCGCGCACCAGACGGAAGACGATGTGCCAGCACAGCCCCTGATACTCGCCCACGAGCCGTTCGAACGCACCCGGCGCTCCGGCGAGGACGGCTTCGACGAGGGCGCGATCGGGGTGCATGCGGATCCGGACAACGATGCACGACTAGATACGCGAGCAGGCATGCCGGTTGCAAACGGATGAATCACACTCGAACTGCAACCGGCGCCTGCCCTCGCGTATCCATGGTGAACGAGGGCATCACCCACCCGATGCCGACCCGGACCCTGCTCGAATGAAGACCCTGCCCCTGCTCTGCCTGCTCGGCCTCGCCTCCTCCGTGTGGCCGGCCGCCGCATCCGACGCCGACGCCGAAGACACCTCGCTGGAAGCGACCATCATGCAGCTCGACGACGCGGTCTTCGACGCCTTCAACCGCTGCGCGGATCCGGCACAGCTCGCGCGCCATGCCGCGCATTTCGCCGAGAACGTGGAGTTCTACCACGACACCGGAGGGGTCACCTGGAGCCGGCAGGCGATGCTGGACAACACTCGTCGCCATGCCTGCGGGCAGTACACGCGCGAGCGGGTGGCGGGCACGCTGAAAATCCATCCGATCAGGGATTTCGGGGCGATCGCGCAAGGCGTGCACCGCTTCTGCAAGACCGGCGGCGGGTGCGATGGCGAAGCGGATTTCGTCATCGTCTGGCGCAACGACGCGGACGGCTGGCGGATCACCCGCGTGCTGAGCTATGGCCATCGCGCCGCGCCGTGATACGTGCCGTGATACGTGCCGTGATACGCGCCTGACTGCAACCGTCCCGCCCTCCCGCATCTCCTGTCCCGTGAAGCCCCTCGTGAGTACATTGTCATGGAACTGAAGAACATCATCGTCCCGCTGGCGCTGTTCGTCTGCATCACCTACGCCTTCCGGGTGCTGGTCGATGCGATCATGCGCTACCGCATGCTGCGCGAGCCGGGCACCGAAGACCTGCTGCGCTCGATCCTGCAGGGCGAACAGGCCGAACGCCGGCTGTCGTCGCTGCGCTGGGGCCTGCTGGCCACCGCGCTGGCGATCGGGTTCGCGATCATCGACGCGATGGGAACCGACGAGGTCACGCCGGGCGCGATCGCGATCCTGCTGGCCGCGACCGGGCTGAGCCAGCTGACGTACTACTTCATCACCCGCGGGCGGAGCTGAGCGCATGAACGCCCGCCCCTCCGCAATGCCGCAACGCATGGCCGCGACACCACGCCGTTTCCCGCTTCTCTGCGCGGCGCTGTTGTCGTTGCTGTCCGCGACGGTGATCGCGGACGACGATCTGCGCCGCTGGCTGCCGCTCGACGCCATCGCGGAGCGCGATGCGCCGACGCCACCGGCGCTGGAACAGGCGATCGTCGCGCGCAGCGCACATCTGTTCGACGCGATCTTCGTCGACTGCGATCCCGATGCGGTGGCCGCGACGATCGCCGCCGACTTCGAATTCCACCACGATCGCTGGGGCACCCTCGCGGATTCGCGCGACGCCTTCGTCGATCGACTGCGCGGAGAATGCCGAAGCCGCGCATCGGGCGAAGCATCCGGCTCACGGCGTGAACTCGTGACCGGTACGCAGCGGGTGTTTCCGATCGGCGAGGACGGCGCGCTGGAAACCGGCGTGCACCGCTTCCATGTGCCTGCCGCGAACGGCGGCGAAACGTTGACCGGCATCGCTCGCTATACCCATCTCTGGCGCCGCGAGCACGATGCGTGGGTCGTCGCGCGCATCCTGTCCTACGAGCACATGACCGTGCGTTGAGTCCGGCCCGGTACCGGTCGTTCCCCTGCGATTCCCCTTCCCCGGCGACGCGCGACGTCGCCGGACCATCCACTGTTGGCCCGAGGTGTCCCCATGTCCGTCGTCTCGCACTATCGTCAGGCGCTGTGCGTCTTTCTCCTCAGCCTGATCGTGCTTCCCACCGGCGCCGCCGAGCTGCAGCGTCGGCTCGACGAAACCATTCCGGCACTGCTCGCGGAAAAACGCATCGCCAGCGTGTCGATCGCGAGGATCGAGCGCGGCCGGCTCGTATTCGCCGCCGCCTACGGCGAAGCGCGTCCCGGCGTGATGGCGACCACCGCCACGCTCTACAACATCGCGTCGATGACCAAACCGATCTCGGCCGAGGTCGTGCTGCGCCTGGTGGCGCGCGACCGGGTCTCGCTGGACGAACCGATGGCGAAATACTGGGTCGACCCGGATCTCGCCGCGGATCCCCGGCGCGACCTGCTCACGCCGCGACTGTCGCTGAGCCATCGCACCGGGTTCCCGAACTGGCGCGACGGCACGCTGCGCTTCGAACGCGCTCCCGGCACCGCGTTCGGGTATTCCGGCGAGGGTTTCGAGTACATGGCGCGCTTCGTCGAGCAGAAGACCGGCACGCCGTTCGAAACCCTGGCGCAGCGTCTGGTGTTCGCACCGGCCGGCATGCGCGAAACCGCCTACACGCGCCGCCCGTGGTTCGAGGGCCGCATCGCGGTGCCGCACGATGGCGAGGGCCGGCCACTGCCGCCGCAGATCGCGACCCGCGCCATCGCCTCGGACGACGTCTTCTCGACGCCGCGCGACTACGCGCGCTTCATGATCTCGCTGATGAAACGTCAGGGCATGGATGCATCGCTCGCCGACGAGCGCGCGCGCGTGCAGACCGACAGGAAAGGCGCGCTGTGCCCGCCGCCGGACGACGCGGGTTGCGCGGACGAGGCCGGCATGGGGCTGGGCTGGGAGACGTTCCGGATCGGCGAACACCGCTATCTGATGCATACCGGCATGGATGCGGGCACCTTCACGCTGGGCTATTTCTCGCCCGACACCGGCAACGGCACGATCGTCTTCACCAACAGCAGCAACGGCCCGCAGGGCGTGCTGCCGATCCTGGATGCGATCGGCGAGGACCGGGATTTCGCGACGCTCCTGCGCAGACTCGCGCACTGACGCGGCGGGCGCCTCGCCCGACCGCCGGAAAGACAACGGCCCGGCAGCGCCGGGCCGTTGCATCGTGCTGGAGAGCGCTTACTTTCCGGCGTCAGCGGCCGGCGGTGCCGGCGGTGCCGGCGGCTGCGGCAGATCGTTGCGCGCGTTGCCCGGAATCGCCCACGAGAAATCGGTCTTCGTGAAATCGGCGAAACAGGTCTGGCTGCCCGGCGGCGTCGACTGCGTGCAGGCGTTCGACGTGAAATCGATCGGCGCGGTGTAGCTGGCCGGATAGTTCATCGTCGTGGCCGCGTTGACGGGCGGCTGGCCGGAGACCGCGGCGGCGCCGAAGGTCGCGGTGCCGTGGCAACTCACGCAGTTGCTGGTCTGGCCGGCAGGAATGCCGCTGGAGGTTTCCAGGAACGGATTGAAGCAGACCACCATCTCGGTCGACTGATTGCCCTTGGTCTGATTCCACGCGGTGCACATGGCGTAGTTGCGCCACGGACCCTTCACGTTCGCGGTCATGCCCTGCTTGCTGCCCGGGAAGTTGTCCGGCGCGTCGTCGCCAGGCTGCCACCAGTAGGTTTCCCAGGTCCAGTTGACGATCGTCTTGCTGTTGACGTGCATGCCTGCCAGCACGCCGAAATCGCCGGCCGCGGCCTTCAGCCCCTGCCCCTGATCGCCGTTGTTGGCGAGGTTCTTGTTCCAGTTGTCGGCGTCGGCCTGATCCATGCGGAAGTTGTAGATGGTCGACAGCGGCGCATACAGGTAGTTCTTGCACGCCAGCGCCGGGCTGGGAACGGCCTGGGCGATCTGCTCGGGCGTGGCCGCGACCGGCGCGGTGTCCGGACCGCCCTTGTTGGCCGGATCGAGCAGGACGCAGGTGAACCAGGTTTCCGGGGTCGCGTTGCCCGGCGTCGTCGACTGTTGCGTGCCCTGCCATAGGGGCATCGGGGTGAGTCCGGTCGCCTTCACCACGAAGATCACCGGCTTGGTTTCCATCGCCGAGAAGCCGATCTGGTCGCCCTGGTCCGGCTGGTAGGGCGCATCGACGATCTTGCGGTCGCCGACCGGCGTGCCCTGCGGCCACGCGGCGTTGAGGTCGACCTGATTCTGCATCGAGGTGTAGCTGTACTGCGCGCCGCCCGGGCCGGGGTGCATCGCGGCCAGATACGCCGCCATCGAGGGATTGAACTTGTTGAACGACACCACGTTGGTGTCGGCGGGAATCTGCAGGCCGGCCTTGCGCGCACCGTGTCCGATCTGGCTCGCGGGCTGGAACCCGCGCGACGGTCGCGTCATGCCCGCGGCGCAGCCTTCCTTGCTGAAGGTCTCGCTGATGCCGCACCACGTTTCCCAGACCGGCAGGTTGGCGCCTTCCCAGACCTGTCCGGAGTCGCTGGTCATGCCGGCCCAGAGGTTCCAGGCGGCGGTGGTGATGTTGTCGATCTGCCAGCTGTCGGCCCAGGCCTGGAACTCGTCGCGATTGCCCGGATAACCGTAACCGGCGGGAATATCGACCGGTTTGACCGGCGCGACCGGTGCAGGCGCGGCGGCGGCGGGCTTTTCGGGCGCCGCGGGCGGCGGCGCTTTCTTGTTGCAGCCCGCCAACAACAGCGCGGCAGGCAGCAGCGCCGCGGAAAGCAGCGGAGCAGGACGCATCTTCATGATGACCTCCAGTGTCGAACGATGATGGACGGGACCACCACGCGCCCCCACTTCCTCGCGCGGCGCCCCGCAGACAGGACGTCCACCGTCGGCGGTGAACGCGCCGAGCATACGGAAGTCGAATCGGCCCCACAACGCGGCGCGCGTCATTCCCGGACGCGGGCTTGGATCGGCATAGACCGGCATAGACCGGCGCGTCGCGCCTCAGCCGGTGGCGGCGCCCCGGCCCGACACCTGCGCCACCGCATCGTGCGGATGCAGGCTTTCGAAATGCGAGACGCGCACGTCGAACCGTTGCACGCGCGCATCGTCGGCGAACACCGCGGCGACACGGCGCGCGGCGTCCTCGCAGAACATCAGATTCTCGGCGTTGAGCCGGGCGAAGGCCTGTTCGTCCTCGCGCTTGACCGCGGTCTGCACCGGCGTGCCCAGCGCGGCCTCGACGCGGTCGATCAGATCGGCGACCGGCAGTTCGTCGAACGCCGGCTGCAGTTCGACGCGGATCTCCGCGCGGCTGCGCTGCGCGTGCGGCGTGGCCGCCAGCCCGCGCTCCGAGGACAGCCAGTCGCGCACCACCTGTGTGGACAGCGGATGGGCGGCGGCGAAATCCTCGGCGAAACGCTCGGCATTGAGCTGCCGGGACAGCGCCGCGGACGCCGGACAGGTGCTGGAATATTCGACCGAGAACGCCAGCGACAGCGCGAGATGGCCGCCGATCAGCGCCGCGTCGACCTCCAGCGGATAACGCTTCCAGCCGCTGTTGTCGCTGCTCAGCGCGCGGCGCCGCAGCATCTGGTCGAAGCGCAGCGCCAGCCGCGCGGACGACGACAGCGCGCCCTGCGATTCGACGCATTCCTGCAGTACGCGACGCAGGCGCGCGGGCGTGAGCACGTCCTCGACCAGCGCTTCCTGCAGTCGCAGATAGAGTCGCGACATGTGGATGCCGCGGGCGCCGGGTTCGCGCAGATCGACGAACACGTCCACCGACGCCGGCACCTGCAGCACGGCTCCGTCCTCGGCGCGGGTCCGCAGCGGAAGCGCGATGTTGCGCATGCCGACCCAGTCGAGCGCACGCGCCGCGGCGGCGGCATCGCCGGCCACATCGGGCATCGGAAGGACGTTCGGGCGCGGAGTCACGGAGAGAGGGAGGGACGCGGGAGGAACCGCCATTGTACCCGGCCGCGCCGGATGCCCCGGGAACCGATCCGGAACGAAGCGTTGCCCTACCGGGCCGCGCGCCAGGCCCGCCAGAGCGCGACCGCCGGCGGCAACGCCACGACCTCGCCGCGGGCGATGAAGCGCGACAGGCGGCCATGACCGAGCGCATCGTGGATCCGGCGCGGTCGCGTCGCGCTCCGGGTCGCGGCCTGCGCCGGCGCGCGTGCCGCGAGCGCACGCGCCCAGGCCCGCGCCTGCTGCGCGGCTTCGGCGTCCTCGCGATGCCACAGCGCATGCGCGGCGAGCAGGGAGAAGCCATCGCCGGCCGGGCGGCCATCGCCGGCGAACAGGACGGCTTCGCAGGCGTCGACGGCCGCGATCATCGGCTGCAGCGTCGACAGGACCTCGGCCGGCGGCGCCCAGGCGCGCAACGGGTCACGGGCCGCACGCAGTGCCGGCAGCGCCGCCGCCAGCGTCGCCCAGGGCGCGGATCGCTTCTGGAGCACCCGCCCCAGCGGATGCCGGCGCAGGCCCTTCGACCAGCCCATCAGTTCTTCCTGCCACCAGCCGAGCTTGGCGAACCCCGGGGTCGGGTCGTCCCCGGCCCAGGCGGCGTCGGTCCATTCCTGCAGCAGCGCGAGCCAGGCGTCGGCCAGCGGGCGCTGCGGCTCGGGCAGGAACACCAGGGCGATGCGCCATTCCGGCCAGCGCCCGCG
The DNA here is from genome assembly GCA_041919915.1 of Lysobacteraceae bacterium. Lineage (GTDB taxonomy): Bacteria > Pseudomonadota > Gammaproteobacteria > Xanthomonadales > Xanthomonadaceae > Lysobacter_I. Next base: position 136,323 of record JAYRSY010000008.1, read on the forward strand.
CCATTTGCCAAGGAAATCGTCGAGATCGGCGTCGAACCCCGAATCGGGCATGGCGGCGTCGCTCACGGTGCCGCGATCGTGCCCGAGGCGGGCCAGACCGCCGCGTCCAGCAGCGCATGGGGCTGCTCGATCATCACGTCGCCGCCCCAGGCCGCAGGCTCGTCGCCCGGCAGGCGATAGCCCCACAGCGCGACCACCGACGGCATGCCAGCGGCGCGCGCGGCGACGATGTCGCGCTCGTCGTCGCCGACATAGACGCAGTCGCGCGGGTCGACGCCGATGACCGCCGCCGAGTGCAGCAGCGGCAACGGGTGCGGTTTGCGCTCGGGCAGCGAATCGCCGCCGATGAGCACGCCGCAGCGATCGGCCCAGCCGAGCATCGGGATCAGCGGTTCGGCCAGATAGAACGGCTTGTTGGTGACGATGCCCCAGCGGACATCATCGGCCTCCAGCGCATCGAGCATCCGTTCGATGCCGTCGAACGGCGCGCAATGGCGGCCCAGTTCGCGTTCGTAGGTGTCGAGAAAGGGTTTGACCATCGCCTCGCGCTCGGTTTCGTCCAGATGCCCCCACGATGCGCGGATCATCGCCCGCGCCCCCTTGGACACGTGCGGACGCAGGGCGTCGAGCGGCATCGGCGGCTCGTCGCGGGCGGCACGCATGAGGTTGATCGCGGCGATCATGTCCGGCGCGCTGTCGAGCAGGGTGCCGTCGAGGTCGAAGAGTACGCCGCGGGGGAAACGGGTCTGGGTCAAGCGGAATGCCTCATGATTGGTTGTGTAGAGCGGAGCTTGCTCCACTCGGCGCCCTAATCTCTTGCTTTTGCAGGAGGGCCTTCAGGCCCGAGCTCTTCTACGTCGAGATTTCCGTGAAACGCTCGGGCCTGAAGGCCCTCCTACAGATCGTGGTTCACGGCTTCAGCGCGCAGGCCAGGTAGTTCACGTCGGTGCGTCCGCCGACCCGCGCGGCGTGGCGCAGCGGGTCGTAGCGCAGCCCGCTGACGTCTTCCAGGATCAGCCCGGCGTCGCGCAGCCACGCCGCGAGTTCGGACGGTCGGATGAAATCGCGGTACCGGTGCGTGCCCTTCGGCAGCATGCGCGCGACATACTCGGCGCCGACGATGGCCAGCGCGAACGCCGCCGGCGTGCGGTTGAGCGTCGAGAGGAACAGGCGACCGCCGGGCTTGAGCAGGGTCGCGCAGGCGGAGATCACCGAGCCGGGATCGGGCACGTGTTCCAGCATCTCCATGCAGGCGATGCCGTCGAAGGTGCCCGGCACGTCCGCCGCCAGCGTTTCGACCGCGCTCAACCGGTAATCGACCTGCACGCCGGATTCGAGCCGGTGCAGTTTCGCGACCTTGATGAGATCCGGCGCCAGATCGATGGCGGTGACATCGGCGCCTTCACGCGCCAGGGCTTCGCTCAACAGACCGGCACCGCAACCCACATCCAGCACGCGCGCGCCGCGCAGGGGCATGCGATCGCGCACGTAACCGAGACGCGCGGGATTGAGGGCGTGGAGAGGTTTCTGGGGGCCTTCAGGATCCCACCACCGGTTCGCCAACGCGTTGAACTTGTCGAGTTCGGCCTGGCTGAAGTTGTCGGTCGTCGTCGCGGTCGTCATGCGATTCTCTCCTCTCACCCCACCTTCACCGCGCCGATCCGCTCCTGCCACTGCCGCGCATTGGCGAGGATGCCGTCGAGGTCCATGTCGACCAGGATGCGGTCGCGCAGTTTCGCGCGGCCGGCGATCCACACATCGGAGACCTGATGCCGGCCGGTCGCGTAGACCAATTGCGACAGCACGTGATGCAGCGGCTGGGTTTCGAGTGCGGACAGATCGACGCAGGTCAGATCGGCCTGTTTGTCCGGCTCGATCGAACCGATGCGATCGTCCAGTCCCATCGCACGGGCGCCGCCGAGGGTCGCCGCGCGCAGCGCGCTGAAGGCATCGAACGCGGCGGCGTCATCGGCCACCGCTTTCGCCAGCAGCGCCGCGGTACGCGTTTCGCCGAACATGTCGAGATCGTTGTTGCTGGCGCAGCCGTCGGTGCCGATCGCCACGTTCACGCCGGCCTTCAGCAGCTTCGCGACCGGGCAGAAGCCAGAGGCGAGCTTGAGATTGGATTCCGCGCAGTGCACCACGTTCACGCCGCGCTCGGCGCACAGCGCGATCTCCGCGTCGGTGAGCTGGGTCATGTGCACCGCGATCAGGCGATCGTTGACCAGCCCGAGGCGGTCGAGCCGTGCGATCGGACGCTGGCCGTGCTTCTGCTGCGACTGCGCGACTTCCTGCGCGGTCTCGTGGGTGTGCAGATGCACCGGCACGTCGAGCTGATCGGCGAGCATCCGGATGCGCTCGAAGTTGTCGTCGGACACCGTGTACGGCGCGTGCGGGGCGAAGGCGGTCGACACCAACGCATCGTGGCGCCACTGGTCGTGCACCTCGCAGGCGCGCGCGAAATATTCGTCGTCGCTCTTCGCCCACGCGGTCGGGAAATCGATCACCGGCAAACCGATGCGGGCGCGGAAGCCGTGGCGCTTGTAGGTCGCGGCCTGCACGTCCGGGAAGAAGTAGTTCTCGTTGCAGCAGGTGGTCCCGCCGCGGAGCATCTCGGCGATGGCCAGGGCGACGCCGTCGGCCACATAGTCCGGGCCCATGATCGCGCCCTCGATCGGCCAGATGTGCTCCTGCAGCCACTGCTTCAGCGGCAGGTCGTCGGCGACCCCGCGCATCAGCGTCATCGGGTTGTGGCAATGCGCGTTGACGAGGCCAGGGATCAGCGCGCCTTCCGGCCGTGAGACCGTCTCCTTCGCCTCGAACCGGGCGCGGGCCTCGGCGATGGGCAACAGCGCGACGATCTCGCCGCTGCGGATCGCGACCGCATGGTGTTCGAGCACGACACCGTCGCGATCCATCGGGATCACGTGGCGGGCCTCGATCAGCAGGTCGCAGGTGTCGGGAACGGGGGATTCGGAGACGGGCTGGTAGGTCATCGGGACATTGTCGCATTCCCGGACGGCAGGCGCCGCGACCGACCGGTCACGTGCGCGGATCGGGGATCGCCCCTGTGGAACGGGCTCCAGGCCGCTGCGCCGGCCCGGACGCGCAATAACGTGCAGCCGCCTGATGGCGCTCTACGCGCGCTGGATCGTGGCGGACGCAAGGTGCGAAAACGCGGAAGCCCGCCGGCGGCGGGCTTCCTTCGACAGCGGATCCCTCGCCTGCGGCTCGGGATGATGGATTCGCGACGCAGCCGGCGGATGGCCGGCTCGCTGCGAATCAATCACTGCGAATCAATCACTTCACGCGGCTGACGTATTCACCGGAGCGGGTGTCGACCTTGATGGTCTCGTCCTGGCCCACGAACAGCGGCACGCGGACGACGGCGCCTGTTTCGAGGGTCGCCGGCTTGCCGCCGGTGCCGGCGGTGTCGCCCTTCACGCCCGGGTCGGTCTGGACGATCTTCAGTTCGACGAAGTTCGGCGGCTGCACCGAGATCGGGTTGCCGTTCCACAGGGTGACCACGCAGGCTTCCTCGCCCTTCAGCCACTTGTCGGCGCCGGCCATGCCGGCCTTGTCGGCCTGCACCTGCTCGAACGATTCCTGGTTCATGAAGTGCCAGTACTCGCCGTCGGCGTAGAGGAACTGCATGTCGGTATCGACCACGTCCGCCTGCTCGACGCTGTCGGTCGCCTTCATGGTCATTTCCACCACGCGACCGGACTTGATGCTGCGGTACTTGACGCGGGTGAAGGCCTGGCCCTTGCCCGGCTTGACGTATTCGGTCTCGGTGATGACGCAGGGATCGTTGTTGACCAGTATCTTCTGTCCGGTCTTGACGTCGTTCATGCCCAGGCTGGCCATGGGGAATACTCCTAATGGAATCGTCTGATGGTGTCGTCTGCAGGACCGTCGCGGTCCGGCGGGACCCGCGGGCGGCTAGAATGTAGGGCTGGGCCCCGGAATGCCGGCGCGTCCCAACGAACCGTCCGACTGAACTCCCTATGATACCCGCTGTCCCCCGTCCGACGCAGCCCGCTCCGGCCGCCGACTGGAAACGCCAGTGGCGCGACGCCGTGCGCGACCCGGCCGAACTGCTGGCGCTTCTGGATCTGACCGGCAAGGTCCCCGACCTGTCGCCGGACGCCGCGGCGCAATTCCCCCTGCGGGTGCCGCATGCCTTCATCGCCCGGATGCGACCGGGCGACCCCCACGACCCGTTGTTGCGGCAGGTGCTGCCGCTGGACGCGGAACTGCGGCCGATGCCCGGATTCGGGCTGGACGCCGTCGGTGACGGCGCCGCGAAGGCCGCGACCGGGGTGATCCGGAAATACCGCGGCCGGGCGCTGCTGATCGCCACCGGCAGTTGCGCGGTGCACTGCCGCTACTGCTTCCGCCGGCATTTCCCCTACGCGGAGGAGACCGCTGCGGCCGGGCAATGGACGGCGGCCGTGGATGCGATCCGGGCCGACACCTCGATCGACGAGGTCATCCTCTCCGGCGGCGACCCGCTGTCGCTGGCGACTCCGAAACTGGCCGAACTGACCGGGCAGCTGTCGCGGATCCCGCACCTGCGCCGGCTGCGGATCCACACCCGGCTACCGGTGGTGCTGCCGGACCGGGTCGACGATGCGCTGCTGGCCTGGCTCCGCGCCCTGCCCTGGCCGGTGGCGGTGGTGCTGCACGCCAACCACGCCCGCGAATTCGACGCCGCGGTCGACGCGGCCGCGGCCCGCCTGCATACGGCCGGTGCCACCCTGCTCAACCAGGCGGTGCTGCTGCGCGGGGTCAACGACCGCGTCGAGGCGCTGGCGGCGCTGTCCGAGCGCGGCTTCGCCGCCGGCGTGCTGCCCTATTACCTGCACCAGTTGGACCGGGTGGCCGGCGCCGCGCACTTCGAGGTCGAAGACGATCGCGCCCTCGCGCTGCACGCGGCGCTGATGGCCCGCCTGTCCGGCTATCTGGTACCGAAGCTGGTGCGCGAGGTGGCCGGCGACCCGGGCAAGCGCCCGTTGCCGCATCCGTTGTCGGCCGGTCCGCCCCTGTCGCAAGCTTGACCGCCGTGGCGGACGCCGACGCCGCGAGCCCGTACCATAGCCCCATCCCCACGGAGAGCCCCGCATGTCGAAACGCCAGGACCCCGCGCTGCGTCTGATGCTGGTGGATGACAGCGTCGAAGAGGCCGAAGGCATCGTCAGCGGCCTGCGCAACGCCGGGATCGCGGTGCGTCCGCTGCGCCCGACCACGGGCGACGAACTGACCACGATGGTGGTCGGTCAACCCGTGGACCTGGTCATGGCCGCCTACGCCAGCCGCTCGCTGCCCTTCGCCGACGTCCAGCAGCGGGTCTCGACCAGCGGCAAGGATCTTCCGCTGATCGCGGTGGTCGAGGACATCGACACCGACACCTTCTCCGAACTGCTCGGCGGCCATGTCCGCGCCCTCGCCCTGCGCCACAAGCCGCCGCAGTTGCTGGCCACCGTGCGCCGCGAGTGGGCCGACCTCGAAGCCCGCCGCGCGCAGCGCCAGCTCGAGGCCCAGGTACGCGAGACCGAGCGCCGCTGCGACGCGCTGATCGAATCCTCGCGCGACCCGATCGCCTACGTGCACGAAGGCATGCACATCCGCGCCAACGCGGCCTACCTCGAAATGTTCGGCTACGAATCCTTCGAGGACATCGAGGGCATGTCGCTGCTTGATCTGATCGCGCCCAAGCACGTCGAAGGCTTCAAGCAACTGCTCAAGAGCATGAGCAAGGGCGAACCGCCGCCGCCGCGCTACGAGTTGGAGGCGCACGACATCGAAGGCAACGCGTTCCCTGCAGTGATGGAATTCACGCTCGCCCAATACGAGGGCGAAGCCTGCCAGCAGGTGATCTTCCGTCGCCAGGAACCAGCGGCGGACCCGGAACTTGCTCGCAAGGTCGAGGAATTGCGCCAGCGCGACCAGGTCACCGGCCTGCTCAATCGCCCGACCTTCCTCATCGCGCTGGAGGACGCGGTCTCCGACGCCGCCCGCAACGGTACCCAGCACGGCCTGCTGCTGATCGAGCCCGATCACTACCAGCGCCTGCTGCAGGAGATCGGCCTGGATTCCGCCGACACGATCATGGCCGCGATCGCCGAACGCCTGCGCAGCGAACTCGATGACCGCGCCATCGCCGCGCGCTTCTCCGAGAACGGCCTCGCGGTGCTGCTGCGCGACAGCGACCACGCGGCCACCGAAACCCTCGCCACCCGCATCTGCAACACCTTCGCCGCCGAAGTGTTCGCCATCGGCCAGCGCTCCAGCGTCATCACCGCCAGCATCGGCGGCGTGCAGATCAGCCAGAAGAACGCGAGCGTCAGCCAGATCCTCGCCAAGGCCTCGGCCGGCGTGCAGTCCGCGGCCGGCGTCGGCGGCAACCGGCTGGACCTGTTCGACCCGAACGCGGTGGACCGCGCCGAAGCCGAGCGCATCCAGGCCTGGGTGGATCGGCTGCGCGAGGCGCTGGAGCAGAAGCGCTTCGTCCTGCATTTCCAGCCGGTGATCAACCTGCAGGGCGACAATCATCCCGTCTACGACACCTTCCTGCGTCTCGACGGCGGCGACGGCGAAATGATCTCGCCGACGACCTTCCTGCAGATCGCCGAGGACCACGGCATGCTGCCGGAGATCGACCGCTACGTGGTCGAGCGCGCGATCGAACTGATCGCCCAGCGCGAACACGCCGGCAAGCCGGTGACCCTGCTGATCAAGGTCTCGCAGGCGTCGCTGCAGAGCGATGCGCTGGCGGCGTTCGTCGGCGAGCAGCTGGCGCAGCGCGGCGCCTCCGGCGAATACCTCGCGCTGCAGTTGCAGGAGGCGAAGGTCTTCACCCATCTGCACGCGGTGCAGCAGTTCGCGGCCGCGGTGAACACCTACGGCTGCCGCGTCGGCCTGGAGCAGTTCGGCGCCGGCCTCGATTCGTTCCAGCTGCTGACCCACGTGCAGCCGCAGATGCTCAAGATCGACCGCAGCTTCATCGAGGATCTGCCGAAGAACGCCGAGAGCCAGCAGCGCGTCCGCGACATCGCGCGCAAGGCCCGCGACCTCGACATCCTCACCATCGCCGAATTCGTGCAGGACGCGGCGAGCATGTCGATCCTGTTCTCGGCCGGCGTGGATTACGTCGAAGGCCACTTCCTGGCCGCGGCCGGCCCGGAGATGAATTACGACTTCGAGTGAAGCTTTCCATCGAACGAAAAAAAGCCCGCCTCATGGCGGGCTTTTCGTTTCAGTCCTCATCCTCGTCACGATCGCCCTGATAGGCATCATTGTTCGGATTGAGTTGATCGGAGTGATTGTCCATGTTGGCCCAATATGCGTCGTTGTTCGGATTCAAGGCATCGCTGCGATCGTCATTCGGTGTTCTTCCCATCATGACTCTCCTTCAAATATCGACACCGGAGCATCCTCCCCCGTGCGGCATCGGAACACGGGCATAATCCGTCAGGACACCACCCGGAGACCACCGGCACGGGCCGGCGTTTCCGCCGCGTTGCGCAGCGCGGCGATGCGCTCTTCCAGCGGCGGGTGGCTGAGGAACAGACGGCGCAGGCCGTGGCCGACACCGCCGGAGATGCCGAACGCCTGCACCTGCCGGGGCAGCGTGCTGGTGCCGTAGGTCATCGACAGGCGTTCCAGCGCGGCGATCATCTTGCCGCGACCGGCCAGTGCCGCACCGCCGGCATCGGCACGGAATTCGCGACGGCGCGAGAACCACATCGCGATCGTGCTGGCGAGCGCGCCGAACACCAGATCGAGCACGAACACGCTCAGGTAGTAGCCGATGCCGACGCTGCCGTCGTCGCGCTGGCCGCCGAGGAAACCGTCGACGACCCGGCCGACGAGGCGCGAGAGCACGATCACGAAGGTGTTGAGCACGCCCTGCAGCAGCGCCATCGTCACCATGTCGCCGTTGGCGACGTGGCTGACCTCGTGCGCGAGCACGGCCTCGGCCTCGTCGCGATCCATCGCCCGCAGCAGGCCCATCGACACCGCCACGAGCGCGTTGTTGCGGTTGGCGCCGGTGGCGAAGGCGTTGATCTCGGGCGCGTCGTAGATCGCGACCTCGGGCATCCCGATGCCGGCGGCCTCGGCCTGGCGGCGCACGGTCTGCACCAGCCAGCGTTCGACCTCGTTGCGCGGCTCCTGGATGACGTGGGCGCGGGTGGTCATCTTCGCGATCCACTTCGACGACAGCAGGGAAATGAACGAACCGCCGAAACCGAAGATCGCGGCCATCACCAGCAGTCCGCTGTTGGTGCGGGGATCGATCCCGAACACGGCCATCACCACGCTGAACAGCAGCAGCACGGCCAGGTTCGTTGCGAGGAACAATGCGATGCGTTTGAACATGGTCGGAGTCCTTCGCGCGGAATGCGCGACACAGACGCTAAGCTGTGGCGATCCGGCGCCGAATCAAGCGGCGCACGACGATCACGGAGACTCCCGGCGGTGGCGATTCAGCCGACAGACACCTATGCGACGCAGGCGGAACGGAACCGTGCCGGGACGGCCAACGGATACCGCGGCCGCTTCGCGCCCTCGCCCACCGGGCCGCTGCATTTCGGCTCGCTGGTGGCGGCGTTCGGCAGTTGGCTGATGGCGCGGCGGGCCGGCGGCGAGTGGTGGATCCGGATCGAGGATCTCGACCCGCCGCGCGAGATGGCGGGCGCCGCCGACGCCCAGTTGCGGACCCTGGCCGGCTTCGGCCTGATCTCCGACGGCCCGGTGCTGCGCCAGAGCGGGCGCCATGCGCTGTACCGGGTCGCCCTGGACCGTCTGCTCGACACCGGGCAGGCATTCGTCTGCCGCTGCAGCCGCAGCGATCTCATCACCACCGGCGGCATTCATCGCACCTGCCGACCGGACGCGCCGCGCGACGCCGCCGCGGTCCGCCTGCGCGTGGCCGATGGCGACCGGGTGGCGTTCGAGGATGCGGTGCATGGCCGGGTCGAGCAGGACGTGGCGGCGGAGATCGGCGATTTCGTCCTGCTGCGCGCCGACGGCTACTGGGCCTACCAGTTGGCGGTGGTGGTGGACGACGCGGACCAGGGCATCACCCACATCGTCCGCGGTGCCGATCTGCTCGATTCGACGCCACGCCAGATCCTGCTGCAACGCGCGCTCGGGCTTCCGACGCCGGCCCACGCGCATCTGCCGCTGATCGTGGACGACGATGGCCGCAAGCTGTCCAAGTCGCTGGCCGCGCTGCCGGTGGACGGCGACGATCCGTTGCCGGCACTGCGCCGCGCCTGGCGCGCGCTCGGCCAACCCGCGGGCGCGCTGCACGGCGCGGGCGGTGTCGCCGCCGCCCTCGCGCGCGCGGCGGCGGAATTCGACGCCGGCTTGATTCCACGCAAGCCGGTGACGCTCGCCGCACTGCACAATGGCCCTGTCGCACCCAGAACATAGAATCGTCGGGACCGGCGTCGCGCAGCGGCCGGCAAAGCATCGGCGCGACGCGGAACCACCACGCTCACGCATATTGGAGAGGGAGAACGGCATGACCACACGCGTCGCACTCGTGACCGGCGGAACCGGCGGCATCGGCACCGCGATCTGCAAGCGCCTGGCCGACATGGGCCACAAGGTCGCCACCAACTACCGCAACGAGGAAAAGGCGAAAGCCTGGCAGGCGCAGTTGAAGTCCGAGGGCTACGACATCGCACTGGCCAAGGGCGACGTGACCTCGCCCGAGGATGCCGAAGCGATGGTGCGCGAGGTCGAACGCCAGCTCGGGCCGATCGACATCCTGGTCAACAACGCCGGCATCACCCGCGACGGCACCTTCCACAAGATGACCGCGCAGCAGTGGCAGGACGTGATCAACACCAACCTCAACTCGGTGTTCAACGTCACCCGCCCGGTGATCGAGGGCATGCGCGAACGCAAGTGGGGCCGGGTCATCCAGATCAGCTCGATCAACGGCCTGAAGGGCCAGTACGGCCAGGCCAACTACGCCGCCGCGAAGGCCGGCATGCACGGCTTCACCATCTCGCTGGCGCGCGAGAACGCGAAGCTCGGCATCACCGTGAACACCATTTCCCCGGGCTACATCGCCACCGACATGGTGATGGCGGTACCGGAAGAGGTCCGGGCCAAGATCGTCGCCGACATCCCGACCGGACGCCTCGGCACCCCGGACGAGATCGCCTACGGCGTGGCCTTCCTGGCCGACGACCGGGCCGCGTGGATCACCGGCTCCAACCTCGACATCAACGGCGGCCACCACATGGGCTGGTGAGCCCGACAGTTCCGGCCCGGGCCTTGTCCCGGACCGGAGCACGGGGGCTCGACCTGTGATCGCGTTCACTTTTCCCGGGCCCACCCACCGGGCGGACGGCGGCTTTTCGCCGACGAGTTGCAAGCGGCCGCCGGCTGCGCCATGCTCGGGGATCGACTTCTTTAGAGTAAAGGCTCCATGGCCGCCACGCGGATCATCAAGAAGTATCCGAACCGCCGCCTCTACGACACCAAGATTTCCAGCTACATCACGATCGAGGACGTGCGCCAGCTGATCGTGGACGGCGAGGACTTCGAAGTGCGCGATGCGAAGTCCGGAGAGGACCTCACCCGTCAGGTCCTGCTGCAGATCATCGCCGAGCACGAGCAGGATGGCGAACCGATGCTCTCGACCCAGTTGCTGAGTCAGATCATCCGGTTCTACGGCGATTCGCTGCAGGGCTTCATGGGCAACTACCTCGAACGCTCGATGCAGATCTTCCTCGAACAGCAGCAGCAGTTCCGGCAGCAGATGGGCGGCCTGATCGGCCAGACCCCGTGGGCGATGATGAACCAGCTCACCGAACGCAATCTCGAGATGTGGCGCGAGTTCCAGCACAACCTGATCGGCGCCATGGGTCGCAGCGCCGCGACCAAACCGAAGGACAAGGCCACCGCCGGCAAGGCCCGCGAGGACTGATTCCAACGAACCGATGCGTACCGGCGCACGCGCCGGGCACGGGCGCGTCTGCGCGCCGCGCACGCCTCCACACCGTCATCCAGGGGATACCGACTCATGAACAAGCGCGTGGCCGTCGTCACCGGCGGCATCGGCGGGCTGGGCACCGACATCTGCAGGGCGCTGGCGCTGGCCGGCCGCACCGTCATCGCGGCCGACCTCGGCAGCCGCGCCGAACGCATCGCCGAGTTCGAGCACGATACGGCCGGGCTCGACATCCACTTCGCGCCGCTGGACGCCGGCGATTTCGACGCCTGCGGCGCCCTGGTGCGCAAGGTCGAAGCCGATCACGGCGCGCTGGACATCCTGGTCAACGCCGCCGGCATCACCCGCGACGGCACTCTGCGCAAGATGGACAAGGTGCAGTGGGATGCGGTGATGAACGTCAATCTCGACAGCGTCTTCAACATGTGCCGCCACGCCGTCGACGGCATGATGACGCGCGGCCACGGCCGCATCGTCAACATCAGCTCGGTGAACGGCCAGACCGGCCAGCTCGGGCAGACCAACTACTCCGCGGCGAAGGCCGGCATGCACGGTTTCACGATGGCGCTGGCGCGCGAGGTCGCGCGCAAGGGCGTGACCGTGAACTCGGTGTCGCCGGGGTATTGCGAGACCGCGCTGGTGATGGCGATCCCCGAGGACATCCGCGCCGGCATCGTCGAGAAGGTGCCGGTGGGCCGCCTCGGCAAACCGTCGGAGATCGCGCGCACGGTGGTGTTCCTCACCGACGACGAGGCTGGCTTCATCACCGGCGCGAACATTCCGGTCAACGGCGGGCTGTTCATGAGTTTCTGAGCGCCGTCCGCTCTACCATCACATCTCCCACCGCGCATTCCGACACACGACATGATCCGACTCACGCCGCCCAGCACCCCCGCCTTCCTGATTTCCCTGCTGCTCGGCGGCGCCGGCATCGCCGGCAAGCTTGGCTATTTCGCCATCGCCGCACCGAACGCGTTCTGGCTGTTGACCACCGCGTTCGTGCTGCTGCTGTTGTCGACGATCTTCAAGGGGCTCTGAACGGGCGCGACGGGGGCTCGGATCGCCTTCCGCGCCTCCGATCGGGCCTTCCGCCCTCCCACGGGACACCTTCAAGTCCTCGGCTCTTCCCGCACATCGAGCTTCGCTCCGCGGAAGGGCCGATTTCGATATTCGAGGGTCGGTCGAGGTCCGGGCAACGCAACGACGGGCCACCGATCGACGATACGCTCAACCTCCGCCGCTCAGCCTCCGCCCGCGTTCCGACAGAACTTCTGCCGGTATTCCATCGCCTTCGGCATCAACGCCTGCAGGTTCTGGATGCGGGTGCCGGGGTTCGGATGCGTGGACGAAAATTCAGGCGGTGCCTGACCGCCGCTGGCCTGGCTCATGCGCTCCCACAGCGGCACGGCTTCCTGCGGGTCGAAGCAGGCCGCGGCGGCCAGCATCAGCCCCACCGCGTCGGCCTGGGTTTCGTGTTTGCGCGCATAAGGCAGCAGATACCCGTAGCCCATCGCCGCCTGCATCATCTGTTGCTGCTGCGGGTCCAGCCCGCCGGCGGCACCGGCCATCTGTCCGATCTGCCCGAGCTTCTGCTGCGACATGCGCTGCGCGCCGTGACGCAGCAGCGCATGCGCGATCTCGTGCCCCATCACCACCGCGACCGCATCGGCGTTCTCGGCCACCGGCAGCAGGCCGGTGTAGACCGCCATCTTGCCGCCCGGCAGGCAGAACGCGTTCGCCTGATCGGACTGGATGACGTTGACCTCCCACTTGAAGTCCTGCCACACGCCGTTCGGTTGCTTGCCGTTCTCGGCGGCCAGCGCGGCCTCGACCTCGGGCACCTTGGCGATCAGCCGCTCGGCGATCGCGCGCACCTGCCGGGCGATCTGCGAATTCGGGTCGACCGGGCGCTCCTGCGACAGGATCTGCTCGTACGCCTGCAGGCCCATCGCGACTTCGTCGTCGACCGAGATGCTGCCGTCGATCAGCACCTTCTCGCCGGTGTACGGGTCCTCGGTGCGATTGGCGAACCAGTAGTACGCGGCGTACCCCGCGAACAGCAGCAGGATGACGAATCGCGGGTTGATGCCGCCGCGGCGACGGCCGTTGCCGGAATACTGCGATTGGCCGAAGGGGTTCTGTCGCATGCTCGTGTCCTCGCGGAGGGTGCCTTCACAGATCGCGCACCACCCGGAAACCGGTCTGCGCATTGGTCGCATCCGCTTCCGCCTGGCTGCGCCAGGCGGCGCGGGTCTGCGCGGGCGAGTTCGACCACGCCCCGCCGCGGACCACGCGGGTCCGGCAGCCCGGATTCACCCAGGCCTCGCCGTGCACCGGCGCGCGACGATAGCCATCATGCCAGCAATCGCCCACCCATTCGCTGACGTTGCCTTCGAGATCGTGGATGCCGAAGGCGTTGGCGCGGAAACTGCCGGCCGGCGCCGGGCCCCAATGACCATCACGATAGCCGGCGAAGGCGTTGCCCCAGCTGCGGCCACCGGGCGAGCGGTCGCCGGCGCCGGTGAGGTTGCCTGTGCCCGGTTTCGGCGGCTGGTCGCCCCAGGGATAGTGCCCGGGCGCGCCGCTGCGCATCGCGTATTCGAATTCGGCCTCGCTCGGCAGCCGGTAACGCTGCCCGCTGCGCTCGGACAACCAGCGCGCATAGGCTTCGGCGTCCTTGGCGCTGACGTGCAGCACCGGCATGTCGTCGGCCGCGGGACGGCCGACGTAATCGTGGCGCCAGTCCACGCCGCTGCGACGCACGAAATTGCCGCCGCGCTCGTCGTAGACCAGCGAATGTCCGCGACGCACCGCACGCGGACGATGTCCGCTGGCGTTCACGAAACGGCGGAACTCGCCGACCGTCACCTCGGTGCGGGCGATCGCGAATCCGCGGTCGAAGCGCACGTAGCGCGACGGCCGCTCGGAGCCGCTGGCCTCGGGCTCGCCATCGCGCGCGCCCATCCGGAAACCGCCGTGGGGCACCACCACCAGTTGCGGGCCGCGCCCCCCGCCCTGCAATGCGTCGGTGAAGCGCTGGCCCGGACGCATCAGGCCGTAATGCGCGGCCAGATCGATGCGCGTGCGCAGTTCGGCGGCGGCGGGGTCGCCCGGCGTCGCGATCCGCAGCAGCTCCGCGAGACGCTGTCGCGCCCAAGGCAGATGATTCGGACGCTGCGGCTCGCTCAACAGGGCCAGCCCTTCGTCGCGCAGTCGCGAGATGTGTATGCGCCGGATCTCCTCGACCAGCGTGCGCCCCGCGTCCACCGTGTCGAATCCCGGACGCACCGTCGCCGCCGTCGCCAGCCAGCGCTCGGCCTGCACGAAATCGGCGCGGATCGCCGCGTCCTCGGCACGCCGGATCATGGCGCTCTCGACCGCGGCCACACCCTGGCGCGCGCGCGCCTGCTCCGGCGCCAGCACCAGCGCCTGGCGGAACAACGGCAGGGCGCCCGGGCCGGCATCGTCCCGGGACGTTTCACCGAAGCGCCCGGCGGCCAGTTCGGCCTCGCCGGCCACGTTGAGCTCCCACAAGCGGTCGGCCAGATCCAGCCGCTCGATGTAGGCGGCCCCGCCCGGCACCCGGGCCAGGCCCACGTTGCGCATCACCGCCGCCGCGGCATGCGCGCGATGCAGGGCCTCGGCATCCTCGCCCGCGTCGGCAAGCGCGGCATCGCCGGCCTCGACCAGCCGCGTCAGCGCGCGCCTCAGTCCGTCGCGCGCAGCGGCATCGGCGGGATCGCGATCCAGCAGCGCCAGATACAGGGGAATCGCGGCGTCGGCGTCTTCGTGCAACCGGCCGGACGCCAGCGCGGCGGCGGCGCGTTTGCGCGCGGCCGGCACCTCCGCATCGGTCAGCGCGACCACCGGCCGGCGCCAGGTCAGACGTTCGGCGATCGCATCGTCGCCGCTCACCGTCACCTCGCCGTTGTTGCCGCCGGCCGTCGCGCCGGGCGCGGTCTGCGCGGCGTCCGTTCCGGACTCGCGACGACAGCCGCACAGCAGCATCAGCGTCCCCGCCATCAGCAGGCCCGCCACCGCCGTTCGTCGTCTCGCCTGCGACACCAGGATCCGCTCCGCCTCTGCCGTGGATGCGCCGGTCACCTTAGCATCGGAGATGACCGGCTCCGCACTCCGGTAGCATAGCGGCCCATCTTCGCCGGACCGACGCCGTGCCCCACTGGACCGCACTCGATCTGACCACCGACCCCGCGGCACTCGAACCGCTGATCGCCGCCCCGCCGGCGGTGCTCGCGCTGGATACCGAATTCGTCCGCGAGCGCACCTACTGGCCGCAACTGGCGCTGGTGCAGATCGCGACCGCGGACGGTGACCCGACCGACGACGACATCCTGCTCATCGACCCGCTGGCGCCCGGCATGTGCGCGGCGCTGGCCCGGCTGCTCGCCGACCCGCGTTCGCTCAAGCTCATGCACAGCGCCGGCGAGGATCTGATCGCCCTGCGCCACGCCTGCGGCGTCCTGCCGCAACCGCTGCTGGATACCCAGATCGCCGCCGCGCTGTGCGGCATCGGCGCCGGTCTGGGCTATCAACGGCTGATCCAGGACCTGCTCGGGATCGCCGTCGACAAGGGCGAAACCCGCTCCGACTGGCTGCGCCGGCCGCTGTCCGAGGCGCAACGACACTACGCCGCCGACGATGTCCGCCACCTCGCCGCCACCTGGCGCCTGCTGCGCGATCGTCTCCAGGCCAGCGGACGCATGGCCTGGCTGGAAGAGGACTGCGCGCGGATGCTGGCCAACGCCACCGACGACGCCCCGGAACGCTGGCCGCACCTCGGCATGCGCTCGGCCCAGTTCCTCGATCGCGACGGTCAGATCCGCCTGCTGCGCCTGCTGCGCTGGCGCGAGACCCAGGCCCGCGCCTCCGACCGTCCGCGCAGCTGGATCCTCGACAACGAACTCGCGCAGTTGCTCGCCCGCACCCCGCCGCGCGACATGGCCGAACTGCAGAAGGTCTTCGACGGCCAACCCAAGGCCCCGCGCAAACTCGCCGCGCAGGTGCTCGACGCCCTGCACACACCGCTGCCCGACGAAGACGCCCTGCCCCCGGCACGCGGCGACGATCGCGACCGCCAGGTCTACAAACGCCTGCAGCAGGCCGTCGCCGTCCGCAGCGCCGAACTCGGCCTGCCCGACGGCGTCCTCGCCTCCCGTCGCTGGATCGAAGCCCTCCAGGACGGTGAAGACTGGCCCGGCGCCCTCGCCGGCTGGCGCCGCACCCAGCTCGAACCCCATCTCGCTCCCCTGCTCGCCACGACTGGCAACCGCTGACGCGCCGGCTTATACTGCGCGTCCCGCGCGGGCCTCGGCCCGCAGCCGCAAGAGAACCCGCTCTTGCGGCCAAGGTTCCATGGGGCCATAGCTCAGCTGGGAGAGCGCGTCGTTCGCAATGACGAGGTCGGGAGTTCGATCCTCCCTGGCTCCACCAAACAAAAAGCCGACCTGCGAAGGTCGGCTTTTTTGTTGCCCGCTTGGTTGTCCGCGGCCCATGCCGCCGCCATGCCGACGGCATCCCCGGACGCCGACAATCGACCTGCCGTCCCCCGGCAGGCATCATGCGCCCCTCATCGCCACGCCGCGCCGGACCGTCTCGCCCCGCATGCACACCGCCTCGACCGCCCCATCCGCGACCGCCGACGACTTCGGCCGCCTGTCCGCCTTCCTCGACAGCGCCGGCGCCGATGCGATGCACATCGAAATGCTCGACGGATTCTTCGCCGCGCTGATCAGCGGCCCGGAGCCGGTCCCGCCTCGCGAATGGCTGCCCGAAGCGCTCGGCGAATCCTTCGTCTTCGACAACGATGCGCAGGCCCAGGACGTCCTCGGTCTGCTGATGCGTCACTGGAACGCCGTCGCCGTCGGCCTGCGGCAATCGCTCGAAGGCAAGCGCGTCTACATGCCCGTGCTGCTCGAAGACGCCGGCGGCATCGCCCGCGGCAACGACTGGGCGACCGGTTTCCTGCGTGGCATGCGTCTGCGCCGCGACCACTGGGCCGAACTGCTGCACAGCGATGATGACGACGGCCCGCTCGCCGTGGTCATGACCCTGTTCTACGAACACAACCCCGACCCCGAACTGCGCTCGGCGCCCATTCCCGACGACAAACGCGAGGAAACCCACCTCCGCCTCGCCGCCGACCTCGCGCTGATCTATCGCTATTTCGAACCGCACCGCCAGGCCAACGCCCGCACCGCGCAGACCGTGCAACAACGCCGCGTCGGCCCCAAGGTCGGTCGCAACGACCCGTGCCCATGCGGCAGCGGGAAGAAGTTCAAACAATGCTGCGCGAAGGGGCAGACGCTGCACTGAAAGACCATCGGGCGCCCTGCCTACCGCAACCGACAGGTATTCTTGCGGTGGCTTCGCCCCCTATCCTCGGCGCGAAGTCACGGGCAACCGTCGAACAGGGGCCGCACGGATGACACCAGAAGCCAGGGCGCGTGAACAGATCGACCGCAAGCTCGAACTTGCGGGCTGGATCGTCCAGGACGTGAAACAGTCGAACCTCGGCGCCGGACCGGGCGTCGCGGTTCGCGAATACCCCACCGACAGCGGCCCCGCCGATTACGTGCTGTTCGTCGACCGCAAACCGGTCGGCGTCATCGAAGCCAAGCGCGACGACGCCGGTCACAACCTCAGCGTCCACGAAGCCCAGACCGAGCGTTACGCGAACGCGACCCTGAAATGGCGCAAGAGCGGCGCAGCGCTGCGCTTCCTCTACGAAGCCACGGGCCAGATCATCTGGTTCACCGACGGCGCCGATCCTGCCCCGCGCGCCCGCGAACTGTTCCACTTCTTCCGCCCGCAAACGCTCGCCGACCGGGCCGCCGAATCCGACACCCTGCGCGACCGTCTCACGCGGATGCCGCCGCTGCCCGAACGCAATCTGCGCGCCTGCCAGATCAACGCCGTGACCGGGCTGGAACAGTCGCTGGCCAGGAACCGACCGCGCGCCCTGATCCACATGGCCACCGGCGCCGGCAAGACCTTCACCGCGATCACCGCGATCTACCGTCTGCTCAAATTCGGCGGCGCCAAACGCATCCTGTTCCTGGTCGACACCCGCAACCTCGGCAAGCAGGCGCATCAGGAGTTCATGGCCTACACGCCGCCCGACGACGGCCGCAAGTTCACCGAGCTGTACAACGTGCAGCGCCTCGCCTCCAGCAGCATCGATCCGCATGCCCAGGTCTGCATCAGCACGATCCAGCGCATGTACTCGATCCTGTCCGGTACCGAGCTGCCCGAAACCGGCGAAGACATCTCGCTCCACGAAGTCGGCCAGACCGAGACCCAGGCGCGTCTGGTGCAGTACAACCCGCAGGTACCGATCGAACAGTTCGACTTCATCGTCATCGACGAATGCCATCGCAGCATCTACAACCTGTGGAAGCAGGTGCTCGACTACTTCGATGCCTTCCTGATCGGCCTGACCGCCACGCCCGACAAGCGCACCTACGGTTTCTTCAACGAGAACATCGTCGCGGAGTACAGTTACGAGCAGTCCGTACTCGATGGTGTCAACGTCCCCTACGATGTCTACGAGATCGAGACCGAGATCACCGCCAAGGGCGCCGAGGTGAAGGCGAAAGAGTGGGTGGACCATCGCGACCGCGAAACCCGCGCCAAGCGCTGGGCGCAGACCGAGGAAGACATCGTCTACGGCAGCGCCCAGCTTGACCGCTCGGTGGTCAACCCCAGTCAGATCCGCAAGGTCGTCCAGGAAATGAAGACGGCGGTGGAAACCCGCATCTATCCCAACCGCAAGGAAACGCCGAAAACCCTGATCTTCGCCAAGACCGACAGCCATGCCGACGACATCATCCGCACCGTGCGCGAGGTCTACGGCGAAGGCAACGCCTTCTGCAAGAAGGTGACCTACCGCGCCGGCACCGATCCCGAGACCGGCAAGGCCGTGGCCGGCGACGACGCCGACAGCGTGCTCGCCAGCTTCCGCAACGACTACTACCCGCGCATCGCCGTCACCGTGGACATGATCGCCACCGGCACCGATGTGAAGCCGCTGGAAGTGCTGCTGTTCATGCGCGACGTGCGCAGCCGCGGCTACTACGAACAGATGAAGGGCCGTGGCGTGCGCAGCCTCGGTGCCGAAGCGCTGAAGAAGGTGACCGGCTCCGCCGAAGGCGCCAAGACCCATTTCGTCCTGATCGACGCCGTCGGCGTGGAAAAAACGCTGAAGACCGAAAGCCGGCCGCTGGAACGCAAGCCCATGCTGAGCCTCGACAGCCTGCTCAAGGGCGTTGCGATGGGATCGCATGACGACGATACCGTGCTGAGCCTCGGCAACCGGCTGGTGCGTCTGGCCAAGCGCCTCGACGACAAGGCGCTGGCGAAGATCAAGCAGGCCAGCGGCGGCATCGGCTTGCAGGACCTCGCGCGCGGCCTGGTGCAAGCGCTCGACCCCGACCGCGTCGTCGCCGACGCGCTGGACACGGCCAAGGCCGCAGGCATTACACGCAGCGAAGACACCTTGACCGAGGCCGAACTCGACGCCGCACGTCAGAAGCGCATCGAGGCCGCCTGCCGCCCGTTCGACGACCCGGCTTTGCGCGAGCTGATCGAGTCCGCGCGCCGCGACCGCGAGCAGGTCATCGACACCCTCAACCCGGACACCGTGGTCCGCAGCGAATTCGCAGCGCAGGCGCAGGCCAATGCCGAAGAGGCGGTCAGCCGCTTCCGCACGTTTCTGGAAGAGCATCGCGACGAGATCGCCGCGCTGGGCTTCTTCTATACCCAGCCCTACCAGCGCCGTGCGCTCACCCTGGAGATGATCGAGGAACTGCACGAGGCCCTGCAGCGCCCGCTGCTGATGCTCACTACCGAGAAACTGTGGTCGGCCTATGCCCGCGTGCAGGAGACCCGCGTGCGCGGCCACAGCCAGCGCCGGCAATTGACCGATCTGGTGTCGCTGGTGCGCTTCGCGCTGGGGCAGGACGAAGAACTGCGCCCGTTCGCCGACAGCGTGGACAAACGCTTCGCCGACTGGGTCTTCCGGCATAATGCGCGCCGCGCCACGGCCTTCACGCCGGAGCAGATGGACTGGCTGCGCCTGATCAAGGACCACATCGCCACCAGCTGCCGCATCGAGCGCGATGACTTCGACTACGCACAGCTGGCCGGCAGGGGCGGCCTGCAGAAGGCGTGGGCCGTATTCGACGGGCAGCTCGATGCGTTGCTGGATGAGATGAATGAGGAGTTGGTGGCTTGAATAAAGAAGAAAAAACTGACCAATTCAATGCAATTGCAGGATATTGCCTAACAACCATTGGCGAAGTGTGCGGTGGCAATGTCTCACAGGCCGGACCAACCGGTGAGTTCGTCTATCTGGATATAGGAAGTGTTGATCGCGAGTCAAAGACGTTCTTCGACCTGAAGACGGTTTCGTTGAAAGATGCGCCGAGTCGGGCAAGGCAGGTGGTTCAACCTGGGGATGTGCTCGTTTCGATGACGAGGCCGAACCTCAATGCAGTTGCCTTGGTTACAGGTTTGTCAGGCGAAGCTATCGCCTCTACCGGGTTCCATGTATTGCGCTCGCCTTGGGTAGATACGAAATTTCTCTACTACTTGGTGCAGACTGAGGGCTTCATCCAAGCGATGACGGCTGTGGTTCAAGGCGCGCTTTATCCGGCGGTTCGTCCGAAAGACATTTCATCTTTCTCCCTCAATTTGCCGCCACGCTCTGAACAATCCCGCATCGTCGAAAAACTCGAAGAACTGCTCTCCGATCTCGACGCCGGCATCGCCGAACTGAAGGCCGCGCAGCGCAAGCTGGCACAGTACCGCCAGTCGCTGCTGAAGGCCGCGGTGGAAGGGACCCTGACCGCCGACTGGCGCGCGGCACGCGCCGGGACACACCCTCCCCCGGGGGGGGGGGGGGGGGGCGGGGGGGGGGGGG
>JAYRSY010000009.1:0-147588 GCA_041919915.1 Lysobacteraceae bacterium
GTGGGCGCCTCGAACACGGTCCGCAGCGGCACGTCGACGTGCAGGGCGGTCCTGATCCGCGACACCGCCTGGGTGACCAGCAGCGAATGCCCGCCCAGTTCGAAGACGTCGTCGTGGATGCCGACCCTGTCCAGGCCGAGCGTCTGCGCCCAGATGGCGAGCAGTTGCCGTTCGATTTCGGTCGGCTCTGAAGCGTGGTGCCGATCTGTCATGCCCGGCGAATCGCCGGTTTCGCGAATCCATTGCATCAATGGCGCGAAATCGCCGGCGAGGAACATTTCCCGGCTGCGGATTCGCTGGATCTTGCCGCTCGATGTCCGGGGAAGGTCGCCGGCCTTCACGAGAAGGATGCCGGCAACGTCGGTGATCCCGAATTCCTCCGCAAGGTTGTAGCGAATTGTTGCAGAAAACTCCGGGTCTGCTTTGTGCTTGCGGAAATCCAGTTCCTGGACGACAACCACATGATTTCTTGCGCCGTTTTCGATCGAGAACGCGGCGCATCCATCCCGGCGGAAACTCGGATCCAGCAGCTCGACCGTCCTCTCGACATCCTGAGGAAAGATGTTGCGACCGCTGAAGGTCATTGCTTCCTTGATGCGGCCGGTGACATACAACTGGCCGTCCTTCAGGAAACCGATGTCGCCCGTGCGCAGATAGCGCCTGGACCGATCGAGCACACAGGCAGCAAACACGGCATCCGTTTCATCCGGGCGAGACCAGTATCCCTTGGCGACCGACGGGCCATGTATCCAGATTTCGCCCGTGGCATCGCTGGACTGCAACCGGAACGTGGACGGATCGACGATGACGATCTCGTGGTCGACCGTCGGCGCGCCGCCGACCGACACCACCAGCGATGCATCCTCGTGCAAGTCCGCTTCGATGACCCGCCCCTCCGCGAGAGCATCCCGGCGGACGCGCGCCACGACGGGGGGAGTCGCACGCGCATGGGGCGTGCTTGCGGACGCGAGCAGGGTGGACTCCGCCAACCCGTACACCGGCGTCATCGACCGCGACGTCAGCCCGCACGGCGAGAACGCAGCAGAAAAGCGTTCGAGCGTATCCGGGCGGACCACCTCGGCTCCATTCAGCCAGAATTCCAGCGACTGCAGATCCAGAGATGTCTTCTGCGCATCCGAGACCCTGCTGGCGCAAAGTTCGTAGGCGAAATTCGGGGCCGCGGTCGCTCTCGCGCGGAAATCCGATATGGCTTTCAACCACCGATGCGGCGTCGACAGGAATGTGGCGGGGGATAGCTGCACGCAATGGCAGCCTGCGTAGACCGGAAGCAGCACCATGCCCACGAGCCCCATGTCATGGTAGGGGGGCAGCCAGGAAACCACGACATCGCCAGGCTCCAGAGGAATGACCGCATGGATCGAACGGCAATTGGCAACGATGTTTCCATGCGTGACCATCACGCCTTTGGGCGACCCCGTCGATCCGGACGTGTACTGGAGAAAAGCGATATCGTCATCGGCCAGTTCGGGCTCGACCCACAGGTCCGGATCACCGGTCAACTGATCTGCGGAAAACAAGGCGCACAAGCGATGGACATCCGATTGGATGCCGAGATCGGCCGCATTCCACAAGCGCAGGACATCGGCTGCAGATACGACGATGCGTGGCTTCGCATCTTCGATGATCGACCTGAGTCGCGGAAGCATGCGCCGATTGGTAGGGGCCGGGGCAGGGACCGCGATCAGGCCGGCATACAGGCAGCCGAAAAAAGTGATGATGCAATCGAGGCCCGGCGGCATGGCGAGCAGCACTCGATCCCCGGGGCGGGTTGTTTCCTGTAGCCGTGCCGCGACGCCTCTTGCGTGAAGGTCGAGCTGCGCATAGGTCATGCCCGCGCTGTCATGATTCTTGTCGAGGAACGTGAACGCGAGGGCGGTTCGATTGGACGCCGCGCACGCGCGGCCACGCAAGAGTTCGAGCAGCGTCGTCATTTTGATTGCGGCCTGGCATTTCCATGGATGAACGAGCCGCCTTCATGACAACGCATGCGCGAAGGAAGCTCGCTCTTGCATCTCGAGAAAGAAAAAACGCTCCAGGGAGTCAACACCGGAGACCGCAGAGGCGAGATGCTTTGACTGGAGATTGTCGCTGTTGCGCAGGGGGGCGGGACGGCTATCAGCGACGGCACCCGCAATGAATGCGCCAGAGCCCTGCGCAGTCAAGTCATATGCAACTCAATCGGAAGTCGCTTCCATGGCGTTCCTCAGGGAGGCGGGACGCATGTCCGTCCATACGGACTTGATGTGCTCAAGGCAAGCGTCTTTCGTACCGCTCGTGCCCGTCTTACGCCAACCGTTCGGCAAAGCCTTGTTGGTCGGCCAGACAGAGTATTGTCCCTCATCGTTCACAACCGCGTCGAAATCGCTGTATGGCACGTCCTGCTCCATGATTCAGTTGAGTCGTAAAGAACGTCGACTTGCGCCAGGCGCCATGCTGAGGGGGCGCCTTAAACTTGCGTGAAGCTAGCACACCATGCCGTGGCGTTCAATCTCTAGTGAACCGCCCCGTCTTTCCCGGAGGCTCCCACTCTTGAGAGGATGGAGCCATGAGCAAACAATCCAAGTATTCCCCGGAAGTGCGTGACCGCGCGGTTCGGATAGTCTTCGAGTGCGAGCAGGATCACCCGTCGCAGTGGGCGGCGATCGTGTCGGTCGCGGCCAAGATCGGTTGTACTGCCGAGACGCTGCGAGGCTGGGTTCGGCAGACGGAGCGCGATCGTGGGCAGCGGCCCGGTCTGACCAGCGACGAGCGTGAGCGGATGAAGGCTTTGGAGCGGGAAGTCCGCGAGCTTCGACAGGCGAACGAGATCCTGCGCAAGGCATCGGCGTATTTTGCCCAAGCGGAGCTCGACCGCCGGTTCAAGCCATGATTGGTGTTCATCGACGAACACCGGGACGTCTACGGAGTCGAGCCGATCTGCAGAGCCTTGCGGATCGCTCCGTCGACCTACTACGAGCAGGCGGCACGCCGGGGCGACCTCTCGCGCTGTCCTGCACGCATGCAGCGATGCGGTGCTGATTGAGCAGATCGATCGGGTGTGGACGGAGAATTTCGAAGTGTATGGCGCCCGCAAACTGTGGCGGGCGCTGCATCGCGAGCAGATCCAGGTGGCACGCTGCACGGTGGAGCGATTGATGCGTCGACTCGGGATTCGCGGGGTTGTGCGCGGCAAGACGGTGAAGACGACGCGACCGGATCCTGCGCAACCATGTCCACGGGATCTGGTGAACCGGCAGTTCAAGGCCGATCGGCCGAATGCCTTGTGGGGCTCGGACTTCACGTATTTGTCGACCTGGCAGGGGATGGCCTACGTGGCGTTTGTGGCCGACGTGTTCGCTCGTCGGATCGTGGGCTGGCGGGTGTCGGGTTCGATGGAAACGCAGTTCATGCTGGATGCGCTGGAGCAGGCGCTGCACGCGCGACGTCCGGCGAAGGACACGCTGGTCCATCACAGCGATCGGGGATCGCAGTATCTGTCGATCCGCTACAGCGACCGACTGTCGACGGCGAAGATCGCGCCGTTGGTGGGCAGCGTGGGCGATTCCTGCGACAACGCCTTGGCGGAGACGATCAATGGCCTGTACAAGGCAGAGGTGATGCATCGCCGGAGCTGGCCGACCCCTGAGGGGTTGGAACTGGCGACGTTGAAGTGGGTGGACTGGTTCAATCACCGCCGGCTGCTGTCGTCGATCGACAACATGCCACCTGCGGAGGCGGAAGCCGCTTACTATGCGAAAGTCGCCGGGCAGCAACAGGCGGCGTGACTCAAGCCAAAAGGCCTCCGGGATTCCCGGGGCGGTTCATTATCTATCCATTTCAAATGGATGGGGCTCTTTCTGAGTTGGCTGTTATCGTCTTATGTGCGCGCAACCGTTCTGATCATGCGTTCCGGACCGCCTGTCCGGATCGTCGCGCTTCGAACGCCGGCCTCGTGCCGGCGTTCGCGTTTTCCGGCGCCCTGTCGCCGCCGTTTCAGCCGCCCACGAGCACCATGAACTCGCAGATCACCGCGGGTTTCGCGATCATCCGCGGGTCGTCGGACGAGAACGTGCCGTCGCCGCTGGGATAGTCGTCTCCCGGATCCAGCGGCGGGCAGAGGGTCAGGCCGCCGCGCGGTTTGCCTTTCGGATCGAGCCGGCCGCCGCGGAAGTCGCTCACCGCGCCGCCGTAGTCCCACTCGAAGCCGTAGAACGCGAATGGCGTGCCGTTCATGGTCTGCAGTTCGACGCTGGTCAGGCCGATCCGGATCCCGTCCGCGCGCTTCCAGACACTTTCCGACGTGCCGATGCGCAGGACCGACGGATGCGCGTTCGCGTCGTCCAGGAAGACTTCCACCGTCCGCGTCGGGTCGTCGGGATACAGGACCCAGCCCGGGATGGTTTCGCCCTCGGCGCCGGCCAGCTCCTGTTCGCGCACATTGGCGTGGCCGAGCCGCGCCTTCGCGGTCGCGAGCGTGTCGTTCGGCAAGAGCAGGGTTTCGATCGCCGGGAGGTCGGCTTTGGCGGTGATCGGTGCGACGACCTCGGCCGCCGACGCGGCGGGAGCGGCCTGCGTTTGTGGCGCTGCCGACGGTTCCGATGCCGTCGCCTTCGGGGCTTCATCGGCCGTGGGGCCGCCGCAGGCGGCGAGTGCGGCGGCGAGCGCCAGAACGGGCAGGGTGCGCGTCATGCGGGAATCTCCGGCGTGCGATGCGGATGGCGATCCTGCGATGGTACCCGTCGCCGGGCGCGTCCGGAGCGGCATCCGTTCGGCGTTACGGTTAGGATCGCCCCGCGAATACCCGCAGACGGAGGAAGGAACATGCGTCGATCGATGATGGTGATGGCTGGTGTCGTGATCCTGGGTCTGGCCGCGTGCGACCGCTCGCCGCCCGCCGCCAACGAAGCCGCTACCGAAGCCGCCACCCCTGAACAATCCGCCGCGCCCGCGGCTGCGCCGGCCGCGAGCACGGATGCCGAACTGGAACAGCTGAAGACCGTGACGCCGGTCGACGCCTGCGCCACGTTGACGCCGGAAAAACTGAAGACCGTTTATCCGGACCTGACCTTCGACGTCCACCAGAAGGTCGACCCGCAGATGAGCGGCTACGTCTGGGATTCGCGCTGCGTCTACTGGGCGGGCGTGGGCACCATCGAGTTCGCCAAGGACGCGCCCACCCACACCGTCGAGATCTTCGTCACCACGTCCGCGACCGAGGCGAAGGCCAAGTCCAACCTCGCCTCGCGCCATGAGACCGCGACCACGACGACCGGCTACCAGCCGCAGGCGGCCCTGGGCGAGAACGCCTACGCCGTCACCAATACCGGCATGGCGTCGTTGTTCTTCGTGAAGGGGCAGAGCGAAGTGCAGATCAACGTATCGGATCTGAGTACGCCCAACGACGAGAAGATCCGCAAGGCGGTCGCGCTCGCGCAGTCGCTGTAAGCGCGACGCCCGCACGAGCGCATCCGGAGCGGATGCGCTCGCGTCTCCGGGGCCGGTCCCGCGCGATGCGGGACAGACCCGATCAAGCAGCCTTGATCAATATGCGCCGGTCGTGCTGCCGCTGTCCGGTGCCGGCAGATCGGTGCTGAGCGCCTTCAGCGGTCTCCTGCGACCGATGATCGCGTCGACCACGTGGTAGGCGGACAACACGGCGCCTTCCTGCCACCCGGGCAGATACGAGACCTGATCGCCGCCGACGAAGAATCGACGGTCCGGAGACAACAGACGTTTATACGCCGCCGCCTGCTCGGGATCGTTCGGATTCCATTCGGCCCATCCGCCGCCGATGTGCGGGACGTATTGCCAGGCGATCGACATGCCGGTTTCGATCGGGACGTGATCCGCGAACTCAGGATGCAGGCGTTTCGCACCCTGCATGGCCAGATCCAGCCGCGCCTGCAACGGGAGATCGCCGAAGTCCTTCGCGACCGGCTTGCCCGGCGCATCGTAATTGTAGGTGCCGGTGAGGATCGCCGGGCCTTTCGAGAAGAAGCCCGAGGACGGATACCACATCTGCGTCATCGGATGATCGATCCAGCTGATGCCGCCGAAGATCTGCGGACCGTTGCGCAGACCGCCTTCGCTCAATCGCTCCCAGAACCGATCCTTCGCCTGCCAGCCGACCTTGCAGGTATTCGCGAATCTCGCCTTCGACACCGCACTGCGGAAGCCCGCGTCGAAGCCGTCGGCGAGCAGGCCGCCGAGCAACGGCAGCGGGACGGTGCTGAAGCAGTAATCCGCGGCGACGCGCGCGCCGTTTGCGAACAGCACTTCGACCCGGTCGTCCAGATTGCGGATCCGCGTCGCGACGTGATCGGTGTGTATGTTCGTGCGACCGAAGGCATCCGCGACCGCATCGACGATCGCCTGCATGCCGCCCCTGGGCTGGAACAGGGTCGCCTGCCACAGATAATCCTGCGCCTGATAGAAGCGGTGCTCCCAGAATCTCGAATCCAGCAACGCGTCCAGCGTGAGCGGGTCCGGCCGTTGCCCGGGTTCGGTGACACCCGGATCCACGAGATACCCGCTGCGCGTCGAGCCCTGATATTCGTAGGGCGGTCTCGAATCCGGACGCACGTTGCCGAACAGCACGAGCAGGCTCAACAGTTTCCGGCGGTCGTCCGCGCTCAGCAGATCGTCCAGCGCATGCCGATCGACGGCCTTGGCGAGCAGCGAGGCGATATAGCCGCGCGTGTCGTTGGCGATGCGCCGGTTCTCGACCGGATCGCCGTCGAAGGCGCGTGGCGTCTGGAAACGGTTCGCCGTCGTTTCCATGACGTACGTTTCCAGCTCGATGCCGAGTTCGCGGCACAGTTCGAGCAGCGCGACGTGATGGTAGGGAATCCGGCCCGCGCCCGCCTCGAAATACTGCGTCGCCGGGTCACCGGAGAAGCGGCAGACCTGCCGGGTTTCGCCTCTCGGCGACCGTTCGACGATGACGTTGCGTTTCTTGCGCGCATCGGTGCTGACGGTGAAGTTCCGGCCACCGAGACGATCCGAAGCTTCGTAGACGGCGACCTGGAATCCGGCCTGTTTCAGCCGGTACGCCGCGACCAGCCCCGCCACGCCACCGCCGAGCACGATCGCGCGCTTGCCCTCACCGGGCATGCCGCTCGTGTCCGGAGGTCCCGCGAAGGCCTCCGGCGTCGCGAGCATGCCGATCGCGACCATGCTTTCGTAAACCGCAGCGGCACCGCCCACGGCGCCGACCATCTCCAGAAACCCGCGTCGCGTCAGCGGCGCTTTCCCTGCACTCATGGCCCCCTCCTGTTGTCCCTGTCCCGTTGTCCCTGTCGAGCCCTTGCGGCATCGATGTTCCGACTCGCGATCCCGCGCCGGCGGTTGATGCGCCATGCCGTCCTCGCATGGTCGCGATGTCGATACTGGCACAAAGCCGTGCAGCCGTGCGGATCGTTCGCAGGCGGGATGCGGCGATCCGCTGTTTGATGCGCGGTCCGTGCAGTCTCCGCGTTCGGAGATGGGCGACACATGGCGAAGGGCGGATCAAGCCCGCCATTGGGTGCATCCTGCGAAGAGATGTTTACTGGTGCATCGCACCATCCTTCAGTGATCCCGAAGTCAGCTCGGAGAACCACTCCCCGTCATCGGTTCGCATTGATAGAAAGACGACGCGACATGCGTCGTATCTGGCGGAGAGAGGGTCATGAGGGGCATCGGTATCGCAGTCATCTGTTGTCTTTGCTTCACGGCGTGCAGCCTTTACAACGTCACCAAAGAGGAGGGAAGCGGGATTCCGATTCTCGTCAAGCAACCGGTTCGATACCAGACGACCAAAGTGGCGCTGACGCACTGGAAGGTCACGTATGTGCTGAAGGTCGGCGGCAAGGAGTATTCGGCACCTTCCGGCGGAATGGATGTCGTCGCGAGCGACGATGTCTTCAATGCGTTGGATCGGATCGGTGGTGCGCTGTCGAGCCATACCGCAATCACGCCCGAAAATTTCACTTCGCGCGTCGAGGCGGAGATCGCGACCGCGGCCCCAACCACAACCCCGACCGCGACAGCGACCGCGACCGCCCACTGGGGCGGATGCCGGAAGGATGAACCGACAGGCATCGTTTGTGTCAGGCCGTCGGTTCGCTACGGCAGGACGATCGAGAACGATGTCGTTGTCGTCAGCGAGCTCTCCGATTCCCGGTACTACATCAACACTCGGAGGCCGTGGATCGGAAGCGCGAACGCGACGATCGATCTGGCTCCTGATGGGACGATGACCAAGGCGCAGAGCTCGGTCGAAGACAAGACGGTCGAGACCCTCCTCTCCGTCCTGCCGATCACCAGCTTCTTCACCAAACAGTGGAATCTCGCGGGCAAGGATGCGACGGCAGCCACGTCTGTGCGGAACGACCCGAAGGCTTTTGCGCTGAGCTCTCCGCTGCGTCAGCCGACCGGGACGGTCGAGCTGAAGCTGGAGCCCGTCACCTGGATCTACGTGCTCCGTCGTCGCCTCGGCGAGAACGAGACGGTCGCAGACGCACTCACCTATCCGGAAACCGGTTGCGAGAAGTCGGGAAGATCCTGCGTGCAGCTCGTCAGTGCGACCAGTAGCGCCGCCGACAAACCGACCGAGGCCAAGAAGCCCGCGGGATGGACGATCTCCGGCTCCCTGGTTCCCCCGGAAAAGGAGTGATCGCGATTGCGGAGGGTGTCGCGACTCCGGCGGCGGGCTTCAGCCCGCCGTGTCGGCGCTCAGCTCTCCTCGATGGCATGCGCGATCAGGAACTCCGGCTCGGCCACGAATCCCATGAACTGGCCCATGATGCCCTGCACGGTCTCGCCGGGCAGGTCTTCCGAGGTGAAGCCCGCGAGATCGGGAACATCGAACACCTCGACATAGTCGCAGGACGGATCGCCTTCGCCAAGCAGCAGGCCATCGATCCGGTAGGTGGTGAAGCGCCGCACGCGCTGCAGTCCGCCCATGGTCGGATGGTCGACGGTCCGGACCCAGTGCTCGAAATCCGCGGGCGTGACACCCGGTTTGAGACGGTAGCGGAGAATCAGCGTGCTCATGGCAATGCTTCCTGATCGGTTGGGTGGGTTCGACATGCCGAGCGCTTGCCGAAGAGTCCACGTCCCGGGAGCTCCATCCGCTGCGTTCCAGCCGGGCGCGCCACCGCTCGTGGCCCGCGCCACGCGCAGCATACGACGAGAGTGTCTGTGTCGCACCGTCCTGGCCGCCCTGCAGCGGATACCCGATGGCCGGGCGCGATCCTGGATTACATCGAGAGTCTGTACAGCGCGCCTGGGAACGTGCTCAATGTCAGCGAAATCGTGTTGGTGTCCGTGCCGACCGTTTCCCACTGGCCGGTGACGAAGTCCAGCCGTTCGATCTTCTTCCACCACTTGTTCAGCCCGATCGCGGGCACTGATGCCGTCTGCGAGATCGAGCGTCTGGCGAAGAAGACCATGGCGACTGTGTCCGCGTTGCGGCCGTATTCGCCTGCCGCGACATCGGGGGAGGGAAGCCAGCCGATCAGTTCGCCGGTGAATACCGACAGGAACGGCGCGACGAAGCGCGCGTGATCGAAACCCGACAGCCGGGCCTGGATCTGCGCGGTGTAGGCGTGCGTGTCGGAGGCGTTGCCGGCGATGTCGCGTGGATCATTGTTCGCGGTCAGCATGCCGTCGTGCGGTCTTCCGGCGATCGTGTTGTCGTCGTGACTGACGAAATTGGCGAAATCGCGTCCACCGAAAACGAAGAACCAGTCCGCGTACCAGCGATGATGGTGGAAACTGGTGGCGTCGTAGAGGCGTGGCGCCGATGCCGTCCGGAAATTCTGCAGGAAGGCGACCGGGATCAGGCCGCGGCTTCGGGCCATGACCGAGAGATTGTTCAGACCTTCCGTCACGATCAGTTCGCGCCCGACCGCGCAGTCGCGGAGGTTGGCATCGAAAACGTACATGTTGGAAGCGAGGAAGTCGGGATGGATCGTGTCCGCGGCTTCGCGCAGGTAATCGCCGTATCTGGCGATCATCGCGGCGGTCAGCGCTGGCCCAACGATACTGCCGGACGCGCAATCGATGCCATATTGCGCCGGGGTCAATGCGTCCGGCGGCGGCAACGGCGTCTGCGTGGTGGTCTGATTCGAATAGATCGGCAGCAGATCGACGAAGATCTTCATGCCCGCCAGTTGCGGGTGTTGGCGCAGGCAGGTGGCCAGTGCTCCGAGACTGTGGAAATCCCTGCGGACGGGCTCATCCTGGAAATTGAAGCCGGCGTACGCACCCGGGAATTCTTCGCGCAACGGCAGGATTTCGGCGTCGATCCGGTTCCGGGTGTAGATCTCGCAATTGAAATCGCCGATCGGGTAACCGGGCCGGATCGCCGCCTGCCATTCCCAGCCTTCGTACGTGTAGAACTTCAGCCCGGCACGGTCGACGGCACCGGCGATCACGCGCATTTCCTGCAGCGTCGCGGAGGGCAGCAGGACGTTGCGCACACCGGTTTGCTTCAATGCGGCGATCGCCTTGTCGGCGGCGGCGGGCGTGGTGAGAAAACAGGTGGTGGCCTGGAGAGTGCCCGGTGCGCAGGCACGCTCGGCGGACAGGTAGACGAAGGTGCCGGCATCTCCAGGCCCGGCGGCGGGAGCGATGTGCGTCGCGGCACAGCACGCGACACCGAACGCTGCGACGAGCGCGAGACGGAAGCGGGAAGGCGTCTTCATCCTTGATCCTCGATCGGAGCGGGCGTGCCAGCGCGCGCCGCCATGTGCGGCGCGCGGCCGATTGCGTGCGCGGTGGTGCTCACTGCGCGCGGCTGGACGCCGCGATCGCCGGCTGTTGGACATCGTTGGATGGCGGCATCAGCATTCTGTGCTGCTGCTCCTGCCGCATCGCGTCCACTTTCCCGGTGGAATCGAGGATCGTCGTGCTCACGGCTTCGGACAGGGGCAGCGTCACCCGCTTGCTCGCGGGATCGGAAGGATCTCCCTGGATCGCGATCAAGCCGTCGCCCTTGAGGTTGAGCACCACGTGATCGATTCTCGTGAGCGGGTCCGGGCCTGTCATGGCCGTCGCGACCAACGCGGCGGCGGCGCTGCGTCTCTCGTTGTCGTTCATGCCCCCCAAGGGGATGTTCGGCGATTTTCCGATCGCCTCCAGCGCCGCGTCGTACATGGGCTTGGCCGGATGATCCGCATCCGCGACCGTCAGTGGTGCCGAGGCATTCGGTGGCCGCTCTCCCATGATCCAGCGATCCGTCTGTCCTTCTTCCGGCGGTGGCGCAAGGCCGCAGAAACCGTTCGTGAAGCAGACATCGACGAGTTCGGGTTCGGGCTCCGGGGTTGGTTCTTTCTCGACGCGGGTGGAAGCCTCCGCTTCGCAGACCGTCGATACGATCTCGTCCAACCCGTACGCGAGACTGTCGGGTGGGGCGCTTGCCGGCGCCGAGATTTCCACCGTGGGCGGCGTCATCGAGCAGGCATCATCGCGGGCTTTCGCTGGGTCGTACAGATCGCCGGCAGGCGGCGATGCGACCTTCACGGTGCGATAGTCCAGGCTGCTGGCGAGTTCCGCATCCATGGGCTCGCGTCGCGTGTCCGCTTCCGGAATCTCGGCCGGAACATATCCCGCCTGACCATACGGGCCCACGGTCACAGGCACCGGTGGTTCCGGACTGTTGAGTTCGGCGTGCACGTCGCGCACGCCGTCCTCCCTGAAATTGCCGCTGGTGTAGACGAAAGGCTTGTGCTCTTCCGAATCATGGATGACGTTGGTGCTGCCTTTTCCGAGATAGGTGTCTTCCGGCTTCAACGTCAACATCGGTGCATCGAAGTCCACCAGACTGTTGACGTAGTTCTTCACGAAGTTGGTGTTGCGAACCCCCAGGCCATTCGCGTAATAACCATCGCCGACATCCGCATGCGCACCGGGAACGACGACGTTCAGGGATTTGTTGTCGTCGCTGAGCCCCAGCGGCAGATGGCGGGACCCCACGAATTGATCGCGCGTTTCGTCGCGGGCGGTGAGCTGTACGGCGCTGACGACGGAAGGCGCCAGTCGACGGTCCCGGGATTCCAGCTGACCTTCGGGGACGGGATCCACCAATGCGGCGGCCTGCGCGACCTTCCCCGGGGGGACGAGCGGCGGGATCGTGTCGTCGATCGTCACGCTTTCGGCGGTGACCAGACCGCCATCGCGGGTCTCATGACGGATCGCGGCGGGATCCACGATGCCGCGCTCGTCCACGAGCCGGGTGAACAGTGCCGCTTCCTCCGCGCCGCGACTGAATCCCATGGACGCGATGCTGATGTCGGCGCCCGGATTCTGCTTCAGCCAGACGGCCGCTTGTTCGCAGAACTGCAGATACATGGTTTCGGCGCGGTCGTCGGACGTATAGCCGAGGGCGCCGTCACGGACATCGTACCAATCGTCGCCGTACTCCCTGGAGGCGGCGCCCGTGATGTAGGCGGCGGCGACGCGACCGTCGCCCCATCCGGCCTCGATCCTGCTGTCGATCTCCGCATAGATCTGCGCGACACCGGTGGGCGCTTCGGCCTCGTTGTGCCGATCGTTGCCGGTGCCGTCGAACACGGCGAAGAACACATGCTTGTCCGGATCGTCCTGACCGGCCAGCACAGGCGTTTCCATGCCCGCCAGGCGTTCGTTGGCCTCGGCGTAGAGCTTCAGGTCGTCTTCCGTGGCCAGGGCATAGGGAACCCCATCCTTGAGCGACTTCGCGCCGGGCGCTTCCACGTCGTGTTCGTACGGGTGTCCCGATATGAGCTCGCCCGCGTCCGGTATCAGGTCTTCTTCCGGTCCCATCTGTCGGTCCTCTCTCTAGGTCGTCTGGCAGTCGAAAAACGAACCGCGGCAACCCGGACCCCCACGCGAGCATACCCCATCATGCGGACCACGGCGCGTCGTCCCGCGGCGGTGCAGGGCGGACGCATCGCTCCCCCACGCATCCATCACGATGACGCCTGCGAGGATGCCCGGCCATGCGTTCAAGTTTCGCTTGCGGAAGATCCTGTTCCGCAGGTCCTCATGCTGGAAATAACGAAGCCGGACACATACGATCCGTTCAGGGGGCTGGTCTTGCCGAAAAGGGGGAGGCCCATCCGCGATCCGGGGGGAACGACGATACGCTGTTGAATTCGCAGGTGCATGCGGCCGCATCCGACATCGATAGGATGCCTGCGCCTGTTCGGTCCTGTGCGCGCGGGACAGCGGTATCGCCGTGCGCGAGGCTTCTCGCCGGGCTTTCACACATGGACTTCAAGACAAGGAACTTCGCATGAACCACGACGAAACTTCGCAGGCCACCCAGGCTCAGGTGCAAGGCACGGATACCGGCTGGAACTTCGCCAGCCTCTACGGCTTCGATCCGAATTCGCAGTCGGGCAACACGCCGGAGGGCTGCCTGGTCGCGGATGTTTTCGGCAATCTGTATGGCGTCACCAATGTCGGCGGACTCACCACCGGCGATCCGTCGGGGCACGGTGTCCTGTTCCGGCTTTCGCCCAGCTACAACTCGCCCATCTGCACGACATATACCTATTCCGTGCTCCACCATTTCAACGGCGTGGACGGCGCGCGCCCGGTCGGCGGTCTGTTGGCGACCGACGGTGGCCGGACCTTCTACGGGACGACGGCCGGTGGCGGCGTCGGCGGCAACGGCGTCGTCTTCCGGCTGTCCCTGTCGGGCGACGGCAGTGCCCACTATGCCGTTCTCTACAATTTCGAGGGAATGGCTGTACCGCCGACCTCGCCGGCGACGAATCCGGATGGGGCGGCCCCGACCGCCCGTCTGGCCATCGATGCGAACGGTGTGCTCTACGGCACGACCAGCGCCGGTGGCGCGAATGGCGGCGGGACGGCCTTCATGCTCGTGCCCGACAAGACCGCCTATGTCTTCACGAAGCTGCACGATTTCGGCGCCCCGACCGGCTACGACGACAACACCGGCGGACTCACGCTGGACGCGGGCGGAAATCTCTACGGGCTGAAACAGTTGGGCGGCGCGAATGCGGCCGGCGAACTGTTCGCGTTGTTCCGGTCCCCGCTGGGCGGCTACGTCTACGACAGTCTCTACAGCTTCCCGATGAGCATGCAGACGGCGGCGATGCCCACGGGCGATCTCGCGATCGATGCGCGCGGCCGTCTCTACGGCACTACCTACTCCGGAGGGACGCACTGGTCCGGCTCCGTCTTCATGCTGGACCTGACGGCTTCGCCGCCGACGTTCGAGACGCTGCACGATTTCAACATCGACGCGTCCGGTGTCGCCGCCCCATTGGCGGGCGTGGTCCTCGACGACGCCGGCAATCTCTACGGAACCGCCAGCGATTCCGACGCCAGCGGCGCGGTGTTCACCCTCAAGAACAACGGCGACGGCAGCTACACCTATTCGACCCTTTTCGATTTCGTCGACAGCAATACGCAGGGAAATTCGCCCCAGAACACCCTCATCTTCGATGGCTACGGCAATCTCTGCGGCACGACCTTCGAAGGCGGCGGGAGCGACGGCGGCACGGTCTTCAAACTGATCGACATGAGGACCGCGAAGGGTGCCGCGGTGATGGAGAACGGCATCGTCCTGGGCGTGACCATGATCATCGGCGGGCAGGGCTACACCTCGCCGCCGAGCGTCCGGTTCGACGCCCCGGGCCTGGGCTCGACCGCAGAGGGTGTCGCCGTCCTCACCGACGGCGTGGTGACCTCCGTGCAGATGACAAGCAGCGGCAGCGGCTACGACTTCGCGCCGCGGGTGTATTTCTCGTCACCTTGATGCGTCGTTGACGCCGCCCGGGGCGTGGATTCCGCGTCCCGGTTCGGGTTACTCTCAAAAAGCGGGTGTACCAGCCTTCGTAACTTCATTCATAGCGCCGAGCAGATCTCCGGGGTGGAGCGCACCATGTCCTCGACCTGCTTCAACATCTCCTCGCAGGCGGGGATCAGTTCGGCCTTCTTCTTCCTGATCGGGCCAAATTCGCCATGGCTGCCGCCATGGGCGCGTATCAAGACAGCGGCATACTCGGCCGAAAAAGCCGGGCATGTCTTCGTCAACTGCTGCCACTGTACGCCTTCGCCGACACCATGATTCTTCGCGTCGCTCGCTTTGCAGGACACCCCTTTGCTGAAAGTGCCGAGCAAACAGCCGCTTGTATCTGCCTTGTAGTGCTGGTGAAGGGCGGACAGGGCGGGGTGTTGAGCTCGCGCGCCGAAAGAGGTCTGGAAGAGGCCCGATTCGGCCGAATCCGCAGTAGTGAAGTTGGCGCTGAGATCTCTGCCGACGCAGTATCGGCCCGACGATTCGCGCATGCCCAGGCCGATCAGAAGTGTATAGGCATGACGCAGTGTATCGACGCCATCGGTTGCATTCGACATTCCGAGCGCGGCGAACTCCGGCTGGTACCAAGTCAGCGCGTCCTTCTTGTCCGCCAGCGATCCGGACGGCGCGCTGGCCGACGACACCACCAGCACATCGGCGCGTTCCTTCTGGCAAACCGCACGGGCATATACCAACGCCATGCCACGCATGTATGCCTTGGGAGCGCGGCCGCGATCGCGCCAGTTCACGCTGGCGCATGTGGAGCTTTCCGCGATGGCGCCGATCCGGTCGAGCGCCGATTGCGATTGCGCGATCGACGGAACGGAAACCAGAAAGATGCCCGCGCAGATCAGAGGCAGCACAACGTTCATCTGGTTCTCCCTTTAGCCCTAAGGAAATGAAAGTCGACAAGCCATGAAGCAGGGGACGCGATTCGAGACGAGGACACCCAGAATTCAGATATTTCCGACCCTCTCCCGAGGAGTTTTCCGACAGTCATCGCGCGACATCGGCGCGATGCTGTCCACATGACCCGTCCTCGTTCCGAACTCGTCCCAAACGGTGCCGCAGGCGCTTATCACTGCGTCCAGCGCTGCGTGCGTCGGGCGTTCCTGTGCGGCATGGATCCATACACCGGGCAGTCGTTCGAGCATCGAAAGGAATGGGTCGAAGCCCGAATTCGTTTGATCGGCGAGTGCTTCGCCGTCGCGATCGATGCCTACGCGGTCATGAGCAATCATCTGCATCTGGTGCTGCGGATCGATCCTGGCGTGGCTGCCGGATGGAGTGACGATGAAGTTGCGGAGCGTTGGGTTCGCCTGTTTCCGCCGCGCGACGACACCGAGCAGGCGATTGCATTCAAACGCCAGCGGTTGCAGGCCAATCCGGAGCGTCTCGATACCATCCGCGGCAGGCTGACCAGTCTGTCCTGGCTGATGCGTTGTCTGGTGGAACCGATCGCGCGACGCGCCAATCGGGAGGACGGCTGCAAAGGTCGTTTCTGGGAAGGCCGCTACAAGTGTCAGGCGCTGTGCGACACGCGGGCGCTGCTCGCGGCGATGGCCTATGTCGACCTCAACCCGATTCGCGCCGGCATGACCGATCGATTGGAGCGCTCCGCGCACACCAGTGTCCACGAGCGCATCGCGGTGCTGCGTACGCATCCCGAACAGGCGGCAGCGCCGCTGCGTCCGGTCGTGGGCGGGCTCGGCCCGATGACATCGCTGTGTACGGCCGATTACCTGCAGATACTGGACTGGACCGGACGCGCGCTCGCGCCCGGGAAGCGCGGACGTATCGCGCGTGATGCGCCTGCGATTCTGTCCGTCATCGATCACGATGCCGAACGCTGGACACAGCGCGTCGGCGGATTCGGCAACGGCTGGGTCCGGGTCGCCGGTTCCGTGGAAGATCTGATCGCATTGGCGGAGCGGATCGGACAGCGGTGGTTGAAGGGAATCGGGCTGGCGTTGCGGCTGGGTTGAGTCATCGATGCTGGAGCGACGGCCCGCCAGGGAGGAATGACCTTGGGCGGGTGTTTCGGTTCAGGGGATGCGCTGCGGTTGAGAGGTTCGATTCCCGTGGTCGGCTTGCGGTTGGGTGGGGGAGGGATGGGAAAGTGGGTGTCCCGGTCTTGGTGGTTGAAGGGAATCGGTCTGGCGTTGCGGCTGGGTTGAGTCATCGATGGTGGAGAGACGGCCCGCCAGGGAGGAATGACCTTGGGCGGGTGTTTCGGTTGAGGGGATGCGCTGCGGTTGAGAGGTTCGATTCCCGTGATCGGCTTGCGGTTGGGTGGGGGAGGGATGGGGAAGTGGGTGTTCCGGTCTTCCACCTTGGGCGGGTGTTTCGGCTCAGGGGATGCGCTGCGGTTGAGAGGTTCGATTCCCGTGGTCGGCTTGCGGTTGGGTGGGGGAGGGATGGGAAAGTGGGTGTCCCGGTCTTTTTCGGTGGTTGAAGGGAATCGGTCTGGCGTTGCGGCTGGGTTGAGTCATCGATGGTGGAGAGACGGCCCGCCAGGGAGGAATGACCTTGGGCGGGTGTTTCGGTTGAGGGGATGCGCTGCGGTTGAGAGGTTCGATTCCCGTGATCGGCTCGCGGTTGGGTGGGGGAGGGATGGGAAAGTGGGTGTCCCGGTCTTTCTCATCGAACGATGCCGAACGCTGGACACAGCGCGTCGGCGGATTCGGCAACGGCTGGGTCCGGGTCGCCGGTTCCGCGGAGGATCTGATCGCATTGGCGGAGCGGATCGGACAGCGGTGGTTGAAGGGAATCGGTCTGGCGTTGCGGCTGGGTTGAGTCATCGATGGTGGAGAGACGGCCCGCCAGGGAGGAATGACCTTGGGCGGGTGTTTCGGCTCAGGGGATGCGCTGCGGTTGAGAGGTTCGATTTCCGTGATCGGCTTGCGGTTGGGTGGGGGAGGGATGGGAAAGTGGGTGTCCCAGTCTTTTACGCTGCCTGAATTTTTAAAATCCATCCAATATTGATTCGATTGATCTAGCCTCTTTCCTTTTTGCAACGTCTTCTTGAAGAAATTTCAATGCATCAGGCGTGGGGAAGCAGATTTCAGTGATTCTTGAGACAATAGAAAAAAGTTCAAAAAAATTGTGATTTTTTAATTCTATCTCATCAAGTGATATTTTTAATGATCGTTTATTGCTCAACTCCCTGAGGCTTGAAAAATTGAAATTATCATTTTTTTGCCATTGAAATACAAATGGATCAATACTGCTTAGATTGGTAAAAATTTCAAAATTTTCTTTATCCGTAGTGGCTATCGCTACACCATTCTCTCTGTAATAACTCATGCGAATAATTCCATTGGAATGTTCTGGAAAATCTTCGCGAAAAGCAGAAATCCATACATCCGGAAATGATTCTTTTTTGTTTTGATCTATATCCTTTAGAATAAAAACATCAGCTGCACTAAGAATGAACTTGGCCGCAATCAATACATTATTTTTATTATCTCCATTGAATATTCCATTTGATTCTAAAAA
Source organism: Lysobacteraceae bacterium (assembly GCA_041919915.1). Taxonomy (GTDB): domain Bacteria; phylum Pseudomonadota; class Gammaproteobacteria; order Xanthomonadales; family Xanthomonadaceae; genus Lysobacter_I. Next base: position 18,296 of record JAYRSY010000009.1, read on the forward strand.
TGGGATTATGCAAACCTCTCTCATTAGTCCAACATCGAGCTCTCCAAGCATTATCAATATGCTTTGAGATTTCGTGAAATATTTCTTTGAGAACAAGCGAGACAGAACATCATTGCGTGCATCCCCGGAATCAAAGTATATGTATTGTGATGCGAAATAGTCTTGGAAAGCTTTATGAGACCAGCGGACCTCATCGCCGTCCTTAACGAAAACAGGAACCGCTGAAATGAGGTCTGCGCCAAATTTTGATGCGTCCACACTGACTCTTGATGCATCTACTGCATTTTTAACAAAGCCGAAAAATTCCGATTGCGTGTATTGAACTTTCCCAGCTTTGAATGTATTAATTCCGAGATATCTGAGTACTTTATGAAAGTCTTCCAAATCTAAATTTGATTTTTTTCTTCTTTCAAAAGCTCCATCTTTACTTAGATCATGATCCTGATACAGCGCGTCAAAAACCTGTCTAAAAAAAATATTTTTCTTCAAGGGGATTGTGGCTTTGTAGTCGAAAGCCTTATAAAGAAGAGTAACTAATAATGGATTTCCAAGAAAATCTTCCATTTGTTTCAAATTTTTAATTTTATCAATGAGGGTTTCGGCAAGTCCTCGCCCCTTGTCATAACGCCTTAGCAGTGAAAACGCTTGCGTTTTGCTTAATTGTTTGATTTTTAACAAAGAAAATTCAACAAATCCAGTTAATGCTGGGTCCGGCCTCGAAGTTAGCCAAAAGTAGCAATACTGATACTCGGAAGATATTTTTGAGATCTCCTCGCTAACTTGCGATCTCATGCCTGGTTCGATTTCATCATATCCATCAAGCATGAATATAAAATTCCCATCAGATAGCGAGGAAATGAGATCATTATAAGCGGCGCCTTGCTCATTGGCTCCAAGAAACTCATTGCATATGAATTGAACGATGCTCTGCCCAGGCTTGATTCGTCTTAGCTCAACCAGCAAAGGGATTTTCTTTATATCTGAGATGCAGCGCCTAACAACATATTTTGTAAGAGTTGATTTTCCCATTCCAGCGCTATCTACAATGGCAACACAACGACTCCAGGAAAACAAAGAACTCGGGTACTCATTAATTTTGAATTCCTTAGAGCCATCAGCGCTAATCAATCGCAATGGCTCATAAACCTCATCTAGCACAAAAGATCCACCCTGAATAGCAATTGTAGGCACGCACCTTGTCTTATGCTCAACATTCCTGACATAGCGTCTAGTGCCGCTTACGATCTTTGTTTTAGATTTTCTTCCATTAAAAAAGGGGATAACCATTCTATCTATGAAATCCTTCACAACTGCAGTGGTGGCACCTTTGGCCACCCCAATTGCGATTGTGGACAAGATTTTCCCGTCGTCACTTCCTGCGCTCATGCCGTCACCTCGATCATCCATAAATTCCCGGTATTATTATTTCATTGTGCGGACAATCGCTTACGCTTTGACCGCGTTGGGTGTCATGGCGATTCAATCGCCGTGCATTGCTTTTATATATTTTATTAATCTTCATCATGCCTAGGCTTGTATGCCTCCACCAACTTCCCCTGCACCTGCCCCGGCACCGGCTCGTAATGACTGAAATCCAGCGAATATCTGCCTCTGCCGGCGGTCACGGATTTCAACTCCGCCGCATACCCCTCCAGTTCCGACAGCGGCACCTGCGCCTTCACGACGATCTCGCCGCCGCGCAGTGAATCCGTGCCGTTGATGCGGGCGCGCTTCGACGACAAGCCACCGCTGATGTCGCCCATATGCGCCTCGGGCGCGGCGACTTCCAGATCGACGATGGGCTCCAGCACCTGCGGCCGCGCTTTCGAGATCGCATCGAGAAACGCTTTCTTGCCCGCGGCGACGAAGGCGACTTCCTTGCTGTCGACGGGGTGGTGTTTGCCGTCGTAGACGATCACGCGCACGTCCTGCATCGGGTAACCGGCGATGGCGCCGCTGGCGAGGACCTGGCGCACGCCTTTTTCGACCGCGGGCATGAACTGCCCGGGAATCGTGCCGCCCTTCACCTCGTCGAGGAATTCGAAGCCGCCGCCGCGGGGCAGGGGTTCGATGCGCAGGAAGACTTCGCCGAACTGGCCGGCGCCGCCGGTCTGTTTCTTGTGGCGATGGTGGCCTTCGGCGTTCGCTGCCACGGTCTCGCGGTAGGCGATGCGTGGCGGGCGGGTCTTCACCTCGACGCCGTAGCGGTCCTTCAGCCGCTGCAGGTTGATGCGCAGATGCAGGTCGGAGAGGCCGCGGACCACGGTTTCGTTGGTCTCGATCTCGTGTTCGACGTGGAAGCAGGGATCTTCCTCGGCCAGCTTGTGCAGCGCGATCGCGAGTTTCTGCTCCTGGCCCTTGCTCGCGGCTTCCACCGCGAGGCCGAACATCGGCTTCGGGAAATCCAGCGGCGCGAGGTGGATCTGGTCTTCGTCGTGACTGTCGTGCAGCACGGCGTCGAAATGCAGTTCGTCGATCTTCGCGACCGCGGCGATGTCGCCGGGCACCGCGCGTTCGATCTCGACGTGGTCCTTGCCCTTGAGCTTGAACAGGTGCGCGACCTTGAACGGTTTCTTGCCGTCGTCGACGAACAGCTGGGTGTCCTTCTTCACCGTGCCCTGGTAGACGCGGAAGATGCCGAGCTTGCCGACGAAGGGATCGTTGACGATCTTGAACACGTCGGCGATGACGTGCGCGTTCGGGTCCGGGGTGGAGACGATCGGCGCGGCGTCGTCGCCCGTGCCCTTGATGAACGGTGGCGGGTTGGCTTCGCCCGGATGCGGGAAGAGTTTCTCGGCGATGTCGAGCAGTTCCTTCACGCCGGCGCCGCTGCGCGCGGAGACGAAGCAGACGGGCACGAGATGGCCTTCGCGCAGGCACTGTTCGAAGGCGTCGTGCAGCTCCTGGCCGCCGAGGCCTTCCTCGCCGACTTCGAGGAAATGGTCCATGACCTGTTCGTTGATCTCGACCACCTGGTCGATGATTTTCTGGTGCCAGTCGGCGACCGGGCCGAGGTCGCTCTCGCCGGTATTGTTGCCGGACGCACCGGAAAAACAGTCGATCACCGATTGACCGTGGTTCGCGGGCAGATTCAGCGGCAGGACCTCGTTGCCGAAGGTCTCGCGCAGTTCGTCGAGCAGCGCACCGAGCGAGGCGCCGTCGTGGTCTATCTTGTTGACGACGAGGACGCGGCAGAGTCTGCGCGCCTGTGCGTATTCCATCATCCGGCGGGTGCCGTAGCCGATGCCGGTGTCGGCATCGACGACGACCGCGACGGTTTCGACCGCGGCCAGGGCGGAGAGCGTGGGGCCGCGGAAGTCGGGGTAACCGGGGGTGTCGATCAGATTGACGTGGACGAGCTCTTTACCAGCCGCGGCGTGATCGGTGCTGGCGATGGCGGCGTCGATGGAGTGGCCGCGTTCCTTCTCGATGGGATCGAAATCGGAGACGGTGCTGCCGCGTTCGATGGTGCCTGCCGTCTGGAGTGCGCCGCCGGCATGCAGCAGGGCTTCGAACAACGTTGTTTTGCCGGCGCCCGGGTGGCCCGCGAGAGCCACGTTGCGGATCTGTTGTGTGCTGTAGGACATGACCGACTCTCCTTCTGTGCGAAAGGTCAGAGCCGTCATGGCTGTCCGCTGCGGGTGCCTGCCGTCAGAGCGGGCGCTCGGCGGGCGGTCATGGCGGGGCGCCGGGGGGCGCCCGACAAGCATCGGAACTTCGGGCGGGCGGGTCAAGCCGCGGTGCGGCGGGAGATTGATCGGGGTCAAGTGCGCGGGGTGGACGGGCCGGGTCCGGGATGCCCCCCGGTGGAGTGGACCGGCGTACACTCGGGCCTCGACCGCCGCAGGAGATCGTAATGGGATTCAAGCGCATCGCCACCGCCCGCTGGGAGGGCGACATCCAGACCGGCAAGGGCGGCATGAGCACGCCGCAGAGCGAAGACCAGAATTATTCGTTCAAGACCCGCTTCGGCGACGAGAAGGGCACCAACCCCGAGGAACTGCTGGCCGCGGCGCACGCCGGCTGCTTCAGCATGGCGCTGAGCGCGGTGCTGGGCCGCGCGGGCTTCACGCCGACCCGCATCGACACGCGCGCGGAAGCGACGATGGAGCCGGGCATGGATCCGGGCCCGACCGTCACCGGCGTGCATCTCATCGTCAGCGCCACGGTGCCGGGCATTTCCGCCGAGCAGTTCGACCAGATCGCCCAGGCCGCGAAGGCCGGCTGCGTGATCTCGCGCGCACTGGCGGTGCCGGTGTCGCTGGACGCCACGCTGCTGTGATCCAACGATCGTGATCCAACGGTTGTGATCCAACGATCGTGATCCACGGGCGGTCCGATCGCCGCCACGACGCCCCCCACTACGATCGGAACCTGTCTGTGCCGTTGTCGGCGAGTTTCGTCGACGGTGGCCGTTCCAGGTGTCGGGCGCGACCGTCGACAGCGCCCATCGCAGAGGGGAGGGCGTCACCATGAGATCGCGAGACCCATCATCCAGACGCGCGTCATCGAAGGCATTCCGGCTGGCGTTGCTGGCATCGCTGGCCGTGTTCCAGTGCGCGGCCGCCGGCATGGGCGGACAGGCACGGCCGCAACCGGAGCGCGGACAGGCGCAGCCCGCGCCGAGGCGCGCTGTGCTGCAGGGCGAAACCGTATCGGCGACCGGTCTCCCCGGCAGCGGCACGCAGGGCAAGGTCAGTTTCAGCAACACCGACGCCAAGGGCGATTGCCCGGCCGGCGCGACCAGGATCGAACGCTGTTCCGGCGTGTATCCCAACGGCAACAGCTGGGAAATCGCGCCCTGTTGCCGGACCGAAACCAACTGATCCCTCTTCGACGCCGGAGCCGGTGAGGCTCCGGCGTCGTTTTCAGCCTCCGCTCCAGACGACCGGCGTCGCTTCGTCGTTGTTGTCGCTCGGCGCGTACTCGTCGACCAGCCTGCGGTAGTGGCGATACCACTCGGCCTCGATGCGCTCGGGTGGGCCGATGTGTCTGCGGAAGTTCTCCAGCGTGCCGCCTTCGCTGATCAGATTCCGGTAGCCCTCGGCGTAACGGCCGCCTTCCCCGTGGAACAGGAAGTGGGTGAGGCTCCAGTACTGCAGGTAATAGCGGTTGACGTTGCTGTGGATGCTGGGCGCATCGATGCCGGTGATCAGCGCTTCGATGGGAATCCAGCGCCCATCGTGGATGTCGGTGTCCAGACTGCCGCTCGGCCGGAAGCTGGCCAGATGCCAGACCGGATAGGTGTCGGGGTCGACTCGACCGGACCAGAGTCGACCGTTCTCGAAGCGACTGGTGCCGAAATAGGTCGCGAGACCTTCATCCACCCATCTGTATTTCGGAAAGCCCGAGATTTCGGCATTCAACTGGTGCGTCGCCTCGTGCAGCATCCAGTGATATGCGCTGGGTTCGTTTTTCGGAAAATAGGCGTAGGACACCGGCCGCAGATAATAGGCTTCGGCCCATGCGTTCGATCGGTTGTTGGCCTTGAACTGCGCCTGGTGTGCGTAGAGCGTGAGTTTCAGTTTCGCGGCGCCCGGATCGGGACGCGTGGGCATCGGGAATATCTCCGCATAGGCGGCATGCAGCGCCTCGACGGCATCGCCGACCCGTCGCGTGTCCGCATCGGTGGCGGTGGAGGTGATGGCGTAGTGCGCGGTCTCGAACACTTTCGCGTCGGGCAGCGGCGCGGGGTGCTGCGAACGACCCCATGCCGTGTCGCGTCGTTCCTGTCGCGCTTTCACGGCCATGGCTTCGACGGCGCGCTGTTCGTGGATCCAGTGTCGCCAATACAACGCCAGACTCGCGACGGCGACGAAGGCGAGCAGCCATTTGAATCTCATCATGCGTCGATGGCCCGATCGGGAGACCGGTCGAGCATAACGCTTCGATGGCGGCGCGGAAGTTCCGATCAGGGCGCGCTCGTCGCGGCGGCCTGCGTCGGCTGCGGCACCCGGCGCAGTTTCGAGATGTCGTAGCCCAGTGCCTTGAGCCGTTCGAGGTGCGCGGCGTAGTCCGCTTCGGAGATCGTCGGCGTGCGCGCCATGACCCAGACGTAGTCGCGGGCGCTGCGGCCGATGATGGTCTGGGTGTAGCCCTCGTCCAGGTACACGATCACGTACTCCGCCTTGATCGGCCACACGAACTGCATGCCCCAGACCGCGTTGCCGGTGCCGGGGCGCACGGTGCCGACCGGGCGCATGGTCTCGAGCTTCGCGTCGAAGCCGCCCTTGCGCTGGCGATAGGTCGTCTGCACCTTGCCGTCCTCGCGCAGGGCGTAGGACTCGATCGCGTCGTAGGCATCCTTCTCGATGAAGGTCGGAATGTGGGCGATGACATACCAGTCGCCCATGAACCGCGGCAGGTCGACGTTCGCGACCGGCGGGATGGTCGGTTTTCCATTGGCGTTGAGGGTGAACAAGGCGGCGGCTCCAGTCAGCGCGAGCAGGGCGGCAACGATCATCTTCTTCATCGACGACTCCGGTGCGTGCGATCAATCGGGACGGACGAAACGGTAGTGCGCGACCAGCCATTCCCGGCCATCCGCATAGCCGAACAGCTCGGCGCAGGCCATCCAGAACATGCGCCAGCGCTGGAACCACAGCGGCGCGAGCTCGCCGTAGGCTTCGCGCAGCACCGCCATGACCGCTTCGCGATTGTCGTCCTGGTTCCGCAGCCAGTGGTTGGAGGTCTTTTCGTAGTGGGTGCCGTCGACATGCCAGCGCTGTTCGATGCGCAGGTCGCGCTGGAACCACAGCAGGGTGTCGGAGGCGGGCATCAGTCCGCCGGTGAAGAAGTGCCGGCCCATCCAGTTGTCCTCGCCCGCGGTCTCGAAGGGATACATCAGGGTGCGATGGGCGAAGATGTGCACGAAGAGCTTGCCGCCGGGCTTCAGCCAGCCGCCGATGTTGCCGAGCAGGGCGTCGTAGTTGCGCATGTGCTCGAACATCTCGATCGAGACGCATCGGTCGAATTCGCCGGCGGGCAATCGCAGCCGGTTCACGTCGCAGGTGACGACCTCGACGTTGCCGAAGCCGCGCGCGCGGCACTGCGCTTCGATGTGCTCGCGCTGCGGACGCGAGTTCGAGACGGCGGTGATGCGTGCGTTCGGATAGCGTTCCGCCATCCACAGCGTCAGCGAGCCCCAGCCGCAGCCGAGTTCGAGGATGCGCTGGCCATCGGCGAGTTCGGCGCGTTCGCCGTACAGCGCGAGCATCGCCTCTTCGGCCTGGTCGAGGGTTTCGTCGCCGCGCGGATACCAGGCGCAGGAGTATTTCAGGCGCTTGCCGAGGCACAGCCTGAAGAACGCCGGCGGCAGTTCGTAGTGCTGCGCGTTGGCGGCATCGGTGTGGATCGCGACCGGGCTTTCGCGCAGTTGCCGGATGCGCTGGCGGAAGCGTTCGGCCTGCGCGTCGGAACCACCGGCGAGTTCGTCGCGAAGGCGGTCCGCGCATTGCCGGCGGATGCCCAGACGCAGCAGCGGATCCGGGATCCAGCCGCGTTCGGCGAGGCCGATCACGCCGGGGCCGGGGCGGTCCTGGGCCAATTCATGGGGCAGAGCGGTGGTCTGGGTCATGGGAGGTCTCGTGGGCGGGGAGCGGGGCGTCGAGGTCATGCTTTCGGAAACCACGGGAACAGCATCGGCGTGGTGCGCTGGTACTCGCGATAATCGTCGCCGCGCGTGCGCAGTGCCTGTTGCTCGGTGTAGGGAATGCCGCTGATCCAGCGCAGGAACACGAACATCACCACCGGACCGGCGCAGGCCAGAGCGAACCACGGCGAACCGATCGCGAGCGCGACGTACGCGAACCATTGCGTCCATTCGAAGAAATAGTTCGGATGACGCGAATAGCGCCACAGGCCGCTGCGGCAGGTCCGGCCCTTGTTTCCCGGATCGGCCCGATGCTTCGCGAGCTGCGCGTCGGCGATGGCTTCGCCGCCGGCGCCGAACAGCCAGATCGCCACCGCGACCACGGCCCACAGCGGCGACGCCTGCGGGTTGTGCGCGACCGCCGCGAACGGCAGCGCGAACAGCACGATCAGCAGCGCCTGGAACTGGAAGAACAGGAAGAAGTTGCGCTGGTTGCCGTTCCAGCGCGCGCGCAGGGCGCGATAGCGGCCATCCTCGTCCTCGCGCGAGACCCGGTGCCACAGATACAGCCCGAGACGCAGGCCCCACAGTCCACCGAGGGCGCCGGCGGCGACCCGCGGCAGCATCGCGCCGTCGCCGATCGCGCACAGCAGGACCGCGCTGCCGCCGACACCGAACGACCACAGCACATCGACGATGCCGGCGTTGCTGCGGCGCTTCTGCCAGTACCAGCCGAAGCTCATCATCACCGCGGCAAGGGCCCAGATCAGGCCGAGGGAACTCCAGAGATTCATCGTGCGCTCCCATGAACAGGGGTCGGGGAATGGCTTGCGGAAGACCATCGGGCCGCGAGCGTCGTCAGCAGCGGAATGGCGAGACCCCAGCCGACGGCGAGGGCGGCGAGCGCCATCCATCGCGGTTCGGCGAAAACGATGGCCTGCCAGCCACGCGCGGCCCCAAGATACGCCACCGGACCACCGATCGCGCCCAGCGCGAAGGCCAGCGCCGGGCGCCCGAGCAGGAAACGCATGGAATGGCGCAGGGTCAGGGCGAACGCCGCCCACAGCGACAGGATCCAGGGGGGCGCGCCGAGGACCGGCAGCAGGCCTTCGTCCGCGGCGTAATCGGCGAGTCTCGACAGCGCGAGACCACCGTCGAGCAACAGGCCGCAGCCGACCGCAACGGCCATCAGTCGCAGATCCACGGTGCGTTGCGCCGGTGTCTGCGGGTGCAGCGCGACATGCAGCAGCGCGAACGTCGCCGCCGCGAGAACGCCGGGCCACCACAGCCCGCGGCCGGCGCCGATCACCGACGTGAACCAGACGAGCTGGTAACCGACGAGATTGAACCAGAGGCTCATGCGCGCAGCTCGCCGGCGGCGTGCGGCAGCTCGGGCATCGGCGCCGGCGTGCGATGGCCGGGCTTGGCCATCAGCAGTTGAGCGACGCCGATCGAACGCTCGCGGAAGCCGCCTTCGCAATAGGCGAGGTAGAAATCCCACATCGCGATGAAAGATTCGTCGTAGCCCTGCGCGCGCACGTCCGCGAGTCGCGCATGGAAGCGGCGACGCCAGGCGTCGAGCGTGCGCGCGTACGACAATCCGAAATCCTCCAGCTGGATCAGCGCCAGATCGCTGGCGCGGGACTTGGCCGCGGTCATCGCGGCGATCGACGGAATGAAGCTGCCCGGGAACACGTGACGCTTGATGAAATCGACCGACCGCAGCGCCTGCCGGTAGCGATGATCCTCGATGGTGATCGCCTGCACCAGCGCGAGTCCGTCGGGCTTCAGCAGCGATCCGATCGTGGCGAAATAGGTGTCGAGATACTGCGCGCCGATGGCTTCGATCATCTCGATCGACACCAGCTTGTCGTAGGTGCCGGTGAGGTCGCGATAGTCCTGCAGCAGGAGCTTCACCCGGTCCTGCAGTCCGGCATCGGCTACGCGTTGCGTCGCCAACGCGTGCTGTTCCTTCGAGATCGTGGTGGTCGTGACATGGCAGCCGTAATGCCGCGCGGCGTGCACGGCGAATCCACCCCAGCCGGTGCCGATCTCGATCACGCGGTCGCCGGGCTTGAGATCGAGCTTGCGGCAGATGCGGTCGAGCTTGCGGGTGGAGGCGTTTTCGAGGGTGTCCTCATCGCCGGCCCAGATGCCCGAGGAATACATCAGGTCCGGCGAGAGAAACAGGCGGAAGAAGTCGTTGCCGAGGTCGTAATGCGCGGCGATGTTGCGGCGGCTGCCGTCGCGGGTGTTGCGGCGCAGCGCGTGCCAGGCTTTCATCGCGATACCGCCGATGCGTGCGAGTCCGGTCTCCATGTCGTCGAGCAGGGCGCGATTGCGCACCAGCAGCCGGACGAGGGCGACGAGATCGTCGCAGCGCCAGTGCGCGTCCATATAGGCCTCGCCGGCGCCGACGCTGCCGTTCGCCGCGACCGCGCGGTAGAACGCGGGAGAGTCGACTTCGATGTGCACGTGCAGATCGGTGGCGACGTGTGCCGGTTCGCCCAGCTCGACCGTGCCCAGCGCATCGCGCAGGACGATGCGACCGTGGCGCAACCGTGCCATCCGCGCGAGCAGGCGTTTGCGGAGCGCGCGATCGAGCGCTCCGAATCCGGTGGAAACGGCATCGTCGATGCGGGTGGCGAGATCGTTCATCGGGAACCTCGGAGGGAGATGGCGCGGGTCGGATGGTCGTGAATGGGGGTGCGTTTGAGCCACAGCCGCAGGGCCTGCCAGTGGATCGCGCCGACGACCTGCGCGGTCATCAGCGGATAGCGCCACAGCACGCGGCGCAGCGATGCGGCATCCAGCGGGCGACGCTGCAGATGGAGGCTGGCATCGAACTCGCGGTGACCATCGCGCAGCACGTCCATGTGCACGTGCAGATCGTCGCCGGGCCGGGTGAAGCGCCAGCCGTAGTCGCGGTCCATCGCCATGAACGGCGAGACGTGGAAGCGTTTGGCGAAGCGCCAGTGCAGGGCGCGGCCACGCAATTCGGCGTCGCCGACCGGCAGCACGTAGGCGTGACGTTCCTTCCACGGCGTGTTGGTGATCTCGGCGACGATGCAGTCGAGGTCGCCGCACGCGGCGTGGCAGTAGTAGAAACTCACCGGGTTGAACACGAAACCGAAGTAGCGCGCATGGGTCAGCAGGCGCACGGGACCATCCGGGCGACGCCCGAGGACTTCGGCGGCGCGATCCCGCACCGCGTCGGCCAGCGGCATCGACGGATCGCCGAGATAGTCGCCGCGACGGAACTCGGCGAGATTGCGCCGGTCCCGCGACCACAGATGCGAGCTCGCGAAGACCGCGTCGACCTCGTCGAGATCGAGATACAGCTGGGCCATGCGATAGCGGAAGGCGTGCGCCTGCGGTTCGTGCCGACGATGGCGCACGGTGCCTTCGTAGACCGCGCTGGCGAACGACCGGGTCATGCGGTGGCCTCGGCGATCGCTTCGGCCTGCGCGACGTTCCCGGCCGAAGACGGCGTCCAGCGCACGCCGAGCCCGCGCGCGACCTCGACCGCGCTGCGCATGCCGTCCTCGTGGAAGCCCCAGCCCCAATAGGCGCCGGCGAACCAGGTGCGCCGCCGGCCCTGGATCTCGGTCTTGCGCTTCTGCGCCGCCACGGAGGCGTGGCTGTAGAGCGGATGGTGATAGCGCATGCGGCGCAGGATCTTCGCCGGATCGATCGCGGCGGTGCGGTTGAGCGTCACCACGAACGGTTCGGGCGAAGCGATGCCCTGCAGCAGGTTCATGCAGTAGCTGACCGTGCAGACCTCATCGGCATCGCGCGGTACCAGGGCGTTCCAGGCGGCCCAGGCCTTGCGCCGGCGTGGAAGCAGGCGCGGATCGGTGTGCAGCACGGTGTCGTTGGCCTGATAGGGCATCGCGCCGAGGATCGCGCGCTCGTTCGGGTCCGCGTCGCTCAGCAGGCGCAGCGCCTGATCGCTGTGGCAGGCGAGCACCACTTGGTCGAAGCGTTCGGCGCCGCCGTCGAAGAACACGGTGGCGCCGTCGTCGTCGCGCAGGATCATGCGGACCGGCGTCGACACGCGCTCCTGCACCCGCCAGCGCGCACGCAGGGCCTCGATGTAGCGCGACGAACCGCCTTCGACCACACGCCACTGCGGGCGGTCCGAGACCTGCAGCATCTGGTGATTGGCCATGAACTGCACGAGGTACCTGGCCGGAAACGCCAGGATCCGCGCGGAGGGCGAAGACCACAGTGCGGACGCCATCGGCACCAGATGCGCGTCGCGGAACATCGCGCCGTAACCGTGGGCGTCGAGATAGTCGCCGAGCGTCGGGCCGTCGCCGGCGACGTCGAGCAGTGCCGGCGCCTCGCGATAGAAGCGGAACAGATCGCGCAGCATGCCCCAGAAGCGCGGCGAGACCAGATTGCGGCGCTGGCAGAACAGGGCGTCGAGATCGGTCGCGTTGTATTCCAGTTCACGGGCGTCGTCGCGCACCGAGAAACTCATCGTCGTCGGGCGCGAACGGACGCCGAGTTCGGCGAACAGACCGTTGAGCAGCGGGTAATGCTGCGGGTTGTGGACGATGAAGCCGGTGTCGACGGCGTAGGTGCGACCGCCGAGTTCGATGGCGTGGGTGTGGGTGTGGCCGCCGAGGCGATCTTCGGCCTCGAAAAGCACGACCTCGCGATGCGGGTCCTTCGCGAGCAACCAGGCGGAGGCGAGGCCGGCGATGCCGGAACCGACGATGGCGACGCGCATCAGGCGGCCCCCGCTTCGGCGTCGCGCGCCCGTGCGGCGACCCAGGCGGGCACCGGTTTGAGATCGTGCACCAGCCGCATCAGCGCCATCACGCGCAGGCCGTAGTAGGTCAGATCGATCTCCCACCAGCGGAACCCCTGGCGCGCCGATCCCGGAAAGAAGTGATGGTTGTTGTGCCAGCCCTCGCCGAAGGTCAGCAGTGCGAGCCACCAGTTGTTGCGGCTGTCGTCGCGGGTCTCGAAGCGGCGGCGGCCGAACCGGTGGGCCAGCGAATTGATCGTGACCGTGGCGTGGAACAGCGCGATCGTGGACACGAAGAAGCCCCAGACCAGCATCTGCCAGGCGTCGGTGCCGAGCTGCGGCGCGACCCGTTCGAGCAGCGCGCCGAGCGCGAACAGCGACACCGCCAGCAGCACCGGCACCACGATGTCGAAGCGGTCGAGCCAGCGCAGTTCCGGATAGCGCGCGAGATCGCGGATGCGTCCCCAGTCGGTGCGGAAACCCTCTCGGGTGAGGAACCACCCGACATGACTGCGCCAGAAGCCGTGGACGACCGGAGAATGCACGTCGCGCGCGGTGTCGGCATGGCGATGATGATGGCGGTGATGCGCCGCCCACCACAGCGGGCCGCGCTGCACGCAGGACGCGCCGATCAGCGCGAACAGGCACTGCACCGCGCGCGAGGTGCGGAAGGTCCGGTGCGAGAAATAGCGGTGGTAGAAGCCGGTGATCGCGAACATGCGTACGGCGTACAGCACGATGGCCGTGGCCACGGCCACCGGAGAGACGCCGACCGCGAACACCGCGAAGCAGGCCAGATGCATGCCGAGGAAGGGCAGGGCGCGCAGCCAATCGATACGTTCGGCATCGTGTCCGGAACGGGCATCGGTCGCGGTGTCGGCAGGATCGATCGCGGCGCTGTCGAACCATCGCACCAGCGCGGCGAGCGGGCGATGGCTGGGGGCGGGAGAGAGTTCCGGCATGTGGCGCTCCAGGGCAGTCGATACCCCAATACGGAGCGGAACGCATGCCGGATGCAGCCGATCGGACGATTCCGGAAATTCGTGGCGTCAGGCGTTCAGGGCCGCACCGTTCCGCGGCCGCATCGTCGTGCGATCGCACGGCGTCATGCCTGTGCGGTTTCGGCTCTCGCATGCGCGAACGCCGACGCCATCACGGCGCCGGCGTTCGCGGTGGTCGACCCCTGAGATGGAACTACAGCGCGACGATATCGCCCTTGGCGATCACCGGTCCGGTCGCGATGCCCTGCGGGGCGCCGCCCTGCGGTTCGAGCGTGATCGCCAGGACCGCGCCCTGCGCCAGCGCGGTGCGCAGCGATGCCGGCACCTCGACGGTGTGCGAGCGGTCGATGGAGACCAGGCCCAGCGACTTCGGTTGCTCGCCCGGCGGGATCAGCCACAGTTCCGGCACCCGGCCCTGGGCATCGGCCGGGGAGGGCACCGGCACCATCAGCACCGTGCCCGCACGGCGATCGACCGAGGCCAGCCAGCCCGGACTGCCGTCTTCGTGGGCGAGCGTGGTCACCGGTTTCGGTGCGTCGGGATCTTCGACCGGCGGCTTCGGCGGTCCGGGTTCGACCGCGACCGGACCCGGGCCCGGCGGCGTTTCCGTGCCGCGGAACAGACCGGGCGGCCCGATCGCCAGGACCGCCAGCGCGGCCGCGGCCGCGAGACCGGTGGCGGCTCGCCAGAAACCGGCGTTCTGCCACAGCCCGACCTTCGCCGCGGTCGATGCGCCATCGACCGATGGCCAGCCCAGTTCGCGACGGATCCGCAGCCAGACATGCGCCGGCACCTCGGCGCCCTCGTATTCGGCCAGCAGGGGCGCCAGACGGGCTTCCCAGTCGGCGACCAGCCGGGCGAAGCCGGGGTCGCGTGCGATCCGCGCCTGGGCCTCGCGGCGCTGTTCGGCATCGAGCACGCCAAGCACGTATTCGCCCGCCAGCAGGTCGGCGGTGGGCGGCTCGCGGCCCTCGAAATCCTGATCGTGGATGTCCCGGATGTTCATGCGTCCAGACACTCCCGCAGTTGCAGCAGACCGCGGCGGATCCAGCTCTTGACCGATCCCAGCGGAGACGCGATCCGCTGCGCGAGTTCTTCGTAGGTCGAGCCCTCGAAGAACGCCGCGCGGATCAGCGACCGCCGGCGGTCATCGAGGCGGTCCAGGCAGGCCTCCAGGCGCGCGCGCTCATCGGCGGCCACCGCGGTCTGCAGCGGCGTCGCGCCGGTATCGGCGATGTCGTCGGCGAATTCGATCGGCGCCATCGCGCCGCGCGCGGGCTGCGCGCGCAGACGATCGATGGCCTTGTTGCGGGCGATCATCGCCAGCCAGGCGATCGGACTGGCGCGATCCGGGTCGAACTGGTGGGCCTTGTGCCAGATCGTCGAGAACACCTCCTGCAGCACATCCTCGGCATCGCCGCGATCAGGCAGCACCCGCAGGCAGATGGCGAACAGGCGCGACGAGGTGGCGCGATACAGCGACTCGAACGCGTTGCGACTGCCGGCGGCGACGTCGAGCAGCAGCGCATCGAGCCCCGGGATCTCCGGCGCGACGGTCTGGGAACGCGGTTCGGGCATCCTGGATCCTGGGGCAGCGGGCGGGGACACGACCATGTTCGGGGACGAGGCCGCGAACGGCAAGGGGACAGCATGGTCTCCGTGCGCGGTACGTGCATGCGTCCGACGCCACGCCGGCGGCGCGGCAGGGTGTCGGGATGGACCGGAACGGAGTGACGGGACGCAGGACATGCAGTCGATACGGCGCGGGCGCGGCCGCGGATGCAGGCCCGGAAACGACGAAGGCCCGGATCGCTCCGGGCCTTCGCGCGACCGCCGGGGCGGTTCGATCACCAGATCACGATCCGGCTGTCGCCGTCGCGGACCATCGCATCGCCGGCCTTGCACGAGAACGCCGCCGCGAATGCGGGATGGTTCGACGGAGCGCCGATCGCGCGGAAGTTCGCGGGCGCATGCGGGTCGGTCTGCAGCCGCACCGCCAGTTCTTCAGGCGTGAAGTTCCGGCGCCAGACCGTGCCCCAGTTGAGGAAGAAGCGCTGATCGCGCGGCAGACCTTCCACCATCGCGTCGGGCTGACCATCGGTGGCGCGCTTGAAGGCCTCGTACGCCACCGACAGGCCGCCGAGATCGGCGATGTTCTCGCCGAGGGTCAGTTTGCCGTTCACGTGCTCGCCGGGAGCGGCCTCGTAACCGTTGAACTGCGCGATGAGCTTGCCGGTCAGGCCCATGAAGCCCTTCATGTCGGCATCGGTCCACCAGTTCTCGAAGTTGCCGGTCGGCCCGAAACGGCTGCCCTGGTCATCGTAGCCGTGGATCATCTCGTGGCCGATCACCGCGCCGATGCCGCCGTAGTTGAGCGCGTCGTCGGCCTTGGCGTCGAAGAACGGCGGCTGCAGGATCGCCGCCGGGAACACGATCTCGTTCTGCTGCGGGTTGTAGTAGGCGTTGACCGTCTGCGGGCTCATGCCCCATTCGGTCTTGTCGACCGGCTTGCCGATCTTGCCGAGACTCCACTTGTAGTTGAACTCGTTCGCGGCCAGCACGTTGGCGATATAGCTGTCGCGCGACGTGTCCAGACCGGTCCAGTCGCGCCATTTGTCGGGGTAACCGATCTTGGGCGTGAACGTGGCCCACTTCTCCAGCGCCTTCTTCTTCGTGTCCGGGCTCATCCAGGCCAGCGTTTCGATCCGGCCCTTCAGCGCCTCGCTGAGATTCTTGACCAGTTGCTCCATGCGCGCCTTGGACTCCGGCGGGAACGCGACCTGCACGTACATCTGGCCCAGCGCTTCGCCGGCCTGGCCCTCGACAGTGTCGAGCACCCGCTTCCAGCGCGGCTTCATTTCTTTCTGCCCGCGCAGCGCCTTGCGATAGAAGTTGAAGTTCTCCTGCACGAAGGCCTCGCTCAGGTACGGCGACGCGCCGTCGACGGTCTGGAAGCGCAGATAGCTTTTCCAGGTCGCGACCGGCGTATCGCCGAGCATCTTGTCGACTTCGGCATGGAAGTCCGGAATCGCCAGCGAGAACATCTTCGGCGCGGCCACGCCCTGCGACTCGAAGAACCGGCTCCAGGGGAAATTGGGCGTCAGCTTGTCGGCGTCCGCCAGCGAAACCGGGTGGTAGTACAGCGCGGCGTCGCGGGACAGTTCCTCGCTGGACTTCGACACCTTGGCCAGGCGGGTTTCGAAGGCGATCACGTTCTTGGCCTGCGCGGCGGCATCCGCTTCAGGAATCCCGGACAACGCCAGCACCTTGGCGACGTGCTGTTCGTAGGCGGCGAGCTTGTCCTTCTTGTCGGTGTCGAAGTAATAGCTCTTGTCGGGCAGGCCCAGTCCGCCCTGGAAGGCGTAGGCGATGTTGATCGACGAATCCTTGAAGTCCGGATTCGGACCGAACGCGAACAGGGTGCCTTCGCCCTTGGCGAAACTGCCGCGCAGGTACTCGGCCACCGCCGCGCCATCGGTGAGGGCGTCGATCGCGTCCAGACGGCTCTTCAGCGGTGCGATGCCCTGGGCATTGATCTTCGCTTCGTCCATGCCGGTGGCCCAGAAATCGCCGACGATCTTTTCGACGCCCTTGGCGTCCTTCATCGCCGCGGCCTGTTCGACCAGCTGATGCTGCACCGCCAGCGAATGTTCGCCGAGCATCTCGAACGCGCCCCACGAGGTGCGGTCGCCGGGAATGGCGTTGGCCGCCTGCCACTTGCCGTTGACGAAACCGCCGAAGTCGGTACAGGCGTTCTTGCCGGTGTCGAGATCGGTGGCCTTGAACTGGTTGAACGGCGGCAGCTTGCTCGCGTCAAGGCGCAGCGTCTGCGCGGCCGGGGCCGCGGCGGCCGGGCCCTTGGCGGCGCCGGTGTCGTCGCCCTGCTTGCAGGCGGCGAGGGAAGCGGCGACGGCGAGCGACAACACCAGCACGCGAGGAGTGAAGCGCGGGACATTCTGGATATTCACGGAAACTCCGACCTGATAGGGCATGAGGAAAGGGCGTCGACGTCGGCCGGGCGCTCGGCGGATCCCGATCCGGTGGGGCGGACACCCGGAACCGGCGGGAGCGGACCGCGCCGCGCGCATCCCCCGCGCGCAGCTCCGGCACCGATCGGTCGCGCCTCCGGAAACGCGAAGGATTCGCGTTCTCGAAGCGCCGGCTGGACGACGCGCGACTTTAGCGCGTCCGCGCCGGGTCGGCTGGTGTCGAAGGTCATGCGCCGGGTCGGGAGTGTCCGTCCGCCAGCGATTGCTGCGTTGAATCCGGATGAGGCGCTCCGGTATCGCGGTTTGCCGTCGCGCGAGTCGTCCAGTCCGAACCACGTCATCGAAAGGGGTTTTCCCGTGAAAATTTACCGTCTTCTCGCCCTCGGCCTCGTGCTGGCGGTGCCCGTTCTCTCGATCGGCACGGATGCCCTCGCCGCAAACCCGAAAGCGCGCACCCAGCGCGGACATCTCGTCCATCAGATCGTCATGAAGTGGGGCAATCACGTGCAGGAAGCCCATCATGCCGACGTGCATCGCTGGGCGATGGAGATGGTGCCGCTGTTCGCGCGGGCGCCGATCGACACCCTCGAGCGCGCCGCCCGGGCCCGATCCTTCGATGCCATGAACGACGCGTTCCTCGGCGACCGGAACCAGATCGCCGTGGCGCAGAACGCGCTGGTCGTCGGCAGCAAGGGCGATATCACCAAGGCGCTGGGCGATGCGGCAACCGATCTGGTGTTCGTGCCCGTCACGCCTTGCCGCATCATCGATACCCGCGTCGCTGGCGGTGCGATCGCCGCCAACACCTCGCGTGGTTTCGATGTGACCGCGGTCTCCAGTTACTCCTTCCAGGGCGGCGATTCGACGAACTGCGGCGTTGGCGACAAGGGTTCGTTCGCGGCGGCGGCGATCAATTTCACCGTGGTGACGCCGTCGGCCGCCGGATACATCACCGCATACCCGTTCCTCGGCACGCAGCCGGTGGCGGCGACGGTGAACTACACTGCCGGCGACATCCGCGGCAATTTCTCCATCGTCAAGCTCGACCAGGGTGCCTCCGCCAACGAGTTGAGCATCTACACTTTCGCCCAGACCCATGTGGTGGCCGACATCGTCGGGTATTTCATCGCGCCGGAGACCGATCTGGATTGCAACGAAAAATTGTCGGTCGGCGTCACGATCGCTGCCGGTTCCTTCGGCACCCAATCGACGGCGGCTTGCGATGCGGGCTATACGATCACCGGTGGCGGCTGCAGCATGTCCAATTTCGATGGGCGCGTGGTCACGACCCGCACCATCCCCAGTTCGCAGACCCATTTCTGCGCGTTCCGGAACGAGGGCGGGACGACGGTCGATGGCCTCGCCTACGCGCGCTGCTGCCGGAATTGAGGTCATGAGTGTCAGGTCCGATTCGGGACCGTCCCGCATGCGGAACGGCGTTTGATTCCGTCGCGAATGGATCACGTTGCATGGCCGGTCATCCACCGCAGCCGCCTTCGCTGATTCCGCTGCATAGTCCGTACGACCAAGGCCCGCATTGCGGGCCTTGGTCGTTTCCGGCGCGTTCGTCGCAGCGCCCTTCGATCGATAGTTGAAATGCATCGAAAACTTGTCCGGAAGAGATGCATTCGATGGCGTGCATGGATGCTTGCGACCCGCGAACATCGCCCCTACTCTCGATCGGGTTCCGACCCGCGAAGCGGCGCCGGAGCCAGGGCCGCACAGGGAGGTGCCGTCGTCGTCACGACATGCGCATCGCGGGGGTCCGCCGGTGCGTTGTCCGCGACGGTTTCAGGGAGGGAACGCGCGGACCTCATCCGATCACGACAGGAGGTCCGTATGCAGGGGGAAGTCTGGAAGTTCGCGCGGCGATTCGCCGTGGTGTCGTCATTGATGTGCGCGCTGTCCGTGCCGTTGTGGGCGCGCGATCCGGCATTGGAGGATCGTGAGGGGAAGCCGCGCTCGGAACGCGCGCAATGGGTCTATCGGATCGTCGCGAAGTGGGGCGGACACGTGCAGGAGGCGTATCGCACCGACCCGCGACGCTGGGCCGAGTCGATGGGGCCGATCTTCGCGCGCACGCCCGTGCCGGTGTTGCGCAAGGCGGCGGAGTCGCGCAGTTTCGCGGCGATGAACGATGCGCTGCTGTCGGTGCCGTCGCCGGCGGGCACGCTCTCACCCGGCGCGCACGCAGCGAAATCCGCGCCGGGAACGAAGGTGCTCGGCGATCCGGCGCAGGATCTGGTCTACGTCCCGGTCACGCCGTGCAGGATTCTCGATACGCGGATCGCGGGCGGGCCGATCGCCGCGAACAGTTTCCGCGATTTCGATCTCACCGATGTGGTGCGCTTCGCCCCGCAGGGCGGCGACACCAGCAACTGCAACGTCGGCGACAAGGGCTCGTTCGCCGCCGCCGCGCTAAACATCACCGTCGTCACGCCGAACATGGCCGGCTACATCACCGCTTTCCCGTACCTCGCCAGTCAGCCCACCGCCGCGACGCTCAACTACGTGGCCGGCGACATCCGCAACGGCCTTGCCATCGTGCGCCTCGACCAGACGCCCGCGACCTACGAGTTCAGCGTCTACAGCCTCGCGCAGACGCATCTGGTGGCGGATGTCGTCGGGTATTTCCGGGAGCCTGAGGCGACGGCGTTGGATTGCGTCAATACTGCAGATGTCCAGGCTTTATCTGTCTCGGGTGTCATTACTGTTAATGCAAACTCATGTCCGGCAGGGTATTCGGCTGTTTCAGGCGGTTGCAAGTCGGTGAATCCTGCAGCTCCCGTGTACTTGATGGGGAGCAGTACCGACAGTTCTCGACATTCTTGTCTGTTCTACACTTCTGCGTCTGGAAGATCGATCAGTGCCTACACCCGTTGCTGCAGAACCCCTGGCATATGATCAAGGCGTAAATGTGTCTGCGCTGAGATTGACCCGGGTAAGTGCGCGCCCGGGATGACAGCAGGCATGCTTTCTCGAAGACGCTTGATGCCGCCTTCCGATTTGTATGGGCTGCTCCGCTTTACTGTATTCGGTACATGCCACTGTCATCAGAGCAACGTCATCCTCGCTTGCACGAGGATGACGTTGCCATTTTCGAGATTCCGGCAGGTCGGTGGCATGCATCGTGAGTGACACGGACGGGTTCCCTGTCTTCGGTTCGGGATGACATGCTGGTGCACGGGATCCTTTCCGGTTGATCCACGGCGTCGACCGCCGGCATCCCGGGCGTTGATTGCCACGCCGCCGCGTTTGCGCGATGCTCCCGGCATCGACAGGCGAGGGCATGACGCATGCGCGTGAAATTCCACGGTGCGGCCGGCGAGGTGACCGGTTCGCTGCACGAGGTCGAAGCAGGCGGAAAGCGGTTGCTGATGGACTGCGGGATGATCCAGGGCAGTCCCGAGGCCGAGGCCCGCAACGCCGATCCGTTTCCGTTCGAACCGTCCGAGCTGGATGCGCTGATCGTCAGCCACGCCCACATCGACCACATCGGGCGCATCCCGTTGCTGGTCAAGCGCGGCTTCGACGGGCCGATCTACGCCCAGCACGCGACCGTCGATCTGATGCCGATCATGCTGCTGGACGCCGCCGGCATCGCCGAGGGCGAGGCGATGCGTGCGAACCGCCATCGCCATCGCGGTCAGCCCGAAGCGGTGCCGCTCTACACCAAGGACGATGTGCGCAAGGCCCTGCGTCATGTCCGCGCGCTGCCTTACGACCAGCGCAGCGAACTGTTTCCGGGCGTGGACATCGCGTTCCGTGATGCCGGCCATATCCTCGGATCCTGCAGCGTCGAACTGTGGGCGGATGGCCGCAAGCTGGTGTTCTCGGGCGATCTCGGCCCGAAGGGCACGCCGATCCTGCGCGATCCGGCGGTGATCACCGACGCCGATCTCGTGCTGATGGAATCGACCTACGGCGATCGCCTGCACCGCGAGCGCGCCGACACCATCCGCGAGCTCGAAGGCATCCTCGACGACGCCTGGCATTCGGGTGGATGCGTGCTGATTCCGGCGTTCGCGGTCGGTCGCACCCAGGAGCTGCTGTACTGGTTCGCGCGTCATTGGGACGAGTGGAAGATGTCGCGCTGGAAGATCTTCCTCGACAGCCCCATGGCGGCGAAGGTGGTGGAGGTCTACGACCATCACCATGCGCTGTTCGACGACGAGGCGAAGCGGGTGTGGCGCGAGCGGCCCAATCCGTTCACGTTGCCGAACCTGCGCATCACCGAGACCCAGGACGAATCGATGGCGATCAACCGGATCGACAACGGTGCGATTGTGATCGCCGGTTCCGGCATGGCCAACGCCGGGCGCATCCTGCACCACATGCGACATCGTCTGCACCGCCGGCAGACGCACATGATCTTCGTCGGCTATCAGGCCGAAGGCACCACGGGGCGGCGGATCGTCGACGGCGCCAAGTGGGTGCGGATCCATGGCCACGACGTCCGCGTGAATGCCCAGCGCCACACCGTCGGTGGCCTGTCCGCGCATACCGACCAGCACGGCCTGCTGGCGTGGTACGGGCAGTTCGCGGATCGCCCGCCGGTGGCGCTGGTCCATGGCGAGGACAAGGCCCGGGAGGCGCTGGCCGGGGAGATCGGCGAGGCCTGGGGGGTGCAGGCGATCCTGGCCCGGCCGGGGCTGCATCTGGACGTCCCGGTGACCGATGGAGACGCCGCGCTGATGCGCAACGGCGCCGGTCCCGCCTGAACGCAGGCCCGGTTTCGCTGGCGGACCCGGCCGTTTTCGCGTACAGTCCGCCTCGTTTCGCGCACGGCTGGTCCGTTTTCCCCGACAGCCGCTGACGCCGGCCCGCTCCGCGGCCACCCGGCGCAGCTTCTCCGCACGTCTTTCGTCGCGCCGAACACGGTTCGCCATCGGGTGAACCGTTTTTCGCTTGCTCGCAGCGCGGTTGGAAAGCTCCGAGTGACACGCCGCATTCCGATGCGGCTCGATTGGAGCCATCCCAATGAACTTCGAAACGCTCGGGCTGACGCCCGCGCTGCTGCGCGCGCTTGCCGACCACGGTTACGCCACGCCCACCCCCATCCAGGCCGAGGCCATCCCGCTGGTCCTGAGCGGCCGCGACGTGCTCGGCGGCGCCCAGACCGGCACCGGCAAGACCGCGGCCTTCGGTCTCCCGCTGTTGCAACGTCTGGCCGAAGGCAACAAGCCCGCCACTGGCCCGCGCAAGCCGCGCGCGCTGATCCTGGTGCCCACCCGCGAGCTCGCGGTGCAGGTCGCCGACAGCATCCGCGGCTACAGCAAGTACCTCCGTCTCAACGTCACCACCATCTTCGGCGGCGCCGGCATGGGCCCGCAGGTCGACAATCTCCGTCGCGGCGTCGACATCCTCGTCGCCACCCCGGGTCGCCTGATCGACCACATGCAGCAGGGCAGCGCCAAGCTCGACGCGGTCGAGATCCTGGTCCTCGACGAAGCCGACCGCATGCTCGACATGGGCTTCCTGCCGGCGATGAAGCGCATCCTGGCGCGGGTGCCGACCGAGCGTCAGACCCTGCTGTTCTCGGCCACGTTCGAGTCGCAGATCAAGCAGCTGGCCCTGGAATTCATGCGCAATCCGCAGCAGGTCCAGGTCGCCGCGCAGAACACCATCGCCGCGACCATCACGCATCGCGCGCATCCGGTCGACGGTTCGCGCAAACGCGACCTGCTGATCGACATCCTGACCCGGCGGCATACCGAGCAGGTGCTCGTTTTCGGCAAGACCAAGCACGGCTGCAATCGTCTGGCCGAGCAGCTCGAATCCGCCGGTCTCCCGGCGTTGGCGATCCACGGCAACAAGAGCCAGGCCGCGCGGCAGAAGGCGCTGAACGCGTTCAAGTCCGGCAAGGCGCGCATTCTGGTCGCCACCGACGTGGCCGCTCGCGGCCTCGATATCCCGAACCTGCCGCTGGTCATCAACCACGATCTGCCGATGGTGGCCGAGGACTACGTGCATCGGATCGGCCGTACCGGCCGCAATGGCGCGCAGGGCGAGGCGCTGTCGCTGGTGTCGCCGGACGAAGCGCCGCTGCTGCGCCAGATCCAGCGACTGCTGAAGGCCGACATCGCGCTGGAAGCCATCGACGGTTACGAGCCGAGCCGACCGATCCGTCTCGACGGCAACGCCCCGGGCGCGCCGCGGCCGGGCGGACAGCGTCCGGGTGGCCAGCGTCCGCCGCGCAAGCCGACCCATCGCGGGCACGGCAAGCCGGCCGATCGCGGCGCGCATGCGCATGCGCATACCGGCCAGAAGCAGGGCCAAGGTCGTGGACAGGACCGGTCCGGTGGTCGGCGCGACTCGCGCGCCTGATCGGCGGCTCTGACCGGCGGGTCTGATCGACTCGTGAAGGGCCGGCATCGCCGGCCCTTTTTCGTGGGGCCGGGGTTCGCAGGCGGGTTCACCCCGTTCCCGGGCATGATGCGTTCGCCAGATGCGATGCGCGGCGCCGCCGCGGGAGGAATCGGACCCATGTTGATGCGAATCACCCGGGCGGGCTGCGTGCTCGCTGTTCTCGCCACGGCCTGCGCCTGTGGCTCACCGAAGAACGTGTCCGCGCAGGGCGTCGTTCCAACGGATGCACCGTCTGCGGCGATCCGGACCCTGCGTCCCTACGGCAGCGACGAGGCCCTCCGGGCGCAACTCCGCATCTGGCGCAAGGCCATGGAGAAACGAGAAGCGGAACTGCGCCGCGAGGTGGCCGTCGTCGCGGAGGCGCCGATGCCGATGGCGGCGCCCCCCGCACCGATGGAAGCCGCCGCCGATGCCGCCGCCGCACCCGCGGGCGCCGCAGCCGACAAGGAGGACGCGATCACCAACGTGCAGACCGCGGGCGTGGACGAGGGCGGCATCGTCAAGCGACGGGGTGATCATCTGATCGTGCTGCGCCGCGGACGTCTGTTCACGGTGAAGGTCGGTGGCGATGCGCTGCAGCCGGTGTCGACGATCGACGCCTTCGGCCCAGGCATCGATCCGGGCGGTGCGTGGTACGACGAAATGCTGGTCTCGGGCGACACCATCGTGGTCGTCGGCTACAGCTATCAGCGCGGCGGGACCGAACTGGTGCTGTTCGATCTGTCGAAGGACGGACGCATCGCCTATCGCGCCACGTACCACCTGCGCAGCAACGATTACTATTCGTCGCGCAACTACGCCAGTCGTCTGATCGGCGACAAACTGGTCTTCTACTCGCCGCTGTTTCTGTCCTACGGCAGCGACGATCTCGACGCCATGCTGCCCGGTCTGCGTCCGTGGCGGAAGGATCTGCCGAGAGACGCGAAGTTCAACCGCATCCTGCCGGCGGATCGCATCTATCGCGCGCCGCGCGAACTGGACATCGACAGCGGCATCGCCCTGCACACGGTCACCATCTGCGATCTCGCCCGGCGCGAACTGGCATGCCGCGCGACCGCGGTGCTCGGTGCGCCGGGCCAGACCTTCTATGTCGCCGGCGATGCCGCGTATGTCTGGACCAATCCCTGGTCCTGGAATGCGCCCGATGGGAAACGTGTTTCGGACGTGTTCCGGATCCCACTGGATGGCAGTGCCCCGCGGGCGATGCAGGCCCTGGGCGCGCCGATCGACCAGTTGTCCTTCCTCGAACGCGACGGTCACCTCAACGTGCTGGTCGCCTCGCAGGCCGATGGCCAGTGGATGTGGGCCGCGGAGCGCGGTCCCGGCGCACTGGCGCTGCTGCGCGTGCCGTTGTCGCTGTTCGGCGACGGCAGCGCCGCCGCCCAGGCGCGGCATTACCGCCTGCTCGAATCAGGCGCGAACTTCGACTACGGCGCGAACAACCGATTCGTCGGCGATTGGCTGCTGGTGGGCGGACGGCAGTCGTGGAATGGCGACAGCAAACCACCGCCGGCCTATGCGATCCGTTATGCCGGCGACGCGGGTTTCCAGCGTCTGCAGCCCGGGCACGGCATCGAGCGGATCGAGGCGATGGGACGGGACGCGATCCTCGTCGGCGGTCAGGGCAGTGATCTGCATTTCACGTCGGTGCGTCTGGGCGAGCGTGCGGAGATCGCGGATGTCCATGTGCAGGCGAATGCCGCGCAGGGCGAGTCGCGCAGTCACGGTTTCTTCTATCGTCCGGTCGGCGACGACGATGGCTATGTCGGTCTGCCCGTGCTCGGCCGCAACGTGCGCGGAGAAGAGACGGCTTCGGTGATGTTCCTGCGCAATCGTTCGCTCGCGTTGAGCCGCGCCGGAGCGCTCGACGCCCGCGGTGTCGCGCGCCCGGACGACGGCTGCAAGGCGAGTTGCGTCGACTGGTACGGCAACGCCCGCCCGATCTTCATCGGCGAACGTGTCTTCGCGTTGATGGGTTACGAACTGGTCGAGGGCCGCTACACGAACGAACGCATCGCCGAACGGCGCCGGGTGGATTTCACGCCCGCGACGCCGGCGCCGGTTTCCGATTGACGACGAGACGGGTGCGATTCTCGGGCGATGAGTCGCTGCCGGACACCTTGATCAGTGCGATTTCGGATTCGCCGGCTTCGCGCGCGGTCGGCACTCGGGTTCCTTGCCGAGCAGGTCGCCGATCAGGCCCGGTTTCTCGCAGTCCATCGCTGGCGCCGGGTTGCGCTGCGCGGCCTGGGCCGCGGCACGGGCCTGACGCAGTTGCGCGATCTTCGCGCGGATCTGCGGCATCGCGGCGAGTGCGGCCCTTTCGCCTTCGAGGATCGCGCCGTTGCGACGTTCGAAATCCGCCGGGCCGATGTCGTTGACCTTCGGGCGGATGACGATATCGGCGCGGGCGAGCTCCTGTTCGCCGAGTTTCTGGCCCATGATCGTGATCGACTGATTGACGACGCCGAGCATGTTCTTCGGGGTTTCGCCGGTCGTGCGGGTGGAGATGTCCACGGCGATGACGATGTCGGCGCCGAGCTGGCGCGCCGCGTCAACCGGCACCGGACTGACCACGCCGCCGTCGACGTAGTTGAAATCACCGATCTTCACCGGTTCGAATACACCCGGAATGCTGCACGAGGCGCGGACCGCCTGTCCGGTGTTGCCGCGGACGAAGACCGTGCGTTCGCCGGTTTCCAGCTTGGTCGAGACCGCGGCAAAGGGTTTCTTCATCTTTTCGATCGGACGGCTACCGACCATTTCGTTGACGTAGTCCTGCAGTTTCTGGCCGCGGATGAGGCCGCCGTTGAACAGGGTGACGTCGCGGATCCGCGCTTCGTCCAGGGCCACCGCATGCTGCTGCATCGCGAACGCGTCCATGCCGCTGGCATAGAGCGCGCCGACGAGGCTGCCGGCGCTGGTGCCGGACACCACCTCCGGCTTGAAGCCGTTGGCTTCGAGCATCTTGATCACGCCGATATGGGCGAAGCCCTTGGCCGCGCCGCCGCCGAGAGCGATGCCGATGCGGATCTTGACCGGCGGTGCCGGCGTGGCCGGTTTGGCGGTCGGCGCGGGCGCGATCGGCCGGGCGGTCTGACCGCCGCAGCCGGCGACAAGGGTGAAAGCGAAAGCGAGAGCGACGAGACGCAGGGAGGTCATGGGGACGGACACGGACAGTGGCGGAATGCCCGCCCATGATCGCAGCAAACCCGCCCTGCGCGCGGTGCCCCCGCTGTCTCCGGCGCCACCGGGGAGACACCGTTCACGGGGTGTCCGGGCGGGGTCGGCGGGCCGGTGGGATCAGCGCTGCGCGAACAGCGCCTGGCGAACTTCCGCAGGCAATTCAATGGCCTGGGCGATCACCTTCGCGTTCTGATTGAACAGCATGCAGACATTGTCCAGCGGGACCTGTGCGCCGGAAGCGAAATCCTTCATGTCCTGATCGACCATGGTCAGGAATTCCGCCTGCAGGGCCGGTGCCAGCATTTCAGGATCGAGTCCCCCCTCGACGAAGATCGCGCGGGCGCGCTCCAGTTCGGCGCGATGGGTCTCGTTGTACGCGGTGACGAAGGGGGAGAGGTCGACACCGCGTTTCCGGCAATACTCCGGTCGGGCGCGGGTGTTCATGTAATAAGCGCCGAAGAACACGCTCGCCGCGGTCTTGGCCCGATCCTCCGGGTCGCCCTTGCTCAGGGCCTCGCGGGTGCGCTGGACGGAGACTTCCTTCATCGCATCGCTCGGCGCCATGTTCGGGTGCGCTTTCGCGGCCTCTGTCCGGAGGTTGTCGGCTTCGGCTCTCACTTCCGCGACCGTCGGTGCACGGATCGGGTCCGGCTTCAGCAGGTCGTAGGCGATGAGGCCGATCACGAGGCCGGCGACGGCGATGAGAGTGATTCCGGCATTCTTCATGGCGTCGGACGTGGAAGGAAGGGTTATCGAGTCTATCAGTCGCTGTCCGCGCATCCTCGTGCGGTCGGACCCGCCGCCAGAAGACTCCGCGATCCATTCGAGGCTTGCATCCGCCGGCCCGCGACTTCGATGGCATTTCGTTCCCACTTCCCCGAGCAAGCGGGACTTGCTAGCCTGCCGGCTGCCCGTTTTCGCGTCACGACCGTTCCCGGTCAGGCGGAATCACCAGCCCGACCGGAGGTCGCGGAACCGACATGCGAACTGCCCGGTTATCGCCGCAGCGGGAGGCGCTCGCGCCGGCTCTCGCCGGGTCCTTGCGCCGATCCCGGACCCTGCCGCAGCGCCGACGCCCATCCGCCGGATCGATGATTGACAGGCACGATGGGCTCGCGCCGGATCATGTCCGCAATGCGATCCCGAGCGAAGGCATCGAGCCGCCGCATGCGGGCCTGTCGACCAACGAGGAGGGCGGTTCCGGTTGCGCCGAATTCCTGT
Organism: Lysobacteraceae bacterium; assembly: GCA_041919915.1. Taxonomy (GTDB): domain Bacteria; phylum Pseudomonadota; class Gammaproteobacteria; order Xanthomonadales; family Xanthomonadaceae; genus Lysobacter_I. The sequence continues at coordinate 46,412 of JAYRSY010000009.1, forward strand.
TCCACCGATCCGTGCCGGACGCAACCGCCGACCGGACCGACCACCGACGCCGATGTCCCGGCCGCTGACCAGCGCCGGGGACATTCGTTGAATATCCATTGGAGACAGCTTGATGGCTGATATTCGACAAAAGGCAGTGGCCACTGCCGACGACTACCGGGAGGGCAACATCGCGTCACTGGACGACGCGACCACCCGCAGACTCATCGCCTCGACGGTGATGACGCTCAGTCGTGGCGGCGATTGCGATGTCGTCAATGCACTCGGCTTCGTGGGGCGCTACCGCGCCGGCGCCGGATTTCTCGCCGAAGCCGGTTATGTCGATCGCGACAGACTCGATCGGGCCATGGCCGGGCACCGATCGGAATGGGCCTGGGCCAGGACGGGCGGCATGGCCGCTTTCCTGCAGGATCCCGCCAACTGGAACGACGGCCTGAACCTCGACACCTATCTGCGCTCGCCACAACTGCAGGATCGCGCGTTCAGGATCAACGCCGAACACGATCATGCCCGTGCCCGCGAACAGGGCTTCATCGGCGACGACGAGAAACCCGGACGTGTCGCCGGCTTCCTGAAGGCCGCGCACATCGTCGGTTTCAACAGCGCCCGGGAAGCCATGACCGGTGGACGCGCCTACCGCGATTTCAACGGCGTCAGCAACTACGATCACATCCACGACATCAGCCGCAATCGCGATGGCCTCGACGAGCCGATGAAACAGCTCGCTGCCAAGCGTGCGCAGAGCGTCATCGCGTCGGTCGCCGATGACGCCCATCCGCAGCACGCACAGTTCCGCATCATCCGCAGCGCGCTGGATGCGATGCCGGGGTTCGCGGGCGAGGACGATCGGCAGCGTGCGGCCGCGTCGATCATGGTCGCCGCCGTCGCCGCCGGACTGGGTCGGGTCGATCACGTCGTCGCCGGACCAGACGGGACCGTGATCGCGGTCAACGGCGATCTGCGCGATCCCACGCATCATCGGCTTTCCCTCGATGTCGTCGACCTCGTCGTCCAGGACCTCGGCACATCCACCGCGCAACTCGCCGCGCTCTCGCCGCCGCTGGATCCGATCGCCGACGCACAGCCCCTGGAACGGGGCGGCACGCCTTGAACGCTGCGTGTCTGCTCGATCACGCGACACCCGCTCCCTCGAAACTCAGAACCAAGGACTGCAACATGCGGTATCGAATCACCGTGCTGCTGATCGCCGCTCTCGTCATCGTGGCCTGCAAGCCGACGGTTCCCGCAGTCGAAACGACCGGGACAGCACCCGCGGCGACTTCCGCGGAAGCCGCGCCACCGCCGTCGCCGCCCACGCAGACGTCTGCGGCGGCGAGTTCGATCGATGCGGCATTCGCGAAGGGCATGGCCTACGCCGATCTGCGCAAACGGCTGATCGACGCCGGCTGGCTGCCGTTGCGCGACCCGATGTGCGCGCAGAACATGGGGGGCGATGGACTCGCCTGCCGAGCGTTGCCGGAAGTCGAGAGCTGCAGCAGCGATGGCTACTGCAACATGCGGTTCGCGGATGCCACCGAGGGCAAGCGCATCGCGATCGGCACCTATGGCCCCTACGAACGCTGGGACACGCCGGGTGAGGAAGCCTCGCTGGCGGTGCAATCGTGGGAGATCGTCGACGTCTTTCCGTCCATGTCGGCCGCGGCTCCGGCCTGTCCGGCACAGGATTTCGACGGTTTCATCCGCGCTTTCGCTTCGGATGCGAGGACCCGGCTCGCGTTCACCGCGCCGCTGGTCGAGGTGGCCGAACTCGGTGGCGGCGAGGACGGCGACGATCCGGTCCTGGTCTATGAACAGGGCGGAGATTACGACCAGTTCATCCTGCAGTACCGCGATGGCCGGTGGTACACGGCCCCGCCCGAAGATGTGACCGCCTCGATGCCGATCGAGGTCGCCACTCGTGCCGAAGCGGCAGGCGCGTACTACGTCTTCATCCCGGGCAGCGTCGAGGGCATTTCCTACCGGTTCGAACGTCGCGGCGATTGCTGGCAGCTGACGTCGGATCCCGATGTCGTGCCCTGAGTACCGGACGCGACACCGACGGATTCACCGGCTTCCGGTGATCGAGACGAAGGACGCAACCTGCAGGACCAGCAGCGCCGGGAGAAACCGGCTCGCGGCTCGCTGGTGGCCTGATCGCGACGGTCGGAGCGCTTCGTCGCTCTGGGGCGTTGTCCCGGATACGCGAAAGCCCGGCAGAAGCCGGGCTTTCGTGGAGCGGAGGCCCGATGGGCCGTTCCGTCAGGATGTGGTGGGCGGTGCAGGGTTCGAACCTGCGACCCTTGCCGTGTGAAGGCAATGCTCTACCGCTGAGCTAACCGCCCGATGTTCGGGGTGGCCATTCTACGGAGCCGATCCCGTCGAGGCAAGCCGGTCGGGGCTGCCCGGTCTATTCGATCTCGGAGCGGGCATAGTCCGCGTCGAGGGCTTCCATCGCGTCGAGCGGTTTGCTCTTGGCCGCTTTCTCGTAGGCGGCCGCAGCGTCGTCCTCTTTCTTGTCCCCGTGCAGCAGCAGCATCACGTTGCCGTGCTCGATCAGCGCGATCGGTGAGGTCGGCGTCAGTTTCAGGGCTTCCTTGATGTGCTTCTCGGCTTCCGCCGCCTTGGCGCCGTAGGTCAGGCCACCGATCATCGCGCCGATCTTGGAAATGATCTCGGCGTGGTAGAGGGCCATCGCGGTATGCGCTTCGGCGTGCTTCGGCGCGAGTTCCAGCGTGGTTTCGAGCGCCGCGCGGACCTTCCCGGCGATGCCTTCCTTGAGCGCCTTGCTGATCGACAGACCCTGGCTGTAGCGCCCGAGCGCGAAGGCGTGGCGATAATGACTGTTGGCATCGTCGGGCAGGGCCTGGATCGCCGATTCGGCGAGTTTCGCGGCCTGCTCGAAGCGCTTGAGTTTTTCCTTGTCGTCGTCGACCAGATAGGTGGCGTGGATGCCGATCGCCTTCACCGCGACCGAGGCGCCGACTGGCCCCAGCGCTTCGCCGGCATCGTAGGCGGCCTTGAAGTCGCCGTGATGGAACGCGCGCCAGGCGTCCTGCAGCGCTTCGGCGAGCGTCGCGGCGTCCATTCCCTTCGGCGCCGCCTTGCCGGCGGCCTTGATCAACGCGGCTGCGCGCTTGTCGTCCGGAAACGGTTCGCAGTCGCCCGCATGCAGCTTGGGCCAGGCTTTTTTCAGCGCATCGCCGGCGTAGGCGAAACCCTTTGCATCGTGGGGGAAAGCGGCCCAGGCGGTCTTGGCCATGATGAGCTCCTCGCGGTGGAAGCCTTCAGCATCCCGCGAGTCGCGATGCGAGGCAAGCCCTGTGCCCTCCGTTTCCGCTGCGTCCGCATCGTCGATACGATCGTCGTCAGGCGCGATGACGCGGTCCTTTCGAGCCTCCGCTAGTGTGTTTGCTCGGGCGTGTCGGCGCATGCTGCCGACATCCAGAACCGGGTCTCCCCGGCCCCACGCAACGGAGTACTCCCATGGCACGCAAGAAGATCACCCGCACCGTCCCGAACCCGAACGCGCGCCAGCTGTGGCTCGCCGGTCTCGGTCTCGCCTCGATGGCCGGCCGCGGCACCGTTGCCGCCACGACCCAGACTGTCGATCGCATCGCCGAGGCGCGTCGCCAGACTACGGCGGCGGTGGAGCAGGCGCAGGCTCGCCTCATCGAAACCGCCGGCGAACTGCGCAGCCGGGTCGAGGTCGGCGTCGCCCAGGCGGGCCTCCGGATCGAGGACGCGCTCGCGCCGCTGGTCGCGAAGTTCAAGCCGGGCAAGGCCAAGCGTGCGCGTCGCGGCCGCAAGCCGGCCGCCCGCAAGCCGGCCCGTCGCGCTTCGGCGAAGAAGCCCGCCACCAAGCCGGCGCGCCGCGCCCGCAAGGCCTGATCTTCCGGACATCATCTTCCGGAACATCGCTTAAGAAACGACAAGGGCGCCGATGGCGCCCTTGTCGTTTCCCGGAGGCGGTGGCGCTCAGCGGCGTCGATCCATCGCCGCCGGCATGCCGCCGGATTTGACCGGGACATATCCGTACATGCAGAGCCAGTAATTGTCGCGGCAGATGTCGAGGTCGTAACCGGCTGCGACGCACTGCCGGTATTCCTCGCGGCACAGCCAGCCATCGGCTTCCAGGCTCTGGGCAGGCGCGGTGCCCAGCAGTGCGAACGTTGAAATGACGAACGCGGTTCTGATCATGAAATTCATGGCGAACTCCTTGTTCCGGTTGTGAGGAAAGACTGCTGGTGCTCCGAGGGTCCTATCCCGGCAAATTCCGGATACGCGAACGCATCGACAACCGTCGGAACGGAGTCGCCGTGGCGTCCTGGCGGCCTCTACCGGACGCTATCGTTGTATGTGCAGGTTTCCGGAGCCCGATTCCCTCGGCTCGTGTGCTGTCCGGCGTGGCTCAGGGGATCTGGCAGCCGTTCCTGATCAGGCAGTCTTCGTACGCCGCGTAACAGGTCGCGAAGGGCGTGCCCGAGGCGCGGCACTGATTGAACTTCTGGTAGCAGGTGTTCGGGCGACAGACTGCATCGGCGTAGGCACCGGCGATCATCAGACACAGGCCGGCGGTCAGTGCGGCGATCTTGCTGCGTTTCATGGCGAGATTCCTTCCATTGGATGCCCCTGCGTGGACAATCTAGCGCGCGAACCCTGCGGAATTGCTTGCGCCCGCGCACGTTTCCGGAAGCCGGTTCACTCGATGTAGGCGCGGATCAGCGTATTGAGATGGACCCGCTCCGCGTCGCGCAGGAACGGTGCCAGCAGCATCATCACCTGGACGATGCCCCGACGGATCGCGACCTGCTCGTCGCGGTCGCCGCGCGCGGCGGAGTAGTTGAGCCAGAACGTCGACAGCACCAGGACATTGGTGGCGGCCGCATCCAGTTCGTCGGCCGAGGCGCGCATGATGCCGGCCTGCGTCAGTCCCCGCATCACCAGATGGGCGCGGTCGTCGGCACGCTTGAGGATCCGCGCAAAGCGCAGGCGCAGACGCCGGTTGCGGCTGAGGATCTCGACCAGGTCGCGGTACAGGAAGCGGTAGTCCCAGATGCACTCGAACGCCAGATGCAGTTGCAGCCAGATGTCCTCGAGTTCCGGCAGCCGCCCGCTGGGAGCGGCCAGGGCGTTGTCCATGCGCTCCTCGTAGCGCGCGAACAACTGCTCGATGATGTCATCCTTGTTGCGGAAGTGGTAATACAGATTGCCGGGGCTGATCTCCAGCTCGTCGGCGATGTGGTTCGTGGTGACGTTCGGCTCGCCCTGCGTGTTGAACATCGCAAGGGACGTCTCGAGGATGCGCTGACGGGTCTGTCTCGCCATCGTGCGACTGCGGGCGGCTGCGGTGGCGGAGCGGCCGGGATCAGCCGGCCAGCTTCTTCACCAGTTCGATGTACTTGTTCTTCGCATCGTCCTGCGCGGTGCCCTTCAGCTTTGCCCAGGCTTCGTATTTGGCGGTGCCGATGAAATCGAAGAAACCGGGCTTGTCGCCGTGCACGTCGCCCTCGGAGCCCTGTTTGTAGAGTGCATACAGACGCAGCAGGGTGTCGTTGTCGGGACGTTCGGTCAGGCTCTGGACATCCTTGGTGGCTTGTTCGAAACGGCTCAGCAGATCGGACATGTGCGGTTCCTCCGGTAAGGCGGGCATGACAGCATGGCCCGGCAGGCCGGTCAATACGAGACCACCGGCAACGAGTCCGGGCGACCGCGTCGGCGCGTCGCGTGCCGTCCGCCCGGCCCGTCGACCCGGCGGCAGCGGATTGTTCTTGCTCCCCGGCTCTGGCAAGTTAGGCCCCTCGGCCGCGTCGCGGCCAGTCGGATCATTCTCATGAGGGCGAGGACATGAGTTATTTCGTCACCGGCGCCACCGGTTTCATCGGCCGTTTCCTGGTCGGCAATCTGCTCAAGCGCAAGGGCACGATCTACGTTCTGGTCCGCAAGGATTCGCAGAAGAAATACGACGCGCTGGCGAAGAAGATGGGGTGGGACCCCAAGCGGGTGGTGCCGGTGCACGGTGACATGACCGCCGCCAAATGCGGCCTCACCGCCGCCCAGCAGCGCACTCTCTCCGGCAAGATCAAGCACTTCTTCCATCTCGCCGCGATCTACGATCTGACCGCCGACGCCGAGAGCCAGCGCAAGGCCAACGTCGACGGGACCCAGAACGCGCTCGACCTGGCTGCGGCGATCGGTGCGGGCTGCTTCCACCACACCAGTTCGATCGCGGCCGCCGGCCTGTACCCGGGCATTTTCCGGGAGGACATGTTCGACGAAGCCGAGGGTCTGGACGATCCCTATCTGCGCACCAAGCACGACTCCGAGGGGCTCGTGCGACGGGAGAAGCGGGTCAAGTGGCGGATCTACCGTCCCGGCATGGTGGTCGGTCATTCCCAGACCGGCGAGATGGACAAGATCGACGGCCCGTACTACTTCTTCACGTTCCTCAAGAAGCTGCGCGAGATGCTGCCGCCGTGGATGCCCACGCTGGGCGTCGAAGGCGGCCGGATCAACGTGGTTCCGGTCGACTTCGTGGCCGACGCGATGGATCACATCGCGCACAAGCCCAAGCTCGATGGGCATTGCTTCCATCTGGTCGATCCGGAGCCGATGCGCGTCGGCGAAGTGCTCAACACCTTCGCGCGAGCGGGGCATGCGCCGGAAATGACCATGCGGATCGATGCGCGCATGTTCGCGTTCGTCCCCAGCGGCATCCGCGGAGCAGTCGGCAGCCTGCCTCCGGTCAAGCGCTTCATCGGCATGCTGCTGCGCGACTTCAAGGTGCCGAAGGAAACCCTGAAGTTCATCACCTATCCCACGCGCTTCGACAATCGCGAGACCGAACGCGCGCTCAAGGGCAGCGGCATCTCGGTGCCGAAGCTCGACACCTACGCCTGGCGGCTGTGGGACTACTGGGAACGTCACCTCGACCCCGATCTGTTCATCGACCGCAGCCTGAAGGGCAAGGTCAAGGGTCGGGTGGTGGTGATCACCGGCGGTTCTTCGGGGATCGGTCTGTCGACCGCGCAGCGCGTCGCCGAAGCCGGTGCGACCACGATCATCGTGGCCCGCGGCGAAGAGGAACTGTTCAAGGCCCGCGACGAGATGAAGGCCAAGGGTGGCAAGGTCTTCGCCTACACCGCGGATCTGTCCGACATGGCCGACTGCGACCGTCTGGTCGCCACCATCCTGAAGGAACACGGCCACGTCGATATCCTGGTGAACAACGCCGGGCGTTCGATCCGTCGTTCGATCGAGTTGAGCTACGATCGTTTCCATGATTTCGAACGCACGATGCAACTCAACTATTTCGGCTGCCTGCGTCTGATCATGGGGTTCATGCCGACGATGATCCAGCGCCGCAAGGGCCACATCATCAACATCAGTTCGATCGGCGTGCTGGCCAGTTCGCCCCGCTTTTCGGCCTACGTGGCTTCGAAGGCCGCGCTGGACGCGTTCAGCCGCTGCGCGCAGGGCGAGTTGTCCGGCAAGGGGATCAGCTTCACCACGATCAACATGCCGCTGGTGCGCACGCCGATGATCGCACCGACCAAGATGTACGAAAGCGTGCCGACGCTGAGCCCGGAAGAAGCCGCCGACATGGTGGTGAAGGGCATCATCGAGAAGCCCAGTCGCATCGCCACCCGCCTCGGCATCTTCTCCGCGCTGCTCAATGCGGTGGCGCCTAAGGCCTACGAGGTGATCATGAGCACGGCGTTCGAGCTGTTCCCGGATTCCGCGGCGGCGAAGGGCGACAAGAAGGCGCTGAAGGAAGATCAGCCCAGTCAGGAGCAGATCGCGTTCGCGGCGCTGATGCGCGGCGTGCACTGGTAGGCACTGCACCCACAGCGCCGGGAGTGGCATCTCCATAAACGCGAAAGGCGGCCGTAGGGCCGCCTTTCGCGTTGTTGTCGCCGTCTTCACCCGGACGACAGGCAAAAAGAAACCCGCCTACCTGAAGCCGTGAGGGGAGGGGAGCTACGGTCTTCGTTGCCGGTCGGCGGGTGTAAAAGCGGCGGAGCCGCCAATGGGTGCGTCGCTTGCGCGACGCGAGAGAGAGATGGGGACTGCAGGAACGACGCTAACAGAGGAAATGGCGGGACGTGTAATGGAATCGTTTGCCGTCCCGCCGGTGTTCAGCTGCGGTGGATCATTCGCCGGTCGAAGCGGCCGACTTGGCCTTGCGGGCGCGCTTGGCGGGCGCCTTTGCCGGTGCCTTGGCAGCAGCCTTCTTCGCGGCCTTGCGCGGCGCGGCAGCGGGCTTGCCGCCCTGGCGACGCAGTTCGGCGGTCAGGGCCTCGACGCGGCCGCTGAGATCGTTGAGATCTTCGCGGCTCGGCACGCCGAGCTTGACCAGCGCGCGCTGGACGCGGTCTTCGAAGACCTTTTCCAGCTTGTCCCAAGTGTCGGTGGCGCGCTCGCGGGCCTGACCGACGCGGCTTTCGACCACATCGCGGACGACTTCGGCGCGACCGCCGGCGAATTTGCGCACGGTCTGTTCCAGACCCATGCCTTCCTTGACCAGACCCTCGAACAGCTTGGTGCCTTCGGCCTGCGCGCGGGAGAAGGCGCCGACGCCGGCGAGCCAGATCTGCTGTGCCGATTCGCTGAGGCTCTTCGACAGGCGCTCTGCATCGGCAGCGGTTGCGGCCGCGGAGGCCTTGGCGGTGGTCTTCCTGGCGGTGGTCTTCTTGAACTTGGCCATATGCCCTCCCAGCGGGCGCGTGATCGATTGCGCTGCAGAATGCGCCCCTTGTCTAGAGTATTCACACAAGGAAGCGCATTGCGTGCCGGTATCGCCGGCAAGGCGCCGCGGATTGGCGTTCCGACCGGGGTGGCGTCAGCCGCGGCGACGGCGCAGCAGATGCTCTGTCTCGTCCAGTGCGCGGCGCAGACGGGCCGTCGTTTCGGTGCTGCGCGGCGGCGCGGTGCCGAGTCCGCTCAGCACGGTGCGGTGACGATCCTGGAGGATCTCCTCGCGCAGACGGATGCCGTGCGCGGCCAGCACCGGGCGGAGCGCCTCGGCACGCTGACGTAGATCCTGCAGCGTGTTGCGATAACCCAACTGGCAGACCCGGCGACGGTTGGCGAAGCTGAAGGCGTTGGTGAAGAACATTTCGCCATCGTTCGAGTTCGGTTCGAAGATCAGCTGATCGATGTCCGGGTACTGCTGGGCGTACTTGGCCAGACCGACCTGCATCCGCGACTGGAGGAGGGTGCGGAAGGTCTGCGACATCACCGCCGGCAGACCGCCCTGCCAGATCCGGTGCGGGTCGACATCGCCACGACGGCCGGCGTCGCTGTCGACCTGGGTCGAGTCGAACGGCACCAGTGGATTGATGCCGATCAGCAGGTCGATGCCGCGTTCGAGCAGCACCGAGGCATGCATGGTCCGGCGCAGGGCGCCGTCGACGTAGTGGCGGCCGCGCACTTCGACCGGCGGATACAGGCCGGGCAGGGCGGCGCTGGCCTGGACGGCCTTGGAAATCGGGATGTCCTTCTGGTCGCCGGCGCCGAAACGCACCGCTTCGCCGCTATCCAGATCGACCGCGATCACGTAGAGCTCGCGGTCGAGATCCCGGAAGTCGTTGCTGCGGCCGCGACGCGAGAAGGTTTCGCGCAGGAAACGCTCGACTTCCGAATTGTCGAACAGCCCGGTGGGCACGAGGCTTCCGAAGCGGATCATGAGGTCGGAGAGCCGCGAGTCGCGCGGACTGAGCAGGCTGGTCCACCACTCCAGAGTCAGCCGGGGCAGTGCCGATGCGCGGCGCATGTATTCGAACAGCGCCGGACGCAGGAAGGTCTCCGGCCGGAACTGCACGTCGTCGCTGTCGCCGGTGATGAAGATCCGGAACATCTCGGCGGTGGTCATGCGGTTGACCAGCCCCGCGGCGAGAAACGCGCCGCTGCTGACGCCGACGTAGCAATCCATCCGGGTCAGGTCGATGCCGTCCAGGGCATCGTCGAGCGCACGCAGGGCGCCCAACTCGTACATGGCGCCGATCGGACCGCCGCCGGCGATGGCGAGCCCGATGCGGGCACCGGACGGTGCGGGGGTGCTGGAGGCTGACTTGCGCTTGCCGGTTCCGGTCCGGACCGGCCGCTTGGCGGCGTGGAGTGAGAGCATGCAGGGGCTACGAAGGGAACTTCCCGAGTGTAGCCGAAAGGGTCGCAGGCGGCGTCTGTCCGATGGTCGATATGCAGGCATGCGCACATCGCATCGACCGGCCATCGGCCAAGTCCTTGATCCGATGGCCGAATCAATGCCCGATCGGCGGTCGTGGCGATGATCGGAACGCGACGACGGATGCGCGATCGCCTGCAGGGCCTTGTCCGGTCGCGTTGCCGAACCCATCATCGAGACCGATGAAGATCGTCACTCCCGATCCGGCGCATGGGCGGCGCAGACTCGACAAGCGCGCACTCGGTGCCGCGCTGATGCGTCGTCTGGCCTGGCATCGGGCCGTTCACGACCCGGAACAGGAACCGCGCAATCGCCTGCGCTGGCTGCCCGAAGTGCGTCGCTGGCAGGCGGCGCGCCTGTCCGCGAGCTTCGAGGGATTCATGCAGGATCCCAAGCGCCGGCCCGCGGCGGAGTTCTTCCTCACCGATCTCTACGGCGATCGCGATTTCAGCCGCCGCGACGCCGATATCGCCCGGGTGGCGCCGATGATGTTGCGGTTGATGCCGCAGGCGCTGGTCGAGACCCTGGTCGATGCGATCGAACTGGGCGCGCTCAGTCATGCTTTCGATCTGCGCATGGCGGAAGCGTTGCATCGGTTGGCGCCGCGGCGGACGGCCCTCGACGACGAGCTCTACGCCCGTGCGTATCGCGAGGTGGGGCAGCCGCGGTTGCGCGCGCATCAGATCGATCTGATCAAGGTCGCCGGTTACGGTCTGGGGCACGCGCTGCGGACCCGTGGCGTGGCGACCCTGCTCGGCATGCTGCGCGGCCCGGCGCGCGCGGCGGGCTTCGGTGAGCTGCAGACGTTCCTGGAGCGGGGCTTCGGCGCCTATGCCGAGCTCGACAGCGTGGCCGATTTCATCGCCGACATCGAGCGCAGCGAGCGCGAGGTCTCGCTGCGCCTGTTCGCCGGGCATCCGCGCCCGTTCGAGCCCTTGCCGGACGCGCACCCGCCGGCGGCCACGCGTCGGATCCGCAACCGTTGAGGCGGCGGGTGCGGGTCAGGTGAAGCGTTCGTCGAGGACGCGCTTGATTTCGTGCTCGATCGGACCCTTGAAGGCCGAGACCAGGAAGCCGAGCTTGGCGGTGACGTGCAGTTCCTTCGGCTTCAGGGCGATCTTGCCGTCGACGCCGGAGCGATTGAAATGCAGGTCGTCGCCGTCCCATTCGTATTCGAATTCGAAGCGTTCGGCGAGTTTCTGCGCCACTTCCTCCACGGCCTTGCGCGCCTTGGCATGGGGCAGGGAATGACTGTGGCGGATGTCGATGCCGGACATGGAATTCCTCTTGGAAGGGCGGGGCGCGGACGGGCCGCGAGGGGCTCCGAAGTCTAGCAGGGGCGCCGCCCCGGTGGATCGCGGGCCATCGCGGGCGGCCCATGGTAGATTGCGGCCGCATGGAAGGACTGAAACTGCGTTTCCCCGAACATCACCATCCCGAAATGCCGCTGGCCGCGGGCGTTCACGCCATCGGCCGCATCGGCGACACCGTCGGTCTGGTGGGCGACGACGAAGCGCCGTCGATCCGGCTGTTCGTCGATCGTCGCGGGGTGTGGATGACGGTCGCCGACGGTGCCCGCGGCATCCATGTCAACGGTCGTCCGGTGAAACGCATGGCGATGCTGCGGCTGGGCGATGCGATCTATCTCGATGGCGTCGAAATGGTGCTGGTCTCCTCGCGTGCGGTCGAACGCCTGCCCGATGCCCTGCGTCACGTGCCGGGCGAGTTCGGCGGAGATTGCCGGGTGGTGGTCCGCGGGGTCGGCGGGCGTCATCACGGGCGCAGTTTCACGCTCGATGCGCCGCGTCTGGTCGGCCGCAGCGACGAAGCCGACATCCGCATCGAGGATCCGGCCTTCGCGGAGCGTCATGCGCGGATCGAGATGATCGGCAGTCAGGTGGTGCTGCGCGATCTGGGCAGCGGCGACGGCAGCGTGGTCAACGGCGAGGCGGTGCGCGATGCGTTGCTGACGCCGGGCGACCAGATCGTGTTCGATCTGCATCATCGGTTCGTGATCGAAGCGCCGGCGAATCAGACCGTGCCGATGGCTCGCGTCGCGCGGAGCGACGAGTCCGCGCCGGCACCCGAACCGCCCCGTGGAGGCGGGCGACGTCTGCCGTGGCTGTTGCTGACCGCGGCGCTGCTGGCGGCGGTGATCACGGCGCTACTGTTGATCTGAGGTCATCGGTGCGCCCGTCGCGGGCGCCCGCCGCGCGTGCGCAGCCGTGTCCAGACGCGCCAGCCGAGCAGCACGACGAGCACGCCGGCATACAGCGCCGGTTCGCGGATATCGGATTTCACCAGCCACCAGAAGTGCAGGACGGCGAACACCGCGATCGGATACACCAGTCGGTGCAACAGCCCCCAGCGTCGGCCCAGCCGGCGCATCCAGCCCCGGGTGGAGGTGATCGCCAGCGGCACCAGCAGCAGCCAGGCGGCGAATCCGACGGTGATGTACGGGCGCTTGGCGATCTCCTCGAACACCTGCAGCCAGTAGCCGCGCAGATCCAGCGCCAGGTAGGCGGCGAAATGCAGGCTGGCGTAGGCGAAGGCATACAACCCGAGCATGCGCCGGAAGCGCAGCACCACTGCCTGTCCGCTCAGTTGGCGCAGCGGTGTGATCGCGAGCGCGATCAGCAGGAAGCGCAATGCCCACAGCCCGAGTCGATGTTCGACCTCGGCCACCGGATCGGCACCCAGCGCATCGCTGCCGGTGCGATACACGTCCAGGAACTGCCAGACGAGGATCGCCAGCGGGGTCAGGCACAGCGCGTGGACGAGGGCCTTGGCGGCGATGAGTCGGGGAGAGGTCGGGCGCATGGAATGTGGGCGGGGGCGGGTCCAGGGCGTGGAGCGGGCGTGCAGGGCGTAAGCCCGTGCTATGGCCTGCAGGGCGCGATGCAGCGTCGGGGTGGGGTCAGAACCAGCGCTTCAGATCGAGGCCCTTGTACATGCCCGCCACCTGTGGCGCGTACCCGTTGAACATCCGGGTCGGGATCCGCTCGGCGAACAGCTTGCTGGCGGTGCCGCTGATCCTGCGCTCGGTCTTCTGGCTCCAGCGCGGGTGGTCCACCTTCGGGTTGACGTTGCTGAAAAAGCCGTATTCCTCCGGCTGAAGCTGGTTCCAGGCGGTCTGCGGCATCTTCTCGACGAAGCGGATCTCCACGATCGACTTGATGCTCTTGAATCCGTATTTCCACGGGACGACCAATCGCACCGGCGCACCGTTCTGCTGTGGCATCGGCTTGCCGTAGAGCCCGGTGGCGAGCAGGGTCAGCGGGTGCATGGCTTCGTCGATGCGCAGGCCTTCGCGGTACGGCCAATCGATCGAGGCATAGCGCACGCCGGGCATCTGCTCGGGGTCGGCCAGACTGGTGAACGCGACGTACTTCGCCTTCGAGGTCGGCTGGAACCGCTTCAGCACGGCGGCCAGCGGTACGCCCAGCCAGGGGATCACCATCGACCAGCCCTCCACGCAGCGCAGCCGGTAGACGCGTTCCTCCGGGGTGAGGCCTTTGAGCAGGTCGCTGAGGTCCAGGGTTCCGGGCTTGGCGCATTCGCCGCCCACCGTGATCCGCCAGGGACGCGTCCGCAGGGTCTTGGCTGCCTGCGAGGGGTCGGCCTTGCCGGTGCCGAACTCGTAGAAGTTGTTGTAGCTGGTGACGTCCTCGTAGCGGGTGCGCTCTTCGTCGGTGCGGAATCCGGATGCGAGCTGCGCCGGCGTGGCCGTGGACTTCGGCGGCGGAGGCGGTTCGGCTTCGGCACAGCCCGAGAGTGCCAGGGCCGGCGAGGCGGCGAGCAGGCCGAGCAGCCGGCGCCGGTCCCGATAGACGGCCTCGTCGGTGATCTCGGCAGCGGGGATGCGCAGGGCATCGCGGAGGTCGGGGGGCAGGGACATGAGGGCTCCGGGGGCGGTGGTCCGCCCGAACATGGTGGCGGTTCGGGTATTAAGACGAAAGCAAGAGGCATTTGGTTGCGCGTCGGGCCGTCCGAATGCCCTCGGCGCGACCGGCGGGCATGCGGACATGCCCGATCGGCATGCGTGGGGCGGGCGCCGGGGCCCACAACCATGCTGCGGTGCGGCATACTCGGGGGCCCACCTTTGCCCATGGAAGCCACGATGTCGCGCGCCTTCAATTTCAGTGCCGGTCCCGCCACCCTGCCCGAGAGCGTCCTCCGCCAGGCCCAGGACGAGATGCTGGAGTGGCGCGATTCCGGCGCCTCGATCGTCGAGCACAGCCATCGTGGTCCGGAGTTCATCCAGGTCGCGGCCGAGGCCGAAGCCGATCTGCGCACGCTGATGTCGATTCCCGCCGACTACGCCGTGCTGTTCCTCGGCGGCGGTGCCACCACCCAGCAGGCGCTGATTCCGCTGAACCTCGCCGCGCCCGGCCAGGCCGTCGACTACGTCGTCACCGGCCACTGGGGCAAAACCGCGATCAAACAGGCCAAGCCTTATGTCGACGTGCGCATCGCCGCGACCAGCGAGGCCGGTGGCTTCCGCGACATTCCGGCGCGCGACAGCTGGCAGTTGTCGGCCGATGCCGCGTACGTGCACATCACCGCCAACGAAACCATCCATGGCGTCGAGTTCAGGCCTTTCGACGGCATCGACACGCCGGACGTCGGCGACGTGCCGCTGGTCGCCGACTTCAGTTCCAGCATCGCTTCGGAGCCGGTCGACATCTCGAAATACGGCGTGATCTACGCCGGCGCGCAGAAGAACCTCGGTCCGGTCGGCATCACCGTGGTGATCGTGCGCCGCGATCTGCTGGAACGCGCGGGCCAGCCGCGCGCCGACATCTTCAACTACGCCTCGCACCTCAAGGGCGAGTCGATGCTCAACACCCCGCCGACCTGGAATTGGTACATGCTCGGCCTCAACGTGAAGTGGATGCTGGCCGAAGGCGGCGTCGCCGAATTCGCCCGCCGCAGCGCCGAGAAGGCCGCCCTGCTATATGGCGTGATCGATGCGTCGGGCGGCTATTACCGCAACGAAGTCGCCGCCGCCGTGCGTTCGCGCATGAACGTGCCGTTCTTCCTGCACGACGAAGCGCTGGACAAGCCGTTCCTCTCCGAGGCCAAGGCCGCCGGGCTGATGGCGCTGAAGGGGCATCGCGCCCTCGGCGGCATGCGCGCTTCGATCTACAACGCCATGCCGGTCGAAGGCGTGAAGGCGCTGGCCGATTTCATGCAGGACTTCAAGCAACGCCATGGCTGACAAACCCGCGCGCAAGGGCACGGAGAAGCCCGTCGCGAAAAAGACCGCGAAGCCGGTCGTGGCCCCTTCGACGAAGCTGAAGGGCGGCAAGCGCGGGGCTTTGCCCAAGGGTGCGGTTGAGATTCCGACCGACGCCCACGGCAAACCCGATCTGCTCGCGGTACGCGCGCAGATCGACGGCATCGACCGCGAGATCCAGGCGCTGATCGCAGAACGCGCGCTGTGGGCGCATCAGGTCGGCAAGGCCAAGGGCAAACTTGCCGCCGCGGTGGATTACTACCGCCCCGAACGCGAAGCGCAGGTGCTGCGCCGGGTGGTGGATCGCAACGAAGGTCCGCTGTCCGACGAAGTGCTGGTGCGGCTGTACCGCGAGATCATGTCCGCCTGTCTCGCCCAGCAGGAGCCGCTGCGCATCGGTTATCTCGGGCCGGAAGGCACGTTCTCGCAGCAGGCGGTCTACAAGCACTTCGGTCATTCGGCGATGGCCCTGCCGCTGGCGACGGTGGAGGAAGTGTTCGACGACGTCGCCGCCGGGCATGCCGATTTCGGCGTGGTGCCGGTGGAGAATTCCGGCACCGGCACCATCCAGTCCACGCTCGATCTGTTCCTGACCTCGCCGCTGATGATCTGCGGCGAGGTCGAGTTGCGCGTGCATCAATACCTGCTGTCGCGCACCGGCCACATCGAGGACATCGAACGCGTCTATTCGCACGCGCTGTCGCTGGCGCAGTGCAAGGCGTGGTTGCGGCAGAACCTGCCGAAGGTCGAGAAGCATGCGGTGGTCAGCAACGCCGAGGCCGCGCGTCGCGCGCGCAATGCCGACGACGCCGCGGCCATCGCCGGCGAGAATGCGGGTCATGCGTACGGCCTGAAGGTCGTGGCCGGACCGATCGAGGACCGCGCCGACAACACCACGCGCTTCCTCGTGATCGGCCGCGCCTCGTTTCCGTCCTCGGGGCACGACCGCACTTCGCTGCTGGTGTTCATCCGCGACCAGCCCGGCGCGCTCTACCGCATCCTCGAACCGCTGGCGCGGCGTGCGATCAGCATGAACCGGATCGAGTCCCGGCCCGCGCACGGCAAGCTGTGGCAGTACGCGTTCTTCATCGACGTGGAAGGCCATGCCGAGGAATCGCCGCTGAAGGATGCGCTGTCCGAGATCGACAAGTACGCGGGCGATGTGCGCGTGCTCGGCTCTTATCCGGTGGCGGTGCCGTAAGGTCGGATGGCGCAGGCTTGAACACCTGCTGTCATCCCGAATCCCCGGCTTCATCGGGGTGAGGGACCTGCTTTTGCTTCGATGCACCTCTACGGCAGGTCCCTCGTTTTGCCCGGGATGACGAACGGGCGAAGCGTCGGATTCTGCTGCATCAGGTTTCTGAACATGGTTATCGGCAATTTTCAATGAAGCAGACTGATCACGCCTCCGAATCTTTCTTCTCGTCGCTCGCCCAACCCGGCATCCAGCGCCTGCGCGCCTACGATCCGGGCCATGACCTGGTCGCGTTCCGGCGCCGGTTCGAAGGCCGGCATCTGATCGAGTTGGGCTCGAACGAGAATCCCTACGGCCCCAGTGCGAAGGCGAAGGAAGCGGTGCTCGGCACGATCCACGACAGTTTCCGTTATCCCGATCCGCTCGGCGGCGACCTCAAGCGCGCGCTCGCCGCGAAGCACGGTGTCGACACCGCATCGATCCTGCTCGGCAATGGCTCGCACGAACTGCTGATGCAGTTCGCGCAGGTGTTCGCGGGGGCCGGCGTCGATGTCGTCGCCTCGCGACACGGCTTCGCGGTCTACGCCATCGCCGCGCAGGCTGCCGGCGCGACGTTGCGGGTCGCGCCCTGCCATCCGGACGATCACCCGATGCCGCGCGGCCACGATCTCGACGCGATCGCGGCGACGATCACCGCGGCCACGCGCCTCGTCCATCTCGCGAATCCGAACAACCCGACCGGCACCTGGTACGACGCCGATGACTTCGCCGCATTCATGGCCCGGGTGCCACCCCACGTGATCGTGGTGGTCGACGAGGCCTATGCGGAGTTCGTCGATGCGCCGGCGTGGGCTTCGGCGCTGACGTTATCGTCGCGCCATCCCAATCTCGTCGTCACCCGCACCTTCAGCAAGGCCCATGCGCTCGCGGGCCTGCGCGTGGGGTTCGCGATCGGCCATCCCGGCCTGATCGCGGTGATGGAACGGGTGCGCGAGAGCTTCAACGTCAACAGTGCGGGACTCGCCGCGGCCGAGGCCGCGCTCGGGGACGACGAACACCTGCAGTGGGTGGTCGCCCGCAACGCCGAGCAGCGCGCTGTACTCGCCGATGCCCTGCGCGCTCGCGGTCTGCGCGTGTTTCCGTCGCAGACCAACTTCCTGCTGGTGCAGTTCTCCGCGCCGGGCGACGAAGCGCGGGTCGCCGCCATCGATGCCGCGCTGATCGAACGCGGCATCGTGCTGCGTCCGATGGGTGGCTATGGCCTCGGCCACTGCCTGCGCATCACCGTCGGCAACGTCGACGAGAATCGCCGGCTGCTGGCCGCGCTCGACGAGGTGCCGGCATGAGCGGCGGTGTGCGCAGGGACTGGATCGTGGCGCCGGGCCGCCCGCTGGGCGGGCGGATCCGCGTGCCCGGCGACAAGTCGGTCTCGCATCGCGCGATCATGCTCGCGTCGTTGGCCGATGGCGTGTCGCGCATCGATGGATTCCTGGAAGGCGAGGACACCCGGGCCACCGCCGCGGTCTTCCAGCGACTCGGCGTGAAGATCGACGCCCCGTCGCCGCAGAGCCGCATCGTGCACGGCGTCGGTCTGCATGGCCTGCGCCCCGGCGCAGAAGCGCTGGACTGCGGCAATGCCGGCACCGGCATGCGCCTGCTGGCGGGCGTGCTCGCCGGGCAGACCTTCGACAGCACGCTGATCGGCGATGCCTCGCTGTCGAAACGACCGATGCGGCGCGTGATCGAACCCCTGTCCGCGATGGGCGCGGCGATCGACAGCGAAACCGGCGGTCTGCCGCCGCTGCGCATCCGCGGCGGACGCCCGTTGAAGGGCATCGACTACACGCTGCCCGTCGCCAGCGCGCAGGTGAAATCGGCCGTGCTGCTCGCGGGCCTGTACGCCGACGGCGACACCGTCGTCCGCGAGCCGCATCCGACCCGCGATTACACCGAACGCATGCTGCAGGCCTTCGGTTGGCCGATCGAATTCGAACCCGGCTACGCGCGCATCCGCGGTGGCGCCGGCACCGGCCGCGCGCTGCGAGCGACCGATGTGCACGTGCCCGCGGATTTTTCCTCGGCCGCGTTCTTCCTAGTCGCGGCCAGCGTGATTCCCGGTTCGGATCTGACGCTCGAAGCGGTCGGCATGAACCCGCGTCGCACCGGTCTGCTGCAGGCGTTGCGGATGATGGGCGCCGACATCGAGGAATCGAATGCGCGCAAGGCCGGCGGCGAAGCCATCGCCGATCTGCGCGTACGCCACGCGCCGTTGCGCGGCATCGCGGTACCCGAAACGCTGGTGCCGGACATGATCGACGAGTTCCCGGCGCTGTTCGTGGCCGCGGCCTGCGCGGAAGGCGAAACCCGCATCACCGGGGCGGCCGAGCTGCGGGTGAAGGAATCCGATCGCCTCGCGACGATGTCCGCCGCGCTGCGCGCGCTCGGGCTCCGCGTCGACGAAACCGACGACGGTGCGACCCTGCATGGCGGTGCGTTCGCGATCGATCCGGCGACGCCGGTCGTCATCGACAGCCATGGCGATCACCGCATCGCGATGGCCGCGGCGATCGCCGGGCAACGCTGCCCGGAGGCATTCGTCATCGGCGACATCGCCAACGTGGCGACCTCGTTTCCGGGCTTCGATACTCTGGCGCGGGACGTGGGATTCAGTCTGCGCGAGGCCTGAGCGTTCGCGAGGTGTGGCGTGCGCGACACCGGAGTGTGCGAGTCGCGCGCCGTTTTGCGGCGAGCCCGGGTCAGCGCCCTTCGAGGGTGAACGTGATCGGTACTTCGATCGATGCCGTGACCGGGCGGCCGTCCTGCTGTGCGGGGCGGAAGGTCCAGCGGCGCGCGGCCTGCACGGCGGCGCGGTCGAGCGCGCGAGAGCGACTGCTGCGCTTGACCTTCACTTCGACGGGTTCGCCACTGGCGTCGACCGTGATCAGCAGTTGCACGGTGCCGGTCTCGTTGTTGCGCATGGCCTCGGCCGGATACGCGGGCGCGGGGCGGGACAGTGGGACCGGCGTGCCGGCCGGTGCGTTCGCGCGCGACGGGCGTTCGCTGGCGGCGGGTGTTTCGGCGACCGGGGCCTGTGCCGCGGGTTCGGCGGTGCGGGGCGTGGGCGGGGGCGCGGGACGCGGATTGCGGAGCGCTTCCTCGGCGGCCTCGGACAGACCGCTGGCGCTGCGCCCGCCATCGGCCATGGGGGCGGGCAGGGGCTCGAAGATCTGGCCGTCGGCACTCTGCGATTTGCCGGCCGGGCGATAGAAATCGCCGTTGTCGCGGATGTCCAGCCAGAGCAGGAAGAACAGCAGGAGGCCGACGCCGAATCCGATCGCGATCACCTGCCAGACACGTCGCGACAGGCCGAAGCGCGGGCCCGGGCGGGGCGATGTGGGCTGGACGGTCGACATGCAGGCGTGGGTGGCGGGGAGGCGGCCAAGGAGAGGCCCGATTGTGGCACAGCGCCCCGAGACCGGTTCCGCGCGGCCCGGCACGGGATTGGGGCGCAATTCAGGCGATAATCCTGTTTCCGTCACGCTTCGCGATCTCCCCATGCTCGATCCCGTCCTGCTGCGCAACCAACCCGCCGATCTGGCCGCCCGTCTCAAGGCGACCCGCGGTTACGACCTGAACGTCGCCGACCTGCTGTTGCTCGAAACCGAGCGCAAGCAGATCCAGGTCCGCACCCAGGAGCTGCAGAACCTGCGGAATACCAAGAGCAAGCAGATCGGCATGCTCAAAGCCAAGGGCGAGGACGTGTCGGCGGTGATGGCCGAGGTCGCCGGTTTCGGCGATGAATTGAAGGCCAGCGAAGCGCGCCTGGACGTCATCAAACAGTCGATCGACGCCATCGCCTCGGGCCTGCCGAACCTGCCGCACGACTCGGTGCCGGTCGGTGCCGACGAACACGACAACGTCGAACAGCACCGCTGGGGCACGCCGCGCGCGTTCGACTTCGAGGTCAAGGATCACGTCGAACTCGGCGCCCGCCACGGTTGGCTGGACGGCGAGACCGCCGCCAAGCTCAGCGGCGCGCGCTTCACCGTGCTGCGCGGCCAGCTCGCGCGGCTGCATCGTGCGCTGGCACAGTTCATGCTCGATCTGCACACCCGCGAGCACGGCTACGAGGAAACGAACGTGCCGCTGCTGGTGAATGCGGATTCGATGCGTGGCACCGGGCAGTTGCCGAAGTTTGTCGACGACCTATTTGCGACTTACGAAAGAATCAATCCAGAGTGGAATTCACCGGCTTTGGGTACGCCTAAATCTGCTGCACATGTGACGGTAAACGCTCACGCACTTGTTGAAGCTAGTCTTGTCGATAAGAATGCGCTTGAGAAAGGCCCAGAGTTTGATGCTTTCTTCGAATCGCTCGTTAGATATCAGGATGAACTGAGGCAATACTTCCTCATTCCCACCAGCGAAGTCCCGCTCACCAACATCGTCCGCGACGAGATCGTCGACGCCGAGCGCCTGCCGCTGCGGATGACCGCGCATTCGATGTGTTTCCGCGCCGAGGCCGGCAGCGCCGGGCGCGACACCCGCGGCATGATCCGCCAGCACCAGTTCGAGAAGGTCGAGCTGGTGTCGATCGCGAAGCCCGAGGAGAGCGACGCCGAACACGAGCGCATGACCCGTGCTGCCGAAACCGTGCTGGAAAAGCTGGGCCTGCCGTACCGCAAGGTGCTGCTGTGCACCGGCGACATGGGCTTTTCGGCGCAGAAGACCTACGACCTCGAGGTCTGGCTGCCCTCCCAGAACACCTATCGCGAGATTTCGTCGTGCTCGAACTGCGGCGATTTCCAGGCGCGGCGGATGCAGGCGCGCTGGCGCAATCCGGCGACCGGCAAGCCGGAACTCGTGCACACCCTCAACGGTTCCGGCGTGGCCGTCGGCCGCGCGCTGATCGCGGTGATGGAGAACTACCAGAACGCCGATGGCTCGATCACGGTGCCGGAAGCGCTGCGCGGGTACATGGGCGGCGCGACCGTCATCGCCTGATTCCGCTGCATCGGATGTCCGGAGAACACGGGCCGCGCATGCGGCCCGTGTCGTATCGGTCGCGATGACGCGATCAGGGTGTCTGCACCGGCAGCATGGTGCGGCAGTGCTGCCAGACGATCTTGCAACTCGACGCGCCGCCCGCATTGCCGCAGGATGCGCTCAGGCCGGTCAGGCGGGGCAGTTCGGTATACGGGCCGGTATCGCGCTCGCCATTGGGAACGGTGCTGTTGAGCGTCTTGGTATAGATTTCCCCGCCCACGAACCCGTGGATGGTGACGGCCTGCGTGGGATTGGAACTGCTGCACAATGCGTCGATCTTCGTGCACAGGCGCACGCGGATCACCGAACCGTTGCCGACGGGCGCGGGATGCAGCGGCAGGTTTTCGGTCTGGGCGTATTGGATGCTTTTGGTGCAGGGCTTGCCGGTGGCCGAACAGTCCGTCGCCGGCGTGCAATAGCCCAGATCGGCGGCGGCCGCGCTGTTGACGATCAGAACGAGGCTCGCGAGCAGGGAAGCGGTCGTGCATTTCATGGTTGGAATCCTCTGGTGGGTGCCGTACTTCGGGAAAGCTCCGTTGCCGCATCGCGCATCCGCGACAACGGAGCGGGGGATCATTTGCGCCAGATCGCCGCATAGCGGGCGCTGTCGCCGGCGGCATAGCCGGTGACGACGCGGGTGAGGTAGCCGTTGCCGGTCGTGGTTTCCCATTCGGACTGGTACTGCTGGCTGCTCAGGCCATGCCGCGCCGACAGCGCGCCGGCGGGTTTCGCGGCGAAAATCGCGGAAAAATAGATCCTGCCGTCGAGGCCGTAGGCGTTGAGATAGACCGGCTTGCGCCCCTGGGCGGTGTTGTCGGCGAACGCCTGCTGATATTCGTCGGGCGTGAGCCGCGACTTCGCGATCCAGCTGCCGCCGTCGGATTTCTCGTACAGCGCGGTGTAGCGCGGCTGGCCGCCGACCGCGGTCACCGCGATGTTGCGTGCGCGGAAGCCGGCGGCGCTCCACGCCTCGAAACGCTGCTGGTGCTGCTGCGCGGTCAGGCCGTGGTAGGCACGCGTTTCGGGCCCGCCGTACTTGCGGAAGATCGCGGCGTAGCGCACCTCGCCACCGCTGGCATAACTTTCGACCTGGGTCGGCCGGAAGCCCTGGCCGATGATCGTATCGAAGCGCTGCTGGTACTGCGCAGCGCTCAGGCCATGCACCGCCTGCCAGGCGACATTGCCCGCAGGACGGAAGACCGCGTTGTAGCGCACGTCGCCGCCGACGCTGAAGCCGTCGATCCAGTCCAGCGCATAGCCCGCCATCGCCGCCTGTTCGAACACGCACGGGTAATCGCGGGCGGGAATGCCGTGGCGCGCGTACTCGCGACTGCCGGCCGTCACCACGCCGGGCACGTCGCGCGCGGTGTAGCTGCGACCGGTGACGAAACGCCCGTCCTCGATGCCGCAGATCCGCGGGATGCGGTTGCGTTTGCTGCCGTCGTTGTCGGTCAGGAAGCCGCCGGTGGCGGTGATGCCGTCGGCGGCCTTCGGCACGCCGACCTCGAAATGCAGATGCGGGCCGCTGGCGCAGCCGACTTCGCCCTCATCGCCGAGGTAGGTGCCGGCCTTCACGAACTGGCCTTCGCGCAGCTTCGCCTTGCCGCTGGACGAGCCCTTGCGCATGTGGGTGTACTTCGTCCATTCGCCGTTGGCGTGTTCGATCCAGACGTAGTTGTTCTTCTGTTCGCTGATCGGTTTGCCCTGGCAGTCCAGGCGCTGGTCGAAGCCGTCGACCACGTGGCGCACGAAACCGTCGGCCGCGGCGACCACGCGATAGGTGCCGCCGCCGGTGCCGTTCATGTCGATGCGCCCGGGCGGGCTGTGGTCGATGTGATCGCCGCCGACGCGCAGCTTCGTGCCGTCGTCGTAGGGAATGCGATACAGGCCCTTGGAGGGTTCGATCGCGAAAGCGGGGCCGGTCAGCAGCAGGGCGGCGAAGCCGGCGAGCGCGATGCGGGTCAGAGGGGACATGGTGATCTCCGATGGAAATGTGGGATGCGAGGGCGTCGGGCGTTCGGGACGGCGCGCAGTGACGATCCGATGCGCGATCCGGTCCCGCTCGTTTCCTGCAGTCGCGGAATGCGGCGGATACCCGCCACCTCCGCATTGCATCCGTTCGTCCGTCGCCGCAGGCCGGACCTGTCGTCCTTTCGCGTTGGCAGCCGATGTCATGCGCCGAGCGATGTCGCGACGCGTGCATGGCGGGGTTTGCCTTCGTTTCGCGACTCACCGGGGACGGCATCGCCTCGCCTGTCGCGTCGCCGTTCCCTCCTTACCGTCCGGAGCCTGTCCCATGCCAATCGCCCGCCCGTGTCTTTCGCGTCTTGTGCTCTCGGCGCTGATCGCGCTGTCGTCCCCGTTGTCCGCCCAGACCTTCACGTTGCCCGATCCGATCGATGAGCCCGATCCCAGCGTCGACCGGCCGGGCTCGTCGGGTCCCGGGCAGGGCGAACTCGAGATGGAGAGGGAACTGGGCCTCGCCGGCATCGCGATTCCGTGGGGCGAGGGGCGCGATGTCCCGGCCGATCGCGCGACGCGCACGATCGAGGGACTGTGCGTCTTCACGTATCGTCATGCCGTGGTCAACACCGATCGCGTGGCGTCGCCGGGGACGACGAGCCGTGTCAGTCTGGACGCGGTGGATGGCCGCGTGTTGCATGCGACCCGGGTGCCGTCGCTACCCGCAGGAGGGCGCGCGGTGCTCGCTGGCGAAATCGCGCTGCCGCCGGGGCGATCGATCGTCTATGTGCTGGTGGATGCGTCGGGCCGTTTGTCCGAGCGCGACGAGAAGAACAACCTGCGCCGCTTCGGGGTGACGGTCAGCGGAGATTGCGGCGCGCGCTGACGCGTGTCACGTGCCGCGTTTCGCCCGGCGCAGCGCATCGGCCGTTTCTCGCGTGAGCGGATCGTTTTCGCCCAGTGCGGTACCGCGGATCGCCAGGGCTTCTTCCAGCAGCGCGATGGCTTCGTCGCGTTTCCCGCGCTCAAGCAGCAGCGCGCTCAACGGCATCAGCACCAGCGCGATGCGTCGATGGCCCGCCGGCAGGCGCCTGCGATAGATCGCGAGCGCCTGCCGCATCGAGGTCTCGGCTTCGGCCAGCCGTCCCTGGCGATGCAGCACCACCCCCAGCCGGTTGAGGTCGGCCCCGACGCGATCGTGGTCGTCTCCGAAATCCCTGCGCTGCAGGACGATCGCCTCCCGATAGCGGCGTTCGGCGGTCGCGAAGTCGCCACGCCGTTCCGCGAGCTGGCCGAGGTTGAAGACGGTCGCGCCGCGTCCGCGATGTGTTTCGGGGAACGCGTCCAGTGCCTGCAGGTAGTAACGTTCCGCCGATTCGGGATCGCCGTCGCCGGCCAGCAACAGCCCCATGTCGCTGAGCGTCTGGGCGGTCAGCGGATGACGTTCGCCCAGCGCGCGTCTGCGGATGCGCAGGACCTCGTCCATCAGCGGTCGCGCATCGGCGGTCCTGCCGCTCTTCTGCAGCAGCAGCGCGAGGTTGCCCATCACGATCGCGACTTCCGGATGATCCTTGCCGAGCGAGCCGATCAGCCGCGCCAGCGCTTCCCGATACAACTGTTCGGCCGCGTCGTACTCGCCCAGATCGGCACGGATCATCGCCACGTTCGAGAGACTGCCGAGCAGGTCCGGATGTTGCTGCGGCAGCAATTGCCGGCGCAGCGTCAGGGCCTGGCTGAGCAGGGGCTCGGCACCCGCGTAATCGCCCTGCTGGCGCAGCACCAGACCGAGGCGGTTGATGCTCTCGGCGACGTTGGGATTGCGTTCCCCGAACAGACCGCGCCGCATCGCCAGCGCATCCCGATGCAACGATGCGGCCGCCGCGAAGTCGCCGCGCCGCTCTTCCAGTACGCCCAACAGATGCAAGGTCTGCGCGATGTCCCGGTGACGCGGGCCGTGGACCGCGCGATATCCCGCAAGCGCGGCACGCAGATGCGTCTGCGCGGACAGGAACTCTTCCTGCAGGCTCAGCACCTCGCCGAGGCTGCGTTGTGCGCGCGCCAGCAGCAGCGGCCGTGATCCGGCGAGTCGCCGTGACGCATGCAGGCCGCGTTCCAGCAGGCCTCGCGCGGTCTGGTACTCGCCGGCTTCCCGGTAGGCGTTGCCGATGGCGTCGACGAGTTCGGCTTCCATTTCCGGTTCGTTGCCCAGTTCTTTTTCGATGGCGCGCCAGGCGGCGTCCAACGCCTGGCGCGCGGACAGCTGGATGCCGCCGCTGTTGCGGGGGCTGGACAGTGCGAACACGATGTTCAGCAGTTCCAGCGTCTTCTGCGCTTTGGCGGTTTCGGCCCGGGCGCGGTCGCGTTCGCGCGCCAGCGCGTCGGCCTGCAGTGTCGCGGTGATCGCATAGCCGAGGATCAGCGCGAAGATCGTCGTCGTCGCCACCACCGCCCATGCATTGCGCTTCAGGAATTTGCCGGTGCGATAGGTCCACGTTTCGGGCCGGGCGCGCACGGTCTGGCCGCGCCGCCAGCGCTCGAGATCCTCGATCAGCGCCGCGACCGAGGCGTAGCGGCGTTCCGGCGCCTTGCGCAACGCCTTCGAGACGATGTTGTCGAGGTCGCCGCGAAGTTTCCGGCGCAGCGCGGCGGGTGTCGTCGCGCGCGCGGCGCAGCGTTGGTGATCGTCATCGCCGACGCGTTCGCTGGGGCGCGGCGGGACGGTCGTGCAGACCGCGGTTTCGATCGCGCGCGGCGAGGCCTCCTGTGCGTGTTGCGCGCGGTGCCCGGTCAGCAGTTCGTACAGCAACAGACCGAGCTGATAGACATCGGTGACCGTGGACGTGGGATGTCCCAGGACCTGCTCGGGCGCGGCGTAATCGGGCGTGAAGACCTGGGACAGGGTCGGTGCGACGGTGACCGTGCCGGTCGCGGGATCGTCGGCGCGGGCCTCGAAGGCCTTGGCGATGCCGAAATCCAGCAGTTTCGGCGCGCCGTCCGCGCCGATCAGGATGTTGCCGGGCTTGAGGTCGCGATGCGCGACGAGATTGCGGTGCGCGTGCGCGACCGCGTCCGCGATCCGCAGGAACAGGGCGATGCGCGCATCGATGTCGAGCGCGCGCTCATCGCAGGCCCGATCCAGCGGTCGGCCGTCCACGTACTCCATCACCAGATAGGGCCGGCCATCGGCGCTGCGCCCGCCGTCGAGCAGTCGCGCGATGCCCGGGTGGGTCAGCGTGGCCAGGATGCGGCGCTCTTCGGTGAAGCGGCGCAGGAAGTCTTCCGACTCCGTGCCCGGGCGCAGCAGTTTCAGCGCGCCGGTCTGGTGGAAACCGTCCGCGTCGCGTTCGACCCGGTAGACCGTGCCCATGCCACCGTGGCCGATGCGCGCCACGGGCGTCCACACGCCGATCCGGCCGGGCAGGGGCGCGTCGTCGCGCGCGTGGGCATCGTCGTCGAACAATGCCGCCCAGCGCGCAGGTCCGACCGCGGGCAACGGCAGCGCCGCGTTGTCCGCGGCCGCCAGCCTCAGCAGCGCACGCAGATCCATTGCCAGCGCCGCGTCTTCGGCCTCGATCCGTCGCAGCAGGGCGTCGCGGGCATCGCCTTCCAGCGACAGGGCCTCGTCGAACCAGGCGTCCAGCCGGACCCGAGGGTCCGGACGGCTTCCGTGGTTCACGGTGTTTCCAGCATCTTCAGCAGCCAGGCGCGGGCCCGCATCCAGTCGCGCTGCACCGTGCGCAGCGACGACTGCATGGCCTCGGCGGTTTCCGCTTCGGTCATGCCGGCGAAGTAACGGCATTCCACCAGTTGCGCCAGCCGGGGATTGAAGTCCGCCAGTTTCGTTAGCGCTTCGTCGATCGCCAGCAGATGCTCCGGCGCACCCTCGCCGGCGATCGCGTCCGCGGTCGTGCTGACCTCCGCCCAGTCGCCGCCGCGTTTGGCCGCCAACCGCCGGCGCGCGTCGTCGACCATGATCCGCCGCATGGCGCGGGCGCAGATCGCGAAGAAATGGCCGCGATCGCGCCAGTCGACATCGTGTTCGTCCACCAGTCGCAGATAGGCTTCCTGCACCAGACTGGTCGTGTCCAGGAAGGGGCCGCGCGGGCCGTTGCGCTGCAGCTGGCGATGGGCGATGGCGCGCAAGCGGTCGTACACCAACGGCACCATCCGATCGAAGGCCTCGCGGTCCCCCTGATGGTGCCGTTGCAGGAGTTGGGTGATCTCGGCGGACATGCGAGGCTCCGGAAGCGGTGGGGGAGGCGGGCGTTGTCCCTCTGCAACCCCATCCGGGAAAACCGCCCGGCAACGGCCACCTGCCGACCGGTCCATTGCATGAACGCGATAAACTTGGTTCAATTCGCGCCATTGTTCCGGATTTGGAAAGGCCGACGTGAACGATCTCAACGACCTGTACTACTTCGCGATGGTGGTCGAGCATTCCGGCTTCGCCGCCGCCGAACGTGCGCTCGGCATCCCCAAATCGCGTCTCAGCCGTCGCATCAGCCAGCTCGAAACCGATCTCGGCGCACGTCTCCTGCAGCGTTCGACCCGTCGCTTCGCGGTCACCGATGTCGGCCAGAGCGTTTACCGCCACGCCCAATCGATGCTGGCCGAAGCCAGCGCCGCGCGCGAAGTCGTCGACCGGCTCAGCGCCGAACCCCGCGGCCTCGTCCGGGTCAGCGTGCCGGTCGGCATCGCCCAGGAACTCATCCCGAAACTGTTGCCGGATTTCCTCGCCCGCTACCCGCAGGTCCGCGTGCAGTTGCACGTCAGCAACCGCCGCGTCGACGTCATCAACGAAGGCTTCGACGTGGCCATCCGCGTCCGCGCCAAGCTCGACGACGACGGCAGTCTGGTGATGCGCAGCTTCGGCCAGATCCAGGAACTGCTGGTCGCCAGCCCGAAATACCTCGACCGCGCCGGCCGCCCGCGCGACCCCGACGACCTCGCCGGCCACACCACGCTCAGCATGAGCGAGGACGAAGCCCGCCAGCGCTGGGAACTGCAGGGCGAGGGCGGCGAGATCCGCCGGGTCGAACTCAAACCCCGCGTCGCCGGCTTCGATTTCCCGATGCTGATGGCGTTGGCCAAACAGGGCCTGGGCATCACCCTGCTGCCGGAAACCATCTGTGCCGACGCCGTGCGCAACCGCGAACTGGAAGTGGTGCTGCCCGCATGGCGTCTGCCGATGGGCATCTGCCACGCCGTCTTCGCCTCCCGCCGCGGCCTGCTCCCGGCGGTGCGCATGTTCATCGACCACCTCGCCGAAGCCCTCCCGCCGCTGTTGGAAGCCTCCCGCCTCAACTGCCTCCACTGCCCGGGCGGCATGGCGCCGGAGAAGCCGGTTAAAATCGCCGAGACGGCGTGAGCCGCGGACAATCGTTTTTTCGGAGAGATGGCCGAGTGGTTTAAGGCAGCAGTCTTGAAAACTGCCGTGGGTTTACGCCCACCGTGGGTTCGAATCCCACTCTCTCCGCCAATTTTGAGTAGGTGGCTAAGTTCGCAAAGTGTTTTGAGAAGCTTCTTATTC
Organism: Lysobacteraceae bacterium; assembly: GCA_041919915.1. Classification (GTDB taxonomy): domain Bacteria; phylum Pseudomonadota; class Gammaproteobacteria; order Xanthomonadales; family Xanthomonadaceae; genus Lysobacter_I. Next base: position 75,567 of record JAYRSY010000009.1, read on the forward strand.
TGATTCCTGCCGCAATCCATTCAGAAGACTGCTGGGATTGTTGGAAGATTGGCTGTAGTGCATACCTTTGATGTCTGGTGCCAGTTGCCACTGCCGGGAGGGCAGTATGTCGAGCGACGAGGACTACATAGCCAAGAAGCGCAGCGACCGCATATATGTGTCGCGCCCGTTCAAGGTAGGTATCGAGAAAGACAAGGACGCGCGTTACATCACACGCGTTTTCGATCAGGCGGAGCGTTCTTGTTTTGATGCGGTGGATGGGGAGATCGTCATTCGTGCTACCCATGATGATAAAGTTCAAATCAAAGCCGTTGTAACAAGCGATGACCACGAAGTTCGGCAGTTAACGCTTCAGAGCTTCCGCATTTATAAAGATGGTGTGAGGCCGAACGAACAATACGGCATAAATCTTCGCGGGGATGAAATTGCCGAACTATTGGAGTTCGCACAGCTTGCAACGAAGCTTCAAGTGAATACAGCTGGAAAGCTGAAGATCGACAGGGACTCGCTTGCTTACGTCGATATCGACATGGATGAGGCTGCCCGAAAGTGGTTAGCCGAGAATCCTGGCGCGCTCCGAGATATCGTTGCGAGCGAGGCTACCTCTCGGGATGTAGTGGCAGTCGCTTATCGGAGGAAGCAGCTCAATATATTTGAACGTCTGCTCCAAGATGATGCCTATTTCGATTCAATGGCTGAGGCTCACTTCAAAGGACGAGAAGAGGCGCTATGGCAGGCGTTCTTCGAAAAGAACCGCTGGATTTTTGGCTATGGCTTGTTCCATCTTTCCGCTGATGGGTTTTCTGGAGAGAAATTGGAGCAGATGGTTGCCGGTTCTACGATTGCTACACCAGGCAAACGGATCGATGGGTTACTTCGGACCAGAGGTCGGGTGAGTGCAACCTGTCTTGTTGAGATTAAACGCCATCGTACGCCTCTGGTCTCTACGGATCGTTACCGTGCGGGAGCTTGGAGGCCATCGGATGAGTTGTCCGGAGCAGTTGCTCAGGTCCTTATGTCGGTGGACGGCATGGAACAGCAGTTCCAGAAGCTCCTCGTGATGCGTGATAAGGATGGCAATCGCACGGGAGAAGAAGCCGTCATTGCAAGGCCACGGTCCGTCGTAGTATGTGGTTCGCTATCCCAGTTTGTAACAGACCGTGGTGTGAACGATGATCAATTCCGTAGCTTTGAGCTATACCGTCGGCACTTGGTTGCTCCTGATGTTGTAACGTTCGACGAACTGTTTGAGCGGGCAAGACTTATCGTGGAGTCATCTGAAGAGGTTTAGTGCCGTAGCCCGGGTAAGCGCAGCGCACCCGGGATGACCCGGTCGTTTCCCTCCGGTGCGCTGTGCTTACCCGGGCTACAAATCACCTCAACCCGATTCGTCTCAACGAACTCTCCGTATCGCCGCCCCATCTCCCCAATCGGAGACCCGGAGGGCGGCGCACAGGACGTGCGCCGTTTTTCTACGAGACAGGATGTCTCGTAGAAAAATCCAGGTTACGCCTCCGTCGGCAGATTTGAATCGGGCTCAAAGAGTTTTCTTTGGCTACTTTCTTTGCGACAAAGAAAGTAGCCCGCGCTCCAGCGCGGAAAAGATTCCAGGCTTTCCCCGCAACACATGATCCATCAACGCTTCCCCGGAAAACCGGCAACCGAAGCGCCGGAAGCTCACATCTCCCGCACCAACCGGAAGCCGACATCGTCGTAGCCGCGGGTCGCATCCAACGGACGCCCACCGCCTGCGCCGCGCCAACTGCGACCAACGGTCATGCGGCGAGCGCAACTGCCGCCGGCGCAATCGTTGAGCCACTCGGACACCGCCTTGCCGCTGTCGCTTCGCGAGGCGGCCTGCGCCTCCGCCGCGGTGGGCAGGCGATAGCGATGGTTGCCGCGCTGGCTCTGCCAGCGGGCGTAGGCCTCGGCGTCCTGCCACGAGACGCAGACCACTGCGCCATTGCCCGATTGTTCGAAGCCCGGCGTCTGCCAGTCGCGCGGGGCCAGCACGCGCAGCAGCGAGGCCTTTTCCCGGCACAGCGATGCCGGGCGGCCGGTGGCCTTGGCGAAGGCGGCGTAGTCGTCGCGGCTCACCGACGAACGCGAGACCGCGACAAGTTTGCCGCCGGTCTGGACCAGGGTCATGTCGCCGACGGTGTCGGCGACGCGGTCGCCGGGTTGGGCGATCTTCGCCGCCTGCGCCTGCAGGTTCGACAACGGAGCACCGGTCAGGCCCAGGCTCCGGGCCGAGGCGATCACCCGCTGCGCGGCGGCGCGGTCGAGTTCCTTCTGCGCCTGCTCCATCCGCGAAGACAGGGGGGCGCTCAGGCGTTTGCGGAGCTGCGCCATGCGCGCGCTGCCGCGGGCGCGGTCCTGCTCGGCGAGGCGGGTCAACCGGCTGAGCAGGTCGCGGACGACGGCATCCTCGCCCTTGCGCAGACGCTGCTCGGTTTCCGTGGCGAGCGCGGAGAACAGGCGCTCGTTGATCGCCGCGAGCCCGACGTGACTGGCGTCGGTGCGCCACGCGGTCATCACGCTTTCGTAGGCGTTGTCGCCTGCGGGTGCGGTGAGTTTGCGTTGCTGGATCTGTCGTTCCGCCGCCGCGATGAAACGCTGCGCGGCCGATTCCGGGGCCGCGCGCAGCATCGCGTCGGTCGGGTCGGGCAGGGGCGCGCCGAGGGTGGGGTCGAGATCCGCGCCGGCCGGCACCGGCGTGCCGTTGTCGGCGCTGGGGGTGTAGTTGGAGAGCGCCCGTTCGGCGTTGCGACGATCGATCTGCACCAGCAGCGCGACGCTGCCGGCCGCGATCACCATCGCGATCGCGGCGATCGCCAATTGTTTCGGGCCGATGCGACTGCGCATCCGCGCGAAACCCGCGCGCAGCGGTTGTTTCTGCGCGTGCGGCACGCGACGCATCGCCGCCTGCATCTCCTGGGCATCGCTGAAGCGCTCGGTCGGCGACTTCGCCAGGGCCCGGTCGAAGAAGCGCTGCCAGTGGGCCAGATGCGAGGGCAGGCGCGGGATCGGGTCCTGGACGTGCTTGAGCGCCATGGACAGTCCGTCCTCGGCTTTGTAGGGCAGGCCGCCGGCAAGCATTTCCCAAGCCAGCACGCCGAGGCTGTAGAGGTCCGCACGCAGATCGACTTCGGTGCCGCGGGCCTGTTCGGGCGCCATGTAGGCGGTGCTGCCGACCGCGACGCCCGCGGTGGTGACGCGCGACCCGTAGCCGCGGCGCAGCGCGATGCCGAAATCGGTCAGCATCGGCCGTTCGGCTTCGTCGAACAGCACGTTCTCGGCCTTCACGTCGCGATGGACGATGCCGCGGCTGTGGGCGTAGGCGAGGGCGGAGAGCAGGGCTTCGAGGATCTCGCGGGCCCGGGATTCGTCGCGGGTGAGATTGCGCTTGCCGAGGTGTCCGCGCGGGAACACCGGCATGACGTGGTAGGGCTGGCCCTCGCGGGTGCGCCCGACCTCGTGGATGTGGACGATGTGCGGGTGGTCGAGGCGGGCGATGGTCCGGGCCTCGTTCTCGAACCGGCGGCGGCCGGTTTCGTCGGTCAGCACCTCCTGGCGCATGACCTTGATCGCGACCTCCCGACCCAGCGACAACTGCTGGCCGAGATAGACCGTGGACATGCCGCCATGCCCGAGAATACGCAGCAGGCGGTAGCCCGGAATATCCGGCATGCCGTCCTGAGGCTGCTCGATCTGCGTCGAACCCATGTACCGCTCCCCTGTTTCGACTGCGAGGATACCGGGCCCGGCGGGCGGAGTGAATGCGCGGACACGGGTATTTCCATGACGGTATTCTCATCCCTCCAACCGGGAAAGGGGTGGCGGCATGCGTGGATGGCTGAAGCGACTGGGGTGGGGGGCGTGCTCCCTGCTGATCCTGCTGGCGGTCGCCTGGGGAACATCCCGGCTGCTCGGACCGACCGACGCCCAGGAGGCCGCGCTGGCGACGATGCGCCAGCCGATCCCGCCGCTGCAGGGGCGGAATGCCTTCGCGCTGTTCTGGCAGTTGCCCTACGCGATTCCCGAGACCGAGCGCGAGAGCGTTTTCGCCCGGGACCTGCGCCGGATGGGGAAGGCGCAGGTCCCGGGCGCCGCGTCCGTCCGGCCCGCGGCGGAGGCCGGTGCCGCCGCCGTCAGCGTGGCCGAAGGCCGGTATCCGCCTTCGCTCGCCGCGGAGACACTGACGCGTTTCTGCAGCTTCGCGGAGGATTGCCTGGAGAAGGTGTCGGCGGACGTTCCGGCCTACGCCGCGCTGGTCGACGAAAACGCGGCGCTTCTGGATCGCGTCGAGTCGCTGCAGGACCATGCCGGGCTCCGCCAGAGCTTCGGTTATCGCTACGACGCGCCGATCCCCGCCTATCAGTACGGTCGTCTGCCGTTGACCCGCCAGGCGGTGTTGTTCCTGCGCGGCGAACGCGATGCCGCCCTGGATGCCGCATGCCGCTCGGTGTCGGCGTGGCGCCGTGTCGGCAGCGACAGCGATTCGCTCGTCTCCCGTCTGATCGGTACGGCCGCCGTCGACGCCCACGGCCGACTGTTCGCGCAGATGCTCGCCGGAACGCCGCGCGATGCCGTGCTGCCTGCGTCCTGCACGGTGGCGTTCGCGGCGCCCGCCGGCCATGAACTGTCGCTCTGCAGCGCCATCCGCGGGGAGTTCGCGCTGACCGATACCGCCATCGCGGATGCCCCCGACGATGCGGCGTTGTATGGCGTCGGCTGGTCGAAACGACTGTCCTGGCTGTTGTTCGACCCGACGATGACCGCGGCGCAGGTCGCCGAGCCCTATGCGTTTCACTGTCGTGCGGAGGCCGCGCGGGCGATGGCCGGGGATGTGCGGATCGAGGTGCCCCATTCGAAGCGCGGGCTTCTGCGTCTGCAATGCGTCAGCAATGCCACCGGCTGCATTCTCGGCGAGATCGCGTCTCCGGATTTCGACGAGTACGTCGCGCGGGTGCAGGACAGCAACGCCCAGCTGCGACTGATCGGCGTGCTGTTGAGGCTGCGCGCGGAGGTCGCGGATGCGCGGCCGTTCGAGCAACGGCTCCGCGACGCGGCGGCTGCGGTCGGTGCGCCGGCGCGTGCGCCGACGCCGATCGCCGATGGCGCCGCCGTGCGCATGCGCAATTACGCGACCGCACCTGGTGAGTACCGCGAGATTCCGCTGCCGGCATATTTCCGCAGCGCCGGGGCGGCGTCACGCTGAGGGCGCGTTGCCCTCGGGAGCGCGCTTGAGCCGGATGTAAAGCCGCTTGCGCACGCGGGCGACGGTTTCGCCGCCGGCATCGACGATGTCGGTGGTGAACCACCGCAGATGCTTGCTGCCGTCGGCCGTGGCGGCGCGGATCTCGTCGAGCACGGCGTCGTCCAGGCGGAACACCGCGCGGACGGTGCCGCGGCCGGGTTTCATGAAGTGGATCTCGCCGGTCTGGTCCCAGACGATGTAATCGCTGCCGAGGGCGTGGATCATCAGCAGCATCCAGAACGGATCGGTCATCGAGAACAGACTGCCGCCGAAATGGCTGCCGACGTAGTTGCGGTTCCACCGGTGCATGCGCAGTTCGACCTCGGCGCTGCGCCAGTCGTCGGCGATCGCGCGCACGCGCACGCCGGCGAACAGGAACGGCGGCCAGAGATTCATGATGCGGCGCAGCGCGCGCGCCGACAGTTCGCGACGCATGCCGGTTCAGACCAGCAGCAGCGACGACATCCTGCGCCGGTATTGCCCGACCAGGTCCTCGTCCTCGATCACCCGGAAGGCGTCGATCAGCGCGCGGCGCGGCAGGCCATCGGCGTAGCCGCGGTCGCGGCGCAGCATTTCGAGGAACTGCTCCAACCCTTCCTGCGAGCGTCCGGCGACGATGTGGTGCACGCCGAGCAGATGACGCGCGCGCAGATCGCCGGCATCGGCGTCGATCGCCGCCAGCAGCGCTTCGGGTGACGGCGCGTCCTTCAGCAGCGTGGCGAAGCCGAGGCGCGCGCGTGCGCGCACGCTGCGGTCGTCGGTGGCGAGATTGGCGGGCAGGCCGTCGAGCAGACGTTCGGCCTCCTCGGCGTCGCCGGACTGCAGCAGCGCGAGCGCCAGCTCCAGCTTCAATTCGTCCTTCTCCGGCGCGCCCGCGATCTCGGCGCGAAGTCGCGCGACTTCGGCCTGCGGATCGATGACGGGCGGCGCTTCCGCCTCCGCCGGCGCTTCCGGTTCAGCGGCGAGCGCCTGGATGCCGTGGTGTCCCAGGAACTCGCGCAGCTGTCCTTCCGGCAGCGCGCCCTGGAAGCCGTCGACCAGTTGCCCGTCCTTCACCAGGACCACGGTCGGGATAGAACGGATCTGGAACGCGGCGCCCAGCTCCTGTTCGGCTTCGACATCGACTTTCGCCAGCAGGAACGCGCCGCCGTATTCGCCGGCGAGTTTTTCCAGGATCGGACCGAGGGTCTTGCACGGGCCGCACCATTCGGCCCAGAAATCGAGCAGTACCGGCGTCTGCAGCGAGCGTTGCAGCACGTCGGTCTCGAAATTCCGCGCGGTGGCGTCGAAGGTGTGGGGGGCAGCGGACATGCGTTGATACCTCTGGGGCGGGTGCTCGGACCCGGCGGTGGGCGGAAAGGCGACAGTGTGGCGGTGATCGGTGGGCGGGGGGGCGGACGCGGCCGGCACTCAACGTTCCAGCAGCAGATTTGCGGGCGAATATTGATCGGTCAAGGGGCGATAACCGACGGCGCGCGGTTGCGGCCTGGCCTCCAGGTCCCAGGGCTGCACCCCGATCGTGGTCAGCTCCCTGCGCATCGCTTCGGCGTTCGCGATGAGCGTGTCGCGCGGCGGCACGCCATCGCGGCCGGCAAGCAGGATGCGGCTGCCCAGCAGCATGTCGACCATGTGCACGTCGCCGAAGACCGATTGATAGGTCGCCGCCTCGTATGGCGCCAATGGCCCCTTCGCGAAGGTGTTGGAAGCGACCATGCCGCCCGGCGCGAGCACCGATTTCACCTGGCCGAGGAACTCCCGGGTCAGGAAGTGTTCGGGGACGTAGACGCGCTCGAAGGCGTCGATCACGACGATGTCGTAGCGCACGCCCGCGCGCAGCTGGCGGCGCACGAACACGCGCCCATCGCTGACATACGTATGCAGCCGTGGGTCTTCGCGATAGCCGAAGTACGCCTTCGCCACCTTGACTACGGCGGGGTCGAGTTCGACCACGTCGATGCGCATCGTCGAGTTGATCCGGCGCAGCGCGCGCGGAATGACGCCGCCGCCGAGGCCGATCACCAGCACCCGTTTCGCGCCGGGATTCGCGGCCAGCGCCGTGAACACGCCGCGCGAATAGGGCAGCGCGAGAAGGTCCGGTGCGTCCTTCATGATGCAGCTCTGCGCGCCGGGTTGACGGTTGAAGGCGATGCAGCGGTAGCCGCTGGTGTTGTCGACCACGAGCACGTCGCGATACATCGATTTCTCGCGGTAGACCAGGTCGAAGTCCTGCTTGTCCGGTTGGCGGCTTCCGCATCCGGCGGCCAGCAACGCGAGCGCTCCCGCCATGAGCATCCGCAGGGTCATGCGCGCGGTCATCGACAGGGGCCGCGGGGAATGACCCGGTGCATGCGGGTCGCGGTTCGGATCAAGGCCGCGCATGGTGGTGCCGGGTGAGCAGCAGGACGGCGCCGATCGCGATGCACATCGCGATCAGGCCGAGGATGATCGTGTTCACTTCGAACAGCAGCACCAGATAGAAGGTCGTGAAGATGGTGCCGCCGGCCGAGCCGAGGGTCGAGACGAAATAGAGCTTGCCCGCCGCATGTCCCGAGCGCTCGATGTCGTCGATCAGCAGGCGCACGGCGTAGGGCGAGACCATGCCCGATACCACGGTCGGCGCGCCGAACATCAGCACCGATGCCAGCAGCGAACCGTAGCGGGGGTCCAGGATGGCGATGGAGAGCGCGTCGAAGACGGCATCGCCGAACAGCACGATCGGGAGGGCGAGGATCGCTTCGGCGATCAGCAGCAGCCCGAGGCCGGCGAAGGACGGCGTGCGCAGCGACAGCCGCCCGCCGATGAGGTAGCCGATCGACAGCGCGGTCATGAATACCGCGATCAGGGCGCCCCAGACGAAGATCGAGCTGCCGAAATACGGTGCGAGCAGCCGTCCGCCCAGCAGTTCGACGCCCATCACGAAGAAACCGCTCGCCCCGGCCGCCAGATACAGCGCGGGATTGCGCCAGCGTCCGGTGCGCTTGTGATGTGCGCCCGCACCCTCGGTGGCGGGGGGCGGATGAGCGGGGGCGCTGGCGGACATGCCGATTTCCTGAATGGGGATTCCGGATTGTGCCAGCGGCCGGGGTTGGCCGGTATATGTCAAAAAGACTTGACATGCGGAAACCTGCATGTAAATTGAACATTACATTTTGTCATTCAAGGGTGACGCTCATGACGATGCCGGGTGGAATGCGCTGGGGATTGATCATGGCCGCGGGCGGCGCGCTCTGGCTGCTGCTGGCCGGGCCCGGACGGGTGTTGGGCTGGCGTACGGATCTGCTGGGCATGGCGTTGCTGATGGTCTGCGTCGGCTGTCTGCTGCATGCCGTCTCGCGGATGCCGCGTGAAGCGCTGATGCGATCGGCGTCTCCGGCGGAGTGGTACGCCCGCATCGGGCTGGGGTTCACCCTGATCGCGATGCTGTATTTCTTCGCGAATCTGCAGACGCTTGCCGCGACGCCCGGGCGCAGTCCGGAAACCGCCGCGATCGCGCGCAATCTCGTGATGCTGCTGATCGCGTGGTCGGTGATCACCGGCGTGGTCGGCTCGCGCTGGAAAGGCGCGCCGGAACAGGACGAACGCGACCGAGAGATCGCGGTGCAGGCCGCCGGCTGGGGGCGTGGTGCGCTGGTCTTCTGCGTCATCGGCATCGCGGTGACCCTGGGGCTCACCCCGCCGGACCTGCTTGGATGGGCGACCCCGTCGATGATCGCCCACATGCTGATCTTCGCGCTGATGTGGGGATGGGGCTGCGAGTACGCGGCGACGCTGGTGTTCTACCGCCGCGACCGGCAGGGTCAGGCATGAACATGAACACACACGAGTCCTACGCCTGGTTCCGCTTCGCGGCGACAGGAATGGCGTTCGCCTACCTGAGCTGGCGGCTGTTCTTCGCGGATGCGGATGTCGGGCATGCGACATGGGATGAGACCCGCGGGATCATGTCGATCCTGCTGCAGGCGTTCGTGCTCGTCATGGTGATCCTGACGCGTCCCGGAAAAGGCGTGGTCGCGGACGAACGCGACCGGGCGATTTCGGCGTCCGCGGCGAAGGCGGCTTTGATCGCCCTGTCGCTGATCGTGCTGGTGTCCGCCATGGTCGTCGGCACGAAGGGGCATGCCGATCTGCTCACCAGCCGCCCGGGCGGCTGGTTCGAGCACTATCTCATCGCCTGTCTGGCGCTGGCGTGGTGGGTCGAATCCGCCGTCTGCGTGTTCCATCACCGGCGTGACCGGCGATGACGTCCATTCCGATCGCCAATCAGATCCGGCGTCTGCGCTTCGTCCATGGCGAGATGACCCAGGAGGCGCTGGCGCAGGCCTGCGGCGTCACCCGGCAGACGATCATCGCGCTCGAAGCAGAGCGCTACACACCATCGCTGGAACTGGCGTTCCGGATCGCGCGCACGTTCGGTGTCGGTATCGAGGAGGTCTTCCAGTGGAAGGAAACGCCATGACCCCTGGTCTTGCGCATCGCCGCGCCTCGATCGCCGGGCATGCCGCGCTGTGGGTGTTCGTCCTCTCCGCCGCGTTCTTCGGCGCGCGGCCGGGCGCGGCGTCCGCGGGGTTCTCGCACCGCAGCCATCCGTTGGCCTGGCTGGGGGCGGCCGGAATGCCGGATGCGATCGCCTTCAATCTCGCCGCATTCGTGGCCGCGGGCGTGCTCGCGGCGGTTTCGCTGTGGTCGCTGCGTTCCGCGCTGCCGGCCGATGCGCGCTGGAGCGCCCGGATCGGCGCGCAACTGGTGATGCTCTCCGCGCTCGCGTTCGCCGCGCAGGGGCTGCTTCCGCTGGATCCCGAAGACCCGGACGGCGCCGCCACCGCCGCGCATGGATTGGCCTGGACACTTTGGTGGCTCACGTTCTGCGTCGGAGGTCTCGCGATCGCCTCTGGCACCCGGGGATCGGCGGGATTTCGCCGTGGCTTCGCGGTGGTGACGCTCGCGGCCTCGTTCGCGATTCCGGCCATCGCGCTGCTGGCGCCCCTGTGGGTACCGAATGCTTTGGCCCAGCGCGCGGCCTTCGTGCTCTGGTTCGCCTGGATCGTCTGGATCGCGGGCCGTGGCGCCGGGGCGCGGACCACCGGCTGAGTCGCGGTGTCCGCCCCGGCTCAGCCGTGCTTGAGCTTCAGGCCGAGGATCGTCGCGGACAGCAGGAACGTGACGACGTTCGCGAGGATCATCGGCATCGAATCGAGCGCGATCCCGTAGACCAGCCACATCGCGATGCCCGCGGTGAACACCACGTACATGCCCAGCGAGATGCTGCGCGTGTCGCGGGTGCGGATCGTCTTCACCGCCTGCGGCACGAAGGCGAGGGTGGTCATCGCCGCGGCCACATAGCCGGCCCATTCCATCGACATCACTCGTTCTCGGTGCCGATACGACGGTGGATCACGCCGTCCTTCATGACGAAATCGACCTTCAGCACCGCGGAGATGTCCGCCACAGGATCGCCCGGCATCGCGACGATGTCGGCGCGCATGCCCGGTTCGACCGTGCCCTGGTCGTCGGCACCCAGCACCTGGGCGGCGAAGAAGGTCGCCGACTGCAGCGCGTAGGACGACGGGATACCCGCTTCGACCATGTACACGAACTCGCGCGCGTTCTCGCCGTGCGGACCGACGCCGGAGTCGGTGCCGAACGCGATCTTCACACCCGCGCGGTAGGCACGCCCCGCGGTGTCCTGGATCTGGGCGCCGATCCGCGCCGCCTTCGGGCGCACGATTTCAGGGAAATAGCCTTCGACCTTCGCCTTGTCGGCGACGAAGCGGCCGGCGGCGATGGTCGGCACGTACCACGTGCCTTTCTGCTTCATCAGGTTCATGACCTCGTCGGTCATGTAGGTGCCGTGCTCGATGCTGGTGACGCCGCCGAGGACCGCGCGCTTCATGCCTTCGGTGCCGTGGGCATGGGCGGCGACGCGGTAGCCGTAGTCGCGCGCGGTGTCGACCACCGAACGGATCTCGTCGACCGTGAACTGCGGCGCATCGCCGGAGCGCGCGTAACTGAGGACGCCGCCGGTGGCGGTGATCTTGATGACGTCGCTGCCGTCCTTGTAGCGCTGTCGCACGGCCTGGCGCGCGTCCTCGACCGAGTTGATCACGCCTTCGGTCGGACCGGGCGGGCCGACCAGATGCTGCAGGGCGGAGTTCATGCCGTTGGTCGGATCGGCGTGGCCGCCGGTGGTCGCGATCGATTTGCCGGCCGCCCAGATCCGCGGGCCGTCGACGAGTCCCTGGTTGGTCGCATCGCGCAGATGCGGCGCGACTTCGCCGCCGAGATCGCGCACGCTGGTGAACCCGGCCATCAACGTTTTGCGTGCGTAGCTCACGCCGCGCAGGGCGAAGTCGACGTCGTCGAGGCGGAAGCCTTCCTCATAGCTGCGCGGGCTCGATTGGCTGCCGAGATGGACATGCAGGTCGGTCCAGCCGGCGGTGCAGGTGTGGCCGGAGAGATCGACGCTGCGCGCACCGGCGATTTCGGCCCGCCCGGGGCGGACTTCGGCGATCCTGCCGCCGCGCACCACCACGGTCTGCGCGCCGAGCATGCGACCGCCACGGCTGTCGAACAGCCGCTCGCAATACAGGGCGGTGTCCTCGGCCGCGATCGCGTGCAACGGCGCGAGACAGGCGAGGGCGAGAACGGCTGCGGGCGCGGTGCGGGACATGGCGGGACTCCGACGGGACGTCCCGCGATCATAGCCGCTCGGCGGTCGACGCGCGTCGACCGCCGCGGCCCGACCCGGTGGTTCAGATCCGGTGGCTCAGACCTTGACGTCCATCGCCTCCACCTTCACCGCGGGCAGCAGCCGTTCGGTGAAGTACTTGTCCTGGAAATACTTGATCTTGTCGCACAGGACCGGATGCGGGATGCCTTCGTAGAAGAAGATCTCCTTGTCGAAACCGATCGCCTTCAGTTCCTGCGGCAGCATCAGCGCGCGGCGTTCCTCGGACTCGCTGCGGCTGAACTCGCGGCCGCGGGTGAAACTGTCCTTGCGCACGGTGGTGTAGCCCAGCATTTCCGAGTAATCGTTCGCGTCCTGCTGCTCGCGCGGCGCGTACACGATCTGCAACGCATGGTTGGTGATCATGGTGCGCGACAGATCCTTGCCGTAGGTCGCGTCGAGCTGGGACATGCTCTGGATGATCGGCAGCAGGCGGATGTTGTAGCCGGCCATGTACGACACCGCGGTGGAAATGATGTCGACCTTGCCGATCGAGGTGAATTCGTCCATCAGCAACAGGCACTGGTGTTTCAGTTCCTTGTTGTTCTGCGGCAGTTCCTTGGTGTTGATGTTGATCAGCTGGCTGAAGAACAGATTGATGATCAGGCGGCTCTCGGCCAGCTTGTTCGGCTGGATGCCGATGTAGATCGTCATCTTCTTCTTGCGCACGTCGGTGAGCAGGAAGTCGTCGGCGCTGGTCACCGCGTCGAGGATCGGGTTGATCCACGCGTTCAGCGGCTCCTTGAAGGTGCCGAGGATCGAGGCGAAGGTCTCGTCGGCCTGCGACAGCATGCCGGCGAACGCGGTCTTGGCGTGGCTGCTCAGGAACGGACGCTGCGCCAGATCCTTGAGGAACGGTTTCAGTTCGCTCTTGCCGTCGCCCGAGGACAACCGGTAGATCGCGCCGAGGGTCGGCGGCTTGGAGAAGGGGAAGCCGATCTTCTGGTCGTCCTCGTACTTCTCGAACAGATAGAGCGAGAAGGCCATGAAGGCGTTGCGCGCCTGGCTGACCCAGAACTTCTGGTCCTCGGCACCGTCGGGGTAGAGCATCGCCGCGATGCTCATCAGATCGGAGACGCGGAACGCCGGATCGTCGGAGACGTAGGTCAGCGGATTCCAGCGATGGCTGCGGCGATCCTCGGCGAACGGATTGAACAGGTAGATTTCATGGCCGACGCTGGCGCGCCAGCCGCTGGTGAGATCGAAGTTTTCCTGTTTGATGTCGAGGACCACCATCGATTCCTGGTAGTCCAGCAGGTTCGGGATGACCACGCCCACGCCCTTGCCCGACCGGGTCGGCGCGGCGAGGATCACGAACTGCTGCCCGCCGAGGCGCACGATCTTGCCGCCGAACTTGCCGATCACGATGCCGTTCTTCTGTTCCTTGAACATGCCCTTTTCGGACAGGTCGCCGCCGGTGGCGAAGCGCGCGTCGCCGTGCAGCGCCCGCTGCCGCGGGATCATCGCCATCACCGCCAGCACCAGCCAGGCACCGACCGGCAGGCCGAAACCGATCAGGCCGCTGACCTTGATCTTCTTGGCGTAGGGCAGGACCTGCGGCTGATCGATGACCTTGAAGTAGTTCAGCCATGTATTCCACTGCAGGTCGACCCCGCGCAGCTTCAGCTGCATCAGGACGATGTAGCCGGACAGATAGAAGCCGACGGCGATGGCGGCGATCAACAGCACGCCGAGGAAGATGACTTTGGCTTTCACGTTGGAGTTCTGACTCACGATCGGCGTCCTGCGGGGGTTCAGAGGGTCCGGGGGGGAAGGAGAGAAGCGGGGCGGCGAAGCGTCCCGTTGCGGCCATGGTCCGGTTGGATCGCGGACGCAGTCGCGCCGCATGCGATGGTTTCAAATGCAACCGTTTGCGTGTCCCGCATGATCCATCCATCCCCTGTCGGCCCGGCGATCTTAAGGTATCCGCCGCATGGCTCCGCAAGCGTCTTCGCGTAGCATCGTGAAAGCGTCCTTTTCGCCGCCCGAAAAGGGCGCGTCGCCCGTGTTCTGAGACAGAGGCCATGTTTTTGGCTATTCTACGGCGTACGGATTCGTTGACAGTCGATTGCGGGCTGTAGACCATGGGCTCGGGCAAATGGAGGACTGGGGATGCCCGGATTTTGTGACCACAATCGTCGCCGGATGGACGACATGACCAAGGGGAGGGTTCCGCCTTGCTGCCAGGTATGGAACTGATGGGGTGCCAGGGACTGGCCGTGCCGTCCGAGGTGATGCACCACGTGGTCCGGGTCGAGTCCTCCTACAACCCCTACGCCATCGGCGTGGTCGGCGGCCGTCTGGTGCGCCAGCCCCGCAATCTGCCCGAAGCGCTCGCCACCGTCAGGATGCTGGAGAGCCGCGGGTTCAACTTCTCGATCGGCCTGGCCCAGGTCAATCGCTACAACCTTCACAAGTACGGCCTCGATTCCTACGAGAAGGCCTTCGAGCCCTGCGCCAACCTCACCGCCGGCTCGAAGATCCTCGCCGAGTGCTATCACCGGGCGAACGGCGACTGGGGCAAGTCCTTCAGCTGCTACTACTCCGGCAACTTCTCGACCGGCTTCCGTCACGGGTACGTCCAGAAGATCTACGCCTCGCTGCGCCAGGGGCGCGAGGTCGAGGCCGAGACGACGACGCCCGCAATCGAAGTGGTCGGCCGCACGGCGCGGCGGACCGTGCCGGTGACCCGTCATCCGCTTTATGGCGGAGGGGCGACGCCCGATACCGCCGCGACCCAGGCCCAGGCCGCCGTCGCCGACACGCTGTCCGCGGTCGCGCTCCCGGCGCCGGCGATGCCCACCGCCCCGCGCTCGCGTGCCGAGCGGGCCCGCGACGCCCGCATCGTCCCCACCTCCCGCGTCGAATCGATCGAGCCGCAGGCCGCACCGGATCCGGGCCCTCTGGCCCAGGCCTATGCGCCACCCGTCGCGGCACCGGCCGCGACCGCTGCTGTCGCGGCGATGCCGATCGGGCGCGCCGTGCCGACGCCTCCTCCGGCAGGCGTCGCCCGCGCGGTCGCCGCCGACTCCGAACCCGCGCCGGATCCGGCCGCTTCCAAGCGCCGCGAACGGGGGGCGGACAAGGCGTTGATCGTCAACAGTCCCAGTCAGGATGACGCATTCGTGTTCTAGCGTGCTCCGATCCCGACGTGTTCCAATTCCTGTGTGTTCCACCTGCTTCCCCCGTTCCCCCGTTCCCCCGTTCCAGTCCAACTGCCGATTCCGTTCCAGCCCTTGTTCCAGCCCATGTCCGAGCCAGTGCCTGTACGGGCATGTCATCACGTCGCAAACGTTCCACCCTCACCATGGAGATGAAATGATGAAAATGACCCACCGTCAGGCCAAGAGCCAGATGTCCTCGCTGCTCATGGCACTCGTGTTCGTCGCCGTGCTCGCGGTCCCGAACATGCTGTTCGCCCAGACCTTCGAAGGCGCCGACCAGCGCGTCTGCGGGTTCTTCGACGACGTCCGCGGCCTGCTCAACATGGCCTCGGTCGCGATCGTGACCATCGCGGTCATCATCGCCGGCTACCAGATCGCGTTCGCCCACAAGCGTATTTCCGACGTGGCCCCGATCCTGATCGGCGGACTGCTGATCGGTGCGGCCAGCCAGATCGCCGGCATGCTGCTGCTGGGCGATGGCGCGACCGCCGAGTCCGACTGCACCGCGATGCTGATGAACACCCTGCCGGTCGTCGTCGCCTGATCGACGCGTTCTGCGCAGGTTTCCCCGGCCGTCCGTTCGCGGACGGCCGGGATTGAATGTCCCGGGTCGTTGCTCCGGCAATACCTGTTACGGTGGCGGGGTCGCCAGAGCCGATTGAACCGGACATATTTCGAGTCGAAACTGTCCCAGTCCCTCAGTACCAGCAAGGAGATGAAACCATGAAGATCTTCAATTCCCAGACCAAATCGCTGCTCATGGCGCTCGTTTTCGTCGCCGTGCTCGCGGTCCCGAACATGCTGTTCGCCCAGACCTTCGAAGGCGCCGACCAGCGCGTCTGCGGGTTCTTCGACGACATCCGCGGCCTGCTCAACATGGCCTCGGTCGCGATCGTGACCATCGCGGTCATCATCGCCGGCTACCAGATCGCGTTCGCCCACAAGCGCATTTCCGATGTGGCCCCGATCCTGATCGGCGGACTGCTGATCGGTGCGGCCAGCCAGATCGCAGGCATGCTGCTGCTGGGTGATGGCGCGACTGCCGAGTCCGACTGCACCGCGATGCTGATGACCGCGCTGCCCGTCGTCCATGCATAAGAACGTTCTCTTTCGCGGTTGCACCCGCCCTGCCATGTTCATGGGGGTGCCCGTCGTGCCCTTCTTCATCGGCGCCGGCGGGTCGTTGCTGATGGCGGTCTATTTTGGCCTGCAATATCTGTTGCTCATCCCGATCGTGATCTTCGTGATGCGGCACATGGCGCGCAGGGACGAGATGATCTTTCGTCTGTACGGCCTGAACCTCCAGTTCAAGCTGCGGGCGCGGAACGTGAGGGAGCATGGGGGGATGTGGGTGTTTTCCCCCAATGCCTATCGCAGCACGCAACCCGGCGCAAAGCGAAAGATGTCCGGTCCGTTCATCCTCAGTGGCAGGATGACCGGGCCGGGCAAGACCGCTGGCCGGACGGCGTCCGGCACGTGATCCACCGATCGCGCCGTCGTCCTGCCGTGAGGCGGGACGCGGCGCGAGCGGCACCCAGGGGCCGATCCGGCGGATATCCGGAGCTGTCGGAATCTTCCGGCGGTCGTCCCCCGGGCTGTTGCACCTCCTCCGGCGGGAGCGTCACCTCCGCCGTCTCTCCGGTCCGGGAATTCTCCCGCCGGCTTTGTTCCATCGACAGTACCGGTTGACAGGCGCATGTTCAGTCCCGACACCTCCATCAGCGAATTCGTCCCGTTCTCCTCGCATGTCGCGCCCAACGTCATCAAGACGCGCGACGGCGACTACCTGATTTCCTGGCATCTCGAAGGCTTGCCCTTCGTTGGCCGTGAGGAATGGGAGATCGAGCACCGCCACAACACCTTCAACAGGCTGCTGCAGACGCTGCGCGCCCCCGACTTCGTGAACGTTGCGTTCTGGGTGCACGACATCCGGCGCCGGCGTCGCATCAACACCAAGAGCCAGTTCCGGCAGCGGTTCAACCAGGACATGTCCGACGCTTATTTCAGCGCGCTGTCCTCGCAGAAGATCATGCAGAACGATCTCTACATGACCATGATCTATCGCCCGGTCGTTGGCGGCAAACGATTGATGGAGAAGACCGCCGAGCACGCCAAGCTGAAGGCCGAGGAAGAACAGTCGGTCGCCAAGATGCTGGAACTCGCCAGCAACGTCGAAGCGGTGATCAAGGACTATTCCCCGTACCGTCTCGGCATGTACGAGGGCGCCAACAACGTCGTCTTCTCCGAAACCCTCGAGTTCCTCGGTTACGTGCTGAATCGCATCGAAGAGCCGGTGCCGGTGATGCACGCCCCGATCTACAACTATCTGCCGGTCAGCCGGCACATGTTCTCGTCGAAGAGCGGCGACTTCGTCATCAACACGCCCAATGGTGCGAACCATTTCGGCGCGATCCTCAACGTCAAGGAATATGTCGACGGCACTTATCCCGGCATCCTCAACGGCCTGAAATACCTCGATTTCGAGTATGTGGTGACCCATTCGTTCAGCCCGATGGGGCGTCAGGATGCGCTGAAGGTGCTCGAACGCACCAAGGGCATGATGATTTCCTCTGGCGACAAGGCGGTCACCCAGATCGTCGAACTCGACTATGCGATGGACCAGTTGTCGTCCGGCAATTTCGTGCTCGGCGAGTACCACTTCATCATGACGGTCTACGCCGACACCCAGGAGACCCTCGCCCAGCGTGTCGCCACCACCCGCGCCGAGTTGTCGAACGCCGGCTTCGTCTCGTCGAAGGAGGATCTCGCGGTCGCGTCCTCTTTCTATTCGCAGTTGCCGACCAACTGGAAATTCCGGACCCGCATCGCCAACATCAGCTCGCTGAATTTCCTCGGTCTCTCGCCGCTGCACAATTTCGCTTCGGGCAAGCGCGACAACAATCCCTGGGGCGACTCCGTCACCACCCTGCAGACCACCAACGGCCAGCCGTACTATTTCAATTTCCACGCCACCCATCCGGCCGAAAATTCGTTGGGCGAGAAGGCGATCGCCAACACGATGGTCATCGGCAAGTCCGGTACCGGCAAGACCGCGCTGATCAACTTCCTGCTCAGTCAGGTACAGAAGTACAACCCGTCGCCGACGATCTTCTTCTTCGACAAGGATCGCGGCGCCGAGATCTTCGTCCGCGCCTGCGGCGGCAACTATCTCGCCCTGGAGAACGGCCAGCCGACCGGCTTCAATCCGTTCCAGTGCGAGCGCAACGAGGCCAATGTCCAGTTCCTCGCCGACCTCGTCAAGGTGCTGATCGGCAAGAAGCAGTACACCTCGCGCGACGAAGAGGACATCTTCCGCGCCGTCGAGAGCATGCTCGATACGCCGATGCATCTGCGCAGCATGACCAACTTCCAGAAGAGCCTGCCCAACATGGGCGACGACGGTCTCTTCGCGCGCATGCGCAAATGGACCAACGCCGGCTCGCTGGGCTGGGTCTTCGACAATCCGGTCGACACCATCGACCTGCAGAAGGCCAACATCATCGGTTTCGACTACACCGATGTCATCGACAATCCTGAAGTGCGCGTGCCGGTCATCAATTACCTGCTGCATCGCCTCGAAGAGTTGATCGACGGTCGTCCCCTGATCTACGTGATGGACGAGTTCTGGAAGATCCTGGACGGCGAGGGCGGCCTCAAGGAATTCGCGAAGAACAAGCAGAAGACCATCCGTAAACAGAACGGTCTCGGCATCTTCGCGACCCAGAGCCCGGAAGACGCGCTGAAGAGTTCGATCTCGGCCGCTCTGATCGAGCAGACGGCGACCATGATCCTGCTGCCGAATCCGAACGCCAGCCGCGAAGACTACATCGATGGTCTCAAGTTGACCGACGCCGAGTACCAGGTCGTCAAGGGGCTGGACGAGCGTTCGCGCTGCTTCCTGGTCAAACAGGGCCATGCGTCCAGTGTCTGCCAGCTCAATCTGCGCGGGATGGACGATTCCCTGGCGGTCATCTCGGCCTCCACCGACAACATCGAGATCCTGCATCAGGTCCTGGCCCGCAAGGCAGAGGAGAAGGGAGTCCCCGAAGGGAATCTGCACCCGGACGACTGGCTCGAAGACTTCTATGCCAACCGGAAGGGATCAGGCAAGCGGGCCGCCCAGGCAGGCGGAGACACCCGTCGGGCGGCTGGCGCTTGACTTTGTGACCGGAATCGCGTTTTAACCCGTTCTGTTAGATACTAATAACGTTCAGATTTCCTGGCCCGGACCCTCTCCAAGGCCCCAAACACACACTGGAGGTGCCCCTCATGAAGACCGACCGCAAATCCCGCTCCGCTCGCAAGGCTCCCTTCCTGACCAGCCTGGCGCTGGCCTGTGCGCTCGCATCGGGCAACCTCTCCGCCACGATTCCCGTCGCCGACGTCGGCAATGCCGCGACGCACATCATGAATCAGATCCAGTCCTACCTGACCCAGGTCCAGGCGGTGGTCGAATACGGTACCGAAGCCGCGCGTGAAATCGATCGCATCCGCAATCTCGCGACCCAGGCGTCTTCGATCATGTACAGCCTGCAAACGCTCGGGATGACCAATCCGTCGCTTCGTTCGCTGGATTACGGCATGCAACGCTGCTCTCCGGACTTCAGCGGCTTCTCGCTCGCGGATGTGTTCCAGTTGCTGGCACCCAGCCTGACTTCGAGCATTCCTGAGCAGCAGCGCCGGATCTGTCAGCAGATCGTCCGTCTCGAGAACGAGAAGCACAACGAGGGCGTTCGCATGCTGCAGAACCTGCAACAGCGTTCGACGGAGATCAGCCGTCTGCGGACTCAGCTCTCCGGCAGCACCACCAGCGGTCAGGTCGATTCCAACATCGGCCAAGGCCAGACCCTGATCAGCCAGATGCTGGCGGATATCCAGTACTCGAACGCCATCATCAAGGTCTACGAGAATCAGATCGACTCGCTGAAGCAGGATTCCCGCTATCTCGCCGATGAGGCGTTGAACGGCAGGAAGCAGGGGCTCGGCGAATCGTTGATCTCCACAGCGGTTCAAACGGGTGCCATGTGTGCCAGCATGGCGGCGGTCGCCCGCGGGGATTTCGAATGCCTTTAAGTTGAGGTTGGCGCGGCCCGGGCATGACCCTGCCGCGCCGCCTAATGCGCTCCCGGCGACGGCAATGGGAGCCCTCTGTGCGATCTCTTGCGATTGGGTGGTTCAATGTTGAATGGAATGATAAGTGGGTTGTACGCAGCCGGTGGCGACTTCATCGGGACGCTGCTCAGGCCGATGGTGCAGTCGTTCGGCGAGCTGATGTACTACACGCTCGTTGCCCGCTTCATCCGGAGCGAGATCGATCACTTCGGATTCACCATGATGGAGCGGATTTCCTCGACCGTCGGCGTGACCGCATTGATTCTCGTGACCATCTGGGTCTTTTTCCAGGGGCTGAGGATGATCACCGGTCAAAGTCGCGAATCGATGATGGCCTTGGTCATGAACGCGCTGCGGATCACCTTGATCGTGGCGGCTGCCACGACGATCGGCGTCGGCGGCAACAGGATGCACACGTTCGTGAGCGTGGATATTCCCTCGGTCATCACGCGCGCCGTGACAGGTGAGGACTCTGATACCGCCGAAGAACAGATCGACGAGAACCTCGCCGCGATGCAATTCGCGATGCAGAGCATCGACGCCATCAATATCGTGCAGGATCCCACGCTGCAGAGCGACAAGAAGCAGGCCATGATGATGGTGGCCGTGGGCACTGCGGGACCTGCGATGGTGGGCGGGGCGATGCTGCTTCTCTATCAGGTCGCCATGGCGCTGTTCATCGGGCTTGGTCCTCTGTTTGTCTTGTGTCTGATTTTCGATCAGACAAAACAGCTCTTCCAACGATGGCTCATGTATGGCATCAGCACGATGTTCTCGATGGCGGTCTTGTCGGCCATGATCGCGATCGCGACCAAACTGGTGCTTGCAGTTGCCGGTGCATTCTGGATATCAACGACACTCGGCGCGCTGACTGGTCTTTCCCTCAATCAGGGCATGAACACGATCGCGCTGCAACAGGGCGGCGTTGGTCTCCTGTTGACCGTCCTGATCATCAGCACGCCGCCGATGGCAGCGAATTTCTTCAACGGTGCGGTGGGTGGTTTCAGTCCCTTCGCGCAGGTGGGCCAGGCAGGTTATCGCCAAGGTTCGATGGCAGGCGGGGCACCGAACTGGTCCCAGCCTTCGCAGGCCGCCAGTTACGGCAGACCAGGTGCAAATCCTGGGGAGCCTGGATTCCGTGGATATGCCCCATCCGCCCAGAATTCCACGCCCAGTTACCAGTCGACGGCATCGCCCATGACACAGCAATCTGCGTACAATAATCCTGCTACCAATCCCAACTACGGAGCACAGCCGGCTGCCCAGCAATCAGGCTTGCGTGGTGCAGCTGCGACGCCCCCCAATCAACCGCAGAATTCTCCGCCGGTATGACTGTGATGAAACCGACTAATCTGCTCAGGCTGATGGCGTTGTTGTTGTCGTGTGCACTTTCACAGGCCGCACTTGCTGAAGGCGGAACGTGTCCACAAGGCTATTATCCGATCGGTGGCGGCAATGCGGGCTGGAGCGGTTGTGCTCCGATGTACGATTCTGGTATGCCGGTCGGGACCACGCCTCCTGCACCACCGAATCCGGGACCTCGATGGGAGTTTCGTTGGGGGGCAATCGCCATCGATAGTCAAAAAGGCCGATTCGGCGGTGCAGACGGCTATCGTGATCCGCGCAAGGCCAGTCGCGCTGCCGTGAAAACCTGCCGCAAAAATGGTGGGGGCAAGTGTAAAATTGCGATCGAATACTACAATCAGTGCGGTGCATTGGTCTGGGGCGATACTGGCGTCACGACATCTCAAGGGCCTATTGTCGACGAGGTCGTGAATCGCACGTTGCATGCGTGTAGTCAGCAGACTTCGAACTGCCAAGTCGCCTATGCGGGATGCAGCTATCCGGTTGAAAAGGAATACTGAGTCTGGCTGGTCAGCCTTAGACGCAAAAGGCCCGCTTTTAGGCGGGCCTTTTGCGTTATATGGTCTCAATGGTGACCAGACAATGGTCGCATTCAGTGGTGCCGGAAGTGGGACTCGAACCCACACGCTTTTAAGGGCGGCGGATTTTGAGTCCGCTGCGTCTACCGATTCCGCCATTCCGGCGCGGAGGGGGATTATAGCGGTTGTGCGCGCGAGTTGCCGGGGTCAGGCCGCGTGATCGAACTTCAGCTGTTTGCTGGAGTGGACATGCCACCCATCTTCACCGGTCGCTTCGAAAATGCCGCAGCAGGTCATCGAGCGTTTGTAGATGTGCAGCGACACGGCGATTCCGGTCTCGCTGGCGTTGCGGATCGTGTGGTACTCATGCGGCGGAATCAGGCTGCCCGCGGACCCTGTGCCCGCGATCAGGGTGCCGACCTCGGTGAAACGGTATCGGTCACCCCGGCGTTCGCTCAGGTCGTACTGGGTGATCTCGAGTTGGCCGTGCCAGACGCCTTCGACACACCAGAGTCCAGCGTGATCGTGGATCGGCGTGCCTTGGCCGGGCCCCCAGGTCATGGCGATCACATCGTAGCCATGCAGTGGGCTGGTGTAGATCTCGCGGCGGGCGTAATGGCCTTCGAGCGGTTCCAGAACGCAGGCGGGCAGCTCCACGCTGCCCTCCCGCATCATCCTGCAGAGCGCGCCTCGCAGGGCCTGCACCACGGCGGCATCGTTGCCGAGCGCCATGGCGGCGTTGATCGTCTCGATGAGGTGCGTGCGGCCGCGGAAGTCGTCGATCGACATAACGAAATCACATGACGGCATTCTGCCGGGTTATGTCCCGATTCTAGCAGTGCATGGGCTGCGATGCCTGTCGACAGCGTTCTGCCGGACGGTTCCATGACCCGTCCGGCACAAGTTTCCTGTCAGCGATCGCCGCCACGGAAACCGCCGCCGCCCCGCGGACCACGATGGCCGCCGGGACGAGGGCCGCCCGGACGCGGGCCTCCCGGAGGCCGTGGGCCGCCCCCGGGGCGACCGGCGGGGCGCGGACCGCCCGGTTTCTGGGGGCGCGGTCCGCGGGCGGGCATGTCGCCGTAAGGGCTGGCGCCACCATGCGCATGGTCCGACGGGAAGCTCGGGGCGTTGCCCGGATGTCCGTAGGGTTTCGGAGCACGTGCGGGCCTGGGGCCCTGGCCGGAAGCAGACCTGGGACCTTGGCCGGGACCGGGTCTCGGTCCTTGGCCGGAGGCGGGTCTGGGGCCTTGTCCGGCACCACGGGGGCCGCGGCCTTCGCCGTAGGCTCCCGGGCCGCGCGATTCGCCGAATCCGCCGCCGCTGCGATCACCGAAAGCGCGCTGGCCTCCGGGTTTCTTGCCATAGGGCTTTTTCGGGCCGCGCTGATCGGCATTGCGGTGCCCGGTCGGGCCGGTGTCGACGCCTTCCGGCACGTACCAGGTCCGGAACGCGGCCGGATTGCCATCCGGCAGCGGCTTCGGGCCCTTCATGCTGCGTTGCTTGAACGGCTTGTGCTGCGCCTGCTTGGCGGCGGCTTCGCCACTGACGGTCAGATCGCCGCGCTTCTTGCGGCCACCGCGACCGTTCCGGTCTTCCCGGACATGGTCGAAGCGACGCAGTTCGCGGCCCTCGTCGGCGGTGCTGTGACCGTTGACGTACGCATGGCCCCGGCCTTCGCGGCCGACGTGCACGGTGGCCTTGGCGGCCTTGCGCTGGCCGATCACCGGCTGCAGCGTCAACGCCGGCGGCGGGCCTTCCTCGAGGTTGAGCTTCCTGCGCAGGGCTTCGACCTGCGCGGCCGGCAGTTCCTGGCTCTGGCCACGCAGCAGCGGTTGCGGCAGGGAGACATCGCCGTAGCGGATGCGCTTGAGGCGGCTCACCTGGCAGCCCTGCGATTCCCAGAGCCGGCGCACTTCGCGATTGCGGCCTTCGCTCAGCGAGACGCGGAACCAGTCGTGCCGGCTTTCATCGGGCATGTTGGTGCCGCCGATGCGCTCGATCGCGTCGAACTTGGCGGGACCGTCCTCCAGCGCCACGCCGCGGCGCAGCCGGTCTACGAGCTTGTCGGAGACCTCTTCCTCGCCTTCGGGCGCGCGCACGCGGCAGACGTACTCACGTTCGATCTCGAACGAGGGGTGCATCATCGCGTTGGCCAGTTCGCCGTCGGTGGTGAGCAGCAGCAGGCCGGTGGTGTTGATGTCGAGGCGGCCGATCGCGATCCAGCGCGCGCCCTTCAGCACGGGCAGCGCTTCGAAGATGGTCGGCCGTCCTTCCGGGTCTTCGCGGGTGGTCACTTCGCCTTCGGGCTTGTTGTAGATGAGCACGCGCGCGGGTTCGGTGAGCGCGCTGGCGACGAAGGTCTTGCCGTCGATCTCGATGCGATCGCCGCCCTTGACGCTCATGCCGATCTGCGCGGTCTCGCCGTTGACCTTGATCATGCCGTCGGCGATGCGCTGTTCCAGCGCGCGGCGGGAACCGAGGCCGGCCTGGGCCAGCACCTTGTGCAGGCGTTCTTCCAGGCGAGGCGCTTCGGCGGGGGCATCCTTCTCGCGCTTCAGCGAAAGGGTGCGGGGTTGTTGTTCTTTCTTCATGTCAAGCTCCGGTGCTGTCGTCGTCGTCGACGAGGGCTGGGTGGGTGTCGTCGGACGCCGGTTCGGCGTCTTCGGCTGTGTGGGGGTGAGGGATGTCGTCGGTATCGGGCGGAGTGTCCGCGGCGCTCGACTCCGTCGTCTCCGTCGTGCCGGCCGGGACTTCATCGGCCTGGGCCGCGTCGTCCTGCAGGTGGGCGGAGAGCACGCCGGGCTTCGGCGCATCCGGATCTTCGAACGACAGTTGGGGATCGAGTTCGCCGAAATCCTTCAGTTCGGACAGCGGCGGCAATTGATCGAGGCTCTTGAGTCCGAAGTAGTCGAGGAAGCCGCGGGTGGTGCCGAGCAGTTCGGGCCGGCCTGGTACGTCGCGATGGCCGACCGAACGGATCCATTCGCGCTCTTCGAGCGCCTTGATGATGTTGCTGCTGACCGCCACGCCGCGGACCTGCTCGATCTCGCCGCGGGTGATCGGTTGGCGGTAGGCGATGATCGCGAGGGTTTCCAGGGTCGCGCGGGTGTATTTGGTCTGGCGCTCCGTCCACAACCGGGCGACCCAGGCGTGAACGTCGGCCTGCACCTGGAAGCGGTAGCCGGAAGCGGTTTCGGCCAGTTCGATGCCGCGTCCGGCGCAGGCTTCGCGCAGATCGTCCAGCGCCTGTTCGATGCTGCCTTCGGGCGCGGGTTCGTCGAGGGTGAACAGGGCGCGCAACTGCACCAGCGTGAGCGGCTGGTTGGCCGCGAGCAGCGCGGCTTCGACGATGCGGGTGATGAGGTGTTGATCCATGCGTTCGGGTGTCGTGGGTGGGCGCGGCCGCGGGTGCGATGCGGCGTCAGCGTTGCGGAAGCTCGGAAGCGACGGCGGCTTCGGTGCTGTCGTCGTCGAATTCGCTGCTCAGCTCGGATGTCACGGCGTCGCCGTGTTCGCCTGTGGCCAGCGATTTCAGATAGATCGGCGCGAGCGGCGCTTCCTGGACGATGTCCAGCAGTTGTTCCTTCGCCAGCTCCAGGATCGACAGGAAGGTCACGACCACGCCGAGCTTGCCTTCGCGCGGTTCGAACAGCGACTCGAAGCGATGGAAACTGCCGTCGCCGAGGCGGGTCAGCACGTCGGTCATGCGCTGGCGGACGCTCAACGCTTCGCGCTTGATCGAGTGGCCGGTGAACAGCTCCGCCCGCTTGAGCACATCGTGCAGGGCCAGCAGCATCTCCTTGAGCTGTACCGGCGGCGGCAGCTTCACGCTGCTGCGATCCGGAACGAAGGCGGCCACCGGCGATGTGTCGCGTTCCATGCGGGGCAGGGCGTCGAGGTCTTCGGCGGCCTGTTTGAAGCGTTCGTAATCCTGCAGCCGGCGGACCAGATCGGCGCGCGGGTCGTCCTCGGCGTTCTCGTCGCTGGGCGGACGCGGCAGCAGCATCCGCGATTTGATCTCGGCGAGGATCGCGGCCATCACCAGGTACTCGGCGGCCAGCTCGAAGCGCATCTCGCGCATCACCCCGATGTAGTTCACGTACTGCTTGGTGATCTCCGCGACCGGGATGTCGAGGATGTCGAGGTTCTGGCGGCGGATGAGATAGAGCAGCAGGTCGAGCGGGCCCTCGAAGGCTTCGAGGATGACTTCCAGTGCGTCCGGCGGGATGTACAGATCCTGCGGGATCTGCAAGACCGGCTGACCGAGCACCATCGCGAGCGGCATTTCCTGCTGCTGCGGTGCCGGCCCGTGTTGCGGCACGGCTTCGGCCTGCGTGGCGTCCGTCTGCGCGATCTCGGCCGACGCCCCGGGCTCGGTTTCAGTGCTCATGCGACGACAGGATCATGGGATTCGGGCTTTCGGCGATGACGACGATCGGCGGGTCGGGACAGCGGTACGGGCAGCGGTTCGGACGTTCCGGCGGACGGGCCGCGCCGGCGATGCCGGGCGGTGATGCGATGACGGCGGCCTCTGCGGGCCGATCCGGTCGATCGCATCGCCGGAACCGCCCGGGGATGCGGCGGACCGCGGGCCGGGCGAGCTACGGCTCAGGTTTGCGGCGCACGCCCCGTCGGAACGGGGGCTGGCCAAGCAGGTGTGCAACGTGGCCACGGCCAAGTCCATCAAGGACCGCCATGCTTTCGGCACGGGGTACGAACGGGTCGGGTCGTGGGCCTGGGGCCGGAGGGGGCGCGGGGACCTCGGTCGGGGCTGGCGGACGCCGTGCCTGGGTTCCTGCCGCCATCGAGAGACGCCGTGGCCGGCCTCGAAACGAGAGGTCAAGAGTACGGGCTGGGGCTGTCGCTGTCCAGCACGGGGGCGTCGATCCTCTATCCTAGGTGTCCCGCGACGATCGAGATTCCGCGCATGTGGTATGCCATCGAGGGCTATGACGCCCCACAATCCCTGGAGCGCCGGCTGCAGGCGCGTCCCGCGCATCTGGCCCGACTGACCGCGCTGCGCGATGCCGGCCGCCTGTTGCTGGCCGGGCCGTGTCCGGCGATCGACGCCGAGGATCCGGGTCCGGCGGGATACAGCGGCAGCCTGGTGATCGCCGAATTCGAAAGCCTCGATGTCGCCCGCGCCTGGGCCGATGCCGATCCCTACGTCGATGCCGGGGTCTACGCCCGGGTCGAGGTCCGCCCGTTCCGCCCGGTGTTGCCATGAGCGCTTCCGATCGCGTCGGCCCGCTGTCGCGGGAAGCCCGGGTCGAGGCGATCCACGACCTGCTCATGGCCGCGTTCGCGCCGACCGAGCTCGAGGTCCATGACGACAGCCATCTGCACATCGGCCATGCCGGCGCCCGCGACGGGCGAGGGCACTTCCGGGTCCGCATCGTCAGCGCCGCCTTTGCCGGGCTGGCCCCGGTGGCGCGCCATCGGGCGGTTTACGCTGCGCTCGGCGGACTGATGCAGACCGATATCCACGCCCTGTCGATCCAGGCGGCTGCCTGAGAATGGGGCGACTGCTGCAGCGCAGCATCTGGCCGGGCATGGCGAGATCGCCTTTTTCATCATTGAAATCAAATGGTTGATCGAGATTGCTTTCGCGTTTTCGGGTGGCATCGATCTGCTTTGCACCGGGTATTGAAAACGGTTACATTCATTCGCGACGGGCTTCCGTCGGACGGGAACTGCCGATGGCATCGAGCGTGACGATCCGGGATGTGGCGCGAGTGGCGAAGGTCTCCGTCGCCACGGTGTCGCGCGCGCTGAACGGTCACGATAACGTCACCGAAGCCGTCCGCCGGCGCGTTCTGGCCGTGGCCCACGAACTGCGCTACAGCCCGCACCATGCCGCGCGCAGCCT
Organism: Lysobacteraceae bacterium; assembly: GCA_041919915.1. Taxonomy (GTDB): domain Bacteria; phylum Pseudomonadota; class Gammaproteobacteria; order Xanthomonadales; family Xanthomonadaceae; genus Lysobacter_I. The sequence goes on from JAYRSY010000009.1 coordinate 103,582, forward strand.
CAGCAGCCGCCGCACCCACACCATCGGCGTGGTGCTGCCGGATCTGCACGGCGAATTCTTCTCCGAACTGATGCGCGGCATCGATCAGGTGGCGCGCGAACGCGGCCTGCATCTGCTGGTGTCGAGCTATCACGGTCATCCGGAGGAACAGGCGTCCGCGCTGCGCGCGATGCGCGGTCGGGTGGATGGTCTGCTGGTGATGTCGCCGCATGCCGGCGATCTCGGGTTCCTCAGCGAGAATCTCGCGGCGCTGCCGGCGGTGCTGATCAATTCGCAACCGGCCGACGCCGATCAGATCGCCTTCGGCATCGACAACTACGGTGGCGCACGGGCGATGGTCGAGCACCTCCTCGCCGTCGGGCACCGCCGCATCGCCTTCATCGCCGGTCCCGAGAACAATTTCGACGCGCACGAGCGCCTGCGTGGCTATCGCGATGCGCTGCAGGCGGCCGGTGCGGGCGAGCCCTGGGTCGTTCCCGGCGATTTCGGCGAGGCATCGGGCCATGCCGCCGGTCAGGCCCTGCTCGCGGGCGGTGAATGGCCGCAGGCGGTGTTCGCCGCCAACGACATGATGGCGCTGGGTTGCCTGTTCGCCTTCAACCAGGCCGGCGTGCGCGTGCCGCAGGAGATCGCGCTGGCCGGTTTCGACGATATTCCGCTCGCCCGCTACGTGATGCCGTCGCTGACCACGATGCGGGTGAACATCGCCGAACTCGGTGCCCACGCGATGCGGGTGCTGCTCGATCTTCGCGATGGCGAGGACGTTCACGATCGACTGGCGCCGCTGGTGCCGCAGCTGATCGTGCGTGAATCCAGCGATCCGCAGGCGGCCAGGGAGAGGAGAGGCTAGGCCGCGCCCGACACATTTTTTTTGTCCACTGATGTAACCGGTTACACGCGCGCAGTCGCGTGCCCCCACAATTCGATGTCAGCATGCCCTCGGGAGGGGCGCAGTCATGAAGCAATCACGTCGACAGACACCACGCGGATTCCGGCGCTCGCTGTTGAGCGGCGCCCTGATCGGCGCCCTGCTGGCGGGCACCCCCGCGGCGTACGCGCAATCCACCGGCGCCACCATCCGCGGACAGGCGTCCGCGGATGCGAAGGTCACCGCCGTCAATGTCGCCACCGGCCTGAGCCGCAGCGTCGAAGCCGGCAGCAACGGCGACTACGCCCTCGTCGGCCTGCCGCCCGGCACCTACCGCATCAGCGTCGAATCCGGTGGCGAGACCATCCGCCGCGATGTCGTCCTGCGCGTCGGCGAAACGGTGAACCTCGACGAAGGCGACGGCGCTCCGGCGGAAGGCGACCTCGACACCGTCGTCGTCGTCGGTACGGCGCTGACCGAGACCAAGACCTCGGAAGTAGCGACGTATGTGAGCAAGAAGCAGATCGAATCGTTGCCGCAGAATTCGCGGAACTTCCTCGCATTCGCCGATATCGTTCCGGGCGTGGTGTTCAGCACCGGCAACGAGGGTTCGACCTCGCTGCGTAGCGGCGCGCAGTTGTCCAACGGGATCAATGTCTACGTCGATGGTGTTGGCCAGAAGGATTACATCCTGAAGGGAGGCATCACCGGCCAGGATTCCAGTCGCGGCAATCCGTTCCCGCAGCTCGGCATCGCCGAGTACAAGGTCATCACTTCGAACTACAAGGCCGAGTACGATCAGTTGAGCAGCGCTGCGATCACAGCAGTCACTCAGTCGGGCACCAACGACTTCAAGGGCAGCTTTTTCTGGGACAGCGTCGCCAGCGAGTGGGTGTCGCGCACCGTGCGCGAAGACAAGGGGCTCGATCGCAAGCCGCGAAGCAAGGATACCCAGTATGGCGTGTCCTTCGGAGGACCGATCCTCCGCGATCGTCTGCATTTCTTTCTGGCCTACGAGGCGAAGGATCGTGACGATCCGCGCCAGATCGATCCGGGGCGCAATTTCGAGATCGAAGACCTGCCGCCGCAATTCCGCGACGAAGCGCGCAATACCACCAATGCTCCTTTCCGCGAAGACCTTTACTTCGGCAAGCTTGATTGGTCGCTCTCCGAGGAGCATCTGCTCCAGTTGACGCTCAAGCGTCGAGAGGAGGACGAATTGACCAACATCGGCGGCCAGAACCTGTCTTCCAGCGGTACGCTCAAGACCGGGGATGAGACGCGCGCCGATCTGCGTTGGCAGTGGAGCACTGCGAACTGGGTCAACGACGCGCATCTGACTTTCGAGGACGCCAATTTCGCGCCGCGCACCGCGTCGACGGAAAACGGCTACCTGCTGTTCATTCCGCGGGCTGGCGAGGAGGCGAACAACAACCCCGGTATGGACCAGATCATTCGCCGCGGCGGCGGCGGCGATTTCCAGGACAAGGGTCAGGAAGGATACTCGCTGCAGAACGATTTCACCTTCACGGGATGGGATCGGCACACCGTCAAGTTTGGCGTCAAGTACAAGCTCATCGATATCTCCGCGTTCGAACAGAGCCCGTACACGCCGCAGTTCCGATACGACGGCCTGCGCAGTCTGACCGTGCCTTATTTCGTTCAATTTTCTGCTTCCGGGAATGGCTATCCGACCAGGGTCGAATCGAACAGCAAGCAATTCGGAATCTATCTGCAGGACGATTGGGAAGTCACCGACAAACTGACTCTCAATCTTGGCCTGCGCTGGGATTACGAGCGCACTCCAAGTTATGAAGATCACGTCACGCCAGCCAGCCTGGTCGCCGCGCTGCAGGCTTGGCCGAACATCAACAATGGCAACGTCGACTACAATTACAACGACTACATCAGCACCGGCAACAACAGGAAAGCCTTCAAGGATGCCTGGCAGCCGCGCATCGGCTTCTCGTACGACCTCGGCGGCGACGAGCGGCATGTGATCTTCGGCGGTGCCGGTCGTTCCTACAACCGCAACCAGTTTGATTATCTGTCCTACGAGAAGTATCGTTTGGCGTTCCAGCGCTATGAGCTCAATTTCAATACGCCCGGTCATACCTGCGCCGTCGGGCCGACCTGTTTCGATTGGGACCCGAGCTATCTCGATCCCGCCAACCTCGCGGCATTGGTTGCCGGTACTTCGAACGGTGCCGAGGTTTTCCTCATCAACAACGAACTGAAGACGCCGTATTCCGATCAGTTCAGCATCGGGATGCGCAATGCGTTCCAACTGTTCGGACACGACTGGAATTCTTCCGTGACGCTGCTGCACATCCGCAGCCACGACGGCATCCTCTTCACCATGGGCAACCGCTATCCCAACGGCGAGTTCCGCAACAATCCCGCGCTGGACTGGGGCGGTCAGCCCTGGGGCGAGTCGCTGCCGGGCTGGGGACGATTCTTCCTCGGCGACAACGCGGTGGAGACGCGCCTGAACTCGCTGCTTCTTTCGCTGGAGAAACCGTACACGCGTGAATCGCACTGGGGCGTGAGCCTTGCCTATACCTATAGCGATGCGGAAGAGAATCGCAGCAATTCAGATCAGTTCTCGTTCGATTATCCGAACCTCGACGGCGTGGCGTTCACAGATGCGCTTGGCGTATCGAAGCACCGCCTGGTGGCGACGGGCATCGCCGACTTCTGGGGCATCACCGCATCGGCAAAGCTCACGCTGGCCAGCCCGAAGGCCGTCGAAGCGATCAACTGCTACGAAGTGACCGTTGCCGGAAACTGCTACTTCGATCCGTTCCGTCCCGACGGCACCATCGCCTACAAACAGCTCGACATCGCGCTGCAGAAGGAATGGGATACCGGTTCGGATATCAAGCTCCGCGTTCGGGGCGATTTCCTGAATGTCTTCAACTGGCGCAATTACGGCGCTGGGGAATACTCGAACTGGCGCGGTTGGGACGGCGGCGCGGACGCCAACTTCGGGCGCCGGACCGGCGACGGCATCGAACGCCCGACCCGCACCTTCAAGCTGTCTTTTGGTCTGGTCTGGTAATCGTCGTGTGACCGTCGACGACGGCCGCCCGTACGCGACGGGCGGCCGACTCCTCCATCGATAACGGAGCTTCGTTTGAATCGTTTTGCGTTCGGCCTTCGCTGCCGCATCGTCGCCGGGATGGGCGTGTGCCTCTCTCTCGCACTCCTCGCAGGTTGCCGCCACGCCCCCGGGCCGGCAACGCCTGCGCTCCCGGCGGCGCCTTCTTTTTCCGGTGTGGCGACGCCGCTGCCGCCGGTCTTCGACGACATCGAGCGTCGCACGTTCGACTATTTCTGGGAAACGACCGAAGCGGACACCGGGCTCGCGCCGGATCGGCATCCGTCGCGGCCGTTCTCCAGCATCGCGGCGATCGGTTTCGCGCTGACCGCGTATCCGATCGGTGCGGAACGGGGCTGGATCACCCGCGGGCAGGCGGCCGAGCGCACGCTCGCCACGCTGCGGTTCCTGCATGATGCGCCGATGGGTCCGGAAGCCGCGGGGCGTTCGGGCCATCGCGGTTTCTACTATCACTTCCTCGACATGCGCAGCGGGCAGCGATTCGACAAGTGGGTCGAACTGTCGAGCGTGGACACTGGCCTGATGATGATGGGCGTGCTGTTCGCGCAGAGTTACTACGACAGCGACGACGCGCGCGAGCGCGAGATCCGCGGTCTCGCCGAGACGCTGTACGGCCGGGTGGAATGGACCTGGATGCGGCCGCGCGCACCGCTGATCTCGATGGGCTGGAATCCGGAGACGAAGACCTTCATCGATCACGACTGGAAGGGGTACAACGAAGCGATGCTGGTCTATGTGCTGGCGCTGGGCTCGCCCACGCATCCGGTGGAACCGGAGGCATGGACCGCCTGGACTCGCAGCTATGGCCGAAACTGGGGCGAATTCCAGGGCCAGACCCATCTGCGTTTCGCGCCGCAGTTCGGGCATCAGTACAGTCACGTCTGGATCGATTTCCGCGGTATCCGGGATGCGTACATGCGCGAGAAGAGCCTGCACGACGCAGGCCTCGATTATTTCGAGAACAGTCGGCGCGCGACGCTGGCGCAGCACGCATACGCGGTGGCGAACCCGATGGGCTGGAAAGGCTACGACGACAAGGTCTGGGGCCTGACCGCCAGCGATGGTCCGCAGGGCACGCGCCAGACCTGGCGCGGCGAGTCGCGCGAATTCCGCGGCTACAGCGCACGCGGTCCGGGGCCGATCGATGGTTTCGACGACGGCACGCTCGCACCAACCGCCGCGTTGGCATCGCTGCCGTTCGCGCCGGAGCTGGTGATGCCCGCGGCCGAGGCGATGCGCGCGCGCTATGGCGATGATCTCTATGGTCGCTACGGGTTCCTCGATGCCTTCAATCCCAGTTTCGAATACGACGTGCCGCTCGTCACGGGCAAGGTGGTGCCCGGCAAGGGCTGGTTCGCCAGCGACTATCTGGGCATCGATCAGGGGCCGATTCTCGCGATGATCGCCAACCACCGCGACGGCTTCGTCTGGAACGTGATGAAGCGCAATCCGCACATCCGTCGCGGGCTGGAGCGTGCGGGCTTCCGCGGCGGTTGGCTGGAGGCGCCGGCCGTGCCGGCGCGGTAACGTCGACGCATGCGCGTCCTGATCGCGATGTTCTGCGTGGTGCTGGCGACGGCCATACTGTCGACGGCAGGATGCCGCCGCGCGGACGAGCGCACGACCATCCGTTTCTGGGCGATGGGCCGCGAGGCGGAAGTGGTCGGTGCGCTGATTCCGCAGTTCGAGCGCGAACACCCGGAACTGCGGGTCGAAGTGCAGCAGATTCCGTGGACAGCGGCGCACGAGAAGCTGTTGACCGCATACGCGGCCGATGCGCTGCCGGATATCTGCCAGCTCGGCAATACCTGGGTGCCGGAGTTCGCCGAACTCCGTGCGCTGGAACCGCTGCAGCCGTACGTGGACGCCTCGAAGGTGATCGAGCGTCGCGATTACTTCGACGGGGTCTGGGATACCAACGTCATCGATGACCGGTTGTATGGCGTGCCGTGGTATGTGGATACCCGGCTGCTGTTCTATCGCAAGGACCTGCTCGCCGCCGCCGGCTACGACGCGCCGCCACGGACATGGGACGAGTGGATGGCGGCGATGGCCGCGATCAAGCGACAGCGCGGCAAGGATCGCTATGCGGTGCTGCTGCCGCTGAACGAGTTCGAGCAGTTGCTGTCGCTCGCGTTGCAGCAGGAGGATCCGCTGCTGCGCGACGGGCAGGGCAATCTCGACAGCCCGGGGTTCCGCCGCGCGCTGGCTTTCTACGCCGGCATGTTCGAGGCCGATCTGGCGCCGCCGATGTCGGAGACCCAGATCTCCAACGTCTGGGACGAATTCTTCAACGGCCTGTTCGTGTTCTACGTCTCCGGGCCGTGGAATATCCGCGAATTCAGGAAGCGCGCGCCGAAAGGACTGGAGGAGGCGTGGGGCACCGCGCCGCTGCCCGGTCCGGATGGCCCCGGTGCGGGCATCGCCGGCGGCACCAGTCTGGTGCTGTTCCGCAAGTCGCCGCGCAAGCGCGAGGCCTGGGCCTTCGTCGAATTCCTGTCGCGGCCCGACATCCAGCAGAAGTTCCATGCCGAGATCGGCGATCTGCCGCCCCGGCGCAGCACCTGGGAACATCCGTCGCTGCGCGCCGATCCCTACGCCGCGGCGTTCCGCGACCAGCTCGAACGCGTGAAGCCCACGCCGAAGGTGCTGGAGTGGGAGCGCATCGTGCAGGAGATGCGGCTCGCGAGCGAGCGCGTGGTCCGCGGCGGGCAGTCGCAGGACGCCGCGGTGCGCCAGCTCGACGCCAGCGTCGATCGGATGCTCGAAAAGCGGCGTTGGGTCGAAGCGCGCCGTGCCGCACAGGCGAAGGCGGAACCGTGAGGGCGCAACCGTGAGAGCGTCGCTCGTCGCCTGGACCTTCGTCGGCCCGGCACTGGCCGTGCTGCTGGTGTTCTTCGGCCTGCCGGTGCTGGCGGCGCTGCTGCTGAGCCTCAGCGATTTCGACCTGTATGCACTGGCGGACTGGGACAACCTGCGTTTCGTCGGTCTCGACAATTATGCGGAGCTGCTGCAGACGCCGCTGTTCTGGAAATCGCTCGGCAATACGTTCTATTTCGTGCTGATCGGCGTGCCGCTGTCGATCGCGGCATCGCTGGGCGCCGCGTTGTTGTTGAACGCGCCGGTGACCCGTTTCCGCGCGTTCTTCCGCACCGCGCTGTTCGCGCCGGTGGTGACCACATTGGTTGCGGTTGCGGTGATCTGGCGCTATCTGTTCCACACCAGTTACGGCCTCGTGAACTGGGCGCTGGGGCATGTCGGCATCGCGCCGGTGGACTGGCTGGGCGATCCCGCCTGGGCGATGCCCACGATCATCCTGCTCGCGGTGTGGAAGAACTTCGGCTACAACATGGTGATCTTCCTCGCCGGGCTGCAGGCGATCCCGCCGGATCTCTACGAAGCCGCGCGCATCGACGGCGCATCGCGCTGGCGCCAGTTCCGGCACATCACGCTGCCGATGCTGGGACCGGTGTTGATGGTGGTCAGCGTGATCACCGTCGCCGGCTACTTCCAGTTGTTCGCGGAACCCTACGTGATGACCCGTGGCGATCCGCTGCAGAGCACGGTGAGCGTGCTGTATTTCATGTTCGAGGAAGGATTCCGCTGGTGGAATCTCGGCCGGGCATCCGCGGTGGCGTTCCTGTTGTTCCTCATCATCTTCTCGGTGACGGCGTTGATGCTTCGGCTGGGCCGCAGGAAGGAGTTGGTATGAGTCCCGGCCGGAATCGGATCGTCGGCGAGTCGCGCGGCCACGTCTGGCTGGTGCACGGTGGCCTGGTGATTCTCGCGCTGCTCAGTCTCGCGCCGCTGCTGTGGATGCTGTCGGTCTCGTTCATGCCCACCGGCGGCGCAAGCCGCTTTCCGCCACCGCTGCTGCCGTCGGTGCCGACGCTGGAGAATTATCGCGCGCTGTTCGAACGCATCGGCATGGGCGGGTATTTCCTGAACAGCGTGCTGGTCTCCTGTGCGACGACCGTCTTGTCGCTGGTGATCAATGCCGTGGCCGGGTACGCCTTCGCCAAGCTGCGCTTCGCCGGCCGCGAACGCATCTTCCGGGCGCTGCTCGCCGCGCTGGTGATTCCGTCGCAGGTCGCGATGCTGCCGTTGTTCCTGATGCTGAAGCAGATGGGGCTGGTGAACAGCTACGCGGGCGTCGTCGTGCCCGCGCTGGCCTCGATCTTCGGGATTTTCCTGGTGCGTCAGTACGCGCGCTCGATTCCGGACGAACTGATCGAGGCCGCTCGCATCGACGGGGCGGGGGAGTGGCGGATCTTCGGTTCGATCGTGCTGCCGATGCTGAAGCCGGTGCTGGTGACGCTGGCGATCTTCACCTTCATGGGCACGTGGAACGATTTCATGTGGCCGCTGATCGTGTTGACCGATCAAGCGAACTACACCCTGCCGGTCGCGCTGGCCTCGCTGTCGCGCGAACACATCCAGGACGTCGAGATGATGATGGCCGGCGCCGTGCTCACGGTGCTGCCGGTGTTGTTACTGTTCCTGATGCTGCAGCGCTATTACATCCAGGGCCTGCTGTTGGGGAGTGTAAAAGGCTGAAAGCTCGCGGAAGGTCTGGACATTGTGTCGCCCCGGCGAAAGCCGGGGTCCAGCCCTTCGGAAAATCGTTGATGACGCCAGACTCCGGCTTGATCACACACTTTCGAGGTGCTTCAAACATGATCCTCCTTCGCCGCTCCGTGATGGCGAGCCTGTTGATGGCGGTCGTCGGCAGTGCCTGTGCGAAAGACGCCACGCGCGTGCTCGATGCCTTCGGCGACCCCGCCCAGTGGCGCGTGATCGCCTCCACCCAGGTCAGCGGCACGATCCGTGCCGACGACGGTGCGCTCTGCCTCGACTACGACTTCAACGGCGTGTCCGGGTACGTCGGCCTCCAGCGCGATGTCGCCATCGACTATCCGGAGAACTACCGCTTCGATTTCAGGATCCGGGGCGAGTCGCCGACGAACGATCTGCAGTTCAAGCTCATCGATGCCAGCGGCGACAACGTCTGGTGGGTGAATCGCCCGCGCTACGCCTTTCCGCAGGCATGGGCGTCGGTACGCTACAAGCGTCGGCACATCGGCAAGGCCTGGGGGCCGGGCGCCGATCCCGCGCTGCGCGCCAGCGCGAAACTCGAATTCACGCTCAACAACAGCGCCGGCGGCAAGGGCACGGTCTGCTTCGATGACCTTCGCTTCACGACCTTGCCGATGGATGTGGCGGTACCGGTGATCGAGGCGGTGCATACGACGGCTGGCGGCCGCGATCCGGTCGCGGCAGTCGACAACGACCTGGCCACCGGATGGCGTGCGTCCGCCGGGCAACGGTTGTCCCTGTATCTCGGCGCTTCGACCGAATTCGGCGGCTTGCGCCTGGACTGGGCGGATGGTGCGCAGCCCGACGCCTACGCGGTCCTCGCATCGGACGATGGCTACGTTTGGCGGACGCTGCGCGAAGTGGTCGGCAGTGACGGTGGTCGCGACTGGATCGCGTTGCCGGAGTCCGAAGCGCGTTTTCTCGACATCGACATCCGCAGCGCCGATACCCGCGGCAAGACCGCGCGGGAGGCGGTACTGGCCGAAGTGCGCGTCGAACCGCTCGCGTTCGCGGCCACGCCCAATGATTTCATCGCTTCGGTGGCGAAAGATCAGCCACGCGGCCGCTTCCCGCGCGGGCTCAGCGGCGAGCAGGCGTACTGGACGATTCTCGGCGTCGACGGCGGACTCGAACAGGGATTGATCGGCGAGGACGGCGCCATCGAGGTCGCCAAGGCCGGCTTCAGCATCGAGCCGTTCCTGCGGATCGACGACAAGTCCTTGAGTTGGGCCGATGTCCAAGCATCGCAGTCGCTGCAGGAAGGGTATCTGCCGATCCCGAGCGTCGACTGGTCGCATCCCGACGCGCAGCTGCGCACGACCGCGTTCGTCGACGGCGATGCCTCCGGCGGACGCACACAGATCGTCGCGCGCTACGTGCTGCGCAACCCGGGGGGGCGTGCCCGCGACTACACGCTCGCGCTCGTGGTGCAGCCCTTCCAGGTGAACCCGCCGAGCCAGTTCCTCAACACCACCGGCGGCGTCAGCCGGATCGCTTCGCTGGCCGTCGCGAAGGATGGCGTCGTGCGCGTCGACGGCCGTCCCCGCGTGTACGCGAAGCGCGTGCCCGATGCCGTATTCGCGACGCCGTTCGACGCCGGCATGGCCGCTGCGCATCTGTCGGCGGCGACATTGCCGTCGACGGCCGATGTGCACGATCCAACGGGGCTGGCCTCGGGCGCGATGCTGTATCGCTGGCGGCTCGGCCCGGGCGAATCGCGCGAGGTCGCGGTCGTGGTGCCGCTGGCATCAGACGCTCCGTTCTGCGAAGGCGATACCTGCGAGCCCGCGCAGCGCCAGGCTTACGTCGCCGAGCGCTGGCGCGAGAAGCTCGACGGCGTGCGTTTCATCGTGCCGGAGGAGGGGCGGCCGCTGGTGGACACGCTGCGCACGGCACTGGCGCATCAGTTGATCTCGCGGATCGGCCCGCGTCTGCAGCCGGGCACGCGTTCGTATGCGCGCAGCTGGATCCGCGACGGCGCCATGATCTCGGAGGGGCTGTTGCGGATGGGCCGCGCGGATGCGGTGCGCGAGTATCTCGACTGGTACGCGCCGTACCAGTTCGACAACGGCAAGGTGCCCTGCTGCGTCGACGATCGCGGCAGCGATCCGGTGCCGGAGAACGACAGCCACGGTGAGTTGATCTACGCGATCGCCGACTACGCGCGGCACACCGGCGACGGCGCTTTCCTGCGCCGGATGTGGCCGCATGTCCTCGGCGCGTTCGGCTACATGGAAACGCTGCGCGCCAGCGAACGTACCGAGGCCAATCGCGCGGTCGATCCCGCGTTCTACGGAATGATGCCGGTGTCGATCAGTCATGAAGGCTATTCGGCCAAGCCGATGCATGCGTACTGGGACAACTTCTGGGCGCTGCGCGGCTACAAGGATGCGGTGTGGATCGCCGAGCGGCTCGGCGAACGCGATGACGCCGTGCGCATGGCCGCGGCCCGCGACGCGTTTCGCGCCGATCTCGACGCCTCGCTGCGCGCGGCGACCGCGCGTCACGGCATCGATTACCTGCCGGGCGCCGCGGAACTGGGCGATTTCGACCCGACTTCGACCACCATCGCGCTGGCACCGGGCGGCGAACAGCACCGGTTGCCGCAGAACCTGCTGCGCAACACCTTCGAGCGCTATTGGCGCGAGTTCGCGCAGCGTCGCGACGGCCAGCGCGCGTGGAAGGACTACACGCCCTACGAATGGCGCAACGTCGGTGCGTTCGTGCGCCTGGGCTGGCGCGAACGGGCCGGGGATGCATCGCGCTTCTTCTTCGACGACCGCGCGCCGCGTGGCTGGAACCAGTGGGGAGAAGTGGTCTCGCGTACGCCGCGCAAACCCTTCTTCCTCGGCGATCTGCCGCACGCGTGGGTGGCCTCGGATTTCATGCGCTCGGCGCTCGACATGTTCGCGTATCACCGCGAAGCCGACGACCGGCTGGTGATCGCCGCGGGCATTCCGGCGTCGTGGCTGGCGGGCGAGGGCGTCGCGATCGACGGCCTGCATACGCCGCAAGGGCCTGTAGGCTATTCGTTGCGGCGCGAATCGAAGCGACTCGTGCTGCGTTTCAGTGAAGGCGTGCGCCTGCCGCCGGGCGGCGCCGCACTGCCTTGGCCGTTGACGGATGCGCAGCCGGGACCGACATCCATCGATGGCAAGCCGGCGCAGTGGCACGAAGGTGAATTGCACATCCTTTCGCCGACGGCAGAGGTGTCGATCGAACTGCGCTGAGCGTTGATGCATGGGCACCGCAGGAAGCCTAACGGTGCCGCAACGCTGTTCATTTGACGGCAGACACGTTGACGTGTGATGCGACGCTTACCCCGGATTCGGTGGCGACACCACGCTGATTCTGATTTTCTGATAAAGCAGTTGGTGGCCGCGCAGGCCGCGCCGCGAATCGCCCATGGGCAGTCCGATCAACGGGCCGCTCCCGACCAGGCCACTGGTGGAACTCAAACTGCTGCCCGATGCTGCGGTATCGAAGCCGTAGGTGCCTTGCCATGTCGCCCAGCTCATGTCGTTGCCGCTGCATTCGCTGTCCTTGAAGGCCAAGGCATGGCTGCTTTCTATCAGGTTGGTGGATGCCGCCATTTGTGTGCCGAGTCCTGCGGGTCTGCTTTGGCAGGAGAGACCGGCATAGGGCGCACTGCTGCCTGAGCTGATGATGTTGTAGGTGACGCGTGTGCCATTGCTGGTCGGATTGAATGGTCCCCAATTCACGAAAACACTGCCGCCGGCAAGTGTGTTGTGATGGACATTGTGCTCACGCATGTAGCAACTCGCGCTGAAGCACTGCAACCCCAGGTACACGCCTGCATTGATCAATAGATTGTGATGGATATGCACATTATCGGAGTTCGCTTGCGCCGAGACCTGGATTCCGCCGCTGACCTTCTTCGATGCTGAAAAACTGATGAAGTTTTCGCGATGGGTGTTGTGCTGGGAGTTGTCTTTCTCATGTATGCCGCCTGTCGTGGCGCCGAGTCTGATCTGGTTGTTTTCGATCAGCGACTGTCCGGCATCGAAGAAGACCATGGCATAGGCGCCGTTTGTCTTCATGGTGTAGATGCCAAAGTCATTGTCCTGTATCAACAGTTTGTGGCGCGTGGCGGTGGGACTGTCGCCCCAGCCAAGGATGAAGGCGGGATTTTCGCTGGCCCTGTCGCCCTCGATCCCGTCGACGAAGCGGACATTGCGTATCACCAGGCCCGCCCGGCTCGGGTCGCTGACAATGCCGTACTGCTTCACGGCGGTGATGTCGACGCCTTCGATCCGCGGCATCGGCATGGCCGCGCTGTTCACACTGATGTTGCCGGACTGATTCAGATTCAACGTCACGACTTCATCCGGATAAGCGAGGATCTGCTTGGCCCTGTTGTCATTGAGCGAAAAGCCGCCGGTGAGATAAGTGCCTTTGCGCAGCATGATCAATTGGCTGGCTGTCGAATTCGCAATGGCGTAAGCCAGCGTTCGGTAGGGGGCTGCACGGCTGCCTCTGCCTGCCGCATCCACGCCATCCGTTGACACGAACAGAAAGCTGGAGGCGGCCGATTGGATCGTGAAGCTGCGCTGCAGTCTTTTCTTCGTGCTGCCACTGTCCCTGATGTCCAGCGTCAACACGTAAGTCCCCTCACTCGGTGGCGTGAACCGTACCGTCCCTCGACGGAAATCCAGCGACACGCCGGCAGTGCTCTGTGCGACGCCGTCCAGCGTCAGGCTGAGGATGCGGTACTCGTAGGGAAATATTCCGCCCAGCACGCCTGGTCGGCTTTCGTAGGGGATTCCCGGATAGGCGCTGTCGCGAATGTCGAAATTCACGCGCAAGGTGTCGTTCGGCTGGGTGTCGGGCAGTATCACCGGGAAGGTCCTGAGGCTGACGCAACGCACGAAGACGGGGCTGCCATCGGCTGGCACATAAGCAGGAGCCTGATCCGAAACCGCGCAATTCTGCCCTGCAGGCTGTGCGACAACACGCAGGTCAAGCGGCGCACCGGCAGCCACTTGAGGCGTGAAGCTCATCGGCTCGTTGAGCGTCGCGACCAGGGTCTCGTTGCCATGACCGAGCGTCACTTGTGCCCCAAGCGCAAGCCCCTGAATGCGCACATTCAGAGCCGTCGCAGCCGTAGCGTTTCTCGGGTTGGAATCCCGGATCGAATTGATGGTGCCGAGAATCGGACTGGTGCCACCGAGACTCGAGCTGGCGCTGGTTCGCCTCGGGCCTTCCATGCCGCTGAGGTTTTCGCCGACGCATGCACTGATGGCAAGCACGCTGAGGCCAAGGAAACAACGGAAGACAAGAGAATAGATTCTCATGGCACCTGCTTTTTCGTCTGGAGGCGATGACGCTTGACCGGAAGAAGCGCCCGCAACTTTCATGCAGGACGATATTCAGGCACTGCGCCCTGGATGAAGGCATGGCCGATGTGGTGAGGAATGCATCACTCGACCGGGTATTGAAGTGCTCTGTTCCCGGAGTAAAAAAAACTCCGACGACAGGAGGAACGTCGTCGGAGCGCACCTGCTCAAGAGGGGGAGGGAGCGTGCGGAAATCAGTACGGCGACGGTTGCGAGAGCTTGCGACCATGGCTGGCGATCACGTCGGAATACCAGCGCGCGCTGTCCTTCGGCGTGCGTTCCTGGGTGCCGTAGTTCACGTGGACGATGCCGAAACGCTTGGAATAGCCGAGCGACCATTCGAGATTGTCCAGCAGCGACCACACCATGTAGCCGCGGATGTCCACGCCGGCGTCGATGGCGTCGTGGATCGCGCGCAGGTGTTTGTGCAGATAGTTGATGCGCAGCGGATCGCAGACGTGGCCGTTCTCGGCCACCGGCGGGTCGAAGAACGCCGCGCCGTTCTCGGTGATGTACACCGGCAGGTCGCCGTAGGTGTTCTTGAACCACAGCAGCAGGTCGGTGAGGCCCTGCGGGAACACTTCCCAGCCGGTCTCGCTGTAGGTGGCCAGCGGCTGCCGCACCGCACCGGCCTTCAGCGGGTAACTGTCGTTGGCCTGGGTGACGCTGCGGGTGTAGTAGTTGATGCCGACGAAATCCAGCGGCTGCGCGATCAGCTTGAAGTCTTCCGGATCGAAGTCGGGCCAGGCGTCGCCGAAGATCTCCTTCAGTTCCGGCGGATAGCGGCCGAGCAGGGCGGGGTGCAGGTACTGCTCGTTCATGTAGGCGTGCGCGCGCCGGGTGGCGGCGGCGTCCGCTTCGCTCTCGCTGGCGGGATATTTCGGCTCGATGTTCACCACCAGGCCGATCTCGTGCTTGCCCTCTGCGCGATACGCCTGTACCGCGGCGCCGTGCGCGCGCATGAGATTGTGGGTGGCGATCGGTGCCTCGTACTTGCTGCGATGTCCGGGGGCCAGCGCGCCGTGCAGATAGCCTCCGTCGGTGATCACCCAGGGTTCGTTGAGCGTCACCCACTTCTTCACCCGGCCGTCGAGCGCGCGGTACAGCACGCGGCCGTATTCGGCGAACCAGTCGGCGCAGTCGCGGTTGAGCCAGCCGCCCTTGTCGTCCAGTGCCGCGGGCAGGTCCCAGTGGTACAGGGTCAGCAGCGGTTCGATGCCGTTTTCCAGCAGGGCGTCGACCAGCCGCGAATAGAAATCGAGGCCGGCCTGGTTCACCCGGCCGGTGCCCTCGGGCAGGATCCGCGACCAGGAGACGCTGAAGCGGTAGGCCTGCAGGCCCAGGTCGCGCATCAGCTTCACATCGTCCTTCCAGCGCCGGTAGTGATCGCAGGCGACATCGCCGGTATCCCCGTTCAGGGTCATCCCCGGCGTGTGGGCGAAACGGGTCCAGATGCTCGGACCAGCGCCGTCCGCCAGCGGCGAACCCTCGATCTGGTGTGCGGCGGTCGCGGCTCCCCACAGGAAGCCTCTCGGAAACTGGTAGGTCGGGTCGGCGGACTGCGGCATGACGGGGTTCCTCGGACGGCCCTTCGGTGGCATCATGTAAACGGTTACATGAAGACTACAGCAAGCTTCGGGCGACGCAAACCCTCTCCGCGACCGGTCGTCGCGGAGCTGTGACGCAGACCCCTCACGAGGACGGAAGATGGCGACTGTCGCGCTCGATCGGCTCCGCAAGGTCTACCCGGACGGACACGTCGCCGTGGCCGGCGCCACGCTGGAGGTCGCGGATGGCGAGCTGCTGGTGCTGGTCGGTCCGTCGGGCTGCGGCAAGTCCACGCTGCTGCGGATGATCGCGGGCCTGGAGACGATCAGCGACGGCACCCTGCGGATCGACGGCCGTGTGGTCAACGAGGTCGCGCCGAAGGATCGCGACATCGCGATGGTCTTCCAGAGCTACGCGCTGTATCCGCACATGACCGTGGCCGAGAATCTCGCCTTCGGCCTCAAACTGCGCGGACACGCCGCACAGGAGATCGACGCGCGCATCCGCGCCGCAGCGGAGACCCTGGAGCTCGGACCGCTGCTGCAGCGCCGGCCGGCCGCGCTGTCGGGCGGGCAGCGCCAGCGCGTCGCGCTGGGCCGTGCGCTGGTGCGGCAGCCGAAGGTCTTCCTGCTCGACGAACCGCTCTCCAATCTCGACGCCAAACTGCGCACGGCGATGCGTACCGAGATCGCGCGTCTGCACCGCAGCCTGGGCGCGACGATGGTGTATGTGACCCACGATCAGGTCGAAGCGATGACGCTCGGCCAGCGCATCGTGGTGATGCGGGGCGGCGAGGTCCAGCAGATCGATACGCCGATGGCGCTGTACCGGCGCCCGGCCAACCTGTTCGTCGCCGGCTTCCTCGGCAGCCCGGCGATGAACCTGATCCGAGGCCGGCTCGTGATCGAGGGCGATGCGCCCGGTCTGGCCCTGGCCGAGGGTCTGGTGCTGCCGCTCACCGGGCTGAAGCCCGATCCGGTCCTGGTCGGACGCGAGATCGAGGTCGGACTGCGCCCCGAGCATCTGCAGGCCTGCGTCGCCGGCGAACAGCCGAATTTCGGCGCGGAAATCGAGGTGGTCGAAGCGCTCGGCAGCGAAGCCTACGCCTACCTGCGCTTCGGTCCGCAGACGCTGGTGGCGCGTCTGCCGGCCGATGATCCGCCCGCGCCGGGCGGGATCCTGCCGCTGCGCACGGTGCCCGGGCAGTGGCACCTGTTCGACCCGGAGACCGGCCTGAGGCTGCCCGCCGCCGACTGAGTATCCCGCACCGCAGCGTTCTATATACTGCTGGGACGATGCCGCGGTCATGCGGCATTGTCGCCAGCGAAATCAATAGGTTGGCGAATTTTCTTCAACCCCTTTCCAGTCTGCGCCAGCGCCGGTCCCACCCGGTCGGGCGGGCGGAGCCACCGAACAGCGCATGCGTCTTTCCACGATCAAGCTTTCCGGCTTCAAGTCCTTCGTCGATCCGACCACCCTCCACCTGCCGACCAACATGACCGGCGTGGTCGGTCCGAACGGCTGCGGCAAGTCGAACATCATCGACGCCATCCGCTGGGTGATGGGCGAAAGCGCGGCCAGCCGTCTGCGTGGCGACTCGCTGACCGACGTGATCTTCTCCGGCAGCTCGGCGCGCAAACCGGTGTCGCAGGCCACGGTCGAGCTGATCTTCGACAACAGCGACCACACCATCACCGGCGAATACGCCGCGTTCAACGAAATCTCGGTCAAGCGCCAGGTCAGCCGCGACGGCCAGAGCAATTACTACCTCAACGGCACCAAGTGCCGCCGTCGCGACATCACCGATCTGTTCCTCGGCACCGGCCTCGGCCCGCGCAGCTACTCGATCATCGAGCAGGGCATGATCTCTCAGGTCATCGAGGCCAAACCCGAAGACCTGCGCGTCTATCTCGAAGAAGCCGCCGGCATTTCCAAGTACAAGGAACGCCGCAAGGAAACCGAGACCCGCATCCGTCACACCCGCGAAAACCTGGACCGCCTCAACGACCTCCGCGAGGAAGTCGGCAAACAGCTGCAGCATCTCGCGCGGCAGGCGAAACAGGCCGAACAGTACCAGTCGATCCAGGCCGAGCGCCGGATCAAGGACGCGGAGTGGAAAGCGCTGGAGTTCCGCGTGCTCGATGCCCAGTTGCAGTCGCTGCGCGACCGACTGATGCAGGAAGAGACCCGGCTGCAGCAGATCATCGCCGAGCAGCGCGAGGCCGAGCGCTTGATCGAGCAGGGACGTGGCCAGCGCGAGCAGGCCGCGGAGGCGCTGAACCGGGCCCAGGCCGCGGGCTACGAGGTCGGCGGCACCTTGGCCCGCATCGAGCAGCAGATCGCGCATCAGCGCGAACTCGCCCAGCGTCTGCAGCGCGCCCGCGACGAGGCCGAACAGGCGCTGTCCGAGATCGGCAGTCACATCCAGAGCGACCAGAGTCGCCTCGACACCCTGCGTGCGGAGATCGCCGACGCCGAACCGCGACTGGACGCGCTGAAGGACGCCGACGCCGATCGCCAGCAGGCCCTGCACGAGGCAGAGGCGAAACTCGCCGACTGGCAGCAGCGCTGGGATGCGCACACCCGCGCCCAGAACGAAGCCGCCCGCGCGGCCGACGTGGAGCGCACGCGGGTCGATTACCTCGATCGCCAGTCGCTCGACGCCGAGCGTCGGCGCGAACAGCTGAACAACGAACGCAACGCCCTCGACGTCAACCTGCTGGCGGATGCCTTCGCCGACCTGCAGTTGCAGCACGACGAGAAGAAGTCCGGTCTCGACGGCCTCAACGACGAGCTCGAAACGCGCAAGCAGGCGGTGGTCGGCGTGCAGGACCGGGTGCGCAACGCCCAGGCCGAACTGGCCGACGTGCGCAAACAGGTGCAGACCTCGCGTGGCCGGTTGTCCTCGCTGGAAACCCTGCAGCACGCCGCGCTGGGTCAGGAGCAGGGCGCCGCCGTGGCCTGGCTGAAGGCGCGCGGGCTGGATTCGGCGCAGCGCGTCGGCGAAGTCCTGCGCGTGGAATCGGGCTGGGAATTTGCGGTCGAAAGCGCGCTGGGCCAGCTCATCGAAGGCGTGTTGATCGACGCGCCGGAGACGCTGGTGGAAGCGCTGGCGGATCTCGGCGAGGGGCGTTTGGCGCTGGTGTCCTCCGACGCCGGAGACGCCGGATTCGCCTCGACGTCGCTCGCCGCGAAGGTGCAGGGCCCGCTGGCGATCCGTCGGCTGCTGGGCAAGCTGCATGCCGCCGAAACCCTCGCCGATGCGCGTGCGCTGCAGGCCGGGCTGGGCGAGGGCGAGTCGGTCATCACCCGCAGCGGCGAACGGCTGGGCGAAGGCTGGGTGCGCGTCAGCCGCTCCGGTGCCGCCAAGCAGGGCGCTTTGCTGCGCGAACGTGAGATCCAGGAACTGCGCGCGCAGATCGACACGCTGCAACAGCGCGAAGCCGAGCTCGACCGGGCCATCGCCGGCCTGCGCGACCAGATGCTGGTCGCCGAGCAGCAGCGCGAGGACGCGCAGCGTTCGCTCTACCTCGCGCATCGCAACGTGTCCGAACTGGCCGGCCAGTTGCAGGGCCAGAAGGGCAAACTCGAATCGGCCCGTGCGCGGATCGAGAAGATCGACGCCGATCTCGGCCAGTTGATCGAAGCCATCGACAACAGCGCGCTGCAGGCGCGCGAAGCGCGTTCCCGCCTGGAGGAAGCGGTCTCGCGGATGGGCGAGCTCGAAAGCGTCCGCCAGACCCTGGAAGCCGAGCGCCGCAGCCTGGCCGAAGCCCGCGATGCCGCGCGTCAGGCCGCGCGCGAATCGCGCGATGCCGCGCATGCGCTGGCCCTGAATCTCGAATCGCAGCGCGCGCAGGTGGTGGCGCTGGCGCAGGCGCTGGAACGCATGGGCGGCCAGCGCGGCCAGCTCGATGCGCGCCTCGGCGAGCTCGCGTCGCAGCTTTCGGAAGGCGACGCCCCGGTGCTCGAACTCGAACAGCAGCGACAGACCGCGCTCGAGCAGCGTGTGCTCGCCGAGAAACATCTCGCCGCCGCACGCGCCGCGCTCGAAGGCATCGACAACGAGCTGCGCGGCTACGAACAGACCCGCCATCAGCGCGACGAGCAGTCGGTCGCCCAGCGCGAGGCGATCTCGCAGCGCCGGCTCGACCAGCAGGCGTTGTCGCTCAAGGCCGGACAACTGGCCGAAGCCGTGGTTGCGGGTGGTTTCGTCGTCGAGGACGTGCTGAACACGCTCGCCGAAGACGCCGATCCGCGCGCCTGGGAGAAGATCGTCACCGACTTCGACGCCAGACTGCGCCGCCTGGAACCGGTGAATCTCGCCGCGATCCAGGAGCACGCCGAGGCCGCGCAGCGCAAGGAATATCTCGACGCGCAGGACACCGATCTCACCACCGCGCTGGAGACGCTGGAAGAAGCGATCCGCAAGATCGACCGCGAGACCCGCGGCCGATTCAAGGACACCTTCGATCGCGTCAACGCCGGCGTGCAGGAACTCTATCCGCGGCTGTTCGGCGGCGGTCACGCCTATCTCGAGCTCACCGGCGAGGATCTGCTCGATACCGGCGTCGCGATCATGGCCCGGCCTCCGGGCAAGCGCGTGTCGAACATCTCGCTGCTGTCCGGCGGCGAGAAGGCGATGACCGCGGTCGCGCTGGTGTTCGCGATCTTCCGCCTGAATCCGGCGCCGTTCTGTCTGCTCGACGAGGTGGACGCGCCGCTGGACGAAGCCAACGTCGGTCGTTTCACCGCGATGGTCAGCGAAATGAGCGAACAGGTACAGTTCCTGTTCGTCACCCACAACAAGGCCACCATGGAGGCCGCCCACCAGCTCAGCGGCGTGACCATGCGCGAGCCGGGCGTCAGTCGTCTGGTGTCGGTCGATCTGGCCGAGGCCGCGCGCCTCGCCGGCGCGGCCTGAACCCCTCCCGAGAGGTCAACGCATGTCGGACATCTGGTTGTTGCGTATCGGAATCGTCGTCGCTGGTCTCCTGTTGATGGCGGCGATCTACTTCTTCGGCCGGCCGCGCCGGCCGGATCAGGGCCGCAAGATCCGCGGCGAGAGCGGCGGCGAGCGCACGGCCCCGCGTTCGGAACCGAAGCTGACCCGGGACGCGCCGGTCGGCGGCGTCGACCGCGGCCTGCACGAAGGCGTCGCCTTCGCCGCGGACGATGCCGAGCCCGGCACGCCTCCGCCTTCGGGGCCGGAAGTCGGCAAGCGCGACCGCGAGGAATTCGACAAGATCGTCACCCTGTACGTCGCGGCGCGCGCCGGCCAGGTGCTGCGCGGCCCGGACATCGTGGTCGCCGCGGAAAAGGCCGGTCTCAGCTACGGCTACATGAGCATCTTCCACCGCCTGGCCGACGGCCGGCCGGACGGCGGCCCGATCTTCAGCGTCGCCAACATCAAGAAGCCCGGCAGTTTCGAGATGGCGGAGATCCAGACGATGGAAACCCCCGCGATCGCCTTTTTCCTGACCCTGCCGGCGCCGATTCCCGCGCTCGACGCCTGGGAAAAGATGCTGCCGACCGCCCAGCGCATGGCCGAACTGCTCGAC
The DNA here is from genome assembly GCA_041919915.1 of Lysobacteraceae bacterium. Taxonomy (GTDB): domain Bacteria; phylum Pseudomonadota; class Gammaproteobacteria; order Xanthomonadales; family Xanthomonadaceae; genus Lysobacter_I. Next base: position 124,633 of record JAYRSY010000009.1, read on the forward strand.
GGCGTGGTCCTGGACGAATCGCGCAACCCCATCGGCCGCCAGCGCATCGCCCACATCCGCGACGATCTGCGCGCCTACGATCGCCAGCACGAAGCGCCTCCGATCTCGAAGAACACCCGCTGGTGAGATGACCGCCGTCCGCCTGCCCGTCGCGATCCGCGAGACGGGGACAGGCGATCCTGACGTGCTCCGCCGGCCGGGTCGCCCGCCGGGTCACCCGCGTTCCGGCGCAATGTTCCGTTTCCTTCCAGGCTCAGCATGACCGACGTCGCCGCCCGCATCGCCGACCTCCGCCGCCGCATCGAAGACGCCAATCATCGCTATTACGTCCTCGATGACCCCTCGATTCCGGATGCGGAATACGACCGTCTGATGCGCGAACTGGAAGCGCTGGAAGCCGCGCATCCGGAATTCGCCGATTCGACCTCACCGACCCAGCGCGTGGGCAACGCGCCTTCGTCGGCATTCGCCGAAGTGCGCCACGAGATCCCGATGCTGTCGCTCGGCAACGCCTTTTCCGACGAGGAAGTCGCGGATTTCGTGCGTCGCATCGAGGAGCGGCTGGAGCGCAGCGCGCCGGTGTTCTCGGTCGAGCCGAAGCTCGACGGCCTCGCGATCAGTCTGCGCTACGAGCAGGGCGCGTTCATCCGTGGTGCGACCCGGGGTGACGGCTCGACCGGTGAGGACGTGACTGCCAATCTGCGCACCGTGAAGGCCATTCCGTTGCACCTGCGCGGGAGCGACTGGCCGGACGTGCTGGAAGTGCGCGGCGAGGTCTACATGCCGCTGGCCGCGTTCAAGGCCTACAACGAACGCGCGTTGAAGGATGGCGGCAAGGTGCTGGCGAATCCGCGCAACGGCGCCGCCGGTTCGCTGCGCCAGCTCGATCCGCGGATCACGGCGCAGCGGCCGCTGGCGTTCTACGCCTATGCGGTCGGCGTGGTCGAAGGCTTCGACCTGCCCGCGACCCATTCGGTGACGCTGCAACGACTGCGCGAATGGGGCTTTCCGGTCAGCGCCGAAAGCGAAGTCGTCGCCGGCACCGGTGGTCTGCTCGATTATTTCCGGCGCATGGGCGGGAAACGCGACGCGCTGCCGTTCGACATCGACGGCGTGGTCTACAAGCTCGACGACTACGCCGGCCAGCGCGAGATGGGCTTCGTCTCGCGCGCGCCGCGCTGGGCGATCGCGCACAAGTTTCCGGCGCAGGAACAGTCGACCGAACTGGAGGCCATCGAGATCCAGATCGGTCGTACCGGCGCGGCGACACCGGTCGCGCGGCTGAAGCCGGTGCAGGTCGCCGGCGTCGTCGTCACCAATGCGACCCTGCACAACGCCGACCAGATCGCGCGCCTCGACGTGCGCGTCGGCGATACCGTGATCGTGCGCCGCGCCGGCGATGTCATCCCGGAAATCGTCCGTGTGGTGCCCGAACATCGCAAACCCGACGCGCCGGAATGGCGGATGCCGGAGGCCTGTCCGGTCTGCGGTTCCGAGATCGTGCGCGAGGAAGGCGAGGCCGTCTGGCGCTGCTCGGGCGAACTCACCTGCGCCGCGCAGCGCAAGGAAGCGATCCGTCATTTCGCCTCGCGCCGCGCGATGGACATCGAAGGCCTGGGCGACCGCTACATCGAGGATCTGTCCGGCCTGGGCTACGTGCAGTCGGTCGCCGATCTCTATCGGCTTTCGCTCGACGATCTGCTGGAGATGAAGCGCCGTGTCGACGAACGCGACGGCACCACGCCCGAGACCGTGAAGGCCGGCAAGGTGGCGACCAAGTGGGCCGACAATCTGATCGAAGCGATCGACCGCAGCCGCGCGACCACGCTCGAACGCTTCCTGTTCGCGCTCGGCATCGAGCACGTCGGCGAGAGCACGGCGAAGGCCCTGGCCGCATGGTTCGGCGACCTCGCACTCATCCGCCGCCTGCCGTGGCCGATGTTCAAGTGCGTGCCCGACATCGGTGGCGAAGTCGCGCGTGCGCTCGGGCATTTCTTCGACCAGTCCGGCAACCAGCAGGTCATCGACGCGCTGCTCGAACGCGGTGTGCGTATCGCCGATACGCATCCGCCGTCGCCAAAGCTGCGCGCCGCGCTGACGCTGGCGACGGTGTTGTCTGACATGGAAATCCCGAAGATCACGCGTATCCGCGCGGAGCAGCTCGCGGCCGCCTTCGCCGACGCGGCCGCGGTGCGCGATGCCCCGGAACATGCGTTCCTCACCGCGGGATTGCCTGCCGACACGGCGCAATCGCTGAGCGCATGGCGCGCGGACCACTCGCACGCGCAATTGCTGGAACGCGTCGCGGTCGCCATGGAGACGCTGCAGGCACGGATTCCCGATGCGGACGACGTTGTGGCCGGCCCGCTCGAAGGCAGGACGATCGTCCTCACCGGCGGTCTCGCCGCGATGTCGCGCGACGAGGCCGGTGCGAAGCTCGAAGCGCTGGGGGCGAAGATCTCGGGCAGCGTGTCGAAGAAGACCGGTCTGGTGATCGCCGGTGAGGCCGCCGGCAGCAAGCTCGCCAAGGCGCAGGAACTGGGCATCGAGATCTGGGACGAAGCACGGTTGCTCGCGTTCCTGGCGGAGCAGGGGGCGTGACCGCGGACTGGCGGCCGACCGCGCCACTCGACGCCCTGCGCCTGCGCGCGCGGCTGTACGCGACGATCCGTGCGTTCTTCGCGGAACGCGCGGTGCTGGAGGTCGAAACGCCGGTGCTGTCGGTGGCCGGCAATACCGATGCCAACATCGCATCGTTTTCGCTCGAATTCTCCGGTCGCACCGACGGCGCGCCGTGCACACGCTGGCTGCGCACCTCGCCGGAATTTCCGCTCAAGCGGCTGCTCGCCGCGGGTGTCGGCGACTGCTACGAACTCGGGCGCGTGTTCCGGGACGGTGAGGCCGGCGGCCGCCACAACCCCGAATTCACGATGCTCGAGTGGTATCGCGTCGGCTGGGACCATCGTCGTCTGATCGACGAGACCGTGGCCTTGGTGCAGGCGGCGCTGGCGCTCGTCGAACGCCGCGCGCTGGTGACGACGACGACCTTCCGCGATCTGTACCGCGAGCGACTGGGCCTGGATCCGTTCGTGGCGGATGATGCCGCACTGCGCGCGGCGCTGGGCGATGTCGCGATCGATCCGGAAGGTCTCACCCGCGACGATTGGCTCGATCTGTTGATGACCCATCGCCTGCAGCCGTCGTTCGATCGAGACCGCATCCTGGTGGTCCACGATTGGCCCGCATCGCAATGCGCATTGGCGAAGCTGCGCGCGGGCGAGGGCGATGCGCCGGCGGTCGCGGAACGCTTCGAGCTGTACCTCGGCCCTCTGGAACTGGCGAACGGCTATCACGAGCTGACCGATGCCGACGAGCAGCGCGCACGTTTCCTGCGCGACCTCGCCGTTCGCGCGGATCGCGGCGCGGCGCGGCCGCCCCTGGACGAAGGTCTGCTCGCGGCGATGGCGGCGGGACTTCCCGACTGCGCCGGAGTGGCCCTGGGCGTCGAACGACTGCTGATGGCGATGCTCGGGACCGACCGTATCGCGGACGTGCTGGCCTTCGACTTCGCCCGGGCCTGACCCGGGGTTGCCGCTGGAAACGGTTACCTGAACATTCGTCCGATGCCTCGTCGCCAGGCCGGAAAATTCGCCGGCCATTCATCCTTCGCGGCTACATTGGAGCCACTCATCACGGGGGTGCCAACGATGCGCAACACACGGGGTTTCGACATGCTTGCCCTGCTCGCGACCGTCTTTCTCGGCGGATTGTCGAGCCTGCCGGCGCAGGCGCAATGGAACAACTACGGTTACAACGGCACGCTGGTGCGCTGCGAATCCCGCGATGGTCGCACCGAGCGCTGCAGTGCCTACGGCAGCGACGTGCAACTGGTCCGCCAGTTTTCCGACAGCCCCTGCGTCCGCGGCCGTACCTGGGGCAACGATTCGCGCGACGTCTGGGTCAGCGGCGGTTGCCGCGCCGAATTCCGCGTCGACACCGGTTACGGCTACGGAAACGACGACGACTACGACGACGATCGCTACGGCAATGGCGGTTACTACAATGCCGGCTACGGCGACGACGGGTTGTTCCGTTGCGAATCCCGCGACGGACACACCGAGCGTTGCGGCAGCCGCGGCGGTCGCGCCGAATTCGTCCGCCAGCTTTCGAACAGCCCCTGCATCCGCGGCCAGACCTGGGGCAGCGATTCCCGCGGCGTCTGGGTCAGCGGCGGTTGCCGCGCACTCTTCCGCACCGGCTATGGTTACGGCAACGGTGGAAACTACGGCCATCAGGGCAACGACCTGGTGCGCTGCGAGTCGCGCGACAATCGCAGTCGCAGCTGCGCGATGAACGTCGGCCGCCGCGGCGAGATCCGGCTCCTGCGCCAGCTTTCCGACAAACCGTGCATCGAAGGCGAGACCTGGGGCCAGACCCGCAATGGCGTCTGGGTGACCCGCGGTTGCCGTGCGGAGTTCGTGGTCGGTCGTCGCAACGGGCCCAATGGTGGCTATCCGTATCCCGCTGACCGTCCGCCGCCGGGCGGTTGATCCCCTTCAAAGCGACGCGTGTTTCCAGGACGACCCGGCGGGAGCCGGGCCGTCCCGTTTTCGCGCAATGGATACGATTTCCCGACGAGCGGGAAGCCTCGTCCCGGTAGAATGCGCGCATGGAAGACACATTCGACTACGCGCGCTACGACCGCATCCGCCCGATCCGCTGGACCGGCGACACCCTTGAACTGCTGGACCAGCGCAAGCTGCCCTTCGCCGTGGAATACGTGGAATGCCGGACCAGCGCCGCGGTCGCGGTGGCGATCCACGCATTGATCGTGCGCGGCGCTCCGGCGATCGGCATCGCCGCGGCCTGGGGCGTCGTGCTCGCCGCGCGCGAGCTCGATGCCGCCACCGGCGGCGCGATACAGGCCGCAGGCGAGGCCGCGGAGCGGCTGGAGCCGGTGATGCAGCAACTCAACGCTGCGCGACCGACCGCGGTGAATCTGGCCTGGGCGCTGCAGCGCATGCGCCGGGCGCTCGTCGATACCGGCGAGGATTGGCGTTCGATCCTGTTGCGCGAAGCGCGAGCCATCGCCAGCGAAGATCTGGCGGCCAATCACCGGATGGGGCGTCTCGGCGCCCAGCTCATCGCCAGCGGCAGCGGTGTGCTGACCCACTGCAACACGGGGTCACTGGCGACCGCAGGGTTCGGCACCGCCCTGGGCGTGATCCGGGCCGGTGTCGCGCAGGGGCGCATCGAACGCGTCTATGCCGGCGAAACCCGGCCCTGGTTGCAGGGCGCGCGATTGACCGCCTGGGAATTGCAGCAGGACGGCATCGACGCGACGCTGATCGCGGATGCCGCCGCCTCGCATCTGATGAAGACCGGGCAGGTGCAATGGGTGATCGTCGGCGCCGACCGTATCTGCGCCAATGGCGACACCGCCAACAAGATCGGTACCTACCAGCTCGCGATCGCCGCCCGCTACCACGGCGTCAAGTTCATGGTCGTCGCACCGTCGTCGACGGTGGACATGGCCACCGCCAACGGCGGCAGGATCGAGATCGAGGAACGCGATCCTGCCGAACTGTTCGCCGTCGGCGGCACGCGGACCGCAGCCGAGGGCATCCGCGCCTGGAATCCGGTGTTCGACGTCACTCCCTCGGAACTGATCGACGCGATCGTCACCGAGCGCGGCGTGGTCGAGCGTCCCAACCGGGTCTCGATGCAGACCTTCTTCGGCCACTGATCGCAGGCCGCCGGCGCCGTTTTTTGCCGGAGTTTCCGGCCTTCGTGGCGGGTCCGTGCCGGGCGCCTGCGCGGGTTGCCGGCGCAGGCGCAAGTCCCTGTTTTCGCATGGGAAAAGCGCCCTGCGCGGCCGGGCGTGAAATGCCTGCGCGTGCTACAATCCGGCGTTCGCGCATCGAACGGCGCGCGTCCTCCGGAGCGACCCCACGGCTGGCCCCGCCGCACATCGCGGCGTCCCCCGGTGTCGCCCCGGAACGACATCCGCTCCGCAGCGTCGTCACCCAGCACAAGAAGTCGTAATGACCGAACTCGCCAAGGAAATCATCCCCGTCAATCTCGAAGACGAGATGCGCCGCAGCTATCTCGATTACGCCATGAGCGTGATCGTGGGCCGTGCGCTCCCGGACGTGAGGGACGGTCTCAAGCCGGTGCACCGTCGCGTCCTGTTCGCGATGAACGAGCTCGGCGCGCACAGCAACAAGCCCTACTACAAATCGGCGCGTATCGTCGGTGACGTGATCGGTAAGTACCACCCGCACGGCGACCAGTCGGTATACGACACCCTGGTGCGCATGGCGCAGCCGTTCTCGCTGCGCTATCTGCTGGTGGACGGTCAGGGCAACTTCGGTTCGGTCGACGGCGACAACGCCGCGGCGATGCGTTACACCGAAGCGCGCATGGCCAAGCTCACCCATGAGCTGATGGCCGACATCGACAAGGACACCGTCGATTTCCAGCCCAACTACGACGAGAAGGAACAGGAACCGACGGTGATGCCGTCGCGCTTCCCGAATCTGCTCGTGAACGGTTCCGCCGGCATCGCGGTCGGCATGGCGACCAATATTCCGCCGCACAATCTGTCCGAGGTCATCGACGCCACGGTCGCGCTGCTCGATGATCCCGAGATCGATATCGACGGCCTGATGCAGTACATCCCGGGCCCGGACTTCCCGACCGCCGGCATCATCAACGGCGTCGGCGGCATCCATGTCGCCTACCGCACCGGCCGTGGCCGCGTCCGCATGCGCGCCCGCGCCGAGATCGAAGTCGCCGACAACGGCCGCGAGGCCATCGTCGTCACCGAGATCCCGTACCAGGTGAACAAGGCCCGGTTGATCGAGAAGATCGCCGAGCTGGTGAAGGAAAAGAAGCTCGAAGGCATCAGCGAGCTGCGCGACGAGTCCGACAAGGACGGCATGCGCATCTTCATCGAGGTCAAGCGCGGCGAGTCGGCCGAGGTCGTGCTCAACAACCTGTACGCGCAGACGCCGATGGAATCGGTGTTCGGCATCAACATGGTGGCGCTGGTCGACGGCCGTCCGCAGTTGCTCAACCTCAAGCAGATCCTCGAAGCCTTCGTGCGGCACCGCCGTGAAGTGGTGACCCGGCGCACCATCTTCGAACTGCGCAAGGCCCGCGCCCGCGCGCACATCCTCGAAGGCCTGACGGTCGCGCTCGCCAACATCGACGAGATGATCGAGCTGATCAAGACCTCGGCCAATCCGAACGAAGCGCGCGAACGCCTGCTGGCGCGCCGCTGGAACGCCGGGCTGGTCGCCAGTCTGCTCGCCGCCGCCGGCAGCGATGCCTCGCGACCGGAAGATCTGCCGGCGGGCGTGGGATTGCTGGCCGACGGCGCCACGCCGTACTACCAGCTGACCGAGATCCAGGCCAAGGAAATCCTGGAAATGCGCCTGCACCGCCTCACCGGCCTGGAGCAGGACAAACTCACCGAGGAATACAAGGAACTGCTGGAAGTCATCCGCAGCCTGATCGAGATCCTCGAGAATCCCGATCGCCTGCGCGAAGTGATCCGCGACGAATTGAAGGAAATCAAGGATCTTTACGGCGATGCCCGTCGCAGCGAGATCCGCGCCAGCGAGGAAGACCTCGACATTCTCGATCTGATCGCGCCGGAAGATGTGGTGGTCACGCTTTCTCACGCCGGTTACGCCAAACGCCAGCCGGTGACCGCCTATCGCGCGCAGAAGCGCGGCGGCAAGGGCCGCAACGCGGCGGCGACCAAGGACGAGGATTTCATCGATCAGCTGTGGCTGGTCAATACCCATGACACGCTGTTGACCTTCACCAGCAGCGGTCGCGTGTTCTGGCTGCCGGTGCATCAGCTGCCCGACGCCGGTCCGAACGCCCGCGGTCGTCCGATCGTCAACTGGCTGGCGCTGGAGCCGGGCGAGAAGATCCAGGCGGTCGTGCCGGTGCATCAGTACGACGAACAGCATTTCGTGTTCTTCGCCACCCGCAACGGCACGGTCAAGAAAACGCCGCTCACCGAGTTCGCGTTCCGTCTGGCGCGCGGCAAGATCGCGATCAATCTCGATGAGGGCGATGCCCTGATCGGCGCGGCCTTGACCGATGGCGAACGCGACATCCTGCTGTTCGCCTCGAACGGTCGCGTCTCGCGCTTCGCCGAAGCGCACGTGCGGCCGATGGGTCGCACCGCCACCGGCGTGCGCGGCATGCGCCTGGCCGGGGGCGAAACCGTGGTCAGCCTGATCGTGGCCGAATCCGCCGCCGATGCGCCGGAAGAAGAGATCGTCGCCGATGCCGTCAATGGCGACGCCGCCGATGCGGCCGTCGAGGCGAATGCGGACGTGGGCGACAGCGCGGCGGAGCAGGGCGGTGAACTGGCCGATCTGGGCCAGGACGACGGCGATACGTTCTACATCCTCACCGCGACCGAGAACGGCTACGGCAAGCGCACGCCGCTCGCGCATCATCCGCGCAAGGGCCGCGGCACCCAGGGCGTGATCGGCATCCAGACCACCGTGCGCAACGGCAAGCTGGTCGGCGCGGTGCTGCTGCGCAGTGCCGACGAGGTGCTGCTGATCTCCGACGGAGGCACCCTGGTGCGGACCCGCGCCGCGGAAATCTCGCGGGTCGGCCGCAACACCCAGGGGGTGACCCTGATGCGGTTGTCCGAAGGCGAGCGTCTGCAGGCATTGGAGCGCCTGGATGGTTCGCTGGACGAGGAAGAAGTCGCCGATGCGTCGACTGCGGTGTCGCAGGACACTGCCGGCGATGCGGTGTCGCAGCTGGATTCCGGCATCTGATCCGCATCGCGATTGCGGTGATGACGAAAGGCCGCCCTTGGGCGGCCTTTCGCTTTCCAGCGTGCGTCCGGATCAACGCGGAACGACGAAATCCCAGGAAAGATCGCTGCCGGTGATGCCCAGTGCCGTCCGGTTGGCCATGCTCATCTTCTGGTAGTTCTGTTCGCCGGTCAGCGCGAACACCTCGGTCATTCCCGAGCCCGTGTAGCCCAGCTTGCTCACGGCCAGCAGGTCGATCCTGCCGTCGCCATCGCTGTGGCCCAGACCGAAGGACCAGGCGTTGTCCGTGCCGGTGCGGGGCAGCAGCGTCGGCGTCTGCAGCAGGAAGTTCTGGAAGCCGTTGGCGCCGTTCAGCACGTGCACTTCCGTCGTGTTGGAACCGCCCATCCGGAAGATGCCGTAGACATCGGGCGCGCCGTCGTTGTTGTAGTCGCCGACCTTGAAGATCCAACTGCCGTCGGATCCGGTCTGGCCCAGCACCGACGCATGCTGGCCGATGAACGTCTGGAAATTGCCGGCGCCGTTCATGACGTGCACTTCGGTCTTGCCCGATCCGCCGAGTCGATTGATCGCATAAAGATCCAGCGTACCGTCGCGGTTGTAATCGCCCAGGTCGAATTGCCAGGCTGCATTCGTTCCGGTCGAGTGCAGGACGGTCGCCGTCTGCAGCAGGAAATTCTGGAAGCCGTTGGCGCCGTTCAGCACGTGCACTTCGGTCTTGCCGGAGCCGCCCTGTTTCTTGATGGCATAGAGATCCTGCACGCCGTCCTTGTTGTAATCGCCCATCGCATAGTTCCATGAGGCGTCCGTGCCGGTCTGTCCCAGGGTGGTCGCGATGTGCGAGAAGAATCCCTGGTACGCGCCGGCACCGCTCAGCCCATGCACTTCGGTCTTGCCGGAGCCACCCATCTTGCCGATCGCGATCACGTCGCGCCCGGTGCCGCCGCCGGACGGACAGCTGGCCCCTACGGCGTTGAAAGCCGACATCACGTCGGCCAGGCTGTAGGAATAGTCGCGCGCGGCGGTCAGCAGTCCGCAGACGCCCTGATTGAAATCCGTGCTCGGCGTCCAGTAGATGTGGTTCGCACGCAGGAAGATCCTGAAGGCCTTGCCGGTATTCCAGCCGGGCTTCGTCGCGAGCAGATGGAAGGCCTTGTTGTAGACGCCCGAGGAGTAATGCACGTCCATCCCGGGCACATAGGCCGACGCATGCGCGATCGAGCTGCCGTCCAGCGGCGGGTTGTACATGTAGCGCATCGCTCCGGAGTCCTTGCGGACGTCGTAACCGACCTTGAAATCGTTGCCGCCGCGGAGGTAGTACTCGGCCGCTTCGCCGGCGATGTCGGAATACGCTTCGTTGATGCCGCCGGACTGGCCCGAATACGTCAGGTTCGAATTCTGGGACGTGAACCCGTGGGAGATTTCGTGGGCAACGACGTCGAGCGATGTGAGCGGATGATAGGTCGGGCCACCATCGCCGAAGGTCGCGAACATGCCGTCCCAGAAAGCATTCTCGACGTTCGTGCCGTAGTGCACCCGCAACTTGATCAAGCCGGAGAGCGGTCCGCGGCCGAAGACGGATTGATAGAGGTTGTGGACCACGCTGCCGAAGAAATGCGCATCGTTCAGCGGCGCATAGGCGCCGTTGATGGGCTTGATGGTGTTCCGCGGACAGACGAAGGTCGCGGCGCCGGTATCGGCCATGCTGTTCGTGTTGTTCGTGGTCCTGACCTTCGCATTGTCCATCTGGCAGAAGTAGCCGTTGTTGTACTGGCTGACATCGAGCTTTCCGTACTGCACGCCGTATTCGTACTGCCCTGTCTTCAGGTTGCCGCCCGGTCCGGTACCGATTTCGGCCGTCTGCAGGTTTTCCCATCGCTCCAGCACGCGACCGGTCTGCGCATCGATCATGATCGAAGGACGCGTGGGGGAGCCGCCACGCATGGTGTCGGCGAAGTACGAGACGAGATAGGCCTTGCGCGCCCGGCCTGCGTTGTCGATGTGGATCATCAGTTCGGCGCTTTCGTCGCGCGTGCGCATGAACCCCTGACGATTGCCGAGACCGATGCTTTTGCCGAGGGCAAGGGCCTGGCGCGCGTTCAATGCCGGTTTGCCTGCGGGTATCTCTCCGTCCAGTCCGGTGACCTTGCGGCCGAACAGCGAACGCAGGTTGCCGTCGGCATCTTCGTTGACGATCACGTGTTCACCGAACACGGGCAGGCCGCGGAAGGTCTGGCGATAGCGATGCGAACGCACGCCGAGCGTGGTCTGACGACCGATCAGCAACAGCCGCGAATCGGCGTCCAGCGCCAGCGCCTGTTCGTGGCGGGTATGGACGAATGCGGTGGTGCCGGCTTTGGCGATCGCTGCATTGCGCTGCGTGATGCGGCCGATGTCCTGACCGTGCAGGTCGATGCGATCGGCGGCCTGCGCTGCAGGGACACCGAGGCCCAGCGCAAGTGTCGGCCCAAGGATGAAAAGCGTCCTGTTGCGTCGAGTGGGGGTCAACATTCGAATCTCCATTTGATCGGGCCATGCGGCCCATGCGGGGGAATCCGTCCTGGAACTGATCGATTGGCGATCGCCGGTGCCGGAAATCCGGGCAATCAGATTGATACCGGTGTCTTTTGGCTGTCGTGGTGCTCCCGGAGGATGCGATTGCTCGCGCCGGCATTATTTCCCATGGAGATGTCACCCGATGAGATGACGGATTGTCCATGGACTGCCCTGGAGGACGCCGGGGACGGGGGCTGCGGGGCGGTGCCGACCGCCCGTCGACACGGTTTCGAGGGGCCTCCGGCGACGGCCCTCCCGCCTGCCGCTGTTCCTGTCGATCACCGATCGCAGAAGAAAACAGAACGTGTTTCCATGCCTGAGCGGCCACGGTGGACACAGCGTCGTTGCCGGGCGTTAAAGTTAAAAAAAAGTCAAAAAAATGTTCAGAAAGAGTGATCCATTGAGCAAAAAGCTCTCTATACTCCGCCCAACATCCAGGAGGCCATATGTGTCGCTCGTCGCGGTTCGGGTTGGTGGGTCGGGTTCGCGGGCTGTTGGGAACATGGGTGGCGGGCGCAGGGCTGGTGATGGCCCTCGCGGTCCTGCCGGGGTGCGGTGACCGGGAGAGCGGGCAGCTTCCCGAAGTGAGCGGCGAGGCCATCCAGGCCAAGCGCGAAGAGATCAAGGAATTCGCCGTGGTCCGGGCCTATCCCGACCAGGATGGCGACGCGCTGGCGATCGCGGTGGAGTTCTCGCGCCCGTTGGTGGGGACGCAGGCGTTCGACGAACTGATCGCGTTCGACACGCCCCCGGCCGAGAAGAGCGGTTGGAAACTGGACGAGGGCGGCAGGATCCTGCGCTACCCGTTCGTCGCCGCGAACACCGAATACACGCTCAAGCTGTCGGCCAAGCTGGCCGCCGCCGACGGCAGCACGCTCGGTCGCGATGTCGAGCAGAAGGTCTATACCGGCGAGCTGAAACCGGCGGTCGGTTTCGCTTCTCAGGGCAGCGTGCTGCCGGCGCGCGAAAGCCGCGGTCTGCCGGTGGTCGCGGTGAACGTGCCCGAGGTCGATGTGGAATTCCTGCGCGTACGCGAGAAATCGCTGGCGCAGTTCTTCCACGAATACCAGCGCGGCGGCCGTCGCAGCGGCTGGGAACTGGACAACGAATACGGCGACAACACGCCGCTGTCCAAACTGGCCGAGCCGGTCTACACGAACCGCTTCGTGCTCGGCGGCAAACGCAACGAGCGCATGGTCACTTACCTGCCGATCCAGGACATCGAGGAACTGCAGGAGCCGGGTCTCTACTTCGCGGTGATGAAGCGCACCGGCCTGTTCAACGACCAGTACGAAACCACCTTCTTCACGGTCAGCGACATCGGCCTGCACGTGCGCGCCTACAAGGACAAGCTGTTCGTGCACACCGCCTCGCTGCAGGACGGCTCCGGCATCTCCGGCGTGGAACTGCAGGTGATGGACGGCCCGGGCGATGTCGTGCTCAAGGGCCAGACCGATCGCAACGGCAACGCGATGCTCGGTTACAAGATCGACGCCGCCCACGTGCTGATCGCGCGACGCGGCAAGGACGTGTCGCTGCTGCCGTTCAATCAGCCGGCGTTGGATCTGTCCGAATTCGCGGTGAGCGGGCGCGAGCCTGCGTGGTTCGACGTGTTCGCCTGGGCCGGTCGCGATCTCTACCGCCCGGGTGAAGTCGTGCGCGTGTCCGCGCTGCTGCGCGACAACGACGGCAAGCCGGTGCCGAACAAGGGCAAGCGCGCGCAGCCGCTGTTCGTGCGCCTGAAACAGCCCAACGGCAAACCGTTCGTGGAGAGCCGGATCGAAGCGGGCCAGCAGGGTTACTACAGCTTCGAGAAGCTCATTCCGGCCGAGGCCCCGACCGGCGCCTGGCAGGTGGAGTTCCGCACCGATCCGGCCAGTACCGAAGCGGTGCAGGGCATGACCCTGCGGATCGAGGAGTTCCTGCCCGAGCGGATGAAGCTCGATCTCGACACCGCGGACGCCGTGCTGCGTCCGGGCAAACCGCTGACGCTGCAGGCGACGGGCGCCTATCTCTATGGCGCGCCCGCGGCCGGCAACCGCTTCACCGCCAAGCTCGCGGTCGCGGTGGAACAGCATCCGGTCGAGAGCATGACCGGCTATTTCTTCGGCGATCCCACCGTGGAACTGCCCAAGGAAGCCAACGACGTCGTCGACACCACGCTGGATCCCCAGGGCAAGCTGGTCCAGGAGATCGCGCTGCCGACCGAAGCGAAGGCGACCACGCCGATCGCCGCGATCGTCTCCGGCAGCCTGTTCGAGACCGGCGGCCGCAGCGTCAATCGCTCCGTGAAACGCGTGATGTGGCCGGCCGATGCGCTGGTCGGCGTGCGTCCTCTGTTCGACGACAAGGACGGTGCGGACAGCGACAGCGATGCCGGCTTCCAGTTGATGCGCGTCGGCGTCGACGGCAAGCCGCGCCCGGCCAAGGGATTGAAGGTGACGCTGGTGCGCGAGCACCGCGACTATCACTGGAACTACGACGACGATGAAGGCTGGGACTTCGATTTCACCTCCCGCTTCGAGAACGTCGAAACCCGGACCGTCGATGCCGGCGCCACCGCCGTCCGCTTCGCCTTCCCGGTGGAGTGGGGCGCGTATCGCGTCGATGTGCTCGATCCGGCCACCGGCCTGACCACGCGCTATCCGTTCGAGGCGGGCTGGAGCTGGGACGACGAGAATCGCGGGCTGGACGCGCGCCCCGACAAGGTCAAGGTCGCGCTCGACAAGACCGCCTACAACACCGGCGACACGCTGAAGGTGACGCTGACGCCGCCGCATCCGGGCAAGGGCCTGCTGATGGTCGAAGGCGACCGCATGCTGTACGTCCAGGAAGTCGACGTGAAGCGCGGCAGCAGTTTCGAGATCCCGGTGACCAAGGACTGGGAACGTCACGACATCTATGTCACCGCATTGGTCTTCCGCGGCGGCAGCGCGCCCGACAAGATCACGCCGGCGCGCGCGGTCGGCGTCGCCCATGTGCCCATGGATCGCGCGTCCCGCCGGGTCGAGGTCGGTCTGTCGCTGCCGAAGAAGATGCGGCCGGAGCAGACGCTGACGACCACGGTCGCGGTGCCCGGGCTCGCCGGCCAGGAAGCCTTCGTCACCGTGTCCGCAGTCGATGTCGGCATTCTCAACATCACCCGGTTCCCGGTGCCCGATGCGAACAAGCATTTCTTCGCGCAGCGCCGGCTCGGCATCGATGCCTACGACGTCTACGGTCGCGTCATCGAGAGTCTCGATGGCGAGATCGGTCGCATCCGCTTCGGCGGCGACATGGCGCTGCAGCCGCTCGCGCAGGCGCGCAGGCCGACATCGAAGGTGCAGACGGTCGATCTCTTCTCCGGGCCGGTGAAGCTCGATGCGAAGGGGCAGGCGAAGATCGCGCTCAAGGTGCCGGATTTCAACGGCACGCTGCGGGTGTCCGCGCTGGCGTATTCCGCCCAGCGTTACGGCAACGCCGATACCGAGATCGTGGTGCGTGCGCCGATCGTGGCGGAGGCGAGTTATCCGCGCGTGCTCGCGCCGGGCGATCGCAGCAACGTCACCCTCGATCTGACCAACTTCACCGGCAAGCCGGGTGATTTCAAGGTGCAGGTCGACGGCATCGGTCCGTTGTCGGTCGCGCAGGGCGCGCGCAGCGCGAAACTCGGCGTCGACGGCAAGACCACGCTCACGTTCCCGCTGTCCGCGGGCGAGGGCTACACCACGGCGAAGATCCGCGTGCGCGTGGACGGCAACGGGTTCAGCGTCGATCGCCGCTTCGATGTGCCGGTGCGTCCGGCGTGGCCGAGCGTGCTCAAGACCCGCACGCTGACGCTCAACAAGCTCGATCCGATCGCGATGGACGCCGCGCTCGCCGATGGTCTGATGCCCGGTTCGGTGACCGCGCAGATGACGGTGGGCGCGCTGCCGCCGATTCCGTTCTCCGGCGCGCTCAACGGTCTGCTCGAATACCCGTACGGTTGCGCCGAACAGACCACCAGCAAGGGCTACGCCGCGCTGGTGATGGACGCCGACACCGCGCGGATGCTCGACAGCAAGGGGATCGACGCGGCGACCCGCAAGGCGCGGATGGAAGGCGCGTTCGGACGCCTGGCCTCGATGCAGATGGCGAACGGGCACTTCTCGATGTGGGGCGACGACAGCTACGTCAATGCCGCGCTGACGCCCTACATCGTCGAATTCCTGCTCGACGCGAAGGAAGCCGGGTTCGCCGTGCCCGACGCCATGCTGCAGAAGGCGTTGAAGCGGCTCAGCGAGGATCTGCTCGCCGGCGGCAACGAGTTCTACGGCCAGACCCACCGCGATCATCTGAAATTCGCCTATCAGGCGCACGCCGGCTACGTGCTGGCGCGGGTGAACCGCGCGCCGCTGGGGACCCTGCGCGCGCTCTACGACAACGAGCGTGGCAAGGCGAAGAACGGTCTGTCGCTGGTGCATCTGGGGCTCGCGCTGTCGCTGCAGGGCGACAAGGCCCGCGGCGGCAAGGCGATCGCGGCGGGCTTCGCCTTCAACAAGCCCGGCGACCGTTACGAGTACCTCGGCGACTACAGCAGTCCGCTGCGCGACAGCGCGCTGATGATCGCGCTGACCCACGAGCGTGGCCTCGACCGGCCGGAGTACGACGCCCGGGTCGTCGCGCTGGGCAAGGAACTCGATGTGCGCCGCAACGAACGCTGGTTCTGGCTCAGCACGCAGGAACAGGTCGCGCTGGCCCGCGTCGGTCGCGCGCTGCTGGCCGACCAGAAGAAGACGATCGCCGGGACGTGGAAGCTGGGCGATGCATCCGATCCGGCGCCCGAACGGCGCATGCAGGGCCGTCGTACCGATTACACGACGCTCGCGCGCGGCTTCCGTTTCGAACCGCAGGGTCCGTCCGCGACCGGCACCGGCGGCGCGCTGCCGCTGTACGTCAGCCTGGAAGTGGCCGGCGTGCCGCGCGTCGCACCAGCGGAAGACAAGTCGGTGATCGGCATCGAACGCAAGTGGTACACCACCGACGGCAAGCCGTGGAAGCCCGGCCCGATCGCCGAAGGCGAGGCGCTGATCGTGGCCCTCAGCATCACGTCCGACCGCTACATGCCGGATGCGATGCTCGTCGATCTGCTGCCGGCGGGACTCGAGATCGAGAACTTCAATCTCGGCGACGGCAAGCAGTGGGCGGACGTGGTCGTGGACGGCATCGAGATCGCGGATCGCGGCAGCGCCGCGGACGTGGTCCACGAGGAGTATCGCGACGACCGTTTCGTCGCCGCGCTGAAACTCAACGCCGGCCAGTCCGCGCGCGTGTTCTACCTGGTGCGTGCGGTGACGCCCGGCACCTACACCGTGCCGCCGTCGCTGGTCGAGGACATGTATCGTCCGCAACTGCGCGGCGTCGGCAAGTCGTTGCCGGCGACGATCACGGTGGTGCAGCCGAAATGATCGTGACGACATGGGCAGGTCGCCGGTGGTTCGCCGCCGGCCGTCGGGGTCTGCTGCTCGCAGCGATGATCTCGCTGCCGGTCGCGTCCGCGGCCGCGCGGTCGCCGATCGGAAAGATCGACGATGTGGTGGTGCTGGAAGCCGGGCAGGGGTCGGAAAAAGACGGCTGCGCCCGCTTCCGGCCGACGGCGGGCGACGTCCGTCGCTTCTTCGAGCGCAGCATCGTGATCAGTGGACGTCAGCAGCACGACTTCTTCGACCATGGCCCCTGCCATGCACGGGGCACCCTGACCACGGCGTTCGGCGACTGGACCTGGGAAATGCGCGATCTCGGCACGGGCGAGTTGCGATCGATCACCGACGAGGTGTTTCTCGTCGGCGATCCATCGCGGCAATCGCCGCTCGGCGCGGATGACTGAAGTCATCGCCGGGACGGATGTTCCGTCCCGGGCGGTTGTGGACGTGATCGTTGCCGACGACATCCTTCATGCGCGAAAACACTCCTGCAAGATCCTCGATGAAACGGCTGCGCCGTCTGTTGCCCTGGCTGCGTTGGGGCAGCGTCGCGCTGCTCTCGACGCTGTTGCTGCTGGATCTGATCTATCCGCCGCAATTGCCGAAGGCGCGTGACACCAGCACGCTGGTGGTCGCGCGCGACGGGACGCCGCTGCGCGCGTTCGCCGATGCCGATGGCGTGTGGCGTCATCCGGCGACACCGGAATCCGTGTCGCCGCTCTATCTCGAAGCCTTGCTGAATTACGAGGACCGCTGGTTCTGGCGTCATCCGGGCGTGAATCCGGTCGCGCTGCTGCGCGCCGGTGGGCAGATGCTGACCACCGGCGAGGTGGTGTCCGGCGGTTCGACCCTGACCATGCAGGTCGCGCGCATCCTCGACGCGAAGCGCACGCGGCACACGCGGACGCCATTCCGGAAATTGCGGCAGATCCTGCGTGCGCTGCAGCTCGAAGCGCATCTGTCGAAACGCGAGATCCTCATCCTGTATCTCGAACGGGCGCCGTTCGGCGGCAACATCGAGGGTGTTGAAGCGGCGAGCTGGGCCTATCTGGGGAAGCCGGCGTCGCGCTTGTCGCGTGCCGAGGCCGCGTTGCTCGCGGTGCTGCCGCAGTCGCCCAGCAAACGCCGGCCGGACCGGCATCCGGAGGCGGCGCAGGCCGCCCGCGACAAGGTGCTGGCGCGGATGGCCGATCTCGGCGTCTGGACCCGCGCGGAGGTGGACGACGCGCGGATCGAACCCGTGGTCTCGCGCCAGTTGCAGTCGCCGATGATCGCCGCGCTGCTCGCGCAGCGCCTGCGCTCGCAGCGACCGAAGGCGACGAGGATCGTTTCGACCATCGATCCGAACCTGCAGCGGACGCTGGAAGAGCGCGTTGCCTCGTATTTCTCGACGCTGCCAGAACGCACGTCCGCGGCGATGCTGGTGGTCGACAACACGACGATGGAAGCGCGCGCCTACGTCGGTTCGCTGCGCTTCGGCGACCGCGAACGCCTGGGTCACGTCGACATGGTCCGCGCCTGGCGTTCGCCGGGATCGACGCTCAAGCCATTTCTCTACGGCATGGCGATCGATGACGGTCTGATCCATTCCGAGAGCCTGCTGGTGGATGCGCCGCAGAATTTCGGCGATTACCGCCCGGGCAATTTCGGCGAAACCTTCAACGGTCCGGTCGGCGCGGCGCAGGCGCTGCGTCTGTCGCTGAACGTGCCCGTGGTCGATCTGCTCGATCGCATCGGTCCGCAGCGGTTCGCCGCGCGCGTCGATCACGCCGGTCTGGCGCTGAAGTTTCCGGGCCAGGCCAAGCCCAATCTCGCGCTGATTCTCGGCGGTACCGGTGTGCGGCTGGAGGATCTGGTCGGCGCGCACGCCGCGTTCAACCGCAACGGCATCGCCGGCCGGGTGCGCTACACGCCGCAGGATCCGGCGATCGACCGGCGTGTGCTGTCGCCTGGCGCCGCGTGGATCGTGCGCGACATCCTCGAATCGAATCCGCGTCCCGGCGAACTGGAGCAGTACGACCGCGGGACGCGCCCGCGGGTGGCCTGGAAGACCGGCACGAGTTATGGATTCCGCGATGCCTGGGCGGTGGGCGGCACGCGCCGCTACACGGTTGGCGTCTGGGTCGGTCGTCCGGACGGCACGCCCTTGCCCGGCCAGTACGGCGCGTTGACCGCGCTGCCGCTGTTGTTCGAAGTGGTGGATTCCCTGCCCGGCGGTGCCCGCGACGCGGCGCCGGCGATCCCGCCGGCGAACGTCGCGCAGATCGAGGTCTGCTGGCCGCTCGGCCTCGCCGCGGAAGGCCTGCCGCCCTCGCTGTGCCAGCGCCGGTTCAAGGCGTGGACACTCGACGGTGCGGTGCCGCCGACCTTCGCCGAGCGCGGTGCGCGGCTGTGGAGCGCGGGCCGTGAGCGGTTCGAGGTCGATGTCGACAGTGGTCGACGGGTGTCCGCGGTCTGTTCGTTGCCGCATCGCGCGCAGGCGCGGGAGATCGCGCGCTGGCCCGCGCTGGCGTCGCCGTGGTTGTCCGCGGAGACGCGGCGCGCATCGACCCTGCCGCTGCTGGCGGACGACTGCATGCTCGATGGCCGCGACGCCGCGGAAGAGCTGCGGATCGACGGGCTCAACGATGGCGCCACCCTCGCGGCCGCGCCCGGCAGCGCGCATGCGGTGCGCCTTTCGCTGCGCGCGCTTGGTACCGAGCGCAATGTGCAGTGGTTGCTCGACGGTCGCTGGATCGGCGAAACCGCGGGACGCACCGTGCTGGTGCGAGATTTCGGCGAACCGGGTGAGCACACCCTGACCGCGCTCGCCGACAGCGGCGCGTGGGCGACACTCTCGTTCCGGGTGATCGCGAGCGGTCCGGCGGAGTGAGCGCGCGTGGCGTGGCAGGGTGACCGGCCGCAGCCTGCCGACTATCATGCGCCTTCGGCCCCGGGGGACCCTCCGGGGCCGGATCACGCCGGTCGGCGCCCCGAAGGTCACGAGGCATGCTTTTCAGTTCCTGGCAGTTCATCCTGGTGTTTCTGCCGATCGCGTTCTTCGGCTATTTCTGGCTCAATCGCCTGCGTCTGATCACGGCCGGCAAGGTCTGGTTGGTCGCCACCAGCCTGTTCTTCTACGCCTATTGGGACGTCCGCTATCTGCCGCTGATCCTGGGCTCGATCCTGCTCAATTACGCGATCGGCACCGGCCTGGCGCAGGGACATCGCCCGCCCGCACCCGAAGGCGAGGCGCAGCATCGCGGTCGACGGCACACGATGAATCGCAAGGTGGTGCTGGCGACCGGCATCGTGGCCAATCTGCTGCTGCTCGGCTATTACAAGTACACCGATTTCCTGATCGGCAACCTCAACCTCGCGCTGGACACGCATGTTCCGCTGCCTCACATCGTCCTGCCGCTGGCGATCAGCTTCTTCACTTTCACCCAGATCGTGTACCTGGTCGACAGCTATCGCGGCGAGACCGCCGAATACGATCTGCTGAACTACGCGCTGTTCGTGACCTTCTTTCCGCATCTCATCGCGGGTCCGATCGTCCAGCACAGCCAGATCATGCCCCAGTTCGCGTCGCGCTGGACGCTCTCGATGCGGCACACGAACATCGCGAAAGGGCTGTTCATCTTCTCGATCGGGCTGTTCAAGAAGCTCGTCATCGCCGACACCTTCGCGGTCTGGGCCGATGCCGGGTTCGACGGCGGCGAGTCGCTGGCCTTCTTCGAGGCCTGGGGTGCGACCCTGGCGTACACCTTCCAGTTGTACTTCGATTTCAGCGGCTATTGCGACATGGCGATCGGCGCGTCGCTGCTCTTCAACATCTGGCTGCCGATCAATTTCAATTCGCCGTACAAGGCGCTGGACATCCAGGATTTCTGGCGCCGCTGGCACATCACCCTGAGCAGCTTCCTGCGCGACTACCTGTACATCCCGCTCGGCGGGAATCGTCATGGTGAGCTGCGCACCTACCTCAACGTGTTCATCACCTTCGTGCTCGGTGGTCTGTGGCACGGCGCGACCTGGATGTTCGTGATCTGGGGCGCGTTGCATGGCGTCGCGCTCGCGATCCACCGGTTGTGGAAACGTGTCGGGCGCCCGTTGCCGGCGCTGCTGGCCTGGCTGCTGACTTTCGCGTTCGTCTGCGTCACCTGGGTGTTCTTCCGCGCGAAGACCATGGACGACGCACTGCGCGTGTTGCATGGCATGGCCGACGTGCGCTCCGCGTTCGGTCCCGCTGTCGCCTCGGTGCCCACCGCCGATCTGGCCTGGGGCGGAACGCTGTCGGATCTGCTGTTGCGGTTCGCGCCCAACGCGCTGGTCGGTCAGGCGCCGGTGTATCTGTCGATCCTGATCGCGTTCGCGATCGTTTCGCACCGGAACGCGCTCGAACTGGCGCGGGGCCGGATCGGCGCCGGACGCATGGCGTTCGCCGCGGTGCTGTTCGCGATCGCGCTGTATTTCGCGCTGGCGGCGACCAGCACCGTCTTCCTCTACTTCAATTTCTGAGCGGGGGTCGCCGTGGAGCGTCTTGTCCTGAAGCGCCGCATCGCCGTTTTCTTCGTCGTCGCCACTTCGATCCTGTCGATCGTGCCGGCGATCAATCTGCTGTCCGCGAAGGACCGGCAGGCGATCCGCTGGAAGGAACCGGCGTTCTTCTACAACGTCGACGCGCTGTCCGCGCTGGTGTCGCGGGCGCTGCAGCCGCTCGGCATCAGCACCGATCCGGAGCAGGTGATCGTGGGGCGGGACGACTGGCTCTATCTCGGCGACAGACACCAGCGCACGCTCACAACCGATCGCCGCCCGGCGACGGCGGAGGACGCGGCTGTCGCCGGCCGGATCGCCGCGGCAGCTCGCGCCTGGAACGTTTACTTCGCGGAGCATGGCGTTCGCGCTTCCAGGATCATGGTCGCCCCGAACAAGGGGTCGGTGTATCCCGAACACATGCCGTCATGGGCCCGGCCGGCATCCCCCAACGGAACCGATGCGCTGTTCGCGGCGACCGGAGGCACGCGATTCATCGATCTGCGCCCGGTTCTGATCGCGGAACGCGCCCGACAGCCGGTGGCGCTCTACTACGAGACCGATACGCACTGGAATTATCTCGGTGCCGGGCTGGCGTTCCGTGCGTTCGCGCGCGATGTCGCACGCGACGCGCCCGAATTGCGCTGGCCGGACGAGAAGGCCTATGCGATCCGCCGGGTCGATCCCCGCATCGGCGGCGACCTTGCGAGATTCCTGCGCATTCCGGACGCGTTCGACGACGAGGAGCCGATCACCAACGCGTTCTTCCTGCCGGTGCAGACCACGCAGTACGACTACGACACCGGCAAGATTCTGCTCAAGGGCGGCAATCCGCCGGTGGACTCTCCGATGCGGCCGCTGCTGGTGCGCTCGGAAGGTGCGCTCAACCGCGCGAAAGTGCTCTGGCTGCGCGACTCCTTCGGGCAGATGATGGCGCCGCTGATGGCGGCCACCTTCAGCGACGTGATCCAGTTGCACTGGGACGAAGCGTTGAAATCCGATCTGCGATTGGTCCGGCTGGTCGAGGAATGGAAGCCGGACTACGTGTTCTTCACCGTGGTCGAGCGTTCGTCCCGCGATCCGAAATGGACGACGCTGCCGCCGTCCGCGGGCGCGTTGCCCATCGCAGCGACGACGGGAGCATCGGGAACGACCGCTGCGTCGACCCCGGCCGTTCCGGCGCCTGCGGCCGATGTCGCCGGGATCGCGCTCGGCGCCACGGTCGCCGCGGGGGTGAATGCGACCCAGCATCTCGCCGCGGACGGCGGTGAGGGCCGCTATCGCGTCCAGGGCGAGGATCCCTATGTCGATTTCGCCTTCCCGGCGCCCGTCGACCCGGCACGCATGCCGTTCCTCAGGGTTTCGATCGAATGCGACGACGGCAGTCGCACGTTGCCGGTGCAGATCTTCTGGCTCACCGAGGGCATGGATTACTTCAACGAGCAGAGCAGCATGCGGATGACGTTCCAGACCGGCACGCGCGTCTTCGATCTGCGCACGATGTCGGGACTCGCGCGTGGCGCCTCGATCCGGCGGCTGCGCCTGGACACCGATGCGGGTCGCGCCTGCATGCGATTGCGCTTGCAGGCGCCGGAGGTCGGCGCCGCGCGTTGAGCGCGGCGCGA